>NZ_FYDI01000004.1:0-560355 GCF_900187465.1 Pseudomonas sp. Irchel 3A18
CGCCGATGGCCGGGTGGTGGCCGGGCTGGTGGTGCCGGAAGAAGAGCGGCATCTGGTGGGCGCAGCGCTGGACGAGATTGGCTATCCGTATTGGGACGAGAGCCAGAATCCGGCGTACAAGCTGTTTATGGGGTAAAACGATCTTTACCTATTGTGGGAGCGAATTTATTCGCGAAACCTTTCGCGAATGAATTCGCTTCTACGGGGTTACTGATCTTCAGCGCTAAAGGTCGCTGGCTCCGCAGGTGCAGCAACAGGTTCGCTGCTGACAGGCGTAGCAGGAGACTCTGGCGGAACAGTTTCGGCTTTGGGCTCAGCCTCGACCGGCTGAGGCGCTAAGGGAGCCGGTGCCGGAACAGGCGTTGGAGCGGCGTCAGGCACACCCAAATCAGTCTTGGGCTTCTCGACGATATGCGCAGCCTGCTTCACTTCCGGAGGCAGGAAATTTTCCACCAGCGCGAAGAAGCGCTCATAGAACTTGGCCGAAGCAACAGTTTCGCTGGCAACCTTGACCATGGAATCGTCGGTCGAGCCGATCGGCATCGATACCGAACCCAGCACGCCAACCCCCAGACTGGCCGAGTTATTGGTCTTCTTCAGCGCGTAACGGTCCTGCAGGGCGTTGGCGAACATGGTCGAACCACCGCCTCCCACATCGGCTGCGCAAACCAGGTTGAAGCTGATCTCGATATGCGTCTCGCCCGTCTGCTGGAAGCTCTTGCGCCCGCTGATCATTTTCGGATCGTTGCTGGTGATGATGTAGCCCTGGCTCAGCAACGCACGCCGCCCCGCTTCACAGGACGAATCATCGCTGGCCGGATAGCTTCTGGAGAAAGTCCCTGCATCATCGAAATGCTCGTGATCGTAAACAGCCTGCTTGGGCGATGAACAGCCAGCCATGACCAGCAGGACGGACGTCCAGCATGCAGTACGAAGGTTCAGTAACTTAAACATCGAGGATCCTGGGGAAGATAGCTGTCAGCAGGGCTGTAGCGGGAAAACGTCGGTAAGTCTGCAACAAGGCCAGCACAGGATCAACGCAGACAGTGAAAAGATGCTGATACAAATGACAAAATTTTCGTGTCGAGGCTTTGCGAGGCTCCTCAACCCCGATCCCATACCGGTTCAGGCGCAAAGCGTTCGGCCAGGAAGTCCAGCAGCGCCCGCAAGGCCGATGACATGTGTTTGCGTGAGGTGTAGACCGCATGAATGCTAAGTTCCATGGGCTGGTAACGGATCAGCAGCGGCACCAGGCGCCCGCTCTTGATGAGCGGCGCAGCCAGGTAGGTGGGCAGCAGTGCAATGCCCGCCCCGCAAAGGGCCGCCTGCAGAGTGGTGATGGAGTCATTGGTGCTGAGATTGCCCTTCACTGCCACGCTATGGGGCACGCCCTTGCGGGTGAAATGCCAGAGGCTGCTGCTGTGATAGGTATGGGTCAGGCAGTTGTGCAAGGCCAGGTCTTCAAGGCTGTCAGGGATCGAATGCTCTTCCAGATAGGCAGGCGAAGTACAGACCACCGACCGGCAGGTCGTCAGGCGGCGGGCAATCAGGTTGGGGTCCAGGTCGTTGGTGATGCGAATCGCCAGATCCAGACCTTCGTCCACCAGATTCACCGTGCGATCGAGCAACACCATGTCGATACGCACCTGGGAGTAGCGCCCCACAAATTCGGTGACGACCTGGGTGAGCTGGGACTGGCCAAACGAGGTGCTGGAGGTAATGCGCAGCAAGCCTTTGGGCTCACTCTCGGGCGCAGCAACGACAGCGCGCATGTCGTCTGCCAGGTCGAGCATGCGCCGACACAGCGGCAGAACCTCGGCACCCGCCGCGGTCAGATTCAGTCGTCTGGTCGTACGGTGCATCAACCGCGCACCGGTCCACTCTTCAAGCTCGGCGAGCAATCTGGAGATAACCGGCCGTGAAAGACCGAGCTTGTCCGCTGCCGTAGTCTGACTGCCGCAGTCGACGACTGTGACGAAAGCCTGCATGGCCTGTAATTTGTCCATTATTCGACCGGTTTACGCAACAAACATGGACCTAATCTAGCGTTTTTCAGGTTATAAATCTCAACTAATCTGGGCTTCTTTCAATACAGCCCGGATGGAGATTTTCATGCTACCGCTATTTGCACGACGCTTTGTTGCCAGCATCGCCCTGCTCGGCTTCGCCGGCACCAGCCTGGCGGCCCAGCCGTTGAAGCTGGATGTCTACAACCCGGGAGCCGAGGCCATCTTCCCGGTGTCATCGGTACTGGTCACTGCCGAGAAAGATGCAATCCTGGTGGACGCACAGTTTGGCAAGCCTCAGGCCGAACAGGTCGTGGAGAAGATCCGCAAGAGCGGCAAGAACCTCACCACCATCTACATCAGCCATGGCGATCCGGATTATTACTTCGGCCTGCAAACCATTACCGAGGCCTACCCAAAAGCCAAGGTCGTTGCCAGCGCCGAAACCGTCGCTCACATCAAGGAAACCATGGAGGGCAAGCTGGCCTACTGGGGACCCAAGCTGGGCGATGGCGCACCGAGCAAGATCATCGTTCCCGAAGTCATTCAGGGCAACAATCTGAAGCTTGAAGGCCAGGAACTGCAGATCGTCGGCCTAGACGGTCCTCAGCCTGACCGGACTTTCGTGTGGGTGCCATCCATCAAGGCAGTGATCGGCGGCGTGGTTCTGGCCAACAATATCCATGTGTGGATGGCCGACACCCAGAGCACAAAATCTCATCAGGACTGGCTGGCAACTCTGGCCACCATCGAGAAGCTCAAGCCTGTGACCATCGTTCCCGGTCATTTCCTGAGTGGCGAACTGAAATCGGAACAGGCGCCCGCCTTTACCGCGAACTACATCAAGACCTTCGATGCAGAAACCGCCAAGGCCAAGGATTCCGCAGCACTGATCAAGGCCATGAAAGCTCATTACCCGAAACTGGGTGAAGAATCTTCACTGGAGTTGAGTGCCAAAGTAGCCAAGGGCGAAATGAAGTGGTGAACAAGGGTTGAATGACAAAGCTGCGCTTGTAATGAGCGCAGCTTTTTTTACATAAATCGCAGGCAAAAAAAAGCGACCGGTTAAGGTCGCTTTTTCTTTTGCTTCAAGGAGTTCAAGGCCTTGAAGCTTTGTATGGCGCAGCGGACGGGACTCGAACCCGCGACCCCCGGCGTGACAGGCCGGTATTCTAACCGACTGAACTACCGCTGCGTATCGCTTTTGAAACTCTTTTAATCGACCTGAAACAAACTTTCGGTAGTTTGAATCACTGCCTGATTGAACAACCATCTGGTTCTTCAATCCCGGACCCGGAAAACCGGATCTGGATAATATGGCGCAGCGGACGGGACTCGAACCCGCGACCCCCGGCGTGACAGGCCGGTATTCTAACCGACTGAACTACCGCTGCGCATGTGTTGCTTCAATCCTGAAAGCCCTCGTGAAACAGCTTCCAGACTCAACGATGGTGGGTGATGACGGGATCGAACCGCCGACCCTCTGCTTGTAAGGCAGATGCTCTCCCGGCTGAGCTAATCACCCTTTGCTTCGCTGAGGCCGCGAAATTTACGCACCTACCGAACCTAAGTCAATACCCCCATTGAATTTTTTCCAAAAAACTTAAAATCGGGATTTAGTATCCGAGGTTGGGCCGGGGCATGAGAGAGCCTGCTCCTGTCTGATTTGTGAAGAACCTTTCGCGAATCCATTGAGGCGGTCAGTCGCTCAATGGATAAACCCTGACATAGTCGACGTCGAAATCGGTCTGGGCGCTGTACTGGTCACCAAACCCCTCGGGAGGGAACTGCCTGGGTACTTCGGAACTCAGGATGACTAATTCGTCACCCAGTGAAATCGGCGCGACCGAAGGTGGCACCGTTTTCGTCATGACCCCATCCACATAGAATTCATATCGGTCCCTGGCCCACAACACGCCAAACCTGTGAAACTGCCCGTCGTCCAGACTATCCAGTAACCCGGCCCAGGCCCAATACTTGTGATGCTCCCCGTAGAGATCCCAGTGAATGGCATGGTTATAGTTTTTACTTTCTGCACCAGACCCATGTTCAAAGACGTCAATCTCAACGCCCAGCTCCGGCTTGCCCACTTCCATGGCCGGGGCTTGAACCCAGAAAGCAACCTGTACACCGAAAGCCCGTTTGAACCGGACCGAGGCTTCCCAGTAACCCTGGCTTGCAAGGAAAGTGTCAGCCGTGGAAATCATGCCGCAGTAATTCTGAAGTTTCCCGTTGCTCAGCCCACTGTAGGTTTTGATGGTGAGATACCCTGACCTGACGCTGACCGTTTCCGGAACATTCTTGCAGTTGTTGCGAATGCCCGGTAACCGATGACTCCATTTGGCGTCATCCAGTTGATCGCCTATGAACTCGTCAGCGAAGATCGGCGTTGAAGCGACACCATCAGGCAACGGACTATTGAGTTGCCAAACCCACGTTCCCGATGCTGCGTCCGGGTCTGTAACGGTCAAACTGTTGTCGGCGCGCAGGGCCAGCTCGCCAGGCCGGCCATAGTCGTTCTGCACTTTACTGACCAATGAATACATCCCGGAGGGCCTTAGTATCCGGGTCCAGTAGACGTTCGAGGTGTAGTTCTCGCTGTTACAGGCAGTCATGTTGACGACACTGGCATCGGTCGAGCTGAACAGACACAGGTTATCGCCGGCGCCTACGTTCTTGATCGTGCTGAGCTCACCCACTTGTTTTTCGATGATCCATGCCTGCCTGACTGATTGATCGCAGGGATTGAAAATCACGACCTGGTTATTGGCGGACAGGTCCATGCACAACCTGGACCCAGCCCGTTCGTTGACGAGCCCGGTCCTGACACGATCCGGAAACTCGATCTGCGCGGGTGCAGGTGCATCACCGGCATCCTGCTCCTGTAATGCCTGGACAGCTGGAGATACTGCGAAGCCAAGGCTGATCATTGCACTCAGTACCGCTACGGATAGCGCCCTGAGGCTTGCCATGATTGACATTTCCATTGTTATTCACCGTACGTGAGTCCATTCAACTGTTCGTCGTTCACCGTTCAAACGGCGTATCGACTACCGGTAAATCGACAACTCCGGGGAATGCCATTCATCGCAGTACAGCAAGCGCGTCTTCGCCCCTGCACCGATGCTGCTCCGAACAACAACGGTCTTCAACGCAGTCAGGACAAACGGCGACCCTGAGCGCCGCTTGGGACGATCAGTGATCCTCGTCGCCTGGCAGCACCATGACCTCGGCAAGCAAAGCGAATAGCCATCCGCTCGCTCCTGCCGTACCGGGCAAGGCCAGCATGCCGCAAATGGGCATGCGGCAAATGGGATAGGGGCGATCCTAGTCGCGAACCGCAGTGACCGGGACTCAGTCGGCGTAAATCATCTTCTTGCTCATACCACCGTCCACCACGAACTCCTGCCCGGTAACGAAACCGGCATGACGAGACAGCAGCCAGCCAACCATCGCCGCGACATCCTCCACGCTGCCTACACGCCCCGCCGGGTGCTGGGCATGGTCGACATCGGTCAACGGCTCGGCACGACGCAGGGAAGGATCCCGCGCATCGATCCAGCCAGGACTCACAGCGTTGACGCGAATCTCCGGACCGAGACTGATGGCCAGCGCATGAGTCAGGGCCAGCAGGCCGCCCTTGCTCGCCGCGTAGGCCTCGGTATCGGGTTCGGACTGCCTGGCACGGGTCGAGCTCAGATTGACGATGCTGCCGCAATGAGCGCGCAGATACGGCGCACAATGCTTGGCCAGCAGCATCGGACCGCTGAGGTTCACACCCAGCACTCGATTCCAGTGAGCCAGATCGAGGCTTTCGAGAGTGGTGTTATGGGGGTCGGCAACGGCCGCATTGCACACCAGCGCATCGAGGCGACCAAAGCGCCTGAGCACTTCGGCCACACCCGCGGCTACCTGATCCTCGCTGGCAACGTCCATGGCAATGAACAGGGCATTGTCACCCAGCACACCGGCCACTTTCGCACCACGGGCACGATCAAGGTCGGCCAGCACCACCTGCCAGCCCTCGGTGATCAGCCAGGCAGCGATGCCCAGGCCGATCCCGCGTGCCGCTCCGGTCACCAGAGCCACACGGCCGTTGTTGGTGCTGGCGAATTTCATCGCCCAATCGCTCACAACGCCGCCAGACCGCGTGCCAGGTCAGCCTGAAGGTCTGCAACGTCTTCCAGGCCGACCGCAACCCGGATCAGGCTGTCACGAATGCCTGCCGACTCACGCTCTTGAGGCGTCAAACGACCGTGGGACGTGGTAGCCGGATGAGTGATTGTGGTCTTGCTGTCACCCAGGTTGGCAGTGATGGAAATCAGGCGAGTGGCATCGATGAAACGCCATGCGCCTTCCTTGCCACCCTTGACCTCGAAACTCACCACCGCTCCGAAACCCTTTTGCTGACGCTGGGCCAACTCATGTTGCGGATGGCTCTTGAGCCCGGCGTAGTGAACCCTCTCGATGCCATCCTGCTGCTCAAGCCACTCGGCAACGGCCTGGGCATTGTCGCAATGAGCGCGCATGCGCAGGCTCAGGGTTTCGAGACCCTTGAGAAAAATCCAGGCGTTGAACGGGCTCAGCGTCGGCCCTGCAGTCCGCAGGAAGCCGACCACTTCCTTCATCTGGTCACTGCGTCCGGCAACCACACCGCCCATGCAACGGCCCTGGCCGTCGATGAACTTGGTGGCCGAGTGCACAACGATATCCGCACCCAGGCGCAACGGCTGTTGCAGTGCCGGCGTGCAGAAACAGTTATCCACCACCAGATGCGCACCCTTGGCGTGGGCGACTTCTGCCAGTGCGGCGATGTCTACCAGTTCGGCCAGCGGGTTGGACGGTGACTCGACGAACAGCATCTTGGTATTGCTCTTGATTGCCGCATCCCAGCCGGACAGGTCCGCCAGAGGTACGTAATCGACTTCAATGCCAAAACGCTTGAAGTACTTCTCGAACAGGCTGATGGTCGAACCGAACACGCTGCGCGACACCAGCACATGGTCGCCCGCGCTGCACAGGCTCATGACCACCGAAAGAATCGCGGCCATGCCGGTTGCCGTGGCAACGGCCTGCTCTGCGCCTTCCAGAGCGGCGATGCGCTCCTCGAAAGAGCGCACTGTCGGGTTGGTGTAACGCGAATAGACGTTACCCGGCACCTCGCCCGCAAAACGCGCGGCTGCATCGGCAGCCGTGCGGAATACGTAGCTGGAGGTAAAGAACATCGGATCGCCATGCTCGCTTTCGGGCGTGCGATGTTGCCCGGCACGTACGGCGAGGGTATCGAAACCCACGCCTTCAAGGTCGCTGTCCAGCCGACCGGCATCCCATTCCTGAGTCATGCCGTCACTCCTTGCTCGATTAGTTGTTGTACAGATCGATAATAGCGCTCACTGCCTGGCTTTTTACCTTGGAAGCGTCGTTGCGCGCATGCTCGATCCTGTTCAGATAATGCTCGTCGATGTCGCCGGTAACGTATTTGCCATCGAACACCGAGCAGTCGAAGTTATCGATCTTGATCTTTTTGCTGCCGCTGACCGCTTCGATCAGGTCGGTGAGATCCTGATAGACCAGCCAGTCGGCACCGATGAGGTCGGCAACGTCCTGGGTGGAGCGGTTGTGGGCGATCAGTTCATGAGCACTCGGCATGTCGATGCCGTAGACGTTGGGGTAACGCACTGCCGGCGCAGCCGAACAGAAGTAGACATTCTTGGCACCCGCTTCGCGAGCCATCTGGATGATCTGCTTGCAGGTGGTGCCGCGCACGATGGAGTCGTCCACCAGCATCACGTTCTTGCCGCGGAATTCCAGCTCGATGGCGTTGAGCTTCTGGCGCACGGACTTCTTGCGTGCAGCCTGACCGGGCATGATGAAGGTACGACCGATGTAGCGGTTCTTGACGAAGCCTTCGCGGAACTTGACGCCCAGGTGGTTGGCCAGTTCCAGCGCAGCGGTGCGGCTGGTGTCCGGAATCGGAATGACCACGTCGATATCGTGATCCGGACGCTCGCGCAGGATCTTGTCCGCCAGTTTCTCGCCCATGCGCAGACGCGCCTTGTAGACAGAGATACCGTCGATGATCGAATCCGGGCGCGCCAGATAGACGTGCTCGAAGATGCACGGGGCATATTTCGGGTTGGCCGCACACTGACGGGTGAACAGCTTGCCGTCTTCAGTGATGTAGACCGCTTCGCCCGGCGCTAGGTCGCGAATCAGGGTAAAGCCCAGCACGTCCAGGGAAACGCTTTCGGAGGCGATCATGTACTCGACGCCTTCGTCGGTATGACGCTGGCCGAACACGATAGGACGAATGGCGTCAGGGTCGCGGAAACCGACAATACCGTAACCGGTGATCATCGCCACCACGGCATAGCCGCCACGGCAACGGTTGTGCACGTCGGTCACGGCCGCGAAGATATCCTCTTCGGTAGGCTGCAACTTGCCACGCACGGCCAGTTCATGGGCGAAGACGTTGAGCAGCACTTCCGAGTCGGAGCTGGTGTTGACGTGGCGCAGGTCGGATTCGTAAATCTCCTTTGCCAGTTGCTCGACGTTGGTCAGGTTGCCGTTGTGCGCCAGCGTGATGCCGTAAGGCGAGTTGACGTAGAACGGCTGAGCTTCGGCCGAAGTCGAGCTGCCCGCTGTCGGGTAACGCACATGACCAATGCCCATGTGCCCGACCAGACGCTGCATATGGCGCTGATGGAACACATCACGCACCAGACCATTGTCCTTGCGCAGGAATAACCGGCCTTCATGACTGGTCACGATACCGGCAGCGTCCTGGCCGCGGTGCTGGAGGACGGTAAGCGCGTCATACAGCGCCTGATTGACGTTCGACTTACCGACGATACCGACGATGCCACACATGCGACACAACCCCTACTTAGTGGAACTTGATTTACCAAGCACTTCCTGCGGCATGGTAGCCGGCAGGATCTGCTCCTTGAACGGCAGCTCAGCAGGAATGCTGATGCCGCTGGCGAGCCACTGACTGGACATCCCGAGAATCAGGTTTTTCGACCAGTCAGCAACCATGAGAAATTGCGGCAGCAGCCTTGATTCCTGCCACCATTGATCCTGTTGTACAGGGCCGAGGCTCAGCAGCCCGACCGCTACCACGACAAGCAGCCCTCCGCGCGCAGCGCCGAAGACCATACCCAGAAAACGATCGGTCCCGGAAAGCCCGGTGACGCGAATCAGTTCGCCGATAAGAAAGTTGACCATGGCGCCGACCAGCAATGTGGCGACGAACAGAATGATGCAGCTCGCGATCACGCGGGCTGAAGGTGTATCGATGTAATTGACCAGATAGAGAGACAGCCCCGCACCGAACATCCAGGCCACGACGCCCGCGATGATCCAGGTCAGCAGAGACAGGGCTTCCTTGACGAAGCCGCGCTTGATGCTGATCAGAGCGGAAATGGCGACAATTCCGATAATCGCCCAGTCAACCGGAGTAAATGGCACGGTGCAGCCTACAGACTGATGAGGCGGCGCATTTTAGCAGAGCGCCCGCCTGCCGGTAAGCTGCGATTCGCGATGCGTTGCGACTTTTAGCCACGCTCTGGCTGAAAGCGCACCACAATACCCTTGAGTTTCTGCTGTTTGTCCAGCTGATCGCGCAGACGATCGGCCTCGGCACGCTCGATCAACGGTCCGACAAACACCCGGTTCACACCATCGGCGGTACGAATATAGGCGTTGTAGCCCTGGGCACGCAGAGTCTTTTGCAGGTTATCGGCGTTGGCGCGATTGGACATGCTGGCCAGTTGAACAGACCAGCTCACCGAAAGCCCGTTGGCATCGACACCGCTCGGCGCCGCCTTGGCAGTCGTTGCTGGAGCAGGAGCCGCAGGCGCTGTGGCCGGAGCCGGTTTGGCAGGCTTGGGTGCTGGCGCAGGCGCTGTTGCCTGCGCCGGTGCTTGCGCCGGGGCAGAAGCGACAGGCGGAGCAGGCGCGATCGGCATCGAAGGCGGCAACTGGCTGGCAGTGCTCATATCCTCTTCACCGGGTACCGGCTCCTGAGGCAGGATCTGCGGCTCGGGAACCGGCACCGGATCCACCTTGACCTGCGGGGCAACCGGAGCCTGTGGCGCAGCAGGTGCTTCAACCTGCACCTGACGCACTTCATCCTGACGGGTAAACAGCATCGGCAGGAAGATGACCGCCACCGCAATCAGAACCAGGGCGCCAACCATTCGCTGCTTGAATACTTTATCCAGCAAAGCCATTTGCAGCTTCCTCATCGGTGTACCGGGCCAACCACTCCAGAGCCTCGGCCACACAGTAAAAAGATCCGAACAGCAAAATCTCGTCATCGGCCGTCGCACGTGCGCATTGCGCTTCAAGCGCCAGCGCAACACTGTCGTAAGACGCTACTTCAGCGCCAAGGTTCTGCAAGGCCGACTGCAATTGTGCGACAGGCCGGGTACGAGGTGTCGGCAAAGGTGCCACGGCCCAGTCCTGGACACTGGAAACCAGCTCACTCACCACCCCGTCAAGATCCTTGTCCGACAGCAGGCCAAACACCGCAAGGCGCTTGCCGACCACTGGCCGCTGAGCCATGCGCTGCGCCAGAAACTGCGCAGCATGGGGGTTGTGGCCAACATCGAGCAACAGATTGAGGGTCTTGCCCTGCCACTGAAATACACGCCGATCCAGACGACCGGTAATGCGCGCACCTGCCAGTGCAGAGTGGATAACCTCGGCCTGCCATGGCATATCCAGTAACAGATAAGCCTGAAGCGCCAGCGCGGCATTCTCCATGGGCAAATCCAGCAGAGGCAGACCGGAAAGCTCGACCATCTGCCCTGCCTTGTCACGACCACGCCAGTTCCACGCCTCACGGGTCACGGTCAGATCGAAATCGCGACCACGCAATGACAAGGGACAGCCTAGCTTATCCGCCTGCTCCAGCAATGGCGCAGGAGGATCAAGATCACCGCAAAGTGCCGGACGGCCCTCACGGAAGATACCGGCCTTCTCGAAAGCGACCGACTCACGGCTATCGCCCAGCCAGTCGGCATGATCGATACCGATGCTGGTCACCAGCGAAAGATCGGCATCCACCAGATTCACCGCATCCAGACGTCCGCCCAGGCCGACTTCCAACACGACGGCATCCAGGCGCGCCTGCTCGAACAGCCAGAAAGCCGCCAGCGTGCCCATCTCGAAATAAGTCAGGGTGATATCGCCACGCGCCGCTTCGACAGCGGCAAAGGCCTTGCACAACTCGGCATCGGACGCTTCGACGCCCTGCACCTGCACGCGCTCGTTATAGCGCAGCAGATGCGGAGAACTGTAGACACCCACCTTCAGACCCTGGGCCTGAAGCAAGGCTGCGACGAATGCGCATGTCGAGCCTTTGCCGTTGGTGCCGGTTACCGTGATTACCCGGGGCGCAGGACGGGTAAGCCCCAACTGCTGCGCCACCTGTCGCGAACGATCCAGCCCCATGTCGATGGCAGAAGGATGCAGTTGCTCCAGATAGGCGAGCCAGTCGCCCAGGGTTGCAGGGATCATACAGTGGCCGGTGCCGGTGGAACGACGACTGGCTCGATAACTGGCGCGACGAACTTGGGAGTCGGCAGGTTCATCATCTGAGCCAGCAGGTTACCCAGGCGCGGACGCAGCTCGCTGCGCGCGATGATCATGTCGATGGCGCCATGGTTCAGCAGGAACTCGCTGCGCTGGAAGCCTTCAGGCAGTTTTTCGCGAACGGTCTGCTCGATGACGCGGGGACCTGCAAAACCGATCAGAGCTTTCGGCTCGGCAACGATGACATCACCCAGCATTGCCAGACTGGCAGATACACCACCGTAGACCGGGTCGGTCAGTACGGAAATGAACGGCAGGCCTTCTTCACGCAGACGCGCCAGAACAGCCGAAGTCTTGGCCATCTGCATCAGGGAAATCAGGGCTTCCTGCATCCGGGCACCGCCGGAAGCAGCGAAACAGATCATCGGGCAGCGGTTTTCCAGCGCATAGTTGGCAGCACGCACGAAACGCTCGCCCACGATGGCGCCCATCGAACCACCCATGAAGGAAAACTCGAACGCGGAAACCACGACCGGCATGCCCAGCAGGGTGCCGCTCATGGAAATCAGGGCGTCTTTTTCGCCAGTCTGCTTCTGGGCACCGACCAGACGATCCTTGTACTTCTTGCTGTCGCGGAATTTCAGGCGATCCACAGGCTCCAGATCGGCACCCAGCTCGGCACGGCCTTCGACATCCAGGAAGATGTTCAGGCGGGCACGGGCGTCAATACGCATGTGGTGGTTGCACTTGGGGCAGACGTCCAGGGTCTTTTCCAGCTCAGGGCGATAAAGCACCGCTTCGCAGGAAGGACATTTGTGCCAAAGCCCCTCGGGAACCGAGCTTTTCTTGACCTCGGAACGCATGATCGAAGGGATCAGTTTGTCTACCAACCAGTTGCTCATGCTTTATTTCTCCAGTACCGGTTTGGCTCCCGCACCTGGCGATCAACACCAGGCGCACGCCCTTGACTTAAATTCGTATAGGTGGCGGTGATTGACGGGTAGCGGTCAGCCTGACCTGCATTACCCTCGACCCCGCTGTTAATCGGCGACGCACGCAGGTGCAATCGCTTGTTCAATCCGACCCGCATACTTATGGCGGGGACAGGCTTATGGACGGCGGCAAATCGACAACCGTCACATCAGGCGCCGTGGACCGCACTCATGAAGGCAAGAATCTTGTCGCGATCCTTGATGCCCTTGCTCTTTTCGACCCCGCCACTGACATCGACGGCATACGGCCGGACCTGGGCAATGGCTTGTGCCACGTTAGCCGAAGTCAGCCCGCCTGCCAGAATAACCGGCTTGTCCAGGTTGTCGGGGATCAACGCCCAGTCGAAGGTTTCACCCGTACCACCAGGCACACCCGCCACATAGGTATCGAGCAGGATTCCGCTGGCCTTGCCATAGGCACGACAGGCCGCTGCGATATCGTCACCCGCCTTGACCCTGAGCGCCTTGATATACGGACGATGATAGCCATCGCACTCTTCAGGCGTTTCATCGCCGTGAAACTGCAGAAGGTCCAGGGGTACGGCATCCAGGGTTTCGTTGAGTTCGCAACGACTGGCGTTGACGAACAGGCCGACAGTTGTGATGAAGGGCGGCAAGGAGGCAATGATAGCCCGCGCCTGCTGCACGTTCACAGCCCGCGGACTTTTGGAGTAGAACACCAGCCCGATGGCATCGGCACCCGCCTCGACGGCGGCCAATGCATCCTCTATGCGGGTAATCCCGCAGATCTTGCTGCGAACGGCTGACATGTGGTGAAAACCTCAGACCTTTCGGAAAGCCCCGGATGTTAGCAAATGCTGTTCCGGACGTCAGCCGCCAAGTTCGCTGAAGCCTGTAAGAAAGTGCGGCCCGATATAACGCTCCGGCAACGGAAACTCGTCCCGGTACTCCACTTGCACCAGATACAGCCCGTAAGGATGCGCCGTGACACCACCGGTACGACGGACCCGGCTTTCGAGCACATCACGCGCCCACTCCACCGGCCGCTCCCCTGCACCGATGGTCATCAACACGCCCGCGATATTGCGCACCATATGGTGCAGGAAGGCATTGGCCCGCACATCGATGACGATCATCTTGCCATGCCGGGTGACGCGCAAATGATGCAACTGCTTGACCGGCGACTTGGCCTGGCATTGCCCGGCACGAAAGGCGCTGAAGTCATGGGTGCCGACCAGATACGCGGCAGCCTCGGCCATCCGCTCGACATCCAGCGGCCTGTGATTCCAGGTGATTTCCTGGCCAAGGTGCGCCGGGCGAATCTGATCGTTGTAGATCACGTAACGATAGCGGCGGGCAATGGCCTTGAAGCGCGCATGGAAATGGGACGGCATGACCTTGGCCCAGGTGACGCTGATATCGTGGGGCAGATTGATATTAGCCCCCATGACCCAGGCCTTCATGGTGCGCTCAGCCCTGGTATCGAAATGCACAACCTGACCGCAGGCATGCACACCGGCATCGGTACGCCCGGCGCACATCAGTGAAACAGGTGAGGCTGCGACTTTGGACAAGGCATCCTCAAGGGTTTCCTGCACCGTCAGAACGCCAGACGCCTGACGCTGCCAGCCGCAATAGCGCGAGCCCTTGTATTCGACGCCCAGCGCAATTCGGGAAAAGCCCTCGGCAGCCATCTCGGCGGCCGGGTTATCTATGTTCGCCAAGGTGCTACAGCCTGTGAGTTCGCGAAAAGGCGGCCATTATACGGGCGCCGAAAAAAGACGCCAGTAAAGCAAACGGCCGCAAAAGCGGCCGTTGCTGTACTAGCAGGCTGAATCAGGCCAGTCGCGACAACATCTCGCGTGCTTCACTCTTCTGACCGTCATCCCCTTCGCTGACCACTTCGTCGAGAATATCCCGAGCCCCGTCGGCATCACCCATGTCGATATAGGCACGCGCCAGATCCAGCTTGGTCGCCGCCTCATCGGTACCCGACAGGAAGTCGAACTCAGGTTCGTCTTCCAGTGCCGCATCTTCAGCCGTGAAGCGAGGCTCATCGAGCGGTGGATGCTCCAGATTCTGGGAAAGACGATCCAGCTCGGCGTTGACGTCTTCGATCTCGGAAGCGAACGCCTGGGTCGCCTGATCGGTTTCAATCTCATCAGCCAGCGACAGATCGAAATCTTCAGGCAGCTCCAGATCTTCCTCGACTGAAGGTACGGGCTCACCCAGATCGAGAGGATCGTCACCCAGGCTCAACAACTGATCATCCTCGGCCTTGAGCGCTGGCTCTTCCGACGAAAGATCCAGATCGAAATCGGCCAGATCATCGACACCGGCCGCCGCCTGAGCATCTTTCTGCTGCTGCATGATCGACTCGAAGCTCAATTCTTCGTCGTCACTTGCAGCCGAAATACCCGGTTCGTCCAGCAACAGGTCGTCCAGATCGTTGATCGTGGAAACCTCGGCCACAGGCGTTTCGTCGAACTCGTCCAGGCTCAGATCGAAATCGTGATCGAACGGATTGTCTTCTTCGACAACAGGTTCAGCCACCACAGGTGCAGGCTGCCCGGCAACAGGCTCGGGTTCCAGCTCAAGCTCTGGCTCTGGTTCAGGAGCAAGCACAGGCGTTGGATCTTCGGGATCCTCGGCCAGAAGCTCTTCGACATACTTGGCATCCAGCTCCGCCGCCACGGCAGCCGCCGTGACCGCCGCCGCAGCGGCTGCAACGGCAACCTGCGGAGCAACGGCAGGCGCTGGCTCTGGTGCTGGAGCAGGCTGCGGCGCAGCAGGTGCCTGAACAGGTTCAGCAGCCACCGGTGCCGTTACAGGTTCCGGGGCCTTCTCGGTCGAGTATCGATCCTTTAGCTGCTCGACCTCAGCATTACGCTTTCCCGCAGCCACCAGCTTCCGTTCGTGGGCCGCATAGGCCTTGTTGTTACCCTGCTCGGCGTAGATTTCCATCAGCTTGCGGCGAATGTCGTCACGCGAAGGATCTTCCTTGACGGACTCTTCGAGCAGCTCGATCGCCTGATTCATGCGCCCGTAAGCAATATGGATTTCGGCCTGAACCAGCGGATCGGCCGGACGCTCACGGGAGGCAGCAGCGGCGGCGGCCGGAGCTGCGCCCATCTTGACGTTAGGCGGCGGCACATCAAGCCCGTCGAAGCTGGCCTGAGGCACGTCCATGTCCATATCGGAAACGAAGTCGGACTCTTCTGCCAGGGCACGCGCCATGCGCTTGTGCTTTTCAGCCTCGGCCTTGGCATTGCGACGACGAGCCAGGAACAGCAGCAACAGCGCCAGGATCAGAAGAACCCCACCACCGATCAGGCCCAGCATGACCGGATTGTTGAGGATGGCGTTGAGTGGATCTTCTTCCTGGGCTGCGACAGGTTCAACGGCCAGAGGCTGATCGGCAGCCGGTGTCGCCACCTGAGCAGCCAATGCATCCTCGGGAGCCACTTCGCCCGCAGGCTTGAGCGGCGCACCATTGGCGTCGACCAGTGCAGCCGGCACTGCCGGATTGACGGGCGCGGCAGGCGCTGCTGCCCCGGCTTGCACCTTGGCCAGTTGATCGTTCTTGAGTTCGATGAGGCGTTGCAGTTTATCGAGCTGGCTTTGCAGATCGTTCATGCGGCTTTTCAGCTCGGCATTGTCACGACGCGAGGTATCAAGCGCTTCCTGGGCCACGGCCAGCTTGTTGCTCAGATCGGCGTCACCTGACGCACCTTTGGCAGCAGGTTTGCCACTGGCAGAAACCAGGCTGAGGTTGTCACGGGTTTCAACCTGCGACGGAGCCTCACCGGCTCGCGTACGCCGGGTAGCATCCACCTGACGGGTACCCGCTGGCAGACGACGCCCTTCGCGCCAGGCGCGATATTGCTGGGAAACTTCCGCCAGAGCCTGAGGCTGAGGCAGCGCGGTGGTTTGCTGAGGCGTCGGCAGACGCAACACCTGGCCCTTTTTCAGGCGGTTGATGTTGCCGCCGATGAACGCATCGGGGTTCAACGCCTGGATTGCCAGCATGGTCTGTTGAACCGTGCCCGCCGTACGAACCTTGGCGGCGATTTCCCACAAGGTATCGTTATTGGTGGTGACGTATTGCGCAGGCTTGTCCGCAGCAGGAGGCGGCAAGGCGGCCTCAGGTGTCTGGGCTGGAGCAGGCGGCGCAGCAGGTGCAGGTGCGGCGGCTGGCGGCGCAACCGCTGGCAATTGCGCAGGCGCTGCTGCCGGGGCGGAAGGAACTGCGGCAGCGGCACCCGCCGCGGCGGCCTCTGGCGAGAACTTCGGCGGATCCAGCAACAGGCTGTATTCACGCAGCAACCGGCCATTAGGCCAGAGCACCTGAACCAGGAACTTCACATAGGGATCGCGCACCGGCTTGCTGGAAGTAATGCGCAACACGCTTTTACCACTGGCATTGATGACCGGGGTAAAAGTCAGGTCATTGAGAAATGCCTGTCGCGTGACACCCGCCTGAGCGAAATCTGCAGTAGTTGCCAGACTCGGGACAACTTGTGCAGCATCGAGGCCCTGCGCCTGAGTCAATTCAATCTCGGCTACCAGAGGCTGGTTCAGGGTCGACTTTACCGACAATTCCCCGAGCCCCAACGCCTGCGCCATACCTGATGACAGCGCCGAAGCCGCAGCAATTGCTAATACCAGTTTACGAACCTGAACCATAGCCCATCCCTTGTTTAAAGATCCCCCGGTATCCGGGGAGGTAGTCCTGCATTGGGTGTAAGGCATAGCGCCGCTAGAAATATTCTTCAAATTGTTGCCAAGTATCTTTTACACATAGCCTTTTATCAACAATTCGCCAACCTGCACAGCATTCAAAGCGGCTCCTTTTCGAACATTATCGGAAGTAACCCACAAATTAAGTTGCTCTGGATCGTCTATTCCGCCACGGACACGGCCTATATAAACAACGTCCTGGCCTACGGCATCACCCACCGGCGTCGGGTAATCACCCGCGTCGACCAGTTCGATACCTGGCGCGCAATCGAGCAATTCATTGACCGCCGCGATATCCACCGGGCCTGCGGCCTGCACCGAAACACTGAAGCTGTCACCAAAGAAAACCGGCACCTGGATGCAACTGGCAGACACCTTGAGTTCAGGCAGCGCCAGCAATTCGCGCACTTCCTCCACCAGCCGCTTCTCAAGCGAGACATGGCCCGACTCATCTGGCGCGCCGACTTGCGCCAACAGATTGAAAGCCATCTGCCGATCAAAGAAGCGTGTTTCCAGCGGGCGAACGTTCAACAGCTCGGTGGTCTGGCGTGCCAGCTCGGCAACGCCTTCGCGCCCCAGCGTAGAAACAGCCAGACAGGCTGTGACGTTGATTCGCACGATATCCAGGACACTGCGCAAAGGCGCGAGTGCCAACGCCAGCGCCGTGGCCGACGCACTCGGGCTGCTCACCAGATGCGGTCCGGCATTCTCGACAAGCAGGTCACCATTGACCTCGGGAACCAGACGCGGCGCCTGACTGGCAGGCAGCGCACCGGAAAGATCCACGACCGAACAACCGGCGGCAATGGCGCGGGAAGCGAAACTCAGGCTGACGGCTGGACCGGCGGCGAAAAATGCCAGGCGAACCTGGCTGAAATCGAACGCATCGACTTCGCGCACACGAACGTTCTTGCCCCTGAACGGCACGGAATGGCCGGCAGATTCGATGCTGGCCAGCAGGTGCAGATTGCCGACCGGGAAATCGCGTTCTTCCAGAATCTGGACGATGGTTTCGCCGACAGTACCGGTGGCACCGATCACGGCGATATCAAAGGACTGACTCATGCAAAAACCTCAGGCAAAACAGGGAGCGGCACTTTAACTGTCGCGATGCCAGCAGGCAATCAAGCCTGCAGAGGCAAACAGTCTCAGGGTTCCAGGCCAATCGGGAAGAATGAGCCATGGCTCCATACACCCAGCCAGGTCTGGCCGTTCAACTGACGCGAAACCGCCAGCTCGACCAGCTCATAAAACACATTGCGATGAATCAGGGCTTCAAGATTGCTGCGCACATGAACGTACGGCGAAGGCTCCTGAGTGACAGGATCGATCAGGACGCGGATCGGATGCTCGGGCCCGGCCTCGACTTCATCCTCCACATGGGTGACAAAACGCAGGACCTGCGCCTCACCCTCGCCACTCACTTGCACAGCGATCGCTACGAAAGGAGCGTCATCGACCTTGATTCCCACCTTCTCCACAGGAGTGACGAGAAAATAGTCGTCGCCATCGCGACGCAGGATGGTGGAAAACAGGCGAACCATGGGTTTGCGGCCAATCGGCGTGCCCAGGTAGTACCAGGTGCCGTCCCGGGCGATACGCATGTCGATATCGCCACAGAAATCCGGATTCCACAAATGAACAGGCGGCAGCCCTTTGCTTGCAGGAATCTGCGAAAGCAGATCGGTGGCCTTGCCTGAATCACTCATGTCCTGCCCCTAGTTTTCCACACCCAACAGTTTACGAGCGTAGTCCCGAAGGGGCGGACCAAGCAAATCCTGAGGCCGGGTATCGTAAAGTGTCAGCAATCCGCCACGGCTGCGAATACGAGCGCTGTCGATGAGATAGCGGGTGCTGGTTTCGATGAGCATCAACTGAATGACGCCGCTGTCTATGCCCAGACGATCCAGCGCTTCCTGATCGGACCATTCATCGGTAGTGCCGATACGGTCATCGGCCTTGGCAAAGCGCGTGTAGAGCAAGTAATGCGCGCCGGCGCTACGGGCTTCGATCATGGCGTCGTCCAGGCCTACTGGCGCAGCAGCACGGCGGACCATGGGGAAGTATTCGACAAACCCCTTGAACGCCTCTTCGGCGACCACATTGGGACGCGGATAAGCACGGCCTGGCGGCACGAATGGGCCCTGGGCGATATAGATGAAGGAGTCCGGCTGAACGCGCCAGTTGCCCAGGCGACGGGTTTCGCTGTGATCGAGCAGGCCAGCATCACTGAATTGCTCACGAACGCCCTCCCCCATATCACTGACTTTCATGCAACCACTCAACGCCAACAGCGTCAGCAATAAGACCAGGCTACGCATCATATCCTCCCAGATGCCGGTGACGGAAAACCGGCGAATGGTCGTCGGATGCAGCTTCCGCGCCAAACAAGCCCCTACAGGGTCAATGCGGGAGCCAATTCATTCGCAAGAGGCCGGCATATCCCACAGTCCGGGAGACGTCTTCGCGAATGAATTCGCTCCTACGAGCCCGGTTTTACATCCGGCAAGGGATCGCTGTCGCGCTTGCGCTTGTTGCCCATGCGCACGCCGATATCCATCAGGAAGTGGAAAAAACCTTCCTGATCTTCCAGCACGTTGCTCCAGAAAGGCGAGTGATACAGCGCAACTGCGCCATGTACCAACGCCCAGGCCGCGCAATAGTGATAATAGGGAGGCACGTCTTCCAGCTTGCCTTCGGTGATCCGCCCCTTGATCAGCAGGGTCAGGTGCTCGAAGTTGGAAGCCCGGATCTTGTGCAGTTCTTCGACCAGCTCGGGAACCTGATTGCCCTTGACGACTTTCTCTTCCAGGCGATCAAAGAGTCGATAGCGCTGAGGATCGCGCATACGGAATTCAAAGTAGGCACGCGACAGCGCCTCCTTGTCCTTGTCGACATCGGCCGAGTGCAGCAACTCGTTCAGGTCGCGCTCGTAGTCGAGCATCAGGCGCAGGTAGATCTCGGCCTTGGACTTGAAGTGCTTGTAGATCGTGCCTTTGCCTATGCCCACGGCATCCGCGATCATCTCGACGGTGACACTGTCTTCACCCTGTTCGAGGAACAGCTTTAGCGCGGTGTCGAGAATTTCCTGCTCACGGCGGCGAAATTCACGGATCTTACGAGGTTCTTTCTGCATAAGGAGATCTGTAGGGATCAAAATCGAAGCCGCGTATTATGCCCAAATGGCGCCAGATTGCACGGATCATCCGACCATCTCAACGCATATGGAGCAATTCATACCGAAATGGCCGTTCTGGTTACGCAAGCGCAGGCTGCCCCACGAACTCCATGTAGCCGGTAATCACGACATACAGGGTGAAATAGGCAAAGATCAACGCCGAGGCGATATAGGACCACTTCAGCATCTTCTCGCCCATGATCCGTCCGCCCTGATGGGCCAGCGCACACAGGGTAATCGACCAGACCACACCTGCCGCGAGAAACCCCGCCAGGAAGGAGGAGGCGCTCGACATGTCCGAGCCCTGCCGGGCAATCAACGCCCCGCCAACCGCCGCGAACCACAGGATAGCGCTGGGCGATGACATGGCCAGGAAGATACCGCGAAAGAACAGCGAGGGCGCCGTCCTGCCCCATTGCCCGCCCTGGCTTTCGATACCGGCACTGACGCCCACTGCACTTCTCATCATCTTGAAGCACAGGTAAGCCAGAACCGCCGAACCTCCCAGCCAGAGCACATAGCGCACCATTTCATATTGCAGAAGGACGGCCATGCCCAGCATTGCCAGGACCGCGTACACCAGATCGCCGATGCAAGTCCCCAGGCCGAGCCACAAGCCCCGGGAAAAACCCTGCTGCATGGCAAGCGTGATCATCGCGATATTGGCCAGTCCGATATCAAGGCACAGCGAAAGACTCAGCAGGAAACCGTTGGAAAATTCCATTTAAACCCTCGAAAACCCAACCGCTCTTGCCGTGCAATACAGGCAATCAGGACAGGAAAAGATCAATTTCATTCAAATCAGGGACTTTCAGCGAAGAGATAAAATCTCCCTGAACAGCGCCGCTCATTGAGCAATCAATAACCGGTTTAGTATTCCAAAACTGTTTAAAAAACGAACAACCTGTACTGGACGCGCCACCATCCTGATCGATACTTAAAGCGCTGGCATGTCATACATCCCCCAAGTGACCTGCCGGTAGAGGCGCCAAAGGACCGTGTGCCTTTGTTTTACTCCTAATGGTCTTAACCCGGCTTCACCCCCCAGAATCCGGGTTTTTTTTGCCTGCGATTCAAGGGTGTGTCACGGCTTCGATACGTGGGCCATAGGAAACAGCCGGGCAAAGTTTTCTGTGGTCTGCTCGGCAAAACGCTCATAAGGCTCGCCGCGCAACATCGCCAGGAACTCGGCCACTTCACGCACGTATTGCGGCAGGTTTGGCTTGCCGCGATAAGGAATCGGCGCCAGATAAGGGGAATCGGTCTCGACCAGCAAGCGATCGGCAGGTACCTGACGCGCCACATCACGCAGCGCATCGGCATTGCGGAAGGTCACGATGCCCGACAGGGAGATATAGAAACCCAGGTCCAGCGCTGCCTTTGCCATTTCCCAGTCTTCGGTGAAGCAATGCAGCACACCTGCCTGCGGCAGTGCAGCTTCACGCAACAGATTCAGGGTATCGGCACGCGCCCCGCGCGTATGCACGATGACTGGCTTGCCGGTGACGCTGGCCGCCTGCAGGTGCAGACGAAAGGATGCCTGCTGAAGCTCGGCAGCCTCGGGCTCATAGTGATAATCCAGGCCGGTTTCACCGATGGCCACTACCCGTGGGTGATTCAGCTCGGACAGCAGCCAGTCCAGAGCAGGCGCTTCGCCGGGCTTGAGATCCAGCGGGTGAATACCCACCGAGCAGTCCACGTCGTCATAACGCTCGGCCAGGGCTTTTACAGCGCCGGCATTATCGGCGCTGACGCCGATACACAGAAAATGCCCGACACCTCTGCCACGCGCCGCGTCAAGGGCAGCGTCCAGAGAGCCATCGTGCTGGGTGAGGTCAAGGCGGTCGAGGTGGCAATGCGAATCTACAAGCATGGGTAAAAGGCAACTACATCGTATGAGTGGGACGGTCGGACTTAAGGGCTCCAACCAGATAGGTTTCGATCAGGTTACGAGCGGTATTGTCACCGTCGTTGAATTGCACGCCGACACCGGCGGCCCGGTTGCCTTGTGCGCCCTTGGGAGTGATCCAGGTCACCCTGCCGGTCACCGGAACTTTCTCCGGTTCATCCATCAGATTGAGCAGCATGAACACTTCATCACCCAGCTTGTAGCTTTTGCTGGTAGGAATGAACAGGCCGCCATTC
This sequence comes from Pseudomonas sp. Irchel 3A18, assembly GCF_900187465.1. Classification (NCBI taxonomy): domain Bacteria; kingdom Pseudomonadati; phylum Pseudomonadota; class Gammaproteobacteria; order Pseudomonadales; family Pseudomonadaceae; genus Pseudomonas; species Pseudomonas sp. Irchel 3A18. The sequence goes on from NZ_FYDI01000004.1 coordinate 22,563, forward strand.
TTGATAAAAGGCATGTAAGCCGCATACAGCACGGATTTGTCCTTGATGGTCAGGGACAGAATGCCGTTCCGCGGACCTGTACTAGGTGGCAAGCTCATTGCTACTCCTCATAGGTTCCCAAGTCTGCGAGTCTACGCCTGTCCGGGCAGACCTGCCCACTGCACCAGCAAGGCTTCGAGCAGCAGCACGCGATTGAGGTTGGCCTTGGACAAGACTTTCTGTCGCTGCGCCAGCACCCAGTCCTGAATCTCCAGCACTTTGGTGCGGGGCGTTTTTTGCGCCAGATACTGCACGACCTTGCGCATATCGCTCAAGCCAAGGCCTTCTTCATCCTCAGTCAACTGGTAACGCAGGATCAGGTGCGACCAGTCGCAGAACCAGTCGAACAGCAGCAACAGCGGGATATCCTTCCAGCCTTCCGCAAGCTGGGTCGGCGATTGCTGCTGCTTGAGCAGCTTTTTCACGCCCTCCACCACCTGGACACGCTGTTCGCGAATACCCTGGGCCTGAAGCGAAACCGCCGCCAGAGGCGAACCGGCCGCAAGGGTCAGCAACTCCACCCGCTCTTCTTCGGAGCTGTCCGGCAAGGCCGTTGCCAGCCATTCCAGGCTGGCTTGCCCACTCGGCAGCGGGCAGGCCTGCTGCACACAGCGGCTCTTGATGGTCGGCAGCAACCGGCTCGGCTGATGACTGACCAGCAGCAGGACCGTATTGCCCGAAGGCTCTTCAAGACTTTTCAACAGCGCGTTGGCCGCGTTGATGTTCATCGCCTCGACCGGCTCGACCAGCACCACCTTGCGCCCGCCCATTTGTGCGGTCTGCACGACGAAACTCACCAGATCGCGAACCTGATCGACCTTGATGGGCTTGTCTGCCTCTTCCGGTTCCAGCACGTAATTATCAGGATGGCTGCCAGCCGCCAGCAGCAGACAGGACTTGCACTGCCCGCAGGCATCAAGCCCTTCGGGCCGCTGGCACAGCAAGGTGTGCATCAGACGCTCGGCCAGCGCACGCTTGCCGATCCCCACAGGACCATGCAACAGATAGGCATGAGCATGCTGGGAACGACCGGCCATCTGTTGCCACAGAGACGTCTGCCACGGATAGGCTTCAGCCACGGTGCCGCTCCAGCAACTCGGGCAGCAACGCATCCAGGGACGACTGGACCTGAGCCAGTGTCTGAGACGCATCCACCAACCGGTAACGCGCAGGCTCGGCGTGTGCCCGCGCCAGGTAAGTACTACGCACGGCGTCAAAGAACGCACGGCCTTCCTGCTCGAAACGATCCAGTCGGCCTCGTGCAGCGGCACGCGCCAGACCCACTTCGACCGGCAGGTCGAACACCAGCGTCAGGTCAGGCCGCAAGGTGCCCTGGACAAAGCTTTCCAGTGTGGCAATACGCTCATGGGACAAGCCGCGCCCGCCGCCCTGATAGGCATAGGTCGCATCCGTGAAACGATCACACAAGACCACTTCACCACGGGCCAGGGCAGGACGAATGACTTCGGCCAGATGCTGGGCACGTGCGGCAAAGACCAGCAGCAGTTCGGTATCGGCAGACATGGCTTCGTCGCTGGGCGCCAGCAGCAATTCGCGAATACGTTCGGCCAATGGCGTACCACCGGGCTCACGGGTCAACAGCACCTCGATGCCCTGGGCACGCAACTGAGCCGCCAGGTAATCGCGGTTGGTGCTTTTGCCAGCACCTTCCGGGCCTTCAAGGGTGATGAACAAGCCAGTCACAGGCAATCCTTAGTTGTTTTCATTGCGAGGCTGAATCGCCGGGCGGCGCATCGGGCGCAGCCGCGGGTTCGGACTCTGTGGGAGTCGAGCCGGACCCGGCAGGCGCTACCGGAGTCGGTGCCGGGCTGGATCGGTAATCTGCACGGCGTTTGAGCTGATATTCGCGTACCGCTGCGTTATGGGCATCCAGATCGTCGGAAAACACATGGCTGCCATCCCCTTTCGCCACGAAGTACAGGCTGGTGCCCGATACGGGGTTGAGGGCCGCATTGATGGCTTCGCGTCCAGCCAGAGCAATCGGTGTCGGCGGCAGGCCGGCAATGACGTAAGTGTTGTAAGGCGTCGCCTCTTTAAGATTGGCGCGGGTCAGCTTGCCGTTGTAGCGCTCGCCCATACCATAGATCACCGTCGGATCGGTCTGCAGCATCATTCCCAACCCCAGACGACGGACAAACACACCGGCAATTTCACCACGCTCGCGAGGCACGCCGGTTTCCTTTTCCACCAGCGAAGCCATGATCAAGGCCTCGTAAGGATCCTTGTAAGGCAAATCCGCAGCACGCTTGCTCCACTCCTCCTCTAGCACGTCTTGCAGACGGTTGTAGGCCTGCTTGAGCAGATCGGCATCGCTCATGCCGCGCACATAGCGGTAGGTATCGGGAAAGAAGCGGCCTTCAGGGAAGACATCGGGATGCCCGAGCCTGACCATCAAATCCTTGTCGCTCAACCCGGCCAGGGTCTGTTCGAGCTTGGGCTGCCTGGCCAGTGCGGCGCGAACCTGACGGAAGTTCCAGCCCTCCACCAGCGTCAGGCTGTACTGCACGACTTCCTTGCGCTTCCAGACGCCAAACAGGGCTTGCACGTCCATGCCCGGCGTCATGCGGTATTCGCCACTGTGCAGCGGCTGTTCGGCCAGATTGAAACGCCAGTAAACACGCAACCAGAAGGCGTCCTTGATCACGCCGTCATTCTCAAGGCGATTGAGCACCAGGGAAGGCGACGATCCGGCAGGTACGTCCAGCAGTTGTTCCTGAGTGACATTCAGAGGCTGGTTCAACGCTTCCCGCTGCTTCCACCAGGCAAAGCCCAGCGTCAGACCTGCCAGGACTGCAGCGATTTCCAGCAACACCAGTATTTTTCGGATCACGAATCAGTTATCCAGAAGTGCTCGAGCAATATCTTGCAGTTTACGGGTGAGCGGACCAACCGGCCAGTTCAGCCTTGAAAAGCCACGCACCGGCCACACGCCATAAACGCTATTGCACAGAAACAGCTCATCCGCCTGTTCAAGGTCGGACAAGTGCAGGTCACGGATATCGACAGCAATACCCTGATTTCGTGCCTGATCCAGCAACTCGGCACGCATCACGCCCGCTACACCGCAACGACTCAGGTCAGCCGTCAGCAGGACACCATCGCGAACCAGAAACAGATTGCTGTAGACGCCTTCGATCACGCGGCCGGAGGTATCGCACATCAGACCTTCGGCATATTCGCTGTCCTGCCACTCGGAGCGGGCCAGCACTTGCTCCAGGCGGTTCAGATGCTTGAGGCCGGCCAGCAACGGCTGCTCAGCCAGACGGGTCTTGCACGGAAAAAGACGTACGCCCTGCCCGGCATGGGCCGATGGGTACGCGGGAGCCGCAGAGCCCTGCAGAATGCGTCGCGACTGGGTATCGGGGGCTGGCGCGTAACCGCGCTGGCTGTCGCCGCGGGTCAGGATCAGTTTCATGACGCCGTCGCCCAGTTGCGCAGCGAAGCGGGTCATTTCAGTACGAAGCAGCACCTGATCGACAGGGATGGCCAAACGGTCACAGGATGTTTCAAGGCGCTGCAGATGCCGCTCGAACAGCAACGGCTGGCCCTTGCTGACGGCGATGGTTTCAAACACTCCATCGCCATAAGCCAGACCTCTGTCCCTGAGGGACAGAGAATCTTCGGGGCAACCGTCAACCCAGGCGAGCATCACTCGCTGAACCGACGGAACACCAGCGAGCCATTGGTACCGCCAAACCCGAAGGAGTTGGAGACGGCAACATCGATCGGCATGCGACGCGCCTCATGAGGCACGAAGTCCAGATCACAGCCTTCGTCCGGCTCATCCAGGTTGATGGTCGGTGGCGCAACCTGATCGGCAATCGCCAGGACACTGAAAATCGCCTCGACCGCACCAGCGGCACCCAGCAGGTGACCGGTCATGGACTTGGTGGAGCTGACTGCCAGCTTGTAGGCGTGATCGCCGAATACCGACTTGACCGCCGACGCTTCAGCCAGGTCGCCCGCTGGCGTCGAAGTGCCGTGAGCATTGATGTACTGGACCTGCTCGACATTGAGCTTCGCATCGCGCAGCGCATTGGCGATGCAACGGGCCGCACCGGCACCGTCCTCGGGTGGCGAAGTCATGTGATAGGCATCACCGCTCATGCCAAAGCCAACCAGCTCGGCATAGATGGTCGCACCACGCGCCTTCGCGTGTTCGAGCTCTTCGAGTACCAGAGCACCTGCGCCATCGGAGAGCACGAAACCGTCGCGCCCCTTGTCCCACGGACGACTGGCACGTGCCGGGTCATCGTTGCGGGTAGACAACGCACGCGCCGCACCGAAGCCGCCCATGCCCAGACCACAGGCTGCCATTTCGGCGCCACCGGCGATCATGACGTCAGCTTCGCCATAGGCGATATTGCGCGCAGCCATGCCAATGCAGTGAGTACCGGTGGTACACGCCGTGGCGATGGAGTAGTTAGGACCCTGTGCCCCCAAATGGATGGACAGGAACCCGGAAATCATATTGATGATCGAGCCCGGCACAAAAAACGGAGAAATCCGCCCAGGCCCCTGCTCGTGCAGCAGACGACTGCTGTTTTCGATGTTGGTCAGACCACCGATACCCGACCCCATGGCAACGCCAATACGCTCGCGGTTGGCATCAGTGACCTCAAGACCTGCATTGCGCACAGCCTGAAAGCTGGCTGCCAGGCCGTATTGAATAAAGAGATCGAGCCGACGCGCTTCCTTCGGCGCCAGGTATTCTTCGACATTGAAGCCTTTGACCGAACCACCGAAGCGGGTGGTGAAGGCCGAAAGGTCAGTGTGCTCGATAAGGCCGATGCCACTACGGCCCGCCAGAATCCCTTGCCAACTGCTGGGCACATCATTGCCCAATGGCGAAAGCATGCCCATCCCGGTGACCACGACGCGTCTACGCGACACAGGACTCTCCTTCTCTATTGTTGACAAAACATCGCTTTTTCAAAGAAAAAACCGCACGCCGGTAAGAGCAGTGCGGTTTTCACATCACAGCAACAACGATTACAAAGTCTTAAGCCTGGTGGCTGTTGACGTAATCGATAGCAGCTTGAACGGTGGTGATCTTTTCCGCTTCTTCGTCAGGGATTTCGGTCTCGAATTCCTCTTCCAGAGCCATTACCAGCTCAACGGTGTCCAGGGAGTCAGCACCCAGGTCTTCAACAAAGGAAGCGGTGTTAACGACTTCTTCTTCCTTGACGCCAAGTTGCTCGGCAACGATTTTCTTGACGCGCTCTTCGATGGTGCTCATACCTAGTTTTAACTCCTAGTGAAAATATTCAGGCATCTGGCCAGAGGGTAAGTGTATAGAAGAGGTTTTGATGATTTCAAGCTTCACGCTCCTCCACCGAACCTCACCCGCCAATTGCCTATTTGTAGATTGCAGTTTTACAACGGATTTTAGACAGCTCGCATGACACTTTTTGAAACGAACATCCACTCTTAGCTCATGTACATCCCGCCGTTGACCGGGATTGTAGCCCCGGTAACGTAGCCTGCGCCTTCCGACGCAAGAAAAGCGACAACATGTGCAATCTCTTCAGCCTGACCCAGACGCCCCAGAGGGATCTGAGTGATCAGGGATTGACGCTGAGCTTCAGGCAGCTCGCGCGTCATGTCCGTATCGATGAAGCCTGGTGCCACCGAGTTAACGGTCACGGCACGGGAACCGACTTCACGAGCCAGTGCACGGCTGAAACCTTCCAGACCGGCCTTGGCAGATGCGTAGTTTACTTGACCTGCGTTGCCCATGGCACCGACAACCGAACCAATGCTGATGATACGACCCCAACGAGCCTTGGTCATGCCACGCAATACGCCCTTGGACAGGCGGAACAGACTGTTCAGGTTGGTGTTTACTACATCATGCCATTCGTCATCTTTCATGCGCATCATCAGGTTGTCCCGGGTAATACCGGCATTGTTCACCAGAATCAGCGGCGCACCGACACGCTCCTGAATGGTGGACAGCACCGAATCCACGGACTCGGCATTGCACACATCCAGCGCCAGGCCGAAGCCTTCGATGCCGTTTTCCTTGAATGTAGCAGAGATGCGCTCGGCACCGGACTCAGAGGTCGCGGTACCCACAACGACTGCACCATTGCGGCCCAATTCCAGGGCAATGGCTTGACCAATTCCACGACTGGCACCAGTCACCAGTGCAACTTTACCTTGCAGGCTCATGCAAGCTTCTCCTAATCAGGCCAGTGCCGCACGAGCGGCGGCAAAGGCGTCCGGGGTATCCAGGTTGTAGGTAATCACGCCTTCGGCGCAACGCTTGTTCAGACCAGCCAACACCTTGCCCGGCCCACATTCCACCAACTGGGTCGCACCATGGTTCGCCAGGCTCTGGATGGATTCCACCCAGCGTACCGGCTTGTACAACTGCTCCAGCAGATCACGCTTGAGCGTAGCCAGATCGTTCACGGCAGCGGCGCTGACATTCTGCACCAGAGAGATGACAGGCGCTTGCCACTCGATAGCCTCGATGGACTCGGCAAAGCGCTCGGCCGCCGGACGCATCAGCTCACAGTGGGAAGGAACGCTGACCGGCAAAGGCAATGCACGTTTTGCGCCACGGGCCTTGCACAGCTCCATTGCGCGCTTCACCGCCTCGGCGGCACCGGCAATGACGACCTGGCCCGGCGAGTTGAAATTCACGGCGCTGACCACTTCGCCCTGCGCAGCTTCGGCGCAAGCCGCGATAACATCGGCATCGTCCAGCCCCAGGATGGCAGCCATGCCGCCCTGACCGGCCGGAACCGCTTCCTGCATCAGTTGACCGCGACGCTCCACCAGCTTGACCGCATCGGCAAGACTGAGGCTCTGGGCAGCAACCAGTGCACTGTATTCGCCCAGGCTGTGACCGGCCACGAACGCCGGAACCGCACCACCTTCGGCCAGCCACACATGCCACAGGGCAATGGACGCCGTCAGGATGGCAGGCTGGGTCTTGTCGGTCTGGTTAAGCGACTCGACCGGACCTTGCTGGGTCAGCGCCCAGAGGTCATAGCCCAGGGCATCGGATGCCTGTTCAAAAGTGTCGAGGATCAACGGATGCTGTGCGCCCTGCTCGGCGAGCATGCCGAGCGATTGCGATCCTTGACCCGGAAAGACGAATGCGAGGGATGCAGACATGTAACAGGCCCCTGAATTGTTGTCGCCGAAAAATAGGCGTCCGGGCATGCCGAACGCAGGAATTCAAATTTGCATGACTGCACGTTTGGATGACTGGCCAGTCAATTGCGTCACATTTTCAGGAATCACTACTTTGCAGTAACACTTCAAGCCGCCCGCGCAGGCGTTGCGGCAGGTTTTCCCGAACCTCGATCAGCGCCCGCTGGATCGCACTCTCGAACCCCTGGGCGCTCGCCGAACCATGACTCTTGACCACAATGCCCTGCAAACCCAGCAGGCTTGCGCCGTTGTGCCTTGCAGGCGCAAGCTCGGCCTGCAGACGCTTCAATAAAGGCATCGCCAGAACCCCGACCGCCTTGGCCATCAGGCTGCGCCTGAACAGCTCATCCATTCGCGCCACAATCATGGTCGCCAGCCCTTCGCTGGACTTGAGCAGCACATTGCCGACAAAGCCGTCACAGACCACCACATCCGCCTCGCCGCGATACAGGCCATCGCCCTCGACGAAACCGATGTAGTTGATCCCTCTGGCTGCCTGCAACAAGACGGCAGCCTGCTTCACCTGCTGATTGCCCTTGATGTCCTCGGTGCCGACATTGAGCAAGGCAACCCTGGGGCTTGCAACCCCGAGCGCCTCCGCCGTGACTGCCCCCATGACTGCGAACTGATAAAGAGCCTCAGCCGAACAATCGACGTTGGCCCCAAGGTCCAGTAACTGACAATAGCCGCTGCGCGTGGGAATGGCGGCGACCATTGCCGGCCTGTCGATACCCGGCAAGGTCTTGAGCACAAGACGCGACAGCGCCATCAATGCACCGGTATTGCCCGCACTGACACAGGCCTGAGCCTGACCGTCAGCCACAAGCCCGAGCGCCACGCGCATCGAGGAATCAGGCTTGCCACGCAATGCCTGGGACGGACGCTCATCCATGGTGACCACTTCACTTGCATGAACAATATGCAGGCGCGAGCGATCCACACCGGAATGGCGGGCGATCAGTTCTTCAATCAAGGGAGCTTGGCCGACAAGGGCCAGATGAAGCGAGGGCGTAGCAGTCAGACACGCGAGGCTTGCCTGAACAATGTTGCGGGGACCGAAGTCCCCGCCCATTGCGTCGATCGCAATGATCGGAGCGGACAAGAAATTACTCGTCAGCGCCCTTGTCGATCACTTTACGGCCACGGTATACGCCTTCTGGCGATACGTGGTGACGCAGGTGAACTTCACCAGTGGTCTTTTCTACGGACAGAGTGCTTGCCTCAAGAGCGTCGTGCGAACGACGCATGTCACGGGCAGAGCGGGATTTTTTGTTCTGCTGAACAGCCATAATGATTAACTCCTAAACGTTTGGGTCACGCTTTAACTGCGCCAATACACTGAACGGGTTGGACCGCGTTACCTCGTCCACGCTCGGTTCGGGCTCATCGAGACCCGCCGGTTGCTGGCATTCTTCCGGATGATGAGCAGGCACAATCGGCAAGGCGAGCAAAAGCTCCTCCTCGATCAATGCCAGCAGATCCAATGGATCTTCGCCCAGTTCCAGCACGTCATAACCTTTCGGTAACGACTGGGTATTCGCACCCTCCTTCACCACAGCGTAACTGCACTCGCTGTGGATCGGCAGGGTGACCAGCTCAAGACAACGCTGGCAAACCATCTTGACCGAGACGTCGATGGAACTGTGGATAACCACAGACCGGCGCTCGTCACGCTCAAAAACGAATTTAGCCTGCACCGTACCGACATTGTCGGAAAGCGGGTCGCAGAGTCTCTCCAAATCGGCCAGAAGCACTTCACCTTGAAGGGTAGTGCCACGATCAGCCAATTTGCGCGGGTCAACGTGAGGTGGAATCGGGTCATTCAACATAGGCGCAGCATTCTAGGGATGCCCCCTTGGCATGTCAAAGGAAATTCAGGCCTGTTCGCAACTCAGGCCTCTCATTAGAATTGGCACTCAGCCCAAGGAGAACCGTATGCCATCCCTGCTTCTCGCCTCCAGCTCCCCTTATCGTCGCGAACTGCTGGGTCGCCTGCGCCTGCCATTCGCCTGCAAATCACCGGATATCGACGAAAGCCGTCATCCCGAAGAGAGCGCAATCGACCTTGTACAGCGTCTCGCCCGGAAAAAGGCACAGGCACTGGCCAGCGAATATCAGGACCACCTGATCATCGGCTCCGACCAGGTTGCCGTACTCGGCGACCAGATTCTGGGCAAGCCTCACACCTTCGAGCGCGCCCTGGAACAACTGTCAGCCGCCAGCGGCACCACCGTCACCTTTCTCACAGGCCTGGCCCTGCTCAATAGCAGAACCGGCCACTGCCAGATCGACTACGTGCCATTCAGCGTCCACATGCGCAACCTGGACCAGACCAGCATCGAGCGCTATCTGCACGCCGAACAACCTTTCGACTGCGCAGGCAGCTTCAAGGCCGAAGGGCTTGGGGTGAGCCTGTTTCGCAGCACCGAAGGCAGCGACGCCACCAGCCTGATCGGCCTGCCACTGATTCGTCTGGTGGACATGCTTATAAATGAAGGCGTGAGCATTCCCTGATACCAGAAACAGACAACCCGACCATTGGTCGGGCTGTCTGGCACATCAGGGATCAGCGCAACGTCGGCCCGTTGAAACCGGCCCACATTGCAATCCGCTCCGCGATACTGGCGCCCAGCTTCTTGGAGAACCGGTCAAAAGGCGACCCCTGAATGGTGTAGTCGACGATCTCTTTCTCACCAATCACTTCACGCGCCACATAGCTCGAACTGCCCAGGCCGTCGATCAGACCCAGCGCCAGAGCCTGCTCGCCAGTCCAGACCAGCCCCGAGAACAACTCGGGATGCTCCTTGTCCTTCAGGCGATCACCACGCCCCTGCTTGACGCTGGCGATGAACTGACGATGCGTCGTATCCAGCACGCTCTGCCAGAACTGCGTTTCGTCAGCCTTCTGCGGCTGGAACGGGTCAAGAAATGCCTTGTGCTCGCCCGAGGTATAGGTCCGACGATCCACACCCAGCTTTTCCATGATCCCGACAAAACCGAAACCGGCTGCCGTCACACCAATGGAGCCCACCAGACTGGCCTTGTCGGCGTAAATCTGGTCAGCGGCACTGGCAATGTAATAGGCACCCGAAGCGCCCAGATCGGTAATGACCGCATACACCTTGATATTCGGCTTCTCGGCACGCAGGCGACGGATTTCATCGTAGACATAGCCCGACTGAACAGGGCTGCCGCCAGGGCTATTGATACGCAGGATCACGCCCTTGGTCTTCGCATCCTCGAAAGCGGTGCGCAGACTGCCGACAATATTGTCGGCACTGGCCGATTCCTTGTCCGCAATCATGCCCTGCACTTCGATCAACGCGGTGTGACTTGCCCCACGCGAAGCGCTCTTTTCCATATCCATGAGCGGCGTGAACAGCAGCAACATGGTGAACAGATAGGCAAAGGTCAGAAACTTGAAGAAGATGCCCCAGCGGCGCGCTCGACGCTGCTCCTGAACACCCGCCAGCAGCGTCTTTTCCAGCAGCTTCCAGCTTTTTGCATCTTCCTTGCCAGCGGCGTCATCCGCTTTTTGCGAGGCAGGCGCTTTCCATTCGTCAGACATATCTCACTCACTCCAACCGCAAAGACTAAACGCCACGCCCACTCAACCAGGTGCGCAACTCAGGAAAACTCTCAATGGACAGACGCGGCTGAAATTCGCGCAGCGAAGCCATGGACTGAGCGCCATAACCGACTGCCACCGAATCCATGCCAGCGTTGCGCGCCATCAGCAGATCGAAGGACGAATCACCCACCATCAGCGAACGTTCCGGCCCCACGCCACAATGAGCCATGATCTCATGCAACATCAACGGGTCCGGCTTGCTGGCGGTTTCATCGGCAGCCCGGGTGATATCGAAGTAATCCAGCCAGTCGTTGGACTTCAGGACCCGATCAAGACCGCGACGCGCCTTGCCCGTGGCAACGGCAATCCGATAGCCCTCCTCGCGAAAGACCTCGATGGACTCGCGCACGCCCTCAAACAGAGGCGACGGCACCCTGTCCATTTCCATGTAGCTGTCGGCATAGCGCTGGCGAAACTCGAGCAGATCGCTCGGCGTGATATGCGGGTACAGCGTGCGAATCGCTTCCGGCAAGCCAAGGCCGATAATGCCCTTGATCGCCGGATCGTCACGGACCTCCATCCCACCCTGCTCTGCCGCTGTACGCATGGCCTGGACGATACGACCGACCGAATCGGCCAACGTACCGTCCCAATCGAAAATCAGCAGATCATAATCACGACGCACTCAAACGCTCCACGGTCTTGGCCCACATCTCATCGACCGGGGCTTGCAACTTCAGTTCGCCACCATCGGGCAATGGCACGGTCAGCATATAGGCATGCAGGAACAGGCGCTTGCCGCCCAGGTCGCGAATCTCGCGACTGAAATCTTCATCGCCATACTTGGTATCGCCGGCAATCGAATGCCCGGCATGCAATGTGTGAACACGAATCTGGTGGGTACGCCCCGTGACAGGCTTGGCCTCGACCATGGTTGCAAAGTCACCGAAACGGCGCAGGACCTTGAAAATCGTCAGGGCCTCCTTGCCTTCGTCATTGACCTCGACCATGCGCTCACCGGAACGCAGGTTGCTTTTGAGCAGTGGCGCATTGACCTGCTTCTGGGCGGTCGCCCAGTGCCCACGAACCAGCGCCATGTAGCGTTTGTCGACACCGTCGCCGCGCAGGGCGGCATGCAGGTGGCGCAACATGCTGCGCTTCTTGGCGATCATCAGCAGACCGGAAGTGTCGCGGTCCAGCCTGTGCACAAGCTCCAGCTCCTTGGCATCGGGTCGCAACTGGCGAAAGGCTTCGATGACACCGAAACTCAGGCCGCTGCCGCCATGCACGGCAATGCCGGCCGGCTTGTTGAGCACGATCAGGGCCTTGTCTTCGTAGACAATGGCTGCCTCGAGGCGCTGCAAAAGACCTTGTGCAACCGGTACCGGCTCATCACGCTCAGGCACACGCACAGGCGGAACGCGCACGATGTCGCCCGCCTGCAACTTGTACTCGGGCTTGATCCGCCCCTTGTTCACACGCACTTCGCCTTTGCGCAAAATGCGGTAAATCAAGGTCTTGGGCACACCCTTGAGATAAGTGATCAGAAAGTTATCGATGCGTTGACCGGCAAGTTCCGGGGCAACCTCTACCAGCTGAACGCCGGGGGTTGGGGGGGCAATATTCGTCATGCGGCAAATCATAACAATTTTTTATGGATTTGAAGCACTTAATGATTGCTGCTATAGTCGCGAACGCCGCCAAAAGCGGCCGGACAGCGGACAAACGGTTGACAACCGGCCCTGACCAACGCAATTCACGAGGACGGGAGGCCGTCCTACGAGGCGTTCGGTGACAACGGAGCACGCTGGAAACGTAACGAGCGCAGGTGACATGAGGCCTGAAACACGCCAGATCGCAGAGCAACCACTCGCCTTCCGCGCGCACAATTCACGGCCAGTTCACAAAGTGCAGTCGCTTCCAGACGCTACGAGCGAATGTTTCGGGAACAACGCCTCAAGCAATGATGCGCGAACTTCCCATAGAAGCTCGCGGTAAATGCCAACCCGCTGCGGATTCTGCGCACGGCAGCACCCGAATTATCAGGGATACGTGTAGGGTGGAGATGCACAACCATCGGACTGTGTAGCACAAGGCTTGTTCTAGACGCTTCATCTCGTCCGCTACCGATGGTCGATTCCTCCTCCTGACAAAGTTTTTGCTGTAAAGGGTGCCTTTTGTCACCCCAGCAAACAGGAAACGTCGTCGCGACTCTTCGATTCCTTATCGAGAACATCGCTAGACAATGGAGTGTCCACACACTCTTGACGCGCCCTGACACCGACCGTGAGAAGTCGTGTGTGCCGAACGCCGTTTCCGGCAGCCCGGAAACCGACGGTACTACATGAAAAGAATGCTGATTAACGCAACTCAACCCGAAGAGTTGCGTGTTGCTCTGGTAGACGGCCAGCGCCTCTACGACCTGGACATCGAGTCCGGTGCACGCGAGCAGAAAAAGGCCAATATCTATAAAGGCCGGATCACCCGCATCGAGCCAAGCCTGGAGGCTGCCTTTGTCGATTTCGGCTCTGAGCGCCACGGCTTCCTGCCCCTCAAGGAAATCTCCCGCGAATACTTCAAGAAGTCTCCTGAAGGCCGAGTGAACATCAAGGACGTCCTGAGCGAAGGCCAGGAAGTCATCGTCCAGGTCGAAAAGGAAGAGCGTGGCAACAAGGGCGCCGCCCTGACCACCTTCATCAGCCTGGCTGGCCGTTATCTGGTCCTGATGCCCAACAACCCGCGTGCCGGTGGCATTTCGCGCCGCATCGAAGGCGAAGAGCGCAACGAACTGCGTGAAGCCCTCAATGGTTTGATCGCACCGGCCGACATGGGCCTGATCGTTCGCACTGCCGGCCTCGGCCGCAGCAGCGAAGAAATGCAGTGGGACCTCGACTACCTGCTGCAACTCTGGACCGCCATCAAGGAAGCGTCCCTGGATCGTGCCGCGCCATTCCTGATCTACCAGGAAAGCAACGTCATCATCCGCGCCATCCGCGACTACCTGCGCCAGGACATCGGTGAAGTCCTGATCGACAGCATCGAAGCCCAGGAAGAAGCCCTGACCTTCATCCGCCAGGTGATGCCGCAGTACGCCAGCAAGATCAAGCTGTATGAAGACAGCGTTCCGCTGTTCAACCGCTTCCAGATCGAAAGCCAGATCGAAACTGCCTTCCAGCGCGTTGTCGAACTGCCTTCCGGCGGCTCCATCGTCATCGACCCGACCGAAGCCCTGGTGTCCATCGACATCAACTCGGCGCGCGCCACCAAAGGCAGCGACATCGAAGAAACCGCCCTGCAGACCAACCTCGAAGCAGCCGAAGAAATCGCCCGTCAGTTGCGCCTGCGCGACATCGGCGGCCTGATCGTCATCGACTTCATCGACATGACCCCTGCCAAGAACCAGCGCGCCGTGGAAGAGAAAGTCCGCGAAAGCCTGGAAGCCGACCGCGCCCGCGTTCAGGTCGGTCGCATCTCGCGCTTCGGTCTGCTGGAAATGTCCCGTCAGCGCCTGCGCCCTTCCCTGGGTGAAAGCAGCGGCATCGTCTGCCCGCGTTGCAACGGTACCGGCATCATCCGTGACGTCGAGTCCCTGTCGCTGGCTATCCTGCGCCTGATCGAAGAAGAAGCCCTGAAAGACCGTACTGCCGAAGTACGCGCCCAGGTGCCGATCCCGGTCGCCGCATTCCTGCTCAACGAAAAACGCAACTCGATCACCAAGATCGAGCTGCGCACTCGCGCCCGCATCATCATCCTGCCGAACGATCATCTGGAAACGCCGCACTTCGAAGTCCAGCGTTTGCGCGATGACAGCCCGGAAGCCCACAACAACCAGACCAGCTACGAAATCGCCGCTGCCGCTGCCGAAGTGGAAGATGTTGCACCACAAGCTGCTGCCACCCGCACCCTGGTTCGCCAGGAAGCGGCGGTCAAGACTGCACCAGCCCGCGCCAACGCACCGGTTCCAGCCCAGGCTGCCGCTCCGGTTGCAACACCTGTCGCTCACGAGCCAAGCCTGTTCAAGGGCCTGGTGAAATCCCTGGTGAGCCTGTTCGCGACCAAGGAAGAGCCTGCTGCACCGGTTGTCGTGGAAAAACCGGCCGCCGAGCGCCCTGCCCGCAACGAAGAGCGTCGCAACGGTCGTCAACAGAGCCGTGGCCGCAGCAACCGTCGTGACGAAGAGCGCAAGCCGCGTGAAGAACGTGCGCCACGTGAAGAGCGTGCCGAGCGCGCCCCACGCGAAGAGCGTGCCCCTCGTGAAGAACGCGCTCCACGCGAACCTCGTGAAGTCCGTGACGATTCGGCTCCACGCGAAGAGCGTCCGGCTCGCGCACCACGCGAAGAACGCGCACCTCGCGAGCGCAAGCCACGCGAAGCACGTGAAGACCGCCCTGTACGCGAACTGCGTGAACCTCTGGATGCAGCGCCAGCAGCCGCCCGTGAAGAACGCCCTGAGCGCGCTCCACGTGAAGAACGCCAGCCACGTCAGCCTCGTGAAGAGCGTCAGCCACGCGAAGAGCAGGCCGCAACAGCGGTCAGCGAAGAAGAGTTGCTGAACAACGAAGAACTGGCCAGCGAAGACAACCAGGAAGGCAGCGAAGGCGAACGCCCTCGTCGTCGCTCCCGCGGTCAGCGCCGTCGCAGCAACCGTCGTGAGCGTCAGCGTGACGCAAACGGCAATGTGATCGAAGGCTCCGAAGAAAACGAAGGCAATGACGATGCTGATCAGGTCGTGACTGCTGCGGTCGCTGCTGGCGTAATCAGTGCTCCGGCCGAGGCGCAAGCCAACCGCCAGGCAGAAATTGCCAACGCAGCAACTGAAACACCTGCTGAGACAACTGCCGAAGAAACACCGGCGCCTGTTGTCGAAGCACCTGCTGCAGAAGCCCAGCCAGTCGAAGCTCAGGTGGTAGAGGCCCCGGCCGTTGAAGCACCTGTTGCCGAAACTGCTGTAAAAGCCGAAGCCGCGCCAGAAGTCGAAGTGCAACCAGCAGCAGTCGAAGCCCCGGTACGTGCGGCCCAGGCTGAACTGTTTGAAGCGCCAAAGGCTGAAAATGTCGTGCCGTTCACGCCGACACCAGAGCCGACCCCGGAAGTTGCGGTAGAAGCGCCTGCTCCGGCAGAAGTACCCGCGACCGAATCCGCCGAGCTGCCAGTGCCTGCACCAGCCGCCGAGCCTGTGCTTGTTCAGGAGGAGCCCGCTCCTTATGCAGCACCACAGGCCGTGGAGCCAGAACCGGCACAGCAAGCAGAGCCTGCTCCTGCCGTAGTCGCTGAAACTCCAGCCCTGCCGGTCAGCAGCAATGGTCGCGCACCGAACGATCCACGCGAAGTTCGTCGCCGCAAGCGCGAGGAAGAAGAGCGTCGTCGCCAGGAAGCCGAACAGGCTGCTGCACCTGCCCAGGCGGCAACCGAAGAAAAGGCTGAAGAAGCCGTTGCTGCACAGCAACAGCCTCAAGCCGAGGAAAAGACCGAGCCTAAACCGCTCGTCTGATCCTCTCCCATGAAAAAGCCCTACCTGTGTGAGCAGGTAGGGCTTTTTTGTATCTGCCGCTTCAGCGCAGCACGCTCTTGCGGAAGCACAGCCTCAATACAGATTGGGCTCCATCTCCAGCTCCACGCCAAAACGCTCGACAATGTCCGCCTGAATGCGACGGGCAAGGCTCAGCAATTGCAGCCCTGTGGCCTGTCCATGATTGACCAGCACCAGCGACTGAAGCGCATGCACGCCAGCATCACCTTCACGAAACCCCTTCCAGCCAGCCTGCTCGATCAACCAGCCAGCCGCCAGTTTCACGCGACCATCGGCCTGGGGATAACCCACCACGCCCGGATAGTTGCGCTTGATGGCTTCGCTCTGCCCGGCCGTCACGAGCGGGTTCTTGAAGAAACTACCGGCATTACCCAGCACCGCAGGATCAGGCAGTTTTTCACTGCGGATCTCACAGATGGCACGACTGACATCAAAAGGAGTCGGCTCCTTGATCCCCATATCGTCCAGGCGCTGGCGAACCGGCCCGTACTCCAGATGCAGGGAAGGCGCACGCTGCAAGGTAAAGCGCACCCGCAGAATCAGCCAGCGATCAGGCTGTTGCTTGAATACGCTGTCGCGGTAACCGAACCGGCAGTCTTCCAGGGAAAACTCGCACAACTCGCCGCTCTGGCGATCCAGCGCCGTCAGGCTATGGAAAACATCCTTGATCTCGACGCCATAGGCACCGATGTTCTGCATCGGGGCAGCACCCACCGTACCGGGAATCAGGCTCAGGTTTTCCAGGCCAGAAAAACCCAGTTGCAGGCATGACTGCACGAATGGATGCCAGGGCTCGCCCGCCTCCGCTTCGATAATGCCCTGAGCGCAATCTTCCTTGATGACGCGAATCCCGCGACTGGCCATACGCAGCACCAGCGCCCGGACGTCGTCGGTCAGCAACAGGTTGCTGCCACCGCCAATCACCAGCAGAGGCACATCATGCCCGGCGCTGTAGGCCAGGGCCTGACGTACTTCCTGATCGTCACGGGCCTCGGCGAAGAGTTGCGCCTGTACATCAACGCCAAAGGTATTGAAGGGTTTGAGGGAAACCCCGGACTGCACCTGCAAGGTCATGGGGTTACCTTCGATTGAACAAGACAGACTGACATCAAATCTCCAGCAAGCGCCTTACACGCTCCAGGTCTTCTGGCGTATCGACACCGGCAGGCGGCGTTTCCACGGCATCGGCCACATGAATGCGCACGCCATTCCAGAGCGCTCGCAACTGCTCCAGGCTTTCGGTGTTTTCCAGCCAGCACGGCCCCCAACTGACGAAGTCATGCAGGAAACCGGCACGGTAGGCATAGATGCCGATATGTCGGCGATAAGGCACACCTTCAGGCAATACCTCCCGGCTGCTGGCCAGAGCATCACGCGCCCAGGGCAATGGCGCCCTGCTGAACGTCAGGGCCAGGCCGTTTACATCTGCGACCACCTTGACCACATTCGGATTGAACAGTGCAGCGACATCGTCCACGGGCTCGGCCAGGGTCGAAATCCCCGCTTCAGGGTGCGCCGCAAGATTGGCCGCTACCTGATCGATGACCGCAGGCGGGATCATCGGCTCGTCACCCTGGACATTGACCACAATGGCATCAGCCGCCAGCCCCAACTGCTCGGCCACTTCGGCCAGACGGTCGGTACCGGAGTTGTGATCGTCACGTGTCATCAGGACTTGAGCACCGAATGCCTGACAGGCTTCAAAAATACGTCCGTCATCGGTGGCCACCACGACACGTTCAGCACTGCTTTTGCAGGCCTGTTCCCAGACATGCTGGATCATCGGCTTGCCCGCAATGGTTTTCAGGGGTTTGCCGGGAAAGCGGCTGGAGCCGAAACGTGCCGGGATGACCACCGTGAAAGCCGTTGTCATTTATCCAGGCGCTCTTCGGCCGTCAGGGTGCGCGCTTCGGTTTCCAGCATCACCGGGATGCCATCACGAATCGGGTAGGCAAGGCCTGCGCCTTTGCTGATCAGTTCGGTCTTGTCGGCGCTGAGCTTCAGCGGTCCCTTGCTGATCGGGCAAGCGAGGATATCGAGCAGTTTGGTGTCCATGGAGACTCCTGAAGCAATTAGGGAAAAAGACGTGTCAGTTGCTCATCGAACCAGTTGACGAAAGCAGCGCCCGGCACCGCATCCACTGCCAGATACCACCAGTCATCGGCGGCGAAGGCCCGGCATTTCACGGCATCCTTCTCGGTCATGACCACGGGCAGCGATGGCGTGAAAGTGAGCGTCTGAGCGCTGTAAACCGCATGGTCGGCAAAAGCGTGGGGTACGGGCCGCCAGTGTAATCCTTCGAGGGTATTGAAGAAACGTTGCGGGTTACCGATACCGGCCACGGCATGCAATGCCTGACCGGGCGGAAAATAATCCACTGGCTGACGCTCGCCGCTGCGCAGGTTGATCAGGGCCGAAGGCTTGAGCACAAAGCCATAACCATCGTCGCGATCTTCAAGAGCACCGTTGTAGAGCAAGGCATCGATACTGTTGAGTCGTTCAACCGGCTCGCGCAAGGGCCCAGCGGGCAGGCAGCGACGGTTGCCCAGCCCACGCGCTGCATCGATCAGCACCAGCTCAAGATCACGGGCCAGACGATAGTGCTGCAAACCGTCATCGCTGAGGATCAGATCCAGCGGTTCGGCAGCCAGCAAGGCGCGCACGGCACGGCTGCGATCAGGGTCGATCATCAGCGGCACGCCGCAACGCTGCACGATCAACAGCGGTTCGTCGCCCGCCTCGTCGGCGCTCTGCTCTGGCAAGACCCGCCAAGGCAGACTCGGCGGCTTGGCACCGTAGCCACGGCTGACCACACCAACCCGCAGCCCGCGACTGCGGCAGTGTTCGATCATCCACAGGATCAGCGGCGTCTTGCCAGTGCCGCCCACGGTAATGTTGCCCACTACCACGACCGGCACCAGTGCCCGGTAGATCTCGCCCTCACCGGCCAGGAAACGCTCACGCTTGCCGTTCACGACACGCCGGTAAAGACTTTCAAGGGGACGCAACAGCGCAAGCGCCGGATGGCCTTTGTACCAGGCGTCAAGCAAACGATCGGTAAGTGCCATCAGTTAGCCTGGTTGGCCTCGACCGTGGTCATGCGCAGATGGCTGAAACCCAGCTTGCCCGCGGCGTCCATGGCCGTAATGACCGATTGGTGGGGAGTCTTGCCATCGGCACTGATCGACAGCGGCAGGCTGGTGTCGCCTGCCGACTCGCGTTGCAGTGCTTCGATCAGGGTCGCCAGATCGTTTTTCGGCAGCAACTGGTTGTTCAGGGAAAACAGACCGTCGGCATTGATGGCGATGTCCAGATGCTTGAGGTTGGCCTCGGTATCCGGAGTGCCGGTCACCGCCTGTGGCAGATCCACGCGCAGCTGGGTTTCACGGGTGAATGTCGTGGTGACAATGAAAAACAGCAGCAGGATAAACACCACGTCGATCAACGACACGAGGTTGATGTCGATGGTCTCCCGTGGCTTGCGACGGCGAAATTTCACTTCTTCTTGCCCCCGGTGCGGGCCAGGGATTTCAGATCGACCGGCGCATCCACCAGATCGACATCACGATCGCCCTGCACCACTTCCACCAGACGAATGGCCTGTTGCTCCATACCGACCACCAGCTCATCGACACGGCTTTGCAGGAAGCGATGGAAGAAAATCGCCGGAATCGCGACGATCAGGCCAGATGCCGTACAGATCAGCGCCTTGGAAATACCGCCCGCCAGCGCACCGGCATTGGCCGTGGCACCCGAGCTGTTGAACGAACCAAAGATATCGATCATGCCCAGCACCGTACCCAGCAGACCCAACAGGGGAGCCATGGCGGCGATGGAACCCAGGGCGCTGAGGTAGCGCTCCAGATCATGGATGACCCGTGCGGCGGCTTCTTCGATGCACTCTTTCATGATCTCGCGACCATGCTTGGAGTTGGCCAGCCCCGCCGCAAGTATTTCACCCAGTGGCGAGTCGGTGCGCAGCAGCTTGAGCTTTTCGCTGTCGAGTTTCTTTTCCTGAATCCATTGCCAGACCTGCCCCAGCAGGTGCGGCGGCGTTATGCGGCTGGCACGCAAGGTCCATAGACGCTCAATGATGATGCCGGCAGCGGCGATGGAACTCAAAATGATCGGCAACATCATCCAGCCGCCAGATTTGACCAGTTCCCACACAATGACCACTCCCTGAAAAATTGGCGCCACTCTAACATAGGCTCGGCGGCTGTCCGAAGCCCGAGATGAACATCCGCACATTCAGTCACGCCAGAAGCGCTGCTCGCCCCGCTCTGCCCGGGGTTGGCCGAAAGTCCCCAGTTGCAGCCCGACAGCACCCAGTTCGGCGCTGTCGTAGCTCTTGATCCCGTGCCACCGATAACGTGCCATCACCAGTGGATGAGGATGGCCGAAGGCATTGTTGCGTCCACGGGAAATCAGCACGCCCACCGGCGCCACGGCGCGCAGGAACAGCTTGGAGGAAGAGGTCCGGCTGCCATGATGGGGCGCCTGCAACCAGTGGGCGCGCAGATCGAAATCACTGTTCAGCGCAGCCTGCTCGGCCTGCACATCGATATCCCCGGTCAGCAGCAGTCGCTCATCATTGGCCTCGACACTCAACATGCAGGACGACTGATTGCCCTCCTCGGCCTGCGCCCAACGCCAGGTCGCAAAACGCACACCATCCCACTCCCAGGTTTCATCGTTGCGACACAGTTGGGCATCGAGTCGAGGATCGAGCCTTGCCAGCTCACCGCCCAGGACCCGCAGAACCGGCATCGCCCGATGGACCGCAAGCGCGCCGCCCGCATGATCGGAATCGGCATGGCTGAGCACCATCAGGTCCAGCGTGCGCACGCCAGCCTTGCGAATGGCAGGCAGTACCACCCGCTGGCCGATATCGAACTCCCCGAAACGCGGCCCGGCGTCATACAGCAGCGTGTGATGACGGGTGCGCAAGAGAATCGCCAACCCTTGCCCGACATCCAGTTGCAGCACGTCGACCTGCCCATGAGGCACCGGTTTGAGCGGCGGGAAAACGCACAGCAATAACAGCGGCCAACCCAGCAGACGCATGGGCATGCCATGGGGCATCAATAGAAGCAGAGCGCCCAGCAGGCTCATGGCCCAGGCCCAGACTGGCACTGTGCTTGGCAGCCAGGCAGGCCGGATATCGGCAATCCAGCCCAGAACAACGAACAAGCCTTCCAGCCCAGCACCGGCCAGCCAGAGCAGACCTTCGCCAATCACGGGGATGGGCAACAGGAGCGTTCCGAGCAATGCAGGAGGCAATACGATCAGGCTGACCCAGGGCACCGCCAGCAGATTGGCCAGCGGACCACTGATGCTGACCGGCAGGTTCAAGGCCAGCAGCATCGGCAGAAGACCAATGGCGATCAACCATTGAGCCCGCGTCCAGCTCTGCCACCAGCCCCAGGCCCCGAGACGCCCACCAAAGATCAGGATCAGAATCGCCACCGCCGAAAACGACAGCCAGAAGCCCGGTTGCAAACTCACCAGAGGCTCGAAGATCAGGACCAGATTGAGCGACATCAGCAGTGGCAACAGCAGCCCGAGATGCCGAAAGCGCAAACGCCAGAGCAGCACCATTGCAACCATCACACAGGCCCGACGTACAGGCACATCGAACCCGGCCAGCAGGCCATATCCCAGCGCAGCCCCGAATGCCAGACCGCAGGCCCACGGCAGCCAGGGCAGAAAGCGCGGCCATAATCCCCGGCGAGCCAGCCCCGCGACCAGCAAATAGACCACACCGGCCAACAGACCGATGTGCTGGCCGGATATCACCAGCAAGTGCACGGTGCCGGTGTCCTGCAACACTTGCCAGTCGGAAGTCGAGAGGCCCGAGCCATCGCCCAGCACCAGTGCCGCCAGCCCGCCTTCACGGCCATGGGCCTCGACCGCCAGCAAGCGTTGTCGAATCCCGTCACGCCATGCAGCACGAGCGGGCGTCAGCAACTGCCCGTCCACCACCGTGCCGGTAGCGCCAATGCGTTGGGCCAACAACCAGGCCTGGTAATCGAACGCATCGGGATTGACCAGCCCGGCCGGCCGCTTGAGCTTGACGGCCAGTTTCCAGTGCTCGCCGCTTCGCACTTCGGGGCCGCCATACCAGGCCACACGAATCAGTTGCGGCAACCTGGCCCGCCGTGATGTTGCATCCTCCAGCTCGAAACGCACCACGCCTTCGGCAGCACTTGGCAAACCGACCACCTTGCCTTGCAGCCACAAGGTCTGCCCGTCGAGGCGCGGCAACAGACGATCGTCCAGCGCCGACTGCGCCGACACGCAGGCCCAGGTGAGTCCAAACAGAAAAAGTGCCAGTGGATAAGTGCGAAACGGCAACAGCATCAACGCGACAACCGGCATCAGCAGCAATAGCCATAGCGGAGGCAACGTGGGCAAAAAACGCAGGGCCAACAGACCCAGAGCAAGCGCGATCATCCCTGTGCGCATGAACATCCCTCAAAGCGGTAAGGCCTCAAGGATGAGCGCAACAGACAAAAATGGGCGGGATGGAGTGTTACCGGTTTTGTTCTTTAGCGGCACCCAATGTGCATAGGAGCGGATTTGTTCGCGAATGAATCCGCTCCCACAGAGAAAATACACATGTGAAAAAAGGTTACTGCCGCATCCCGCGCCCGCTCACCAGCAAGCGTACGCAGCCGATATACAGCACAAAGGTCGCCACGATCATAAAGGCCAGGGCAATGCTGATCCGGATATCGGAAACCCCCAGGATCCCGTAGCGGAAGGCATTGACCATATGCAGGACCGGGTTGGCCAGCGAGACGGTCTGCCAGAACGGCGGCAGCAGGCTGATGGAGTAGAACACGCCGCCCAGGTAGGTCAAAGGCGTCAGCACGAATGTCGGGATAATCGAGATATCGTCGAAGTTACGTGCAAAGACTGCGTTGATGAAGCCCAGCAGCGAGAAAATGGTCGCCGTCAGTACCACCACGATAACCGTCACGCCCAGGTGATGCACCTGCAGGTCGGTGAAGAACATCGACAGCAATGTCACGATCAGGCCGACCATCAGGCCGCGCAATACGCCACCCAGGGTGTAACCCACCAGAATGGTATGCGGGGAAACCGGCGAAACCATCAGTTCTTCGATGGAGTGCTGGAACTTGGCACCAAAGAAGCTCGATACCACGTTGCCATAGGAGTTGGTGATCACCGACATCATGATCAGGCCGGGCACGATGTACTGCATGTACGTGAAGCCGCCCATATCGCCGATCTGCCGGCCGATCAGGTTACCAAAGATCACGAAGTACAAAACCATGGTGATCGCTGGCGGCAGCAAGGTCTGTGGCCAGATCCGCATGAAGCGTCGGACTTCGCGATAGACGATGGTGTTCAGGGCAACCATGTTGGGACGGAATTCACCGTTCTGGCCGGTCATAGAGCCACCTTCGCCAGATTTTTTTCCACCAGAGACACAAACAGTTCCTCGAGACGGTTGGATTTGTTACGCAGGCTCAGCACTTCAATATTCTGCAGGGCCAGTTGGCTGAACAAGGCAGTGATACCAACGCTCTTGTCCACCTGAACTTCCAGAGTGTGGCTGTCCAGCAGCTTGCAGGGATAACCGATCAGTTGCGGCGCAGTCTGGTAGGCATTCTTCAGGTCCAGCACAAAAGTCTCGACAGTCAACGTGTTGAGCAACTGCTTCATACCCATGTTCTGCACGATCACACCATGGTCGATGATGCCGATGTTGCGGCACAGCTGTTCAGCCTCTTCCAGGTAGTGAGTGGTGAGGATGATGGTGATGCCTTTCTGGTTCAGCTCGGTGAGAAAGGTCCACATCGAACGACGCAGTTCGATATCCACACCCGCCGTCGGCTCATCGAGGATCAACAGGCGCGGCTCGTGGATCAGCGCACGGGCAATCATCAGGCGACGTTTCATGCCACCGGACAACGAACGCGAAGGCACGTCACGCTTGTCCCACAGCCCCAACTGAGTCAGGTACTGCTCGGCACGCTCCTTGGCAACTTTCATCGGGATGCCGTAATAACCGGCCTGGGTCACGACGATATCGAAGGTCTTTTCAAACTGGTTGAAGTTGAATTCCTGAGGCACCACGCCGATGGAACGCTTGAGTGCGGCAGGCTCGCGATCCAGGTCATGACCGAAGATATTCACGGTGCCACTGGTCTTGTTGACCAGGGTCGAGATAATCCCGATGGTTGTGGATTTGCCGGCACCGTTGGGGCCGAGCAAGGCGAAGAAATCACCTTCGGCGACGTCCAGATCAATACCACTCAGGGCCTGGAAACCGTTGCCGTAGGTTTTGGTTAGCTGCCGGATGGACAGAGCAGAACTCATATCGAAAAACACACCAATCAGGGGAAAAGAAAAAGATTGTCGCTTGAAATAGCTGCTTACAAGTTAGCGCAGCCCGGCCATGTTGCTTGGCTGCGTCGCACAAGTACAGATACATCCATTGATAGTCACTATTAACAGTGGGGCAATACTCTGCCCTGCACTTACGTCAACGGTGTCATGACCGCCTTTTGATAAGCCGGTCGCGTCTTCAGGCGCTCATACCAGGCTTTGAGGTGAGGCAACTCGGGACGTTCAATCGGCATTTCAAACCAGCCGTAGGCAAAACAGCCCAAGGGGATATCGCCCATGCCGAACACGTCGCCAGACAGGTAAGGCTGTCGGGACAGCGCGTCGTCAGCGACTTTCAACAGGCTGTGCAGGGTCTGGATACCTTCCTTGATCTTGTCCCAGTCCTGTTTTTCGGCGGGTGTGCGAACCACACCCCAGAACACCGGGCTGAAAGGAGCAGCAATGGTCGACGTGGTCCAGTCCATCCATTTATCGGCCTGGGCACGGGCCTTGAGGTCGTCTGGATACAAAGGCGTGCCGCACGCATGCAGAGCGGCCAGATAACGCACGATGGCATTGGACTCCCAGAGCACGAAATCGCCGTCTTCGATCATGGGAATACGGCCATTGGGATTCCTGGCTCGGTACTCAGCCCCGTCCACCAACCCGAATGCACCACCGGCATCCTGGGTTTCATAGGGCACACCCACTTCTTCGGCAATCCACAGTGCCTTGCGCACGTTGCTGGAATTCTTGCGTCCCCAGATCTTGAGCATTGCATTCCCTCGGCAATTGTTCTGAAAAATGTTCGCACGCCAGTCTAACCTGAGAACACCGCAACTTCCTTGACCATGAAAGGTCACTAACGATGTCGGCGCAGATCGGCCAGGCGAACAGCCTTTGCCAGAAGCCAATGTCATCACGGGGGAATACTTATGCTGTTGCTGTGGATTGTTGTTCTGGTGGTCGGCATTGCCTGGCTGGCCCATCGACGTACCGACCCGCTGCCTGCATTGGGCATCGTTGCGGTCTACCTGCTGGCGATGGGTATTTTCAGCCATGCACCGGGCTGGTTGCTGACCGTTTTCTGGATACTCTGGCTGGCAGTTCTGCTGCCACTGGCATTGCCGGATCTGCGCCGCAGGTTCTTTACGGCTCCTATGTTCGCCTGGTTCCAGAAAGTGTTGCCGCCCATGTCCGAAACCGAGCGCGATGCCATCGACGCCGGGACCGTCTGGTGGGACGGCGAACTGTTCAGTGGCCGTCCGGACTGGGACAAATTGCTGGCCTATCCCAAGGCCCGCCTGACCGAAGAAGAACAGGCCTTTATCGATGGCCCGACCGAAGAACTCTGCGCCATGGTCAGCGACTGGGAAATCGGCCAGGCCATGGACCTGCCACCTGAAGCCTGGGCGCATATCAAGGAACATGGCTTCTTTGCGCTGATTATCCCCAAGGAATACGGCGGCAAGGGCTTCTCGGCCTACGCCCACTCCCAGGTCGCCATGAAACTGGCCACCCGCAGCGGCGACCTGGCGTCCACGGTCATGGTCCCCAACTCCCTGGGCCCGGCTGAACTGCTGCTGCATTACGGCACCGACGAACAACGCAATTATTACCTCCCGCGTCTGGCCCGTGGCGAGGATATCCCCTGCTTCGCCCTGACCGGCCCGCTGGCCGGCTCCGATGCTGGCGCGATGCCCGACACCGGCATCATCTGCAAAGGCCAGTGGCAAGGTGAGGAAGTGATAGGCCTGCGACTGAATTGGGAAAAACGCTACATCACCCTTGGCCCGGTAGCGACGTTGCTGGGTCTGGCTTTCAAGGCCCATGACCCGGAACATCTGTTGGGCGACGAAGAAGACCTGGGCATCAGCCTGGCCCTGATCCCCACCGACACACCGGGCGTGGAAATCGGCCGCCGCCACCTGCCGTTGGGCGCGGCCTTCATGAACGGCCCCAACTCCGGCAAGGATGTGTTCATCCCCCTGAGCTACCTGATCGGTGGTCAGGAAATGCTTGGCAAAGGCTGGATGATGCTGATGAACTGCCTTTCGGTGGGCCGTTCGATCTCGCTGCCGGCCGTGGGCACCGGTGCCGCCAAATACACCAGTCTGGTGACCGGCCAGTACGCGCAGGTGCGAGAGCAGTTCAATGTTCCGCTGTCGGCCTTCGAGGGTATTCAGGAAGCACTGGCACGTATCGGCGGCAATGCCTGGCTGATGGACAGCGCCCGGATCCTGACCGCCAATGCGGTGGACCTGGGAGAAAAACCCTCGGTCCTGTCAGCGATCCTCAAATATCACCTGACCGAACGCGGCCGCGAATGCATCAGCCACTCCATGGACGTCCATGGCGGCAAGGGCATTATCATGGGGCCGAACAACTACCTGGGCCGCAACTGGCAAGGTGCGCCGATCTTCATCACCGTGGAAGGCGCCAACATCCTTTCCCGTAACCTGATGATCTTCGGTCAGGGCGCGATTCGCTGCCATCCGTTCGTCCTCAAGGAAATGGCCCTGGCTGGTCGCGAAGACAAGGATAACGCCCTGGCCGAGTTCGACACCCTGCTGCTCAAGCACATCGGCTTTGCGGTGAGCAACGCGGCCAGCACCCTGGTGCTCAATCTGGGCCTCGGCCATTTCGAGCGGGCACCGGGCGACAGCCTGAGCCAGGGTTATTTCCGCGCACTCAACCGTCAGGCCGCTGCCTTCGCCCTGCTGGCGGACTTGAGCATGATGCTGCTGGGCGGCGAGCTGAAACGTCGTGAACGCCTGTCGGCCCGATTGGGTGATGTGCTGAGCCATCTGTACCTGGGTTCGGCCGCACTCAAGCGCTATTACGACCAGCATTCGCCAGAGCATCTGCGTCCCCTGCTGCGCTGGGCCATGGAAGAAAGTCTGGGGCAATCCGAGCGGGCACTGGACGAGTTGCTGAGCAACTTCCCCAACCGTCTGCTGGGCGGCCTGCTGCGAGTGGTGATCTTCCCGTTCGGCCGTCGTCACAAAGGTCCGTCGGACAAACTGGGTGCCGAAGTCGCGCAAGTGCTGGGCCGCGCCAAGGGTGACGCTACGCTGGAAGAGCTTCTGGCCGGTTGCTATCGCCCACAGGCGGAAGGTGATCCGGTCGCAGCACTGCAACAGGCCTGCGACTTGCTGAGCGAAGCCCAACCGCTGCACAAAAAGCTGCAAAAGGCGGTCAAGAGTGGACAGGTCAAGCCTGAGCCGGGCGAAAACATCATCGATGCCGCCCTGCGCCTTGGCGTCCTGATGCCCAGCGAAGCACAAAGCCTGAAGACTGCAGAGGCCGCACGCCGCAAGGTGATCGACGTGGATGATTTCGACAAGGAGCAATTGACGCTGGCACCGGGCAAGACTCGATAAGCATCAGTGCATTAGCACAGCGAGCGCGCAGAGCCTTATACTCTCGCGCTCGTTTTTGTCTTTGAGGATCACATCATGGCCGACGCCACTCTCGACCACCATCTCAGCCTGCTGACGCACCTGCGCAGTATTCTGGTCGCGCTGGGCGAGGCCGACCAGGTTCCCGAGGAAAGCCATGCGCTGTTCCTGGAACGCTTCGACGAGTTGATCACGCTTCTGCCCCAAGACCCTATCGAAAGTCAGTATCTGGGTCAGGACATCATCTGCCAGGTGATCCAGCGCTACCCGCAGATTGCCCATCTGGTGCCCCGCGACCTGCTCTGGTTCTTCGCGGGTGATTGCCTGCATTTCATGCCGGACGACGAAATCGACATGTATCAGGCACTCGAAGAGCGCCGTTACGAAGCCGAACAGAATGACGAGCCTTTTGACTGGAACCAGGAAAAACAACTGCTGGCGATGTCGGAGCAAAGCAGCAAGCATTGAGTAATGCTTTTCGCGAATAAATTCGCTTACGGTATAGGAGCGAATTCATTCGCGAATAACGATCAGCTGATCCCCGCCAACAACTCCCGCGCCATCTGTTTGTGCTGCTCGTCGGACTCTTCAATGACCTGCAGCAATATTTCCCGCGCTGCTTCCATATCGCCCTCATCGATCAGCACCTGAGCCTCGTTGATGCGAGTCAAGGGGGCTTCGTCCAGATCCAGCAGGTCGAATTCCGAATCGTCGTCCATGAAGCTATCGAGAAACTCGTCGCTCAGGGCGTCGCTATCGGCCGGTTCGATGACTTCAATCGGCTCGATGACTTCAGGCTCAGCGTAATCACTGAGGAACTGATCTTCAGGCAGCTCGAACACTTCAGGTAACTGGGTGAGGTTCGAGGCGAAGGCCGGATCAACTTCCGGGGCGGCAGGTTCTGCCGGCGCGGCCGCTTTGCTACGGGTCGGTGGAGCATCGAAAGGATCGACCAGATCCCAGTTGGCATCCATCGACAGGTCATCCAGGTTCAACTGGAACTCGTCGATCTGCTCAGGGTTGAGCGCAGCGGCTGCTGTTTCGTCGAGCTGGGCCGCTGGCGCTTCGGGCTGTGACGATTTTTCAAGAATCAGCGGCGCAGAGACGGCGGCTATGACCGCTGCCGTAACAGCAGGTGGCTCGCTGACTTTCATTTGCGGATAACGCGCATGAATTTCCTGGATTTTCTCGGCATCGACACCATGTCGCAGAGCTGCCTCTTCTTCCCTGGCGAAGCCGGCAACATCGCCCTGCTCGGCCAGCAGCTCAAGCATTCTGATGCGGATATCTTCACGCTCCGGCTGTTTGACCAGAGCATCACGCAGGATGCCCAATGCCTCGCTGAACCGTCCATAGGCGATATAGATGCTGACGCCATCCAGCGCATCCGGGGCGGCGCCCGCAAGACGTGGCGCAACAGGTGCCTTGATCGCCGGCGCAGGAGCAGCAACCGGTTGCGGCTCGGCAATGGTCGGCACCTCGAAGACCGGGAGGATGGTCGACTGGGCGGGTTTGATCAGCGGCTCTTCCGGTGCCACGATGGGCTCCAGGTCTTTCCTGGCCTGATGACGGCGTTTTGAATAGGCAAATGCCAGCAGGAGCAGGACGATAACGACCGCCCCCAGCAACAGAGGCCAACTGATGAAGGAATCGCTCTGCACGGGTTGCGCTGCCACAGGTACGGGCGCAGCCGGAGCAACAGCCGGATTGGCCGCTGGTCTGGTCTGGACCTGTGCCAGTTCAGTGCGCAGGGCCGTGATCTGTTTGTCCTTGCCTGCCAACTGTGCTTGCAGTTCCTGGGTCGTGACCTTGAGGTCTTCCACGGCCCTGTTCAACTGCTGACTCTCAATGGCTGCCGCGGCCAGTTGATCGGCAGTCCGCTGGGCCTCGACAGCCTGGGCGTCGGTCGGTGCGGTCTTTGCCACCGGGGCGGCTGCGGCGCCAGTCGGCACTGCCGCAGCATCCGGCAGCAGCAACACCTGACCGACCTTCAAGGCAGCGTTCGCGCCACTGGCAAAGGTCTGCGGATTGAGTGCGCGGATCCCCTCGGCCAACTGGCTTGCAGACACCTTGCCCTGAGGCTCTTGAACCTGCCGGGCGATGCCATTGAGCGTATCGCCTTCGGCCACGGTGTAACGTTTGCCTTCCCGGGCAGCAGGTGGCGCAACCGGCATGCGCGTCTCGGGCGCTGGCTGGGCGGCGCGTTCCTGTTTCCGGCTGCGGATCGCGGCCTGCCCTTCAGGCGTAGTAGCCGGGTCGAGCAGCAAGGTATAAGTGCGCAACTGATCGCCGTTGGGTCTGGCCAGTTGCACCATGAAGTTCAGGTAGGGTTCGGTGACAGGCTTGCTCGATACCACGCGAATCACGCCGCGATTACCACGAATGACCGGGGTAAAGCGCAGGTCATTGAGGAAG
Source organism: Pseudomonas sp. Irchel 3A18 (assembly GCF_900187465.1). Lineage (NCBI taxonomy): Bacteria > Pseudomonadati > Pseudomonadota > Gammaproteobacteria > Pseudomonadales > Pseudomonadaceae > Pseudomonas > Pseudomonas sp. Irchel 3A18. The sequence continues at coordinate 53,068 of NZ_FYDI01000004.1, forward strand.
AACGAGCGTTCGACATCGGCCTTGGCGAAGGCTTCGGCCGAGGCCAGCTTGGCAACGACATCTTCAGGTCCCAGGCCGCCGGTTTCCAGCAGCGCGATCTCGGCATCGAGTGGCTGGTTCAAGGCCGAATGCAGAGTGATATCGCCCAGCCCCAGAGCCGAAGCGAGTGTCGAATAACACAGCGACGACACGACCAGAGAGGCAGCCAGCAGGCTCTTGTGAACACTGGTTGCAACCTTGCGCTGCGTGCCACCGGCACTCTCGAAAACAGCCTGAGAACTCTTCAGCATGCGAACCCTTATGGAAAGCTTGGCGTAATCGGTAATGGACTTCACTGTCCGTCAGCAGTATGAGCGAGAACCCGTGGCCTCGCCTCAGGATCTTTCCAGATTGGCCAGAATCCGTGCGTGCACGCTCATGCACACTCGCAGCTCTTCTTCGCTCACCCCTTCGAACAGCTCGATACGCAACGCATTGGCGATGGTTTCGATCTTCTCGATCAGGGGACGTGCCGCATCACTGAGGACGATTTTCTTGGCGCGGCGGTCTTCGAGAACAGCCTGACGCTGCACCAGTTGCTGAGCTTCAAGGCTGTCGAGCAGACGCGCCAGGGTCGGGCCTTCGACGCCGATGCTCTGGGCCAGTTCGCGCTGGGTCGGCGGCTCTTCATGACGCGCCAGATGCAGCAGGACCAGCCAGCGCGCCTGGGACAGCCCCAGGTCGGCGAGGCGGCGGTCCAGTTCGGCGCGCCAGCCTCGGGTGAGATGCGCCAGTTGCATCCCGAAACGATGTTCATCAGTCAGCGGCATAAAAAACTCATATCTAAAACTAATTATTAGCGAGCTAATCATGCTCCAGATATTCAGGCAAGCATGACACTGTGATGTTTCATCGTGAGCGTTACATCTCGAATTCGGACTGCAAGGCTGCCCTTACGCAATACAGGACACCTTCGGGGACTCGTCCGGTGAACATCCCGGCGATTTCCGCAACGGCAGGCAGTTCGCCTTCGCCATCGAGGAAGGCATCCTGAACTTCGCCCAGCAGGTCTTCGGGCAGGTCCAGAGCCTGTTCCAGTGACAACTGCTGCTTGCCGATGGCTTCGGCGAGCATGGTGTAGACGTTCTTTTCCGAGCACTGCAATTGCCCGGCGATCTGCGCGGGAGTCATGCCGGCGCGAGCCAGGCTGATCAGTTCGTGACGCACATCAGCCACCACGCGAGGCGCTTCTGCCGCCCCGCCCAGCACTTCAAGAAACGCTTCGCCATAACGCTCCAGCTTGCGGGCACCAACGCCGCTGACCCGGGCCATCTGGGACATGGTTTCAGGCTTGCTGCGCAGCATTTCCAGCAGGGTCGAATCGGGGAAGATGACATAAGGCGGCACGCCATGCTCTTCGGCCAGCTTGCGACGCAAGGCACGCAGGGCTTCCCACTGTTCGCGCTCTTCGCCACGCACCAGTTGACTGGCCGGGCTGCCGGAGCTGCCTTTGGAAGTGGTCTGGGGTTTCAGGTCGCGACGCAGTTCCAGCGTGACCTCGCCTCGCAACAGCGGGCGGCACGTGTCGCTCAGGCGCAGGCCGCCGTAGCCTTCCAGATCGATATCCGCCAGCCCGCGTGCCACCAGTTGCCGGAACAGGGAACGCCATTCGCCTTCGGAACGCGCCTTGCCGACGCCAAATACCGAAAGGTGCTGATGACCGAAACTCTCCACTTTGTCGTTGGACTTGCCCAGCAGAACGTCCACCAGATGGCCCACACCGTAACGCTGGCCGGTGCGGTAGATCGCCGACAGGGCCTGACGTGCAGGCTCGGTGGCATCCCAGGTCTGCACGCCGTCGACACAGTTGTCGCAATGGCCGCACGGGTTGGGCATGTCTTCATCGAAATAGGCCAGCAGCGTCTGGCGGCGGCAGCGGGTTTCTTCGCACAGCGCCAGCATGGCATCGAGCTTGTGCTGCTCCAGACGCTTGTGGCGCTCGTCGCCTTCGGAGTTCTGCAACATCTGCTTGAGCATCAGCACGTCTTGCAGCCCGTAGGCCATCCAGGCATCGGCGGGCAGGCCGTCACGGCCGGCGCGACCGGTTTCCTGGTAATACGCCTCAAGGGACTTGGGCAAATCCATGTGGGCGACAAAACGCACGTTGGGTTTGTCGATCCCCATGCCGAAGGCAATGGTGGCAACCATGATCAGGCCTTCCTCATTAAGGAAGCGTTTCTGGTTATGGGCACGAGTCTCGGCGGGCAGACCGGCATGGTAAGGCAGCGCCGGGTAGCCGTTATCACTGAGAAACACCGCCACTTCGTCGACTTTCTTGCGCGACAGACAGTAGACGATCCCGGCATCGCTGCGCCGCTCGGACAGAAACGCCAGCAACTGTTTGCGTGGCTGCTCCTTGGGCACGATGCGGTAGAAAATGTTGGGCCGGTCGAAGCTGGACAGGAAACGCTCGGCGTTCTGCAGGTGCAGGCGCGTAACGATTTCTTCACGGGTCCGCTTGTCGGCGGTTGCCGTCAGGGCGATGCGCGGCACATTCGGAAACAGCTCGGCCAGTTGCCCCAGTTGCAGGTATTCAGGCCGGAAGTCATGACCCCATTGAGAAACGCAGTGCGCCTCGTCGATGGCGAACAGGGCAATCTGCAGATTCTGCAGAAACGCCAGCATGCGCGGCTGAACCAGACGCTCAGGCGCGAGATAGAGCATCTTGACCTCGCCTAGGCGGATCCGGTTGGCCAGATCGCGCTGCTGTTCGGGGCTCAGGGTCGAGTTCAGCGAAGCAGCCGAAACCCCCAGCTCATCAAGGGTCGAGACCTGATCTTCCATCAGGGCAATCAGTGGTGAAACCACCACGCACAAACCATCACGCAACAGGCCCGGAACCTGAAAACACAAGGACTTGCCACCACCGGTCGGCATCAGAACCAATGCATCGCCACCGCTGGCCACGCGCTCAATAATGGCACCCTGACGGCCACGAAAACTGTCGTAGCCGAAGATGTCTTTAAGTACGCGTTGTGCCTGTTCGAGCATAAAAACCCCAGATTGTCCTGCTGCACTGCAAAGCCCGGCAGTATACCCGAGCGATCAACGGCAAAGGATGACCGGGACATGAGTGGTCAAAATTAACTGTGATCGACCTCTACGCTGGCGCCCCGGACGCGCAGGGCCTAGAATTCAGCATTGTTTTCTTTCCAAGGTAGTCCGTCCATGTCCTTCGCTGAGCAACTCACCCGCCTGCAAGTCTTCCTCGATGCAGATGAACTGCATGAAGAAGCACTGGACTACGTGGCCGCTCATGGCTATCTGACCGCCATTTCCATCTGTTCCGAGCAGGTTCCGGAGCGCGAGTGGATCGATGCGCTGTTCTCAGAACCGCCGCATTACGCCAGCGAAGCCCAGCGCGTCGAAATCGAAACCACCCTGAGCCTGCTGCACGCGCATATCGCCCGCCAACTGGCTTCCGACGAAGAATTTGAACTGCCATGCGACCTGGATCTGGGCGACGAGCCGGACGATTCCGATCTGCGCGGCTGGTGCATCGGCTTCATGGAAGGTGTGTTCCTGCGTGAAAACGCCTGGTTCGAGAGCGCCGAAGAAGAAGTCAGCGAAATGCTGTTGCCGATCATGGTCGGTTCGGGCCTGTTCGACGAACAACCGGAGTTTTCCGACATCGCCTCGGACGCCAACCTGATGGACGACATGATCGTTCAGATCCCCGAAGCCCTAACCGCGCTGTACCTGCTGTGCCAGGCTCCGGACGAAAAACCGGCGATCCTCAAGCCTCGTCACCACTGAGTCGGCGCCTATGGCGCACGACCTGCCGCGCACCAGCCGCCACCGGTTAGTGCGCTATCTGTTAGTAGCTGTCGGCTGGACAAGCGTAGGCCTGGGTGTCATCGGGATTTTCCTGCCGGTGCTGCCCACCACGCCTTTCCTGCTGCTGGCTGCTGCCTGTTTCGCCCGCAGCTCACCCCGCTTCTACAACTGGCTGGTCAATCACAAACGGCTCGGCCCGTGGATTCGTGATTATCTGGCGGGCAACGGCATTCCCCTCAAGGGCAAGGTCTACGCCATCGGCCTGATGTGGGCCAGCATCAGCCTGTCCTGCTATCTGGTGCCCCTGCCCTGGGCTCGCGGCTTCATGCTGGCCTGCGCAGTGCTGGTGACGATCTATATCCTTCGCCAGAAAACCCTGCACAAACCTTGAGCCTCAGACCGTATCGACCTTGAGGGAATGATCCCCCAGCATGCCGTTGATGATCGAAGCCGTGTCCGCGCCACTGGCAACCCAGCCGCCGGTTCCAGTGGTCACCCCGTAATGCCCTGCCAGGTCGATACCCGCCAGGTCGATGGTCTGGCTTGATGCACCGCCGCTGGCACCCACCTCGATGCTCGACACCAGGTTTACCCCGCTGCCCGACACCTTGAAGTGCAGGTAGTCATCCAGCGAATCGCCCACGCCCTGCAATAGCTGCGACAGATCGAGCTTGTCGGCACCAAAGGTGAAATCGACAACCCGATCATGCCCGGTATCTCCCGCCAGCCACATGAAGGTGTCCTGACCTGCGCCACCGGTCAGCGTGTCGTTTCCAGCACCGCCAATCAGCAGATCGTTGCCATCGCCGCCGTACAAGCAGTCATTTGCGCCGCCTGCCAGCAACACATCATCGCCATCAGTACCGACCAGAGAATGCCCTTGCTGATAACGGATGCTGACCGGCGCGACATCACTGCCGCCATGGGCATCGCTGGCGGTGTAAGTGCCGTGATAAGTGGGCGTGGTATCGACGGCGCTGTAGTCGATGGTCAGGCCAATCTGATAGGTCAGCCCTTTGTTGACCACGCCTGGATCAGGCTGATGAATCAGGATCAGGCGATAGACATTGTCCTCTGTGGCAGTGATGGTGCCGCTCGCGTCCAGAGGTTGAAACTCGCCGTTATCCATTTTCCAGGCCAGCCCGATCTGATCGGACAGATAGCGGGTATCGACGGTCAGGGTTTCACCGGCCTTGAGTTCGATATTGAGGATGTCCTGGTGGTTATAGGTATCGATCTGCCAGGCCCCCAGATAACCATTGAGCAGCACGGTCGCGGTCACGGCGCTATTGACGTAAAAGTCGCTGCGGTTCAGGTCCCGAACCTGATTCTCGACCTTGTCCCGAATCCCCTTGAACTCGATGGTGCCGGGCATACAGGCCGTGAAATCCGTTCCGGGCGCACGCCAGCCGGTATGGAAAACCGTCGGCGTTGCGCTCAGCGAGTCACCCTGGGGCGAGCGATCATTGACCAGCAACACTGCACCGGGCACCTCGATACAGGGTGCCAGGATATTGGTGATGATGTGGTCGGCCACCGCTTGCGGTCCCTGCCACGCCGGAACATGGATCGACAGATCAGCGCCGGACAGATCACCGTCATTGTCGCTGAGCACAAAACCGATCTGCTCGGTCATGGGGCTATCCACAGCACCCGGCGTGTAACTGAAAGCGCCGCTGTCCATGTTCACCAGCAACGTCCCGCCCGTGCTGCTGAGCAGGGTGAGTTCGTGGGTGACCGGATCGAAACCAACCAGCCTTGAGCCGCCACAACCTGTTTCGTCCACAACCCGAATGCCGCTTTGATCATGGAGGTAAGTCACGCCTTCCAGCGTGATGGATTTGACGAACCCGCCATCAGCGCCAAACGTCCCGCCAGTCAGCAGGCTGCCACTGACCACCCGACTCGGCGCGACCTCGCAGCCAGGCGGCGGGCACGGCACCGACAGTTCGATATCGGCAGCCATCGGCACATCGTCGATGATGGAAATATCCAGATGGGCCGAACCTGAATCACCGTCCCGGTCCATGGCGATCACCTCGATCTGCTCACCGATACTATTGGCCCCCTCGCCTTCAGGGTGTTCCAGCGAGTCGAGCAAGGTGTAGCTATAACTGACCACCCCGCTCTGCGGATCGTAACCCGTAATACTGAGGCTGTTGCCCAGAGCGGTAAGGGCAGACAGGGGAAAACCCATCACGACACCGGCAACCACCACCTCGATACCACCGACCGTCAGGGATTGCAGCCCGTCCGGCGCACTGACCGTGAACGTACCCTGCTGAGTCAGCTTTCCGGCATCGGGCTGCGAACCGCCACACAGGTTGGCTTCATTGAATGTGAGCGCGCTGCACGACACCTTGACGCAATGATCCACGGGGGGCTCAACGGGCGGATCAATGGGCGGTTCGACAGGTGGCTCCACGACCGGCGGCTCGGTGATGGGCGGTTCCACAATCGGCGGTATCACCACCGCGCCGGGCGGATCGCTTGCCACGCCACGCAAGAATTCGGCCTGCCCCTCGGGAAACAGCGGGACCATGATCAGCCCCTCAGTCGCAAAGCCTGTGACAGGCGTCACTTCTGCGCCCGTTTCACTGAGGATCACGGCGCTGTGCCCGCCGCCCTCTGCGCTAACCACTTCATCGCCGCTCTGCACAGGCTCTGCCTCCAGCCCTGTGGCCTGCTCGACAGCCGCCAGCAGCCCGAGGGTCGGGGTCAGCGGGTCGAGGGTTTCCACATGGGCGGGCTGGCCGTCGAGCAGCGATGGCTCAAGCGAAAGACGGCTTTCGCGCCCCAGCGTCAGCTCACCGCCGCCCTCAAGCTGCACGACAATCGCGCCTGTTGTACCGGTCTGTAGTTGCTCACCTGCAAACACTCGATCGCCTTCACTCAACACCCGCTGAGTACCACTGCTCGACACTGCTACAACATCGCCCACCGCTTGTCGTACCGTACCGATCAACCTGGCCATATTCCCTCCCTTTTTCGTAACGATCGAGCCCGAGAACCCTCGGATCTGCTCTTGAATTGGCTCGCCCCTGCAACAGATAAAACCCCGACAACCTTTTCGCGACAAAAAATCGTCACCTGATCAATCTGTTGTTTTCACATGCAATTTCATGCGCTTCACATGCCGACATAATTCCGTCGAAAGCCAAAAAATCTAAAAAATCGCATTTAAGTGGCTGAATAAAAGGGCCTGACAAAAACAACCATCGTCGCAATTCGGAAAACTGCATAAGTTTTTTTCGGCATAAGGCATATGAAATAAACGTCTGAGCTTTCTCAAAAGTTGTTCTTAGCTGTGTTGTTACAAGCCTGACACGGCTGACTGCACGAAAAAGTCATTTTATTGACCCGCAGAACACTTTTACGAAGGGAGACGTATTCATGCGCGATTTGACCCCGCTTTACAGCGCCGTCGTGCTTGCGGTGGCCTGTGCGCAAGCGCAAGCCATTACATTGACCGAAGCGATCCAGAACACCCTGGACCATCACCCGGAAATCCAGGCCAGCAAGAACGAAAGACTGTCTGCCGGTGAAGAGTTGAACGTCGCCAAAGGCGGCTACCTGCCCACCGTGGATGTGGTGGCCACCTATGGTCGGCAGAAGACCGACAGCCCCAGCACCCGCGCCCTTTACGGCCATGACTCGCAGATCCTCAATTACACCCAGTCCGAACTGCGCCTGCGCCAGTTGCTGTTCGACGGCTTCAATACCCCCAACGAAGTGGGCCGCACCCAGGCGGTGGTCAACTCCCGTGCCTATTACGTGCAAGGCACTTCCCAGAGCCTGGCCCTGCGCGCCATCGAGGTTTATCTCGACGTGCTCAAGTGCCGTGAATTGCTGACCCTGGCCCGCAACAACCTGCAGGCACACTTGCGCATCAATGACCAGATCACCCTGCGCAGCGAACGTGGCGTGGGCAGCGCAGCGGATCGCGACCAGTCCCTGGCTCGCCGGGCGCTGGCGCAGAACAACTTCCATACCGCTCAGGTGGAACTGGCGGATGCCGAAGCCAGCTTTGCCAGTGCCGTGGGCCGCCTGCCGGACGAACTGGAAACCCCGCCGTCCATCAAGGGCGAGGTCCCGCTGAGCCTGTCCGATGCCCAGCAGAGCATGCTGCTCAACAACCCCTATCTGAAATCGGCCCAGGCCGATGTGCAGGCCGCCGAGAAACAGTATGAAAGCTCGAAGGCGCCCTTCTACCCGCGCTTCGATGCGGAACTGGCCGTGGGCGCCAATGACAACCTGCAAGGCGAGGAAGGCCACGACAAGGAATGGCGGGCCGCCGTGGTGATGAATTACAACCTGTTCAACGGCAACCGGGACAAGTCGCGCCTGCGCTCCAACGCCTACAAGACCGGCCAGGCCCTGGACATCCGCAACAACGCCTTGCGCATGCTCAACGAAAACATGTCGCTGGCCTGGAACGCCATGGACAACGCCCGCCTGCAAACCCCGATTGCCCGAGACTACGTGACCTCCACCACCCGCGTGCGCGCCGCGTACCAGGACCAGTTCGGCCTGGGCCAACGCACCCTGCTCGACCTGCTGGACAGCGAAAACGAACTCTACAACGCCAGCCGCCGCTACACCGAAGTGCGCTACACCGAAGAACTGGCCATGTACCGCGTCCTGGCCAGTGAAGGAGAACTGCTGCGCAAACAGCGTGTGGTGCTGCCAGCCGAAGCGGTGGCGCTGAACGAAGTGGAAAACCAGGCGCGTTTGCCGTCGCTGAAATAAATAAAACAGCCTTGATTAAAACCGATCCGTTTTGTGGGAGACAGCTTGCTGGCGACGCCAGATGTGCAGGCGCTACATATGTACCGGCTTTACTGGCCCTTTCGCCAGCAAGCTGCCTCCCACCCGTTGAATCATCTGTTCTATGGGAGTCCACCTGTGAATCGTATGGAACTGTCCGCCGCCCTCGATCCTCTGCCGAACGACGACGATCCCTTGCTCGATGGCCTGCTGATCCTCTGCAACCTGCATGGCTGCAACACCAGTCGTGCCAGCCTGAGTGCCGGACTGCCGCTGGCCAAGCAGCGTTTGAGCAGCGCGCAACTGCCTCGGGCCGCCGCCAATGCCGGATTGCAGGCTCGCTGGCTGCGACGTGAACTGAACGCCATCGACAGCCTGAACCTGCCAGTCCTGCTGTTGCTCGACCATCAGCGCTGCGCCGTCCTGAGCCGCTGGGGCGATGACGGGCAAGCGCTGATCCTGCCCAGCGAAAACGAAGGCGGCGAGCAGTGGATCAGCCGGGAAGAACTGGCCCGTCACTACACCGGCCAAGCCCTGTTTGCACGCCCGCTGCATGAACTGGAGCAACTGCGCGCCCCGCTGCTGCCGAGGGTCAAGACCTGGTTTCGCGACACCCTCAAACTGTCTCGCGGGCTCTACAGCGATGCCATGCTTGCCAGCCTGTTGATCAACCTGCTGGGCCTGATGGTGCCTCTGTTCGTCATGCAGACCTACGACCGCGTCGTGCCCAATCAGGCCACCGCGACCTTGTGGGTACTGGCAATCGGGCTGCTGGTCGGCACCCTGTTCGAACTGGGATTGCGCCTGATCCGCGCGCGCCTGCTGGATCGGGCCGGCAGCAAGACCGACCTGATTCTGTCCGCGACCCTGTTTGAACGCATCATCGGCATGCACCTGAAAAACCGCCCGGCCACAGTGGGCGGCTTTGCCCAGAGCATTCATGACTTTCAGGGGCTTCGGGAGTTTCTGACCGCCGTCACCCTCACCAGCCTGATCGACCTGCCCTTCGCGCTGCTGATGCTCGGTGTCATCGGCCTGCTGGGCGGCTGGCTGGTGCTGATCCCGATTATCGCCTTCCCGCTGACCGTGGCACTGGCCTGGACCATCCAGGTGCTGCTGCGCGACACCGTACAAAAAAGCCTGAGCCTGGGCGCAGCGCGGCAGGCCTTGTTGGTGGAAACCCTCGGCGGCCTGGAAACCCTCAAGGCCTGCAATGCAGAAGGTGAACGCCAGCATCAATGGGAAAGCACCCACGGCGCCCTCACCCGCCTGGACAACCACGCCCGGCATCTGGCCGCACTGGCCAGCAACAGCACCCTGTTCATCCAGCAGTTCTGCGGCATGGCGACCATCGTCGCCGGGGTCTACAGCATCATCGCCGGCAACCTGAGCGTCGGCGCGCTGGTGGCCACCTACATGCTGGGCAGCCGTGTGCTGGCACCGCTGGGCCAGATCGCCGGGCTGATCACCCGCTATCAACAAGCGCAACTGACCCTCAAAAGCACCGACACCCTGATGGCCTTGCCCCAGGAGCGAGACACCCAGCAGCGACCGCTGCAATGTCCGCCCCTCAAGGGTGCGGTGACTGCCAGCAACGTCAGCTTCGCCTATGGCCAGCAAGGCGCAGCGGCACTGCACGGCATCAGCTTCAGTGTCGAACCGGGCGAGCGGATCGGCATCATCGGTCGCAGCGGCTCGGGCAAAAGCACCTTGGCGCGGCTGCTGATGGGCTTCTATACCCCCGACGAAGGCCAGTTGCTGCTGGACAGCCTCGACCTGCGGCAACTGGAAATCACCGCCCTGCGCCAACAGATCGGCTACGTCGCCCATGATATGCCGCTGCTGGCCGGCAGCCTGCGCGACAACCTGACCCTGGGCGCCCGCCACACCAGCGAGGCCCGCATGCTGGAAGTCGCACGCCTTACCGGTGTCGATGAACTGGCCCTCAAACATCCACAAGGCTTCGACCGCCCCGTGGGAGAGCGTGGCCAGTTGCTGTCCGGTGGTCAGCGTCAGGCCGTGTTGCTGGCCCGGGCGCTGTTGCGTGACCCGCCGATCATGTTGCTGGACGAACCCACCAGCCACATGGACAACGCCAGCGAAGACATCCTGCGCCAACACCTGCATCAACTGATGCCCGGCAAAACCCTGCTGCTGGTCACCCACCGCATGTCGATGCTGAGCCTGGTGGACCGTCTGCTGGTTCTGGACAACGGCAAGCTGGTGGCCGACGGCCCCAAGGCGGCCGTGATCGAAGCGCTGCGCAAGGGCCAGGTCGGCCCTGCCCCTGTTTGAGGAGCACCATCATGTCAGTCACCTACGGATTGCGCCGCCGCTTCAGGCCCGAACTCGCGTTCATGAACGAACGTAACAGCGCCCTGCAGCAAGACTCATCAGACGCCCAACGCCTCACGGTCTGGGTCGCTACGGCGCTGATCCTGAGCGCGCTGATCTGGGCACACTATGCCGTGCTGCAGGAAGTCACCACCGGCGAAGGCAAAGCCATTCCATCCAGCAAGGTCCAGGTGATCCAGAACCTGGAAGGCGGCATCGTCACCGAAATATTCGTGCGCGAAGGTCAGGTAGTGAACAAGGGCGACACCCTGCTGCGCCTGGACGACACCCGCTTTCTGTCCAACCGGGGCGAAAGCGAAGTCGACCGCCTGACCCTCACCGCCCAGGTCGAACGCCTGGCCGCCGAAGCCGAAGGACGGCCCTTGCTCCTGCCCCAGGAACTGCTCGACAAAGCCCCGCAAGTCGCCGCCGATGAGCGTGCGCTCTATGAGTCCCGCCAACGACGTCTGGACGGAGAACAACGCACCCTCAACGAACAACTCCGGCAAAAGACCCAGGAACTGGCCGAGTTTCGCTCCCGCCAGGAACAGTTCCGCAACAGCCTTGCACTGGTGCAGCAGGAACTGGACATGTCGATACCGCTGGTGGGCTCAGGTGCCGTCTCGCCCGTGGAAATCCTGCGCCTCAAACGCAACGCCGTGGAAATGCGCGGCTCGATGAACGCCAACACCCTGGCCATCCCCCGCGCCGAAGCCGCCATCAACGAAACAAGAAGCAGAATCCAGGAATCGGAACTGACCTTCCGCAGCGAAGCCTCCCGCGAACTCAACGAAAAACGCGCCGACCTCGCCAAAATCAGCGCCAACCGCATCGCCATCGACGACCGCATGACCCGCACCACCGTCACCTCCCCGGTACGCGGCATCGTCAAGACCCTCAAGATCAACACCATCGGCGGCGTCGTCCAACCCGGCAGCGACCTGCTTGAAATCGTCCCCCTGGAAGACAACCTGCTCATCGAAGCCCGAGTGCGTCCACAAGACGTCGCCTTCCTCCATCCGGGGCAGAAAGCGATGGTCAAATTCAGCGCCTATGACTACACGATTTACGGCGGGCTGCCTGCCAGACTGGAGATGATCGGGGCGGATACGGTTACGGACGACAAGGGGAATAGTTTTTATCTGATACAGGTACGGACGGATAGAAATCATCTGGGTGGAGAGGATCGGCCACTGCTGATTATTCCGGGGATGGTGGCGACGGTGGATATTATTACCGGGGAGAAGAGCGTGATGGATTATTTGTTGAAGCCGGTGCTTAAGGGGGGGAGTGAGGCGTTGAGGGAGAGGTAGGGGCTAATGTTTACTGCGGCTGCGATCTATATCTCTATATCATGCATCAGTATTCATTTTTATGCATGGAGTACACATGAGACTGCACCAAAGCACAATGCTGAGTATGGCCCGAAAACGCCAGCTTTCCCACCCAACATCCGAAACTGGTTTTGATATAAAACAGTGGCAGAATGTCTTTGAAGGCCTGACGGACAACAACCCAATTGATCGTTCAACAATAGAAGCCGCTAGCTGGTTGGGATTTCATTTCAAGCGGATATCCTTAACTCGTGAACATCATAAGCTGAGGGAGCATGAAAGCCTAATTTTGAAGGATATTCTTCAAGCTCATCTTGCAGCCGCAAACTTTGGATTTGCAAAAGTTTCAGCGCAACAAATGAGCGAATTCAACCCAGAAGAATTACTATCCATTGAAAAAATGATTAGCTACAAATCGAATCTAACTCAAGATGGTGCAAAAGTAAACGTCAACCAACTTGTAATGATGAGACTAGACAGCACTTGCCCGGCAATCTTTTATGCTTTAAAAAACAAAGAAAACTTAACGAAGGCGTACAAAACCTCTAAAGAAACGCCGCCAGGCGTTGACAAGCTCAATTTTATACTGAACGAACTTAACTGCTCTCAACTGTATCATAACGGCTCAGTTATCTGGCAGGAAATACTCTTTGGCGACGCATACTTCAAACTTATCCCTAATAAAAAATTAATTTTAGTCTCCAAACTAAACGACCTAGGAAAATTAAAGGCCATTTGCGACTATCGCCGAGATCATCAAAATGGCACCAAATCAATTCAATCTAACAACTTAGTTCATAACCCAAACTTCTCGTTAGGCACTGCTGCACCGAAGAAATTCATAAAACTTAGCAGCCATAAAAAACTAAGCACTCATAGAGCTGACCACTTCAATGAAATTTTCAACCACTACATAAACAGTAGATGGGTTGAACAATTTCTAGGAATTGAGGAACACCTATTCAGTATCATGAAAGTAAAGTGCCCAGAAAATAAACACGGGCAAAGCTACTCAGTGCGAAATATCTTACTTGTATGGTTTCACCTAACATTAATTGCCCATCAAATGATTGATCAAAAGGGAGATCCCTCTGCCACTGACTTAATAGAGCTCTTGGAATACTGCGTTTGGCTCAAACACGCAGAGTTGGTTAGGGCATTGGCTGAAGTCACGTCATTCGATGAGTCTTTGATCAACTCAATACTAAGTTTCCTAACTTACGAAGCCGCAAGTCTTCAAGATGATCTTTGGCTGAAGCCCCTGCTCGCCATTGAAGGAGAGGTAGCATTATCTCTCAGTGCACTACTCTCCGCGAACCTCCGCAGGAATGTGGATATGTGGCTCCCTCTGGTAGACCCTAAGTCGAATCTCCGTGGTCGCCATTTTGAGAAATACATGGTCAAGGTGATGGAGGAGTGTAAAGCTGGAAGCGGTCCTATATGTAAGCATTTAAAGTGGACCGGCTCGATCGATCTAAAGTATGGTGATAAAGGAGAAGAAGTTGATCTTACATTCAGCTTCGGTAAAATCATAGTTGTGGTAGAGCTACGTAGCCGAAGAATCCCGATTACTCCACTGGACTATCACAATGCTTTGCATGAAAAGGAGGGTGGCATATACAAAAAAGCAGATCAAGCCAAAAGAAAGACGCAGTACATTAAGAATTACTTGCCAAGCTTTTGCAAAGAGCACTACCCTCATTTAAATGACTGTTTAGACGATGTGACAGTGCTCCCACTTGTAATCATCAACGACCAGTTTCATGCAGGATTCCCCTGTGATAATATTCCAGTGCTAGACGAACATTTACTAAAACATTTCCTCCAAGATGGTAGAGTAAAATTTCTTGCCACGACCCCTTCTGATTACCGATACGCAGTTGTTTTATACGAAACGCTAGAAGAAGCAGAGAAAGCGTTCATAGGCTATGCAATGCTTCCTACAATTATTGAGGTTCACTCCGCATCGCTGAAAGAAATCCAGACTGTTCACCACATTGCAGAAGGCGAGATCCCAATGCAGTGGTATACATACGATGTTATTGAACCCGAAAGTGAAGAACAGACGCGTGCAATCCTGAACCATCTCAGTGTCGGAAAGTTAATTGAGGTAAAAAAATCAACCTTCTGACAACCACACTTTAGCAGATCGACTCGAAATAAAATTACAAGAGCGAAACTGGTTGATGGCTGGGTCTTTGATGTGAGTCATATCAAAGACCCAGCGTCAACTCTAAAGTACCAACCCATTCATCATCTGCGGAATACTTTGCATAGTAATCTCCCCTTTCTGCTGCGCTCAGGGCTGAAAAGAACGGAAAGAAATAATTATCGTTATAAAAGCCTTGAGCACCCTGCATATCACCGCCCCACCAAGACGCCTCATAATCTTCAAAGGCAATCCACGGCGGAGGAACAGCAAATTTCTTTTCCTTTATCAATCGCAATAACTCGACACTGTTCGTAGCGAGCCGAATCGTTGCCACATTTAACTCTTTGTAAGAAACAGAAAAGATGAGTTCATCTTTCGAGATCTGATGCTGATAGCGCGTTACAATCAGCTCATTGAAGACTCTTTCATCAACCTTTAAAAAACGCTCATCAATGAGTTCTTGCAGTTCTCCAACATCTGCCTTATCCATGAAAAAACTGGAGTAATACGCTTGTATCCCTGCTGAAACCAGCAACGTATGGGCGGGATAATCAGAAGATTCTCCCGCATCCTCAGTCAATACTTTCCCGAAAATAGACTTTAGTTCTAAAACGGAATAGCCCAGCACTTGCTCATCAGGAGCACTTTTAAAAAGATTTTTTACGCGACTAAAAAAACTCATACCGCTCTTACTCCTGAAGGTAGTCAGTCAGCCAGGTAACTCCCAGGTAACCTGCAATGCCAAATATGATTCCGCCGACTGCACCACTTACAAAAGCGCCTGCCAGCATGCCATTGATAAGAACAGTCGAAGCTACGTCTCCGACAATGGGGCTACCGCATGCACTCTTGTCATTTTGCCGTGCGGCAGCCAGGCCATCGAAAAAGACGTCTGGAGAACCCGAGGCAATTGGATTGACCGCATGTCCGGGCTGAGGGCAGGAGGTTGGATCGGTAATGCGAGCTGCTGGTTTACCTGACATATGAAACATCCTTGTACAATCCACACGAGTTGAAGTGTTACATAAAAGGCAGGTCGTATCTATGCATGGACGATGTGAGACAGCTGGAGTCATCACCACGCTCTATGGTTCTAGCGCGCCCATTTGCGCCATTGCTGTAGTTTTTTGAATGGATCGCTGACTCGCTGGAGGAGTTTTCACATTGGGACATTTTCTGACTGAACCACAACTGACAGAAGTCAGAACCGCACTGTCCGAGCCATTCAACTATTTTCCGACCGATTACGACTACATCGTGCGCAAAGTCAAAGGGATCGATACTGACGTACTCTACGAAATCTTTTATTCAGAAGTAGCGCCCGTGTGCTTTTCCAACCTTACAGCAGTCTTGCCAACTGTCTGGACAGGCTTTGACCCCGATTGGCTCAGAACGAGTATCGAAGAAAGGCTGGCAGCAAGGGAAAAGAGCTGGTTGCGCCGACAATTTGATAAGGCGCTGGTTGCATGGCTGAAATACAACTATGGCTACATGTGGAAAGAAATTGCGAGCAGGCTTTGAACACATCGCTTTCATCCGTCCACCACATACTGCACAGCCTGTGCTATTGGCCCCTCACCTGAGTCAAAGCAATATCACGCGAGGTATGCGGCACACCATCGAGAGCCAGTGTCGACACCTGTCGAACACCGCAGCGAGTGTCTGCGGTACCGGCATCATTATGCGTTCGGATTCAAAGCCTGCTGGCGATTTCCTTCCAGATGTAGGCGTAGTTGTATTGCAGCCAGCGAACCAGCACTTTATCGAACTGCCGACGAAACCAGTTGCGCTCTCTGGCTGCCAATCTTTCTTCTATTGATTCTCTAAGTATGTCGGGGTCAAACCCCGTCCATACCGGAGGCACGGCTGCCACGAGATTGGTGAAGCACACCGGCGCGACCTCTGAATAGAGGATTGTGTAAAGTATTTCAGGGTCGACGCCTCTTACCTTATTCGCCACATAGTCATATTCGACGGGAAAATCATTGAATGGCTCGGAAAGAGCGGCTCGGACTTTGGTCAGTTGTGGTTCAGCCAGAATGGTCAAGCTCATGCAAAACCTCCACCTCATTGCCCTTCGACAACAACACACAACCCATCCCAAACCCCCATCACCTGACTAACCGCAGCATCCAGCGTCTCATACGGCACCCCATCCCGAGCCAGTGTCGACAAGCCCAGGAGAAAACTGTCAAACACGGCGGCAAGTGTCTCCGGCACCACCGTCACAGGTAATTCACCTGCATCAATAGCGCGTTCGATACAGGCAGCAATACCCGCACGGTTCAGGACCCTCGCCCGTGCAAGAGGCTCGGAGATGGCTTTGCTCTCTTCCGAGCAAGCGCTCATCAGGCCTAACGCCACCAGACATCCCTTGGGATGATCGGGCTCGCATTGCATTTTCGCTGACCGGCGAAGGGTGAGTTCAATCGCTTCCCTGGGCGGCAGGTTTGTATCAAAAAGGCTGTCCATAACCCGGCCGTGGGTGGCGAGGTAGCGCTCCATGACCTCATTGAACAGCGCCTGCTTCGAGCCAAAGGCCGCGTAAAAACTGGGGGCGGTGATGCCTCCCCCAATATTCGCCTTGAGCTGGCTGAGGGAGGTCGCGTCGTATCCATGCTCCCAAAACAGATGCAGTGCCTGAGTGATTGCTTCGTCGCGGTCAAAGGTGCGAGGACGCCCCATCTGTGCCATGTCGGTTCTCCTTCAGAATTACTTAAATACTAATCGATACATAAGTCATTGACCAGCCGACCGCTCACACCCTATATTTATACCGATCAGTATATTAGTAGGGAAAATCGAATGACTACACATGAGAAACAGAGCGACAGGCTTCCACTTGGGGCATTACTGGCACTGGCGATGACGGGGTTTATCTGCATCGTGACCGAAACCTTGCCTGCGGGTTTGCTGCCCGAGATCGGCAGCGGTCTGGGCGTCTCGGCATCGTTTGCCGGGCAGATGGTGACGGTTTATGCACTGGGGTCGCTGCTGGCAGCCATTCCGCTGACCATCGCCACGCAAAGCTGGCGTCGCAGAACCGTCTTGCTGATGACGATTGTCGGCTTTCTGGTTTTCAACTCCGTCACGGCATTGTCTTCCAATTACTGGCTGACCCTGGTCGCGAGGTTCTTCGCGGGCGTCTCGGCGGGTCTGGCCTGGAGCCTTGTCGCGGGGTATGCACGACGCATGGTTGTCCCGCAATTGCAGGGGCGCGCACTGGCAGTCGCGATGGTCGGCACACCCATCGCCTTATCGCTGGGCGTGCCGTTGGGAACGTGGCTGGGTGGCTTCATGGGCTGGCGCATGGCGTTTGGCTTGATGTCCGGGCTGACCCTGCTGTTGATCGTCTGGGTGCTGATCAAGGTGCCGGACTACCCAGGCCAATCCTCATCACAGCGTATGGCGCTGCGTCAGGTCTTTTTCACGCCTGGCGTGCGCTCGGTGCTAGGCGTCGTCTTCACCTGGATGCTGGCGCACAACATCCTCTACACCTACGTCGCGCCCTTTGTTTCCGAGGCCGGGTTGGCGAGTGACGTTGATCTGGTATTGCTGGCATTTGGGGTCGCGGCGCTGGTGGGCATCTGGGTTACGGGCCGACTGGTTGATCGCCATCTGCGCAAGACCGTGCTGGCCAGCCTTGCAACCTTTGCAGCGGTTTCGGTGTTCTTCGGCTTGTTTTCAGGCTCTGCCCTGGCGATTTACGTCGGGGTTTCCATCTGGGGCCTGACCTTCGGTGGCGCCGCCACGCTGCTGCAAACCGCCCTCGCCGACTCGGCAGGCAAAGGCGCAGACGTTGCGCTGTCCATGAACGTCGTTGTCTGGAACAGCGCCATCGCAGGCGGTGGCCTACTGGGTGGCGTTTTGCTCGGCCAATGGGGCGTGAGTGCTTTCCCCTGGGTCTTGCTGATGCTGGTACTGCTCAGTCTGGCCATTGCATCGAGAGCGCGAGTCCATGGTTTTACAGGCGGTGACAGACAGTCCGGCCAGATAGTCGCCGGTCATTGATGTGCAGGCAGCACTGCGCTGCATGACCTGACGTTTCAACACAACAGACCGATGGCTGCCCTCGCCCGGGGCAGCTCCGGCCGCAAACGCGCATCGACGTCAGCAATGCGCTTGAGCCTGCGCAGCATCACTCACTCAACAGCCCTGCTCGTCTCACCAATCCCGAGCCGTCTGCGCCGAGCAACCAACGCCCGACGAAATGACAAATCGGCATAGTCCAGAAAAAGCCTCGCCAGATGGTTGAGCGCCTTCTCCTCCCCTTCACTGCCCGCAACAAAATCGAAACCCAAGGCACGCTTGTTCTCCTCGGGCAACTCTTCCCAGCTCGTCATCAGGTAGGCGTACATGGAGCTGACGATTTGCAGTTGAGTCGAAGGTGTCTTCGGGGCAGATCCTGCGCGGCTGGGAAAGCGTGGTCGTGCAGTGCGGGATGATTGCCTGGGGTTGCGGGGGTGGGTTCGGGTTTTCATGGGTTGTGTCCTTTCAGATAGGGCTTTCGGATTTCTTGGGGCCGGGCAAAGCGGTGGCTTTGATCGGGGTCGCGGGCAAGAATATCTATGCATATCAAATATCTGAAAATCAGTTATATCGTATGGGGCGATTCAACGAGAGCGGCGTCATGGCAAGAGCACTTTATCGACGAGAACATCAGGTTCTGATCAAGCTGCTGCGGACACATGGCCACGATCTGAAATCAAACTAAATTGGCCTATATTCGTATTTACAATACGACTCGCCATACTAGCAGCTGAATTAACACGTGCAACGACTGCAGGAGTATGCCACTTCATAACTGCTTCGCCGCTCAACGATATGTGACTCTTGGAAAATTCAGATCCGACCTGCATACCAACCAGCCACGGTCGGATAATGGTATATATCTTTAACACCAATAGCCGCATAGAAAACACGCTGCGTATATTTAAGTTAAAACCTATTAAGCACACTCAAACACCCATCAATCGACAAGCAATTTCATATGAAACAGTATATAATTAATAGAGACACAATTGCAAACTCACACAGTAAACCTCTACGTGCCCATTAAAAACCACATCTCAGTCACGGGTAAGTTCTACAACCTAAAACAGATGATACCGCAGGCGAAACAAAGATAATAAATATAATCCGAGCGCAATCGAATGAAGAATCATAAAAGCACGTAAATCATTTGCGATCAACGCCTACTAACGATCAGATTAAGCTTCAGGAACGGAAGCCCCGTCGACATCTATAAATGGTAAAACCTACGTCGAGACCTATACTTTAGATTGTCCGTAAAGCAAGAAAAATCTCTCTAATCGAAGTACAGCAAGTTCCCAACCGCCGTAAAATAATTACATCATCTAGCAAAATAGAGCGAATATAGATAGTGGTGCGCTTGACACCATGACAATTAACACTGCAACCACATCTCCATTGAACCAGCAATAAATCCTTTTTAAGAAACTGCAGAATTGAGACAGCCTTGCCGTAACCAATGTGGTCGGTGCGCATAGAACGAGCATAGATTTAAAGTATCGCATCGCTGAAAAGTCAGCGGCAAATTAAAGATCCGGTGTTGCCTAAAAGTCAGAAAAAGCTCAGCCCTACAAAAACCCACATTGCAGGGCTGGGTTTGGAGGTTAAATATTAACCTCGCCTTCCTGCTGCCACAATATCTTTAATTATATTAATCGAAGCTTCATCCTGCGCTTGCAATAAAGACTTCGGATCTCGAATATGATACATCACACTAGGCGGCCCACTCACGGCCTTTAACACCTCATCTAATCGCTCATGCTTTCTTAATATTTCCGCTAGAGTTGGCCACATAGGATCAATCAAAAATTCACTGGTTGGATCGGGATCAGCGTCGCTATATTTAAAATAGAACTGACGAATTGCTTTTCGGCAAACTCTTTCGAAAAATCTAAACAAAGGAACCTCTTCAAAGCTTTCGTTTTGAGTCGTTCCATGAGTATCCAGCCATTCTTTTATGGACTGCGGATCATGAATGGTTTCTATATTGAAATCATCTGTGACGTGTATTGTTGAAACAATCGGGCGGGTTAATCCAAACTTAGTCAAATCATCCGCTATGAGCATAGATACGCTTACATCTTTAAAAGTAACTTCTGTAAAATCAGCTCCACGGGCATCTAATCTATAAATATTCAAACCTTCCAATTCAGCCAAAGCAAGCTGACCTGATAGTGAACATTCGTTTATTTGCAAATTTTTTAATATACGAGAATCAGAACTCAAACTTCTTGATAGCGATGCTAATAAAATTGCAGCACCATTCGCTTGAAGACGATCACTTGAAAAATCATTGCCAATCAGATTCGTTAGGTTAGATAGCGCACCGTTTAATGCAGAAGCAGACTCATGTTCTATGACCTCTTGAAACACCTCTAAAAAATCCCCTCCTAAAACACCCCTACGAAGTGCAAGACTTAACTTGTTTGCATGCAAGTCATCCAATAAGGCTCTGGATAAAAAATGATGGAGTATTTCCGAGTGAGGAAATTTTCTCATCCTGACGGAGGCGCCTGGCTCTAACAAACCAAAACTTCCAGCTTTGTGAGTAAGTTTTCTTATCTCATCTTGAGGAAATACCTTGTCAAAAGATAGTTCACACAACATGCTTAGATACTCTACATCTACCTCCCCCTGCTCCCGTTCAAACATATCGGTTGCAGCATCCTCAAACATTCTGCAGAGAGCATCTCGAATTTGGGCATCATCACCACCGAGCATTTTTTTTATTAGTTGGGATTCTCTATCGAGAAAGCGATCAACAAGAAAACCCCTTACAGTTTTAGCGCGCTCATCAGCCTGCCAGTCTGGATTGTCAGCAAGTACACTTAAAAAATACGGCCTAAGAGCATATGAGTTATGCTTCAAAATTGACTGTATATTTGAGACCCCTTGCTCGGACCATTTATTTTGAAGTAGCCATTTTAGAGCCTGCTGAGGTTCTGCAAGAAGTAGATGCAACTGTACCAGCTGAATAGAATACTTACTGGCATCAAGCCGAGCCAAGAAACCTTGCTGATCAAAAAAAGTATCGCGCCCGGCTAATATACAAATCCCAGACCCTGAGATTTCAGCTAGAAAGCTTTGTAATGCATGCCAAGCATCATGATAGCCATCAGCGTCTACTAATTCATCAAAGCCATCAATTGCTAAGTCTAAAAGCCCCCTTCTAACCAAGACAGGAACTTGATCAAAAGTAAAATTAGCACGCATTTGCTGAGTTGCGGCAGCTAATTCCGCTCGAAGATTAGAAAGCTTTGCACCACGACTTCCGATATATAAGACTGGAGAATTTTTCCCGGAGGCAGTATATGCCTGAGCTCTTTCCCAAGTAAGCCTTTGCAAAAGATATGTTTTTCCTATACCCGCAGGCCCATCAAGTAGAACAATCTTTGTAGTATTTTTTTCAGACACTCCAAGCATTGAGCTTAAGTGCTCAATACCAGTAACCCGACTATTGGACTCAGATGATGTATAGTTGGGATTCAAAAAAGGACTACTCCCTATGGCTGCCAACATTCGCAGCTGCGTGGAAGCCAATGCTTTTAAATCGGCAAAATCGCTCGACGCCAACAAGGAGTTTAAATTTGCAAAACCGCGTTTATTTAAAGTATCTCGAACACGCCCACTCACTTCATTTATTGAGTACTGACGAGCCTCACCATTACGATAAATACTGACACAGGTTTCATTAAGCTTTTTTTCGATACAGATATCGGTTGCAGGATCCGCGAAGGGGCCAAAAATTTCTTCATATCCGTTAGCACTCATGCAGATTTCCTTCTCTGAATCAGATCGGTTACATTTAGATGCGCACAGTCAAACTCTCGCCTTACTCTCGCGAGTATCACTCTTGCGCCCCAACTATCTGCGGTTATAACACCTGGAATAAGATCATCATCATCACCAATTACTATATGTACGGAGCCTCTATCATTACGAACAGAAGTCAAAAGATCACTAACCAATGCTGTATCAACCATTTTCTGTTCGTCTTTTTGAGTATCTTCACGTCGGCGCAATGTATTGTAGAGCTTACTACGCCTCCCCCCACACAATAATACATTACCGAAAACCACCTCAGGTGAGAACGAACATACTCCGAGCCTTCTACTCAACTGGCTGCCTGCAGATATTCTTTCAAACTCGCGGTAATCATCTGTTTTAGTCGTACCTCTGTGCCAACCATGATATATTCTGTAATTAACTCGATAATGGGTGTCGCCATTTAAACTCTGCAACAGCTCTGCAATAAAATTTTGGATCTCCATCATGGATCGAAGCCCCAAATCATTTCGCCCTATTTTCGTGTTTGTAGATAAAATCCTTCTAGCAGAGTCCCAATCAATAAAAGTGCGGACATTAACAACTTTTCTGCGACTCATGAGCGCTCCTTAAACAGCTACACATCCAATATAATCATTTCCGCACATACCTTACACAGCTTAAAGGCCATTAGCCATCAACTCAAGCAACATCACATGATGTCTTACTAACCTGCCCACTCAAAAACATCCACTCATATCTTCTTTTTAACGATGCGTTTCTATCTCGTCAGCGCCAGAACCCTGCTGGATGAGCAGGGCACAGAAAGGCTAAAGTCAACATGCACCGCTAAATTCTACGCGTTAAAAAGCGGGAGAGTCGCCAGTGAACCGTCGGAGCTCACAGCCTTCAATACCGACCAAACTAACCTCATATCCACAAAGCACTACTAGACTTCCTCAAACGCCCCCTCCAACGCCTCATTAATCACCCGCAAAACCTTAACCCTCGCCCACCGCTTGTCATTCGCCTCAACCAACGTCCAAGGCGCAATCTCTGTGCTCGTGCGATCCACCATATCCCCCACAGCCTGGCGATACTGTGGCCATTTTTCGCGGTTGCGCCAGTCGTCTTCGGTGATTTTGTAGCGTTTGAAGGGGATTTTTTCTCGTTCCTGGAAGCGTTCGAGTTGGGTCTGTTCGTCGATGGCGAGCCAGAATTTCACGACGACTATGCCGGCGTCGGTGAGTTGTTCTTCGAAATCGTTGATTTCGCCGTAGGCTCTGGCCCAGTCGGATTCGCTGCAGAAGCCTTCGACTCGTTCCACCAGCACGCGGCCGTACCAGGAGCGGTCGAAGATGGTGAATTTGCCTCGTGCCGGGATCTGTCGCCAGAAGCGCCAGAGGTAGGGTTGGGCGCGTTCGTCCTGGGTGGGGGCGGCGATGGGGACGATGTTGTATTGGCGTGGGTCGAGTGCGGCGGCGACACGGCGAATGGCGCCGCCTTTGCCCGCGGCATCGTTGCCTTCGAAGACGGCCACCAGGGCGTGTTTTTTCATGCGTTTGTCGCGCAGGTTGACGGACAGGCGCGCCTGTTCGGCAATCAGCGCTTCCTGGTATTCGTCCTTGCTCAGGCTGCGACTCAGGTCGAGGCTGTCGAGCAGGGTCCGTTCGCCGTGGTTGGCGGGCAAAGGGCCGAAGGTCAAGGGCTTGGGCTCAGCCTTGGGAGTGTTCAATGCGTTCTGCATGCCTTCGAGCAGCAGGCGGCCCACGGTGAGGCTGCGGTAGTTGGCATCCACGCCTTCGATCACGTGCCAGGGCGCGTATTCGCGGCTGGTGCGGCGCAGTACGCGCTCGCCGAAGCGCACGAACTTGCCGTAGGTTTTCGATTGTTGCCAGTCCAGCGGGCTGATGCGCCAGCTGTGCAGCGGGTCGTCCTTGAGGGTTTTGAGGCGTAATTTCATCTGTTTGCGGGACAGGTGAAACCAGAACTTGAAGATGAGTGCGCCTTCGTCACAGAGCATTTTTTCCAGGCGCTCGGCACCGCTGATGGCCTGGTCGAGTACCGCGTCCTTGAACAGCCCATGCACCCGACCTTGCAGCATCTGGCTGTACCAGTTGCCGAAGAAAATGCCCATGCGGCCCTTGGCGGGCAGTTGCCGCCAGTAGCGCCAAGCCGTGGGGTGCGCCAGTTCTTCGTCGGTCTGTCGGTCGAAGGTGCGTACTTCGATCAGGCGCGGGTCCATCCACTCGCTGAGCAATTTGACGGTTTCGCCTTTGCCCGCACCTTCAATACCGTTGATCAACACGATGATCTGACGTCCGGCCTGCTCGTGTAAGTCGTACTGGGCTTCCAGCAAGGCTTCGCGCAACGCAGGGACTTCAGCCTCGTAAGTTTCATCGGAGATGGCATGACCTATTTCAGCGGACTCAAACATTAGCGGCATCCTTCAAATGATCTGCGGCTAATGTAGACCACTCATATCATTCAGCTATCCTCAGAGATCAATAAAGGGGTGAGAAAACCCTGTGCGCTGGTGTCAGTCACGAAAACCGGCTTTCTCACATAGCAACACATCAAGCCTGTCTTTTCTTCCTGGGCTGTTTTTCTTCTTCCTGCTCTTCCTCTGGATCACCCTCTAACTCCTGACCCTCCAGATCCAGCGTGGCGGCCTGGGTACCGCCTTCTTCGGCAATCGCTGTGAGTTTTTCATCGGCGGATTTTTCCTCTGCCAGGGTTTCGCCCAGCAGACTCGCTGCGTCGTCCAGGCCCAGGTGTTTGGCCATGGCGATCAGCGTGCCGTAGCCGGCAATTTCATAGTGCTCGACCTTCTGGCACGCGGCGATGAGACCTGCATCGAGCACCGGGCCTTTCTCGATTTCGTCCAGAAGCTCCCTGCTTTCTTCGATCAACCCTTCCATGGCAATGCACTTGACGCGCTTGAGTTTGATCTCGGCCTGTTCGACCAGTTGATCGATACGCTGGATCTGACCCTGGGTTTCTTCCAGATGCGCATTGAACGCTTCGGCCAGTTTGGGATTGGTCGAAGCCCGAGCCAGTTTTGGCAAGGCTTTGGTGATCTGCTTTTCAGCACTGTAGATATCGGAAAGCTCGTGAATGAACAGATCTTCAATCGTTGTTCTGCTCTTGCTTGATGCTTTGTTCATCGGGAACCTCGTGGAGTGAGTCCTGCTTCAGGTTGATTACCTTGAAGGGTTACGACTGCTTACCCGTCAATGGGGTCGACCGGGCAGGAGCGAGGGCTGTTCAGCACGATGAAAAAGAAGCCGACGAACAGTAGGAGTGGCCATTACCTACCCTTGCCAACGGTCTGTAACCGTTAATCCATTGCTCTGAACCAAACCTGGAAACCCCTGTTCATCTGAGGCAAGTCCAGACTTCTTCTGGCACAGCCGAGGGCTAACCATGAGAGCACTGACCTACCACGGGGCACACAATGTAAAAGTCGATACCGTGCCAGACCCGGAACTACAGGAAGCCGATGACATCATTCTGCGGGTCACGGCCACCGCCATCTGCGGGTCCGACCTGCACCTCTATCACGGCAAGATTCCGGCCACGGAGCATGGCGATATCCTGGGCCACGAGTTCATGGGGATCGTCGAAGAAGCCGGACCTGCAGTGACTGCTGTACAGCGCGGCGACAGAGTGGTCATTCCTTTCGTGATTGCCTGCGGGGAATGTTTTTTCTGTCAGCTGGATCTGTTCTCTGCCTGTGAAACGACCAATACCGGCCGAGGCGCGATCCTCAACAAGAAATCCATTCCGCCCGGTGCCGCGCTGTTCGGCTACAGCCATCTGTATGGCGGCATACCCGGCGGGCAGGCCGAGTATGTGCGGGTGCCGAAAGCCAACGTCGGCCCGTTCAAGGTGCCCGGTACGCTGGCGGACGAGAAGGTGCTGTTTCTCTCCGACATTCTGCCAACGGCCTGGCAAGCGGTGCTCAATACCGGCATCGGCCAGGGTTCCAGCATCGCCATCTATGGCGCAGGCCCGGTCGGGCTGTTGTGTGCTGCCTGCGCCAGAATGCTGGGAGCCGAGCGGATTTTCATCGTCGATCATTACCCCTATCGGCTGGCCTATGCACAAAAGACCTACGGTGCCATCCCGATCAATTTCGATGAAGACGATGACACGGCCGACACCATCATTCGTCAGACTCCCGGTATGCGCGGTGTCGATGCCGTGGTGGATGCGGTCGGTTTCGAGGCCAAAGGCAGCACCACGGAAACCGTGCTCGCCACTCTCAAGCTGGAAGGCAGCAGCGGCAAAGCCTTGCGCCAATGCATCGCCACTGTGCGGCGCGGCGGCGTGGTGAGTGTGCCGGGCGTCTATTCCGGGTTTATCCATGGTTTCATGTTTGGCGATGCGTTCGACAAGGGCCTGACCTTCAAAATGGGCCAAACCCACGTCCAACGCTTCATGCCCGAGCTGCTGGAGCATATTGAAACCGGTCGGCTGTCTCCTGAAGCCATCATTACTCACCGCATGTCCCTGGAAGAGGCCGCTGCGGGCTACAAGATTTTCGACAAGGGGCAGGAGGACTGTCGCAAGGTGATCCTGACGCCGGGCAACAACGCCATCAGCGTGCCGGAACCCGACTCGACGATCGTGCTGCCTGCGACATGACAGGTACGGAGGTGCCGAATGGAAATGTCTACCGTGTTCTGGATCGCCGTGGCGGTCATGATCGTGGCGCTCGATGCCTGGATCATCAACAGCGTCTGGCGCTCACGCAAAAGCCGGGCGACCAAGGCAGGCTGGAGTGTGCTGGTGCTGATCCTGCCGGTGATCGGTGCCGGTATCTGGGGAATCTCCGGCCCACGCGGCGTGGTTGAAGGGCCTACGTCGTCGGAGCATAGCAAGGGGTGAGAAAGGCTGGTTGATCTGGTCAGTCAAGAGGCTGATTTCAAAAATCGGGGGCTGGAGTCTCAATCCGTGGGAGGGGCCTGAACTGATCGGCATTAGCGAAAGTTTGTGGAATACCTGCCGATACAGCGAGTCATCTTCAAGATTCGTACTGTGTCTCAGGAGTTCAACGCCCCATGACTGTCGGCATCCCCCTCAGCCTGCCAAGGTTCAGCCCGCCGCTTGCGCTGGATGTGCAGGAATGAATTGCTGGTCTGTGCTGGGGCTGGGACCCGATGCCGATACCCGCAGTATCAAGCGTCGATACGCAACCCTGCTCAAACAATACCGGCCAGACGAGGATCCTGAGGGTTTTCAACGTCTGCGCGACGCCTATGAACAGGCTCTGAACTGGGCTGCCGAATGGCAAGAGGTGCAGGCCACCGATCCAGCTCCAACGTTTGATCCGCATTATGTACTGCCGCTGAACGACGGTTCGATCCCAGCCTGGAAGCTGGCGGAGCAACTGATTGAAGGCATCACGGCAGATAACCTGGTCGAGCGCATTGAACAGGCTCGCACGAGTTATTGCGAAGCGGCGTTTGAAGAGCGTTTGCTGCACCTCTGCCTGTCGAACCCGGAAGTCATGAAGGAACTGGCAGAGCCTGGCGTAGAGCACTTTTACTGGCTGACGCCGTGGCAACGTCAGGATATTTCCTATGCAGCCACCGAACCCGTATTGAACTATCTGCTGAGCCATACCGAACGGCAGTTGCATGGCACGCTGGACACAGGAAACACCCAGCGCTTGCTGGAGCTGTGCCGCAACCTTGAACAAAAAGCCTGGCTACAGACACTCGACCGTCGCCAGTGGCTCAATGAGTGTCTGGCCCGGCTGCTGCTCAATGCCACGTTCTGGTCCAACACCTTGTTCGACGCGGTGTGTGCAAGCCAAGGCTGGAAACAACCAGGAAAAAGTACGCCTTTGCGCTATTGGAACGAGTTGCTGGAGCGCAGTCACAACACCGTTTTTCTGGATGAGCAACGGCGTCTCGCCGCCCAGAACAGCGAAAGCCCTGACTCCAGAGCAGCCCGCCTGTTGTTTCAGCCCATGCAAGAGGATGCCCGAGTGCATCTCACGGCGGCATTCAACAAGGCCGACTGGCAGATGTGCGAACACCTGGCCAATATCGTAGAGCATCGCTATCCACAACTGGCAAGCGAAATGCCGGGCATGGACCCTTATTTCTGGCGTCCGCTGCAGCGCAGCCCAGCGGTATGGGCGCTGCCCCTTGCAATCCTCGGCTCCACTGGGGAAATAGCCTTCAACGATTACTTTCGTCTGGGCAGCAGCCTGCTTGAAACACTGAGCACGATGCTGGAGATGGCCGCATTGTTCGGCTTGTTGGCGTGGTGCGTGAGTTGGGTGTGTCGAGCCGTTGCCCTGAATGCCTGGCGCACGGACAAGGCTCTAAGAGAACGCTGCGGCCACTGGCTAAGCCTGCGACGTCCCACGCCATTGCCGCTACGTGAAAGTCTGCCGGGGTGGTTGCTTGCGATACCGGCCTTTCTGGCAGGTGGCATTGGCACACTGCTGGTCTACACGGCAGTCCTGCTGGGCCTGGCCCTGCTGAGCCGCACGTCCTGGCCAGACCGTCGTAAGCAGGTATTTACAGAATCACCGCCTGGCTCATGGCTACGGGAAATGAGAGTCGGCATAGTCTTCGGACTGCTGGCGTCTTCGCTCTGGGTAGCCGTCGCCATCATCAACTATCGCCCGTTGGGCGAAGATCAGGGCATGCACCCCTGGCCACTGCGCCTGTGCGCAACCCTGGCCGACACTTCACCGCAGTGTCAGGTACAGGTGACACGCCAGCAATGGTACGCACCTTCCACGCAAGGAGGCCGACCATGATCAGTAGTCGCGCCTTTGTTGTCGCCGTATGCGTGTTTCTGGGGATTGCCTGGCTGCACCAGATACTCGTTCCTTCTCGCGAAAAACCAGAGTCTGTATCAACCCAGTTGCTGAAGATGAACAAATGCCTGGCTTACAGCGATACGTTGCTGCGCATTCGTTATCACTTTTACCAAACCCGTTTTGACGATGTGATCGCTCGCAATCCCTCTCCAAGCCGGACGTTCAGCGGCTTCGGCATGGGCTCTGTCGAAAAAGACTCTACAAGTCCCTGCTCCTTTTATGTGAGCGGCGTGCACAAATGGAACAGCCTTCTGGACATTGCCGCTTATGATTACATCCAGGCCTATGACAATCTGCGCCCTGAAGCCCGTAAGGTCGAACAACTGTACGTTGAGCGATACCCCGAGATACCGATTGCGCGCCAGCTCAATGAGTTAATCACTCAAAGAATGGACGAGTTGTACGAACGTGCGCCCGCCTTCAATCAGGCGCTCGAACAGCCAATGCTGCAATTGCGCAGCAAACAACTCAAGCAAATCGAACAACGCCTCGGGCGTGATCAGCACTGGCACACGCTCAATTTCATGCTGATGGCGCGCCTGGCAATCAATCAACTGGATGAGCAGGCTGGCAGTCAGCGCCTGACTCCCGAGCAGGTTCAGGCCTTGCACCGCTCATTGCTGGCAGCCTGGAGCGACGCTGAAGACTACTTCAAGACCTTGCCACGCCTGACCTCAGCCGGAGGCGGTAAACCTGTGTGGCGCAAGATCAGCGAGCCGGCCAAGACCTGGATCGACACCTTGGCTACCCTGCAACAACACTGGACCACTCGGGCAGAGCCCGAGCAATTGAGTAACGATTTCATCGCCGTAGACAACGGCTATGACCGGATGTGGACGCTCTATAACCTGGCTGCATTTGGCAAGTATTGAGCGCTGCCTTTCAACGACTCAGATACGCAAAACGCCCCTTGAACGGTTTGCCGATCGGGTCGGCCAGGTCGCCGTGTTTGCTGGTGGTCAGGCCCAGGTCCACCAGTGATTCGGCCAGTTTCACGGCGGCGCTGACGCCTTCCACTACGGGCAGGCCGATGGCTTCGCTCAGTTGTCGAGGCAGGTCCGCCATGCCGCCGCAGCCCAGCACGATGGCACCGGCGCCCTCCTCGTCACGGGCGCGGCGGGCTTGGTCGATCATGCGTTCGATCAGTTCCGGGCCGCCTTCTTCCAGGGCCAGGACCGGCAGGTCGATGCAGCGCACTGAGGTGCAGAGTTCGCTGAAGCCATAACGTTGCAGCAGGTGCTCAGCAATGATCCGGGTGCGGCTCAGGGTGGTGACGACGGCAAAGCGGGTGGCGATCAGGGCTGCCATGTGAAAGGCCGCTTCGGCGATGCCGATGACCGGCGCCGTGGCGTATTCCCGGGCGGCCAGCAGGCCGGGGTCGCCGAAGCAGGCGATGATGTGGGCATCGACCTGTT
Organism: Pseudomonas sp. Irchel 3A18; assembly: GCF_900187465.1. Classification (NCBI taxonomy): domain Bacteria; kingdom Pseudomonadati; phylum Pseudomonadota; class Gammaproteobacteria; order Pseudomonadales; family Pseudomonadaceae; genus Pseudomonas; species Pseudomonas sp. Irchel 3A18. Next base: position 83,530 of record NZ_FYDI01000004.1, read on the forward strand.
GCTCCCTTCCCTTACGCACTTCCTCCAGCACGCCCAGCGTGGCAATGGCTTCGTCAAAATGCCCTTCGATGGACACAGGGCCATCCTCGGGGCTGCAGGCGATGATTTGCGTGCCCGGCCTTGCGATGGCTTGTGCGGCCAGCCCGATCTTGTGGGTCATGGCATCGCTGGTGTTGGGGTTGATCACTTGAATACGCACAGGGCCTCCTTCAGCGCCGTTTGAAAATGCCATGGATATTATCGGCACTCAAGATTGTATACAGAAATAGTGCCATGTTGGATTACAGATCAGGTAGCCCGATTCCAATCCTATCTGTCTGAACATGCCATTTGCTCATGCCCTGAATGCACTTCAATCGAGCAAAACCGCCCTTTTATCGTGCACTGCAAACACCACCGGGTGTTGATCCGTCACGCCCACTTCCTCTCCTTGAACTCATGCCCGGCAACACTCTGCGGGCTTTTTCCCGAAAAACTCAGGCCATGGCATACGTCTTGCGTACAGGATCGTATACAAAATACCCATCGCTCGTACCCAGCCGTAGCGATGGCCCAACGAGGGAGGGAATGCCATGACAGACCAACGCCCGGCCGGTTACAGCCCGCGCCTGCACAATGAGGATCTGGGACCGATTCCACAGAAGTGGACCTGGTACAACATCTTTGCCTTCTGGATGAGCGACGTGCACAGTGTCGGCGGTTATGTGTTCGCCGCCAGCCTGTTCGCTCTCGGGCTGGCGAGCTGGCAGGTGCTGATCGCGCTGTTGGTGGGCATCTGCATCATTCAGGTGATTGCCAATCTGGTGGCCAAGCCCAGCCAGCAGGCTGCGGTGCCCTACCCGGTCATCTGTCGCCTCGCCTTCGGGGTATTCGGGGCCAATATTCCGGCCATCATCCGCGGCCTGATCGCGGTGGCCTGGTATGGGATTCAGACTTATCTGGCGTCCAGCGCGCTGGTGATTGTGGTGCTGCGTTTCTTCCCGGAACTGGCCGCTTATCAAGACGTGAGTTTCCTGGGGCTTTCATACCTGGGCTGGTTCGGCTTCCTGACGCTCTGGGTGGTGCAGGCGATTGTGTTCTGGTCGGGCATGGAGTCGATCCGTCGTTTCATCGACTGGGCTGGCCCTGCGGTCTACGCCGTGATGTTCGTGCTGGCAGGCTGGATCGTCTGGCGTGCGGGCTGGGACAACATCAGTTTCACCCTGGCGGAAAAAGAGCTGTCCGGCTGGGCCGCCTTTGGTCAGGTGATCATGGCGATTGCGCTGGTGGTGTCATATTTCTCTGGCCCGACCCTGAATTTCGGCGATTTCAGCCGCTACTGCCGGAGCATGGAAGACGTGCGTCGCGGCAACTTCTGGGGCCTGCCTGTTAACTTCCTGGCGTTTTCCCTGGTCACGGTGGTGATCGTTTCCGGCACGCTGCCGATCTTCGGGGAAATGATCCATGACCCGATTGCGACCGTAGCCCGTATCGACAACACCACTGCCGTGCTGCTCGGTGCATTCACCTTTGTCACTGCGACCATCGGCATCAACATTGTTGCCAACTTCGTCTCGCCAGCCTTCGACTTCGCCAACGTGGCCCCGAGCCGTATCAGCTGGCGTGCAGGCGGGATGATCGCGGCAGTCGCTTCCATCTTCATTACCCCATGGAACCTGTTCAATAACCCGGAAGTGATTCACTACACCCTGGATATCCTGGCGGCCTGTATCGGCCCGCTGTTCGGCATTCTGCTGGTGGACTACTACCTGGTGAAGAAACAGCAGATCGATGTCGATGCCCTGTTCAATGACACACCCAGCGGTCGTTACTGGTACACCAATGGCGTGAACCGTGTGGCAGTCACTGCGCTGCTGCTGAGTGCACTGGTGGGCCTGTGCTTTACCTTCATTCCCTGGTTCAAGCCGATTGCCAACTTCGCCTGGTTCACGGGTTGTTTCCTGGGTGGCGTGTTGTATTACGGCCTGACCCTGTGGCCGCGCAAGCAGCCTGGGAATGCGGGCAGCCCGGTCGTCCAGAACTGAAAAATCTGCCGGACAGGTCTCCTACAAGGCTTGTCCGGCTATCAATCTGCACCGCTTTTGTCTGCATACACGGGTAAAATGCCGCCTCTGCCACCGCCGAGCCGAACATGACCATTACCCGCCACGCCCAGATCGACTGGGACGAACAAGGCAACCCGCATTCCCGCGCCTTTTCCGATGTGTATTTCTCCACCGAGTCCGGTCTGGCAGAAACCCGCCATGTGTTTCTGGTGCAGAACGATCTGCGCGAGCGGTTCACGGCTTTGCCTGCGGGCGAGCGACTGGTCATCGGTGAAACAGGTTTCGGCACCGGGCTGAATTTCCTCTGCGCCTGGCAGTTGTTTCAGGAATGCGCTCACCCCGAGGCTCGGCTGCATTTCGTCAGCGTCGAGAAATTCCCTCTCAATCACGCAGACCTGCAACGCGCCCTGGCCTTGTGGCCGGAGCTGGCAGCTTTTGCCGAGCCGTTACTCGATCAATACATCGCTGTGCATGAAGGCTTTCAGCGGCTGGTGTTCGACGAGGGGCGTGTGTCCCTGACGCTGCTGATCGGCGATGCCTTGCACATGCTGCCGCAACTGGACGGGCAGATCGATGCCTGGTTTCTCGACGGCTTCGCTCCGGCCAAGAACCCGGAAATGTGGACGCCGGAGCTGTTCACCGAACTGGCACGACTGTCGGCGCCCGAGGCGAGTATTGGCACCTTTACCAGCACCGGCTGGGTTCGACGCGCCCTGAACGCGGCAGGTTTCAAGATGAAGCGTGTACCGGGCATCGGCCACAAATGGGAAGTGCTGCGCGGCAAGTTCATCGCCTGGCCTGAAGAGGCTCCGCGGCCCTCACCCATCAAGCCATGGTTCGCCCGGCCCGCTGCATTTGAGGGTGAACGCAAGGCGCTGGTGATCGGTGCCGGGCTGGCCGGTTGTGCCACGGCAGACAGCCTGGCGAAGCGCGGCTGGCAAGTGAGCCTGCTGGAGCGTCATGCCCAACCTGCGCAAGAGGCCTCGGGCAATCAGCAGGGCGTGCTTTATTTGAAGCTGTCAGCACACGGCACGGCCTTGTCGCAGTTGATCCTCAGTGGTTTCGGCCACACGCGACGGCTGCTTGAGCGTCTGCAAAGGGGCGTCGACTGGGACAATTGCGGCGTGCTGCAACTGGCCTTCGACGACAAGGAAGCCCAGCGCCAGCAGCAACTGGCCGAGGCTTTCCCCGAAGAGCTGCTGCATCGGCTGGATAAGCCTTCAGCCGAGACACGCAGCGGTATAGAGCTGAGCTGGGGCGGGCTGTTTTTCCCTGAGGGCGGCTGGGTTCATCCGCCAGCGCTGTGTCACTCGCAGGTTGCGCACCCGAATATCAAACTGATTGCGCATCACGAAGCACTGGAGTTGCGCCGCGTCGATGGGCAATGGCAGGCCTGGGATCAAGTGCAGATGATCGACAGCGCTCCGGTGGTGGTGCTGGCCGGTGCCGCGGATATCAAGCAGTTTGAGCACAGTGCCGATTTGCCACTCAAGCGTATTCGCGGGCAGATCACTCGTCTGCCACAGACTGAGGCCAGTCAGGTGTTACGCACGGTGGTCTGTGCAGAAGGTTATGTGGCACCGCCACGGCTGGGTGAACATACCTTGGGGGCCAGCTTCGACTTCAACAGTAACGACCTGAATACCAATACCGCCGATCACCTGAGCAACCTGCAATTGCTGCAGGAAATATCCAACGACCTGACCGCTCGTCTGGGTGCAACTGACCTGTCACCAGAAGAACTGCAAGGGCGTGCGGCCTTTCGCTGCACCAGCCCGGATTACCTGCCAATCGTCGGGCCGCTGGCGGATAAAGAAGCCTTTACCCAGGTGTATGCCGCACTGGCCAAGGATGCGCGGCAAGTGCCGGACATTGCCTGCCCGTGGCTGGACGGGCTGTATGTCAACAGCGGCCATGGTTCACGCGGCCTGATTACCGCGCCCCTGTGCGCCGAACTGATCGCCGCCTGGCTGGATAACGAGCCCCTGCCGCTGCCCCGCAGCGTGGCTGAGGCCTGTCATCCCAACCGGTTTGCCTTGCGGGGGTTGATTCGCAGGCAGGTGAAATGATCTCGTTCTTCGCGAATGCATTCACTCCTACACTTTTTTCTGTGGGAGTAAATTCATTCGCGAAGGCCTGATAGAGAAATGTCGTATGAAACGCCGTCTTCACGAATGAATTCGTTCCCACATCAATAGGCGATAGCCGTTATCCTCAAGGCATGACCACTTCCAACCGGGCATCCCGATGTTGTATGTGCAAAACGTGTTCAAGAGCTATCCCTCGGCCCAAGGCCCGGTAGAGGTGTTACGTGGCATCGATTTGCATCTGGAGCGTGGCAGCAGTCTGGCGCTGATGGGCGAGTCGGGCAGTGGCAAAAGCACCTTGCTGCATCTGGTGGCGGGGCTGGATCAGATCGACAGCGGCACCATCACCGTCGCCAATCAGCAACTGAACAGCATGAGCGAAGCCCGGTTGGCCAACTGGCGGCGAACCGAAATCGGTCTGGTATTCCAGCAGTTCAACCTGATCGAAAGCCTCAAGACCGAAGACAATCTGGCGTTCCAGGCACGCCTGGCCGGACGCCATGACCCGCTCTGGCAGGCGCAACTGATTGAACGTCTCGGCCTGGGCGATCTGCTCCATCGTTATCCGGAGCAACTGTCCGGTGGCCAGCAGCAACGGGTTGCCATCGGACGCGCACTTGCTTCGCGCCCCGCCCTGCTGCTGGCCGACGAACCCACCGGCAACCTCGACGAAGCCACCAGCGATGAAGTGCTGCAATTATTGCTGGACCTGCTCAATGACAGCAGCACCAGCCTGCTGATGGTCACTCACAGCTCCCGTGTCGCAGAACGATTGGCGCACAAGGTCACATTGCACAGGGGGCGCCTGGTCGCCGCAGGCGAAGGCTGATATGCGAGTGTTTTATTGGACAGTGCGCGCCCTGCTCAGCCATTGGCGTCGCCATCCGGTGCAGTTTTTCAGTCTGCTCACCGGGCTATGGCTGGCTACCAGCCTGTTGACCGGTGTTCAGGCCTTGAACAGCCAGGCACGGGAAAGCTATCAACGGGCCAGTCAGATGATTGGGGGCGAGCCGCAAACCAGCCTGACAGCGCCAAACGGGGCGGCTTTCTCACAGGATCTATTCATCGAGCTGCGGCGAGCCGGTTGGCCGGTATCACCCACGGTGCAGGGTCGCATCACCCTGAAGGGGCTGGAGGATCAACGCCTGCAACTGATCGGGATCGAGCCGGTGACGCTGCCCAGTGGTTCCGCAGTGGCCGGGCAGACGCTGGATACCCGGCAAGTCCTCGACTTTCTCGCTCCGCCGGGCGCGACCTGGATTGCTCCTCAGACCCTTCAGGCACTTGGCCTGCAAGAGGGGCAGCACCCGGAAACCCATGACGGTCTGACCCTGCCGCCTCTGCACATCAAAAAAGATATGGCCCCGGGAGTCTTGCTGACCGATATCGGCTTTGCTCAACCGCTGCTGCACCTGCCCGGTCAATTGACCCGCCTGCTGCTGCCCAAGGAGTTTGCCGCTGACAATCCGGCTCTGCCTCCAGCCCTCAGCGAGCAATTGGTGATCAAAAAGAGTGGCGAAGAAAATAATCTGCAACGCCTGACCGAAAGCTTTCACCTGAACCTGAATGCGCTGGGGGTGCTGTCCTTCGTGGTCGGGCTGTTTATCGTTCATGCCGCGATTGGTCTGGCACTGGAACAACGTCGGGGTCTGCTGCGCAACCTGCGGGCGTCAGGCGTCAGTGCCCGCCTGCTGATCGCTGCGCTGGCTCTGGAGCTTGGGGCAATGGCTTTGCTCGGCGGGCTCCTGGGCGTCGTCAGTGGTTACTGGCTGGCCAGCCTGCTGCTACCGGATGTCGCGGCTAGCCTGCGTGGCCTGTACGGGGCCGAGGTGGACGGGCAGTTGAACCTGAATATCGGGTGGTGGCTCAGCGGCATTGCCTTGAGCCTGCTCGGCGCATTTCTGGCCGGGGCCAACAGCCTGTTGCGTGCCGCGCGCCTGCCACTGCTGGCTTTGGCCAATGCACAAGCCTGGCAACAGGCCCATGCACGCTGGTTGCGGCGTCAAGCCTGGGTTGCCGCTGCCAGTGCAGCCGGGGCTCTGGCGGCCTGGCTTTTCGGCAACAGCCTGGGCTGGGGTTTTGTATTGATATCTGCCTTGTTATTGAGTGCGGCGCTGGGGTTACCGGTATTGCTCGATGCGTTGCTGAGTGGATTGCTGAAACGCAGCCGTTCGGTCCTGGGGCAGTGGTTTCTGGCCGATTGCAGACAACAACTGCCAGCCTTGAGCCTGGCGTTGATGGCCCTGCTTCTGGCGATGGCAGCCAATGTCGGGGCCGGCAGCATGACTTCAGGTTTTCGCCAGACCTTCAGTCACTGGCTGGAGCAACGTCTGAGCGCAGAGCTGTACGTCACGCCGCAAACCCCGGATCAATCCCGAGAGATGCAGGCCTGGCTGGGCAAGCAACCCGCCATCACGGCAGTACTGCCCAACTGGCTGGTGCCGATCCAGTTGCAAGGCTGGCCTGCGGACCTGTTCGGCATCATCGAACATGAGACTTATCGCCAGCACTGGGTACTGCTGGAGTCGACGACAGAAGATCCCTGGAATCAACTCGCCCATCAAGACACCCTGATGCTCAGCGAGCAACTGGCCAGACGCCTCAAGCTCGGGCTGGGCGACACCCTGAGTATTCCTGTCCCGGCCGGTCAATGGTCGCCACGTATCGTGGCTATTTACGCCGACTACGGTAATCCCAAAGGCCACCTGCTGGTCAATGCCAAGCACCTGCTTGAGCACTGGCCACACCTGGCGCCCATTCGTTTCAACCTGCGCATCGATCATGCCGCCACACCGCCACTGGTGAAAGAACTGCAAAGCCGGTTTGCACTCGACGACAATCGCATCATCGATCAAAGCCAGCTCAAGTACTGGTCGAATCAGGTGTTTGAGCACACGTTCGCAGCCACTGCCGCACTCAACAGCCTGACTCTGGGTGTAGCGGGCGTGGCGCTGTTCATCGGGCTGCTGACGCAAAGCCAAAGCCGACTCGGACAACTGGCCCCGCTCTGGGCGCTGGGCGTTACCCGTCGCCAGTTGATGTTGCTCAATCTGGGCCAGACCTGGTTATTGGCGGTGCTGACACTCCTGCTCGCCCTCCCCCTTGGGCTCATGCTGACCTGGTGCCTGAATACCGTGATCAATGTCCAGGCATTCGGCTGGCGCTTGCCTTTGCAGGTTTTCCCCCTGCAACTGCTGCAATTGATGGGGCTGGCATTACTGGCAACCTTGCTGGCATCGGCCTGGCCACTGCTGAAGCTGCAGCGCACCCGGCCAGCCGACCTGCTCAGGACATTCGCCAATGAAAACTGACTGGCTGCGACTGGCAGGCTTAACGCTGCTACTCACCGCATGTGACCCGCAACCGCCTCCTGAAACCGGTTTCGCCGGGATGAGCAACCAGGCCGACGAATATGCTCAGGTCAAGCCAGGCCGTGTGTTCTCATTCCCCGAGGATCATGGCCAGCATCCCGGATTTCGTATCGAGTGGTGGTACATCACCGCCACCCTCAAGGACGAAAAGGGCCAAGACTTCGGCGTGCAATGGACGCTGTTCCGCAACGCCCTTCGCCCCGGTACACAAGCGACAGGCTGGGGTGACAGCACGGTCTGGATGGGCCATGCCGCCGCAACGTCCGCGACCCGACATCATGCAGCCGAACGCTACGCACGCGGCGGCATTGAGCAGGCAGGCGTCAGGCTTGCACCTTTCTCGGCCTGGATCGACGATTGGTCGCTGAGCAGCGACTCGCCAACGCAGAACCCATTGGCACGCATGCAGTTGCAGGCCAGCGGCAAGGACTTTCGCTACAACCTGCAACTCACCTCCAGTAAACCTCTGGTGCTGCAAGGTGAGCAGGGTTACAGCCAGAAATCCGACCTGGGCCAGGGCTCCTATTACTACAGCCAGCCCTTTTTCGAGGCCAGCGGCAGTCTGGAAATGGATGGCAAGACCCATCAGGTCAGCGGTCGCGCCTGGCTGGACCGAGAATGGAGCAGCCAGCCATTGACGGCCAACCAGACCGGTTGGGACTGGCTGTCCCTGCATCTGGCAGAGGGTGAACACGTGATGCTGTATCGCATGCGCCACAAAAACGGCGAGCCTTACCTGAGCGGTACCTGGATCGGCGCAGACGGCACGACCCAACACCTGCATGCCCGTGACATCGACATGCAGCCTCTGAACGAAACCGAAGTCGCCGGACGCCGCTTGCCCACCCGCTGGTCGATCAGGATCCCCGGCAGGAACCTGGACATCACCACCGACGCCCTGAATCCCGCGTCATGGATGGGGTTGAGCATTCCTTACTGGGAAGGGCCGGTAAAAGTCAGCGGGAGTCAGAGCGGGGTCGGGTATCTGGAGATGACGGGGTATTGATCTACCCCGTCATTGACTCGGACATACGACTTGCCTGATGGATAAACCCCCGACAAGGATCGCGGCCGCAGCAAGCCTGCGTACTCAGGTGCAGCGCCTAAAATCCGGCGGGAGGAAAACAGTGAACATTCAGTCGCCCGCCAGGTGCTACCCGACTTCCGTTTTGTCAGAGGCCGCCACTCGCGGTGATGTTCTCACCGGTCACGAAACGAGCATCGTCAGACGCAAGGAAAGCCACTACACGTGCGATATCTTCCGGTTGGCCAGCACGACCGAGCGGTGTCTGCGAAACGATACCTGCTTCCATGTCAGAGCCGACGATACCCGCAGCGGTGGTGCCCTCGGTCACGACGAAACCGGGACTGACAACGTTGACTCGAATTTTTCGGGGAGCGAGTTCTTTGGCTAACACGCCAGAAATTGCATCTACAGCTGCCTTGGTCGCTGTATAGACCGATGTTCCAGGTGTACGAAGGCGAGTGATGGAAGACGAAATGTTGACGACGCTTCCACCCTGCGCAAGATGCTTGATTGCCGCCTGGGTAGTCAGTATCACACCTAGCACATTGACATCGAAGAGGCGTCGGTACTGGTCTTCTGTGACATGCTCAACAGGCGCAACATCGAAAATGCCAGAATTGTTGACCAACACGTCCAGTTGCCCGAACTGCTTGACTGCTGCCTCAATCAATCCCTGGGCCTCGGCCGCTATTGAAACATCGCCCTGGACCGCGATAGCTGTACCTCCGATCGATTTAATGTAATCAACGACTGCGTCTGCACCCGCCTTGCTTGACGAGTAATTGACAACGACTGACGCACCGTCATCAGCCAGAGCCTTGGCGATACCCGCACCAATCCCCTTCGATGCCCCCGTCACCACAGCCACCTTGCCTTCAAGTTTCTTCATTACAACGATCCTTTTCTGTTAATTTTCGAGGCTGATACGCATTGAGACCGAGGCCAGAAGCTGGAAAACCTCTGAAACGACTAATAATCCCATAGTTCCGATCTTATGAACTATTCAGAGTAACAGTCAAGGACATTAGCGAAGACGATATGAGACCTTTATTTCACCCTGCGATTGAGGACGTTCAGCCTCAAGCAATTCTTCACGCGCTGTCCGATCCAAACCGTGCAGCTATTCTCGCCAAGATCCTTACGTCGGGCACTGTCGAAGCCTGTGCGGCGGTTTCCAGGCTAGGGGATCGGGTCATCCCTAAATCGTCGCTGTCCACCCATATCAAGATCCTTCGCGAAGCCGGATTGATTCGCAGCGAGCGTCATGGTGTGGAAATGCGGAACCATTCACGTTTTCCTGAAGTGGAAAAACGCTTTCCAGGTCTGGTTGCGGCGATCATCAACGCCTACGCCTCGGCTGTCGTGATTGACTCACCAGAGGCTCTAGAGACGTCGGAGCCGAATGGCATCGGCGCACATTCGTTCCCCAACCCTGATGAGATCCGCGGATAAAACGCCCGGTTATACAAGGCTCAAGCCTCTACTGCCTGCTTATAACCTATTGATCTAAAACTCCCACAACGCCTTCGGGTCAGTTTCTGGGTGACTGCACTTTTTTCAGTCACCTCCCCAACGGAAACCCGGTAAGGAATTATGTGCGGATTAGCAGGTGAATTACGTTTCGACCAACAACCAGCGGATCTGGCCGCTGTTGAACGCATAACCCACAATCTGGCGCCTCGCGGCCCGGATGCCTGGGGCTTTCACAGTCAGGGGCCGATTGCCCTGGGCCATCGACGACTGAAAATCATGGACCTGTCCGACGGTTCGGCGCAGCCCATGATCGATAGCCATCTGGGCCTGTCCATGGCCTTCAATGGTGCCATCTACAACTTCCCCGAATTGCGGGCCGAGCTGGAAGGTCTGGGTTACCAGTTCCATTCCGGTGGTGACACCGAGGTGTTGCTCAAGGGCTACCATGCCTGGGGCGCGGATATGCTGCCCAAGCTCAATGGTATGTTCGCGTTTGCCATCTGGGAGCGCGACACTCAGCAACTGTTCATTGCCCGTGATCGTCTTGGCGTGAAGCCGCTGTATCTGTCGCACACCGACAAGCGCCTGCGCTTTGCATCGACGCTGCCAGCCCTGCTCAAGGGTGGCGATATCAGCCCGATGCTCGACCCGATTGCCCTCAATCACTACCTGAACTTCCATGCCGTGGTGCCTGCACCGCGTACGTTGCTGGCCGGTGTCGAGAAACTGCCGCCCGCCACCTGGATGCGTGTCTACGCCAACGGCACGATCGAGCAGCAGACCTGGTGGACCCTGCCTTATGGTCCTCATGACGACGAGAAGCACCTGACGCTGGAAGACTGGCGCGACCGCGTGCTGGACAGCACCCGTGAAGCGGTAGCAATTCGTCAGCGCGCTGCGGTGGATGTAGGCGTGTTGCTTTCCGGCGGTGTCGATTCAAGCATGCTGGTGGGGCTGTTGCGTGAAGTCGGGGTCGAAGACCTGTCGACCTTTTCCATCGGCTTCCAGGATGCCGGTGGCGAACGTGGCGACGAGTTCCAGTATTCGGATCTGATCGCCAGGCATTACGGCACCCGTCACCATCAGTTGCGCATTCAGGAAAGCGAGATCATCGAGCAACTGCCTGCGGCCTTCCGAGCCATGAGCGAGCCGATGGTGAGTCACGACTGCATCGCGTTCTATCTGTTGTCACGGGAAGTAGCCAAGCACTGCAAGGTGGTGCAGAGCGGCCAGGGCGCGGACGAGCTGTTTGCCGGTTATCACTGGTATCCGCAAGTCGATGGCGCCAGCGATCCCGTGGCGGCCTATCGTGCAGCGTTCGTAGACCGCAGCTACGACGAATACACCGCCACCGTACAAGCCAAATGGCTGACCGCCACTGACGCGGCAGGCGATTTCGTACGTGATCATTTTGCCCAGCCCGGCGCAACGGCTGCCGTGGACAAGGCTCTGCGCCTGGACAGCACCGTGATGCTGGTTGAAGACCCGGTCAAACGAGTGGACAACATGACAATGGCCTGGGGCCTGGAGGCTCGTACACCGTTCCTCGACTATCGTCTGGTCGAGTTGTCTGCACGCATTCCCGGTCAGTTCAAACTGCCGGATGGCGGCAAGCATGTCCTGAAGGAAGCAGCACGTCTGGTCATCCCTTCCGAGGTGATCGACCGCAAGAAAGGCTACTTCCCGGTGCCGGGCCTCAAGCATTTGCAGGGCGACACCCTCAACTGGGTGCGCGACTTGCTGCTGGACCCAAGCCAGGATCGAGGCCTGTTCAACCCGTCGATGATCGACACACTGTTGACCAACCCTCAAGGCCAACTCACGCCGTTACGCGGCTCCAAGCTGTGGCAGTTGGCAGCGCTGAATCTGTGGCTCAGCGAACAAGGACTCTGATCGATGAAACACAATGCGACGGCTTACAGCCAACGATTGTTGCGCACACAGTCGCCCTCCTATGAACGTCTGCAAGCGCGCTTCGCCGAAGACGGCAGTCAGCCGGACAACGAGCAATTGGCGTTGCACTGCGGCTGGGGCCGCTTGTTGATCGGTCATACCTACCCCGACGCCGCTGCACTGGCTCAGGAGCTGCTCAACGAAAAAACCGGTGAACGCGACATCGCGCTGTACGTGGCGGCGCCCCAGCAAGTGCTGGCGCAGTCACCGCAGCAGTTGTTCCTCGATCCGTCCGATACGCTGCGCCTGTGGTTCAGCGATTATCGTCCGGCGCAGCGGGTCTTCCGGGGCTTTCGCATCCGTCGTGCCCAGAACGAAGCCGACTGGCAAGCCATCAACAACCTTTATCTGGCGCGGGGCATGCTGCCCATCGATCCGGCCTTGCTGACACCACGTCATCAAGGCGGGCCGGTCTACTGGCTGGCAGAAGATGAACGCAGCAATGCGGTGATCGGCAGTGTCATGGGCCTGAATCACCAGAAGGCGTTCAATGACCCGGAAAACGGCAGCAGCCTGTGGTGCCTGGCGGTTGATCCGCAATGCACACGCCCCGGTGTGGGTGAAGTGCTGGTGCGTCACCTGATCGAGCACTTCATGAGCCGAGGCTTGAGCTATCTCGACCTGTCCGTGCTGCATGACAACGAACAGGCCAAGGCGCTGTATGCCAAGCTGGGGTTTCGCAACCTGCCGACCTTCGCCATCAAGCGCAAGAACGGCATCAATGAATCGCTGTTTCTGGGGCCTGGGCCTCAGGCGGACTTCACCCCTTATGCGCGGATCATCGTCGAAGAGGCACATCGTCGCGGCATTGATGTGCAGGTCGATGATGCCGATGCGGGCCTGTTCACGCTGAGTTACGGCGGACGCCGCATTCGCTGCCGTGAATCACTGAGCGACCTGACCAGCGCGGTCAGCATGACCCTGTGCCAGGACAAGAGCCTGACCCACAAGGCCCTCAAGGCCGCTGGCCTGCATGTGCCTGCCCAACAACGTGTGGGCAATGCCGACGACAATCTGGCGTTTCTCGAAAAACACGGGCGGATCGTGGTCAAGCCGCTGGATGGTGAGCAAGGCAACGGTGTGGCCGTGGATCTGTGCACCTTCGATGAAGTGCAGAACGCTATCGAGTGTGCCCGTCAGTTCGACAGCCGGGTGATTCTGGAAAGCTTCCACGAAGGCCTGGACCTGCGCATCGTGGTCATCGGTTTTGAAGTGGTGGCGGCTGCGATTCGCCACCCTGCCGAGATCATTGGCAACGGTCGCCATACCATCCGCCAGTTGATCGAAGCTCAAAGCCGTCGTCGCTCTGCTGCCACCGATGGTGAAAGCAAGATCCCGATGGATGAAGAAACCGAACGTACGGTCCGCGACGCGGGCTATGACTATTCAAGCATCCTGCCAATGGACCAGCGCCTGGCCGTGCGCCGCACCGCCAACCTGCACACCGGCGGCTGCCTTGAAGACGTCACCGCAACGCTGCACCCGGTCCTCACCGACGCCGCCGTGCGTGCCGCCCGGGCGCTGGACATTCCGGTGGTTGGCCTGGACCTGATGGTGCCTGCCGCCGACCAGCCGGAATACGTGTTCATCGAGGCCAATGAACGTGTCGGCCTCGCCAACCACGAACCTCAACCCACTGCCGAACGCTTTGTCGATCTATTGTTTCCGCACAGCCTGCCTGTGCATGGGTGAACCGTAGCTGCAAGCTTTAAGCCTCAAGCTACAAGCTGCAAACAGATCACTGTCTGACCTTGCAGCTTATGGCTTGGGGCGTGTAACTACTCCAAGGAGCCCCTCCATGCCTGTTGAAAAAATTCCCGATCCGGATCTGAACTACCTGCAGAAAGTCCTGCTGGAAATGCTGGCCATTCCGAGCCCTACGGGTTTTACCGACACTATCGTGCGCTATGTCGCCGAACGCCTGGAAGAGCTGGGCATTCCGTTTGAACTCACTCGACGCGGCACCATTCGCGCCACGCTCAAAGGCAAGCAGAGCAGCCCCGACCGGGCCGTCTCGGCTCATCTGGACACCATTGGCGCCAGTGTTCGCGAGGTCAAGGATAACGGGCGCCTGGCGCTGTCGGCTGTGGGTTGCTGGTCCAGCCGTTTTGCCGAAGGCAGCCGGGTCAGTGTATTCACCGATACCGGCGTGATCCGTGGCAGCGTGTTGCCGCTGATGGCCTCCGGTCATGCGTTCAATACCGCCGTGGATGAAATGCCCATCAGTTGGGAGCATGTCGAACTGCGCCTGGATGCCTATTGCACGACCCGCGCCGACTGCGAATCTTTGGGCATCAATATCGGAGACTTCGTGGCTTTTGACCCGCTGCCGGAGTTCACTGAAAGCGGCCATATCAGCGCCCGCCACCTGGATGACAAAGCCGGTGTCGCAGCCTTGCTGGCGGCGCTCAAGTCGATTGTCGAGAGTGGTGCGGAACCTCTGATCGATTGTCACCCGCTGTTCACCATCACCGAGGAAACCGGCACCGGTGCAGCAGGCGTATTGCCCTGGGATGTGAGCGAGTTCGTCGGCATCGACATCGCTCCGGTCGCAGTCGGCCAGCACTCCAGCGAACATGCGGTGAGCGTGGCGATGCAGGATTCGGGCGGACCTTACGACTATCACTTGTCCCGGCATCTGCTGCGCCTGGGTATCGACAACGAATTGCCCGTGCGCCGCGATATCTTTCGCTATTACTACAGCGATGCCCATTCGGCGGTGACATCAGGCAATGATATCCGCACCGCGCTGCTGGCCTTTGGTTGCGATGCCACCCATGGTTATGAGCGCACCCATATCGATAGCCTTGCGGCCCTGAGCAAACTGCTCGGTGCCTATATGCTCAGCCCACCGGTATTCGCCAGCGACGCCAAACCGGCCCAGACTTCACTGGAGCGGTTCAGTCATCAGATTGAACATGACACCCAGATGGAGTCCGACACCCGCGTGCCGTCCGTGGATAGCCTGCTGGGGCAGAATCGCGAAGAGATTTGAGGTTCCTGGTGTTGGCCTTTCGCGAATGAATTCGCTCCTACCACGGTATGCGTAGGAGCGACTTCAGTCGCGAAGAGGCCTATCATCGCGGGCTACCGATACGAGAACCAGCATGCTGATCCCTTACGACCAACTCGAACCTGACACCCTCACCCGCCTGATCGAAGATTTCGTGACCCGCGATGGCACGGACAATGGCGACGAAACGCCTCTGCAAACCCGCGTGCTTCGGGTGCGTCATGCCTTGAGCAAAGGTCAGGCAGTGATTTTCTTCGACCTTGAAAGCCAGCAATGCCAGTTGATGCCAAAGCACGATGTGCCCAAAGAATATTTCGACTAAGGCTCAGGCTGCTGGCGACTCGGGAGCGGCGGCCTGCTGCGAGAGCTTTCGGGCAATGCGTCGGAACACTTCGGCGCGATGGATCTTGATGTCTTTGGGGGCATCGATTCCGAGCCTGACCTGATTGCCGTTCACCCCGAGAATCTGCACGGTGATGTTGTCACCGATGGAAAACGATTCGCCAATTTCCCGCGTTAGTACCAGCATTTTCTGCCTCTCTTGTTATTGCAAAGAGTGCAGAGTGCGCCCACGAAAAGGTCGCTTCAATGAGGCGGCGGCAAATCAGTAACGCCCTTCAAGCTCGCCAGAACACACTGTCGGAAACGTCTTACTTGCAGACCAAACGAGTAGGAAAACTGCCATATCCCCGGCGTTCAGGACGCCGACCAGCGTGGCCCCAACAGGATGATTGTCGCGCCGATGACGCAAAAGGCGACACCCAGCCAGTCGCTGCTCAAGGGCCTGGCCCGCTCGACCACGCCCAGCCAGGCAATCGACGCAATGATGTAAATCCCGCCATAAGCCGCATAAGCACGGCCTGCGTAGGCCGACTCGATCCGGGTCAGCAACAGGGCGAAGATCGTCAGGCTGATGAGTGCCGGAATGACCCACAAGGCACTCTTGCCCTGACGCAGCCACAGCCAGAAGGCATAACAGCCGAATATCTCGAACAGGGCCGCAAGGAAGAACCAGAGGTAATTGAGCACGCCAGTCTCGTCAGTCAGAGTTTGAATGGCCGAACCCTATCAGAAAAAGACTTTCCTGACTCCGGCCTTCAAACCCTGACAGGGCAACGGGTCAGGCCTTCGTCTGCCGGGCCTTGGCGCGCATCTTGGCGCACATGGTGGTCATCTCGTCATAGAGCGCCTGGGGATGCTTGCGTTTCAAGGTCCAGGCATCACGCCCCTGCTCATGGGGCAGGATCATGAACTCGCCCTTGGCGACTTCGTCGAAGATGTAATCGGCAATGTCGCTGGCGCTGATGGGCGAGCTTTCCAGCAGCTTGCCGACCTGGGCTTTCATCGCAGGCGTCGGGCCGCGGAAGGAGTCCAGCAGGTTGGTCTGAAAGAACGACGGACAGACCACATGCACGCCGACGCCCTGCTCGGTCAGCTCAACCAGGAGACTTTCCGACAGCGCCACCACACCCGCCTTGGCGACGTTGTAATTGCTCATGGCCGGCCCCTGCATCAAGGCCGCCATGGAAGCGATATTGATGATCTTGCCTTTGCTGGCCTCCAGCAGCGGCAGGAATGCCTTGCAGCCTTTGACCACGCCCATGAGGTTGATTGCGATCTGCCAGTCCCAATCTTCCAGCGACAACTCGCTGAAGAAACCGCCCGAAGCCACACCGGCGTTATTGACAATGATATCGATGCCGCCAAAGCGTTCTTCGCAGGCTTGCGCCAGGGCCATGAGTTGGCTGTAGTCGCGCACATCGCAGCGCTGGGTAAAGCCTTCGCCACCGGCTTCGCGCACCATGGCCAGGGTTTCCTGCAAACCGGCATCGTTGACGTCGGACAGTGCCAGGCGCCAACCTTCGCGAGCCCAGCGAAGTGCAATTTCACGGCCCAGACCAGAGCCTGCGCCAGTAATCATGATGCGATTTTGCATAGAGAGTGCCTTGTGGTTTGCAGGACGTTGGCTGGAGTGTAATCACAGCTGGCGGTTTCTAATGCCACCATCAAGACGCTGAATGCCGGCCCCTCATGTCTGCCTGATACGACGCACGAAGCGGATCAGCAGCCAGCCATAGATCGCGGCATTGATCGATACAACGACTGCGCCCAGCCACAACTGGATCTGCGGTGTCAGCGCTGGCGGATAGATCAGCGGAATCAGGTAATGCTCGATGAAGCCGCCCTCATACCCCTGCTGACCGGCCTTCTGGCGCAGGGCGTTTTCCAGGGGCGTCAGCGGGCAATACAGGTGAAAGAACTCCACCGAAGCCCCCCACACCATGGCCGGGACATGCAGAAACCCGATCCAGGGTCTGCGCAGTACCAGCAGCCCGCCAAACAGCACGAATAGAATAAACAGCAGATGAAACACAACCACGGCATCCGCAGCGAATCGATAAGGCATGGTGCAATCCTGTGTAAAAGTTCCATTGTTTTCAGGTCGATCATTCAGCCATGGAACAGGAGAAGGCGTCATATAAACCCTGAAAAAGTTCAATAAATATCACCGGTAAAAATCAGGTATCAGGCACCCTGTAAAAAATATAAACCATTGATATAAATAAAATTTTTAAACAAATTAAAAACCCGTGAAATATTTAGAACCTTTCAAGATTCGCAACAGTCGGATAATTCAAGCAGCGAAAATCATATACCTGCTGAACATTGCTTTAACTGCAAACGCCATTCGACACTGACGAAAAGAAGGAACTCATCATGGGCATAAGCACGATTCTTATCATCGTACTGATTCTGATTCTGATCGGTGGTCTGCCGGTCTTCCCGCACTCCCGCAACTGGGGCTACGGTCCTTCGGGTGTAGTGGGCACGATCCTGGTCATTCTGTTGGTGCTGGTATTGCTTGGCAGGATATGACCTTATCGGTCGCCCAATGAAAAAGCAGCCCCGAGGGGCTGCTTTTTTATTGCCGGTCAAACATCCTGCTTAGTGTGACGATGCACCGCTGGCACCCAGACCAGTCTGCGAGCGTACGAATTGCGGGTAGAACAGCGCACGTTCGTCGTCTGCAGCCTTGGACTTGTCGGTGATGGAGAAGAACCAGATACCGACGAAGGCGATGATGATGGAGAACAGCGCCGGGTACTCGTACGGGAAGATGGCTTTAGGGTTGTGCAGGATCTGCACCCAGATGGTCGGACCCAGCACCATCAGGACTACAGCACTGATCAGCCCCATCCAGCCGCCAATCATGGCGCCACGGGTGGTCAGGTTTTTCCAGTACATCGAGAGCAGCAGAACAGGGAAGTTACAGCTGGCCGCGATGGAGAACGCCAGGCCGACCATGAACGCGATGTTCTGGCTCTCGAAGGCGATACCCAACAGGATGGCTACGACCGCCAGGGCGATAGTCGTCATCTTGGAAACGCGGATCTCGTCTTTCTCGTTGGCCTTGCCTTTCTTGATCACGCTGGCATACAGGTCATGGGACACTGCCGACGCACCGGCCAGAGTCAGGCCCGCAACCACCGCCAGGATGGTCGCGAACGCCACCGCCGAGATGAAGCCCAGGAACAGACTGCCACCTACCGCGTTGGACAGATGCACCGCTGCCATGTTGTTGCCGCCGATCAAGGCGCCTGCTGCATCCTTGAACGCCGGGTTGGTGCTGACCAGCAGGATCGCGCCAAAACCGATGATGAAGGTCAGGATGTAGAAGTAGCCGATGAAACCGGTGGCGTAGAACACCGACTTACGGGCTTCCTTGGCATCGCTCACCGTGAAGAAGCGCATCAGGATGTGCGGCAGACCCGCAGTACCGAACATCAGGGCCAGACCGAGGGAGAACGCCGAGATCGGGTCTTTCACCAGACCACCTGGGCTCATGATCGCTTCACCTTTAGGGTGAACGGCAACAGCCTGGGCGAACAGTTGGTTGAAGTCGAAGTTGACGTGCTTCATGACCATCAGCGCCATGAACGAGGCACCCGACAGCAGCATCACGGCCTTGATGATCTGTACCCAGGTAGTCGCCAGCATGCCGCCGAACAGCACATACAGGCACATCAGGATACCGACCAGGATCACCGCAACGGTATAGTCCAGACCGAACAGCAACTGGATCAGTTTGCCTGCACCTACCATCTGGGCAATCAGGTAGAACGCCACCACCACAAGCGAACCGCAGGCGGACAGGGTGCGAATCTCTTTCTGCTTCAGGCGATAGGAGGCCACGTCGGCGAAGGTGTACTTGCCCAGGTTACGCAGGCGTTCGGCGATCAGGAACAGAATGATCGGCCAGCCCACCAGAAAGCCGATCGAGTAGATCAGGCCATCGTAGCCGGAGGTGTAAACCAGTGCGGAAATACCCAGGAAGGACGCCGCCGACATGTAGTCGCCTGCAATCGCAAGACCGTTCTGGAAACCGGTGATCTTGCCGCCTGCCGCGTAGTAGTCGGACGCCGAGTTGTTTTTCTTGGATGCCCAGTAGGTGATGTAGAGGGTGAACGCCACGAACATGACGAACATGATGATCGCCGCTACGTTCAAAGGCTGCTTCTGCACCGCCCCGGTAAGGGCGTCAGCTGCCATGAGAGCGGGTGCGAATGCTGCAAGGCCCAAGGCCGCGGAGAGACGACGGATCATTGCTGAATCTCCTTGAGAATTGCATTGTTCAGTTCGTCGAACTCACTGTTGGCACGGCGTACGTAGACCCCCGTCAGAATGAACGCCGAGATGATCAGGCCGACCCCTATCGGCATGCCCCACGTAATGGTTGAAGTCGCACTGATCTTGGCTCCCAGAATATGAGGTCCATACGCAATCAAGAGAATGAATGCGGCATAGAGCCCGAGCATGATCGCCGAAAGAATCCAGGCGAACCGCTCTCTTTTGGAAACCAGCTCCTTGAAGCGCGGGCTGTTTTGAATCGAGAGGTAAATGCTGTCGTTCATTGTTTTTGTCCTCGCAGCACAGATGAGTTGTCACGCCTTCAACTTTAGTCAGGTCCGGCACGTACTCCAGACGACCTTAGTATTAGAACGACATTAATCATTGAAGCACTTCAAGGGACTTTTGCAGGTTCACATCAAACCCTGATAAACAAAAGGCCATCTGCCAGAGGTGGCAGATGGCCTTGAACCATGCGATACAGAGGCTTCGCTGTTATTTAGCGGTCCATGCGGCTACACGCTCAGGGTGCTTGGCCACCCACTCCTTCGCCGCGACATCAGGTTTGGCGCCATCCTGAATCGCCAGCATCACTTCACCGATTTCATCCTTGGATTCCCACTGGAATTTTTTCAGGAAGGCAACGACGTCAGGCGCTTTCTTCTCCAGGCTCAGGCTGGCAACGTTGTCGACGGTTTCAGCAGCGCCGTATACGCTTTTCGGGTCTTCAAGAAAACGCAGTTTCCACTTGGCAAACATCCAGTGCGGCACCCAGCCGGTGACCACGATGGACTCCTTGCGTTTCTCGGCACGGGTCAGCTCGGCAATCATCCCGGCTCCCGAACTGGCCTGCAGCTTGTAACCGTCAAGGCCGTAGTCCTTGATGGCCTGGTCGGTCTTGAGCATCACACCCGAGCCGGCATCGATCCCGGTGATCTTCTTCTTGAAGGAATCATCGGTCTTGAGGTCTTCGATGGTCTGGGCCTTGACGTACTCCGGCACGATCAGGCCGATCTTGGCGTCCTTGAAGTTCGGGCCGTAGTTCACGACCTGATCCTTGTATTTGGTGTAGTACTCACCATGAGTGCCGGGCAACCAGGCCGACAGCATCATGTCCAGCTTGTCGGTGGCTACTGCCTGCCACATGATCCCGGCTGCAACAGATTGCAACTTGACGTCATAGCCCAGTTTTTCCTTGAGCACTTCGGCGGCTACGTGGGTCGTGGCGACACTGTCGGACCAGCCTTCGACGTAGCCGATGGTCAATGTCTTGGTTTCAGCAATGGCCAGCGTGGAGCTGGCGGCCAGTACCAGAGCGGCACCTGCCCCCAGAATTTTTCGCATATTCATCATCACGTCCCCGGAAGTTGCGCGCCGACGGATGTCGGGCTGCATTAACGTTGTTTTTCAGAGTCGCCCGTCATGCCCGGCTTTGGGGCAGACGGTGCCCTTCACGTTTCAGTCGTGCTCGCCCGCCATGACAGGCATCACATCAACTTCTCGATAATCAACCGGCCTGCAGATCGGACATGCTCTGTCAGCGACACGGAGGAACCGGGAAACGACATCACACAGCCATCAGCGACAATCCCCACGAAAAGCGTCGGCAAAGCCGTCTGGTTTTTGCATGAAACAAAACATGCGATCCCCCTCGCCCCCTTGCAGGGCCGGGAGTGCGGGATGGGCCTCTGCCCTGTTCTGGTTCACTCGGGGCCGGGAAACAGAATGTGTTACCGCCTATGACCAGTTGCCACTCAAGACGGGTAACACGGAAACAATCGCATTACCTTTCGCCCTTGGTTTTTGCCGAAGTATTTTTCAAGCCGCTGTTTTTAAAGGACTTTTAAAAGTTGGCACAGCTTCTGCTATCTCTCTGGCACAACAAGAATAAAAACACGTAGCAAACCAACAAGAACAACACGAAACGGCTCTGACATAACAAGAACAACACGGACAGAGGCGCAGCTAACAGATTTTTTTGGAGTGGATAGGCTTTACAGGGACCTCTTGAACGAGAGGCCTCGCAACCGGACAGAGAACAATAAAACTACCTTCAGGTAGCTTCCCGTACCGGCTGGACCATGACGTTGTGCAGACCCATGGTTAAAGTGAATCAGCGCTCAAAAAAATACGTTTGCTCTTGATCCCGGATGGGGATCACACAAGAACGCAGTAAAGGGACTGGTCGCCAAAAACAAGAACAGACCGCCCTATAAAAATAAAAAGAGCAGGCAAGACACATTGAAGGAGAGCCCAGGCTCTCCTTTCGTGTTTTTGGCTTCTGGGCTTTCTAAGCTGCAAGCTGCAAGCTGCAAGACAAACACGCCACGCCCCCCTTTCCGACATTAAAAACAACAAAAAAGCACGGACGCACATTCCAGACTCCACAGAACGTGTATTGTTTCGCTGGATTTACAAAGGTTCGTTCGCTCATAGGGCACTTTGGCACTACGCCGGTGGTCATAGGCTGCATACCTCACCAGCACTTCTTTCCCAAGGGATTTAGTCATGCTCCGTTTTCTGCGCTTCGCTACCGTTTTAGGTGGCTTATGTTTGAGTGCGTCCGCTCTGGCGACCAACATTGATCCCGCCACCTATGGTTATCCGCTGACTAACCCGTTTGAAGCGACCATTGCGACCACTCCACCGGACATGCGCCCTGAACTGCCTGACGATGAAGATATCGATCAGGACGTCTACACGCTCAATCTGCACCCGGAACGCGAATTCATCCTGCCGGACAATTTCTGGGCGGTAAAAAAGCTGAGCTATCGCCTGGCCAGGCAAGACCATGCAGCACCTCTGATTTTCCTGATTGCCGGAACCGGCGCGCCTTATAACAGTACCCTCAATGAATTCCTGAAGAAGCTGTATTACGGCGCGGGTTATCACGTCGTGCAGTTGTCCTCGCCCACCAGCTACGACTTCATGAGTTCCGCTTCGCGTTTTGCCACGCCAGGGATCTCCACGGAGGATGCCGAAGACCTGTACCGGGTGATGCAAGCCATACGCGCCCAGCAGGCAGACTTGCCGGTGACCGAGTATTACCTGACCGGTTATAGCCTCGGCGCACTCAATGCGGCCTTCGTCAGCAAGCTGGACGAAACCCGTCGCAGCTTCAACTTCAAGAAAGTCCTGCTGCTCAACCCGCCGGTCAACCTCTATACGTCCATCAGCAACCTGGACAAGCTGGTGCAGACCAACGTCAAGGGCATCAACGACACCACCACGTTCTATGAACTGGTACTGGCCAAGCTGACCCGCTACTTCCGCCAGAGAGGCTACATCGACCTCAACGATGCGTTGCTCTATGACTTTCAGCAGTCCAAGCAGCACCTGACCAATGAACAGATGGCGATGCTGATCGGCACCTCGTTCCGTTTTTCGTCGGCCGACATTGCGTTCACTTCCGACCTGATCAACCGTCGCGGCCTGATCACCCCGCCCAAGTTTCCGATTACCGAAGGCACCAGCCTGACGCCGTTCCTCAAACGCGCCATGCAATGCGACTTCGACTGCTACCTGACAGAGCAAGTCATCCCCATGTGGCGTGCCCGCACCGATGGTGGCAGCCTGTTGCAACTCGTGGATCAGGTCAGCCTGTATGCACTCAAGGATTACCTGCACACCAGCACCAAGATCTCGGTCATGCATAACGCCGATGACGTGATTCTGGGCTCGGGTGACTTGGGCTTCCTGCGCAAGACCTTCGGTGATCGCCTGACCGTTTACCCATACGGTGGCCATTGCGGCAACATCAATTACCGCGTCAACAGTGACGCCATGCTGGAGTTCTTCCGTGGCTAAACGTCTTCTACTCCTTGCCGCCGTATTGTGCGCAGGTACTGTCCACGCCGCTGACGCGGACACCAGCAACAAAGCCCAGCATCCGGCCACCGTGGTGCGCAACCTTGATGCCGATGGTTTTACCCAGCCGTTGAAGTCCCTGCAATTCAACCCGGGCCTGGACCAGCGCGAATTCGAGCGCGCCTCCATCAATGCCCTGGAAGTCTACGACCCGCTGGAATCCTGGAACCGCCGGGTCTACCACTTCAACTACCGTTTCGATGAGTGGGTCTTCCTGCCGACGGTCAACGGATACCGCTACATCACACCGGGTTTCGTGCGCAGCGGCGTCAGTAACTTCTTCAGCAACCTGGGCGATGTGTCCAACCTGCTGAACAGCCTGTTGCAGTTCAAAGGCCAGCGCTCCATGCAAACCACGGGGCGTCTGCTGCTCAATACCACAATCGGCATCGCCGGCCTGTGGGATCCGGCCACCATGATGGGTCTGCCGCGTCAGACCGAAGACTTCGGCCAGACACTGGGCTTCTATGGCGTGCCTTCAGGTCCTTATCTGGTGCTGCCACTGTTCGGCCCGTCGAACCTGCGTGACACCGGTGGCCTGGTATTCGACTACGCCGCAGAAACCCAGATCAACTTCCTGAACGTGGCCGAAGTCAGCAGCGACCACCCGGAAATCACCCTGCTGCGCGCCATCGACCGCCGCTATGTCACCAGCTTCCGTTACGGACAGCTGAACTCGCCGTTCGAGTACGAGAAAGTGCGTTACGTCTACACCGAGTCGCGCAAGTTGCAGATTGCCGAGTAACAAATGCGGCAATCAAAAACGCCCGGCCCGGGTTACCGGGTCGGGCGTTTTTCATAACACCTTCAAACTTCAGTGAGGTGCCGGACCGTAGTCGTTCACACCGTCGGTGCCCGGCAAAAACAACAAGGATATCTGAGCCAGCGGGCCCACAATTGGAATAAGGCCGACCAGCACGAACCAGCCGCTGAGATTGATGTCGTGCAGCCTTCTGACGCTCAAAGAGAGATTGCTCATGAACATGGCCACTATCAGGAAAGCGGTCGCGCCGCCGATGCCTGTCTCCGGATCAAACCAGTCGTTACTGAGATCAATCACCACTGCCACCGCGAGCAGCGCACAAAAAAGCAGACCGAAGATGAATAATTCCATCCTTGACGCCCGGCCACTGAAATCGAATGTTTTTGCAAACCCGTTATACAGATGATTCATTCCTACATCTCTTCTTGATGGCTGTATTGGCATACCCAGTCAACGACTGACCACGCCCCTTCCTGGCGGCGACCAATCTAGCGATTTAAAAAAATAGGGATGCAGTCACCCTCCGAAACATCCGTAGGAAAATTCAACAGAACCAAGATTCTTCACTCTTCGGACGCCATCGAAAGCCCACGGTGATTGTTTCAATCATCAAAAAATCAGATTTATATGTGGCAAAAATCAACCCCATCAATCGAAGCATTCACACTAAGATGGCGCCATTCTCACCTGAACAGGAGTGCCCTTTTCATGGCTCAATTTCGTAAAGTGCTGTCGATTCAAGCTGGCCAACCGACTTCAGACGGGGCCGGTGTGCGCCTGACGCGGGTATTTGGCGGCCAGGGTGTCGAGCAGTTCGATCCGTTTCTGATGCTCGATGAGTTCGGTTCGGACAAGCCGGACGACTACATTGCCGGCTTCCCGCCGCACCCGCATCGCGGTTTTGAAACCGTGACGTACATGCTTGAAGGCCGCATGCGCCATGAAGATCACATGGGCAATGTCGGCCTGTTGCAGAGCGGCGGCGTGCAGTGGATGACGGCGGCACGCGGCATCATTCACAGCGAGATGCCGGAGCAGGAAGAAGGTGTAATGCGCGGTTTCCAGTTGTGGCTGAATCTGCCGGGCAAGAACAAGTTGATGGACGCCAGTTATCGTGACATCCAGCCGCAAGACATCCCGCGCCTGACCACCGAAGCCGGTGTGGAGGTGGTGGTGATTGCAGGCCGGTTTGACGATGGCCAGGTTCAACAGGATGGCGCCGTCCAACGGCCGGATACCGAGCCGCAGTATTTCGACTTTCATCTGCCAGCAGGCCGCAGCATCAGCCCGCTCATCCCGGCAGGACATCGGGCGTTGCTTTATGTGTACGAGGGCGCCATTGAGGTTGAAGGTTGCCCGCAAACCGTTGGCGCAAGCCGTCTGGTACGGTTGGCCGATGACGGCGAGTTGCAGATCAACAGTGCGAATGGTGCGCGAGTGCTGTTGATTGCGGGCAAACCCTTGCGCGAGCCTGTGGTGCAATACGGGCCATTCGTGATGAATACCCGCGAAGAGATCGAACAGGCATTGCGGGATTTCAGGGATGATCGGTTGACGGCGTGATGTGAAGTGTCTTCGCTCATTCGCGAAAAACGATTACTCCAACCGCAAGAACCGCTTCAACTCCTCCCGCTGGGCCATGGCATCGCGACGACCAAGGTCGATCAGTTCGCTGCAATAGCCCGCCTCGAACAGCAGGTAGCTCAAGACGCTGGCGCCACTGGTTTTGGTCGCCCCCGGCCCGCGCAGGAAGGTGCGCAGTGCCGGTGGCAGTTCATGGCGGTGGCGGGCCGCGATCTCGTCCAGAGGCTGGCTCGGGGAAATCACCAGCACGTCGACCGGCGCCATGCCGGGTTGGCGTCTGGCCTGCTCGTCAGCCAGCAGTGAACTCATCAGGTTCAGTCGCTCAAGCAATTCAATATCGCTTTCCAGGTTGTCGATGAAGGTGCTGTTGAGCATGTGGCCACTGATTTGCGCCAGGCTCGGTTGAATGCCGCTGGTGGCCCGATGGATCTGCTTGTTGGGCTGCACGCCTCGCGGGTTGCCGCTGACACCCACCACCAGCACGCGATTGGCCCCCAGATGCAACGCAGGACTGATGGGGGCCGACTGCCGCACCGCGCCATCGCCGAAATATTCATGTCCGATTTTCACCGGCTCGAACAGCAGCGGGATCGCCGAACTGGCCAACAAGTGGTCCACGGTCAATGCTGTCGGCAGGCCGATACGTCGATGGCGCAACCAGGGTTCGATGGTGCCGCCGCCCTGATAGAAGGTCACCGCCTGCCCGGACTCGTAGCCAAAGGCTGTTACCGCTACAGCCCGCAAATGATTGCTGTCGATGGCAGCATCGATGCCCGACAGATCAAGCCGCTCGCCGAGCAGGTCGCGCAAGGGCGAACTGTTGAGCAACGCGACAGGAAGGTCACGGCCCAGCCCGGTCAGGCTGCGCCCGAAAAAACGCCCCGCCTGGCGAATCACGCCAGGCCAGTCGCTGCGCAGCACCTGGTGGCTGCGAAATGACTGCCAGAACTCCGTCAACTGGCGGATCGCGATACGAAAGTGCAACGCGCCACTGGCCAGTTTCACGGCATTGATAGCGCCCGCCGAGGTGCCAACGATCACTGGAAACGGGTTGGCGGCGCCTGCAGGCAGAAGATCGGCAATCCCCGCCAGTACACCGACCTGATAAGCAGCTCGAGCGCCACCTCCTGACAGGATCAAACCGGTAACCGACTCTTTCTCGTTCACTGCATTTGTCACTACTGCACGCTCTGGCATCTACAACGGACCTCAGTGAACAACCATTTCTTTTTATTTATGTTTTTTGTATAGCTTCGGTTCATCCTCCGGTCGACTTTTAAAACGTCGATGCGCCCAGAGATATTGCTCCGGACATTCAGTGATGGCAATTTCAATCCACTGATTGATGCGCAAACAATCCTCTTCATCGCTCTGGCCGGGGAAATCCGTCAGCGGCGGATGAATCACCAGCTTGTAACCACTGCCGTCTGCAAGGCGTTGCTGGGTGAAAGGCACGACCTGGGCGCGCCCCAACTTGGCGAACTTGCTGGTGGCCGTCACTGTAGCGGCCTGAATGCCGAACAGCGGCACGAACACACTCTGCTTGGCACCGTAGTCCTGATCCGGTGCATACCAGATGGCACGGCCGGAACGCAGCAGCTTGAGCATGCCACGCACGTCTTCGCGCTCGACGGCCAGTGAATCGAGGTTGTGCCGCTCGCGACCACGACGCTGGACGAAATCGAACAACGGGTTCTTGTGTTCGCGATACATGCCATCGATGGTGTGTTGCTGGCCCAGCAAAGCTGCACCGACCTCAAGGGTGGTGAAATGCAGGGCCATGAGAATCACGCCCTCGCCCTTCTGCTGGGCATGCTGCAAATGCTCCAGCCCTTCGATGTGGGCAAGCTTTGCCAAACGGCCCCTTGACCACCACCAGCTCATGGCCATTTCGAAGAAGGCAATGCCCGTGGAGGCAAAGTTTTCCTTGAGCAACTGCTTGCGCTGAGCGGCGGACAAATGCGGGAAACACAGCTCAAGGTTGCGCGAAGCGATATATTTTCGATCAGTGGCCACGCAGTACATCGCCGCGCCCAGCAGACGACCAATCACCAGCAGCGCTCGAAACGGTAACTGGACAATCAGCCACAAGAGCCCCAACCCCAGCCACAGCGGCCAGAAACGGGGGTGAAGAAAACTGGCTTTAAAACGCGGGCGATCCATTTAAGCTTCCGTCAGGACAAAGGCTGCGCATTCTACATCGGTTCGACCCGGCTTGCGGCCCGAGGGCGTTCTCGTTATAAGTCTCGGCACTTTTAGCGACAAGCTGTTGTGTATCCCGACCATGAGCCAGATCGAATCGCAAAACCCGGACCCAGTGTTTCAGCTCAAAGGCAGCATGCTTGCCATTACCGTCATGGAGCTGGCCCGGAACAACCTCGACGCCCTGGACCGTCAATTGGCGGCCAAGGTTGCCCAGGCCCCCAATTTTTTCAGCAATACACCGCTGATCCTGGCACTGGACAAACTCTCGCCCAATGAAGGGAACGTGGATCTGCCCGGTCTGATGCGCGTCTGCCGTCAGCATGGCCTGCGCACCCTGGCGATACGGGCCAACCGCATCGAAGACATTGCCGCCGCCATCGCCGTCGATCTTCCCGTGCTGCCGCCATCCGGCGCCCGGGAACGTGTGCTGGAGCCTGTCGAAGCAGAGGCGCCGAAAAAGATTCCCGAGAAACCGCCAGAGCCAACCGTCAAGCCAACGCGCGTGATAACCGCTCCAGTCCGCGGCGGACAGCAGATTTATGCCCAGGGCGGCGATCTGGTGGTCGTGGCACCAGTGAGCCCCGGTGCGGAACTTCTGGCCGATGGCAACATCCATGTTTACGGCCCAATGCGCGGCAGGGCACTGGCAGGCATCAAGGGCGACACCAAGGCACGGATCTTTTGCCAACAACTGGGCGCCGAGCTGATTTCGATTGCCGGGCAATACAAGGTTTCCGAAGACTTGCGCAGGGATCCTCTCTGGGGTGCTGCGGTACAAGTCAGCCTGTCCGGTGACGTGTTGAACATCATTCGTCTTTAACGGATACTGCCGCAATTTTCAAAGCATCTCTGATTCGTCGCGAAAACGTAGTAAAGGTTGTAGGAAATCCGGAGAAACACCTGTTTCTCGATGGTTACACTCATCGAAGTAATGGCTCATAGCCATCTTTGAAGGCGAGCTTCCGTGATTTCCGTCATTCTTCGATTAACGTCGCTTCAAGGGATGCTCTTCAGGGACTAACTGTCCTTTTCCTCTAGGGGTGATACACCTTGGCCAAGATTCTCGTGGTTACATCCGGCAAGGGTGGTGTGGGCAAGACCACCACCAGCGCCGCCATCGGCACAGGCCTCGCTCTGCGTGGTCATAAAACAGTGATCGTCGACTTCGACGTCGGCTTGCGTAACCTGGACCTGATCATGGGTTGCGAGCGCCGCGTGGTGTACGACTTCGTCAACGTCGTCAACGGCGAAGCGACACTCACTCAGGCCCTGATCAAAGACAAGCGCCTGGAAAACCTCTACGTGCTTGCAGCGAGCCAGACCCGCGACAAGGATGCGCTGACCGTCGAAGGCGTCGAGAAGATCCTCGATGAGCTGAGAGAAAACTTCGAGTTCGTGATCTGCGACTCCCCTGCTGGTATCGAAAAAGGCGCCCATCTGGCCATGTACTTCGCTGATGAAGCGATCGTCGTGACCAACCCGGAAGTCTCTTCGGTACGTGACTCGGACCGCATGCTGGGCCTGCTGGCCAGCAAGTCGCGCCGCGCAGAGCGCAACGAAGACCCGATCAAGGAACACCTGCTGCTGACCCGCTACAATCCTGAGCGCGTTACCAAAGGTGAAATGCTGGGCGTCGAAGACGTCGAAGAAATCCTCTCGATCCGTCTGCTGGGTGTGATCCCGGAATCCCAGGCGGTCCTGAAGGCTTCCAACCAGGGTATCCCGGTCATTCTCGACGACCAGAGCGACGCCGGTCAGGCGTACAGCGATGCGGTCGATCGCTTGCTGGGCAAGGACGTTGCTCATCGTTTCGTCGATGTGCAGAAGAAAGGATGGTTCGAGCGTCTTTTTGGAGGCCGCTAAATGAATATTTTTGACTTCTTTCGTGACCGCAAAAAAGAAAGCACGGCCTCGGTAGCGAAAGAGCGTCTACAGATCATCGTGGCGCACGAACGCGGCCAGCGGAGCACACCGACACCAGACTATCTTCCTGCCCTGCAGAAAGAACTGGTGGAAGTGATCCGCAAATACGTCAACATCGAGTCAGACCAGGTACAGGTCGCTCTGGAGAACCAGGGCAGCTGTTCGATCCTGGAACTCAACATCACCCTGCCAGATCGCTGATCCGGCAGTTGTCCACGGCGGTATGGGTGGCACCTCTTTCGGAGTGCCGCGCATACCGCCGTTGGCGTTTACAGCGTTTCGAGGCCGTTGCATGCCGTTGTCGAACATCCGCATCATCCACCAGGACGCCGCCGTTCTGGTCATCGATAAACCCACATTACTGCTTTCAGTCCCTGGTCGTGCCGACGACAACAAGGACTGCCTGATTACCCGCCTGCAGGAAAACGGCTACCCCGAAGCCCGAATCGTGCACCGACTGGACTGGGAAACCTCCGGCATCATCCTGCTCGCCCGGGATGCCGATACCCACCGCGAGCTGTCTCGCCAGTTCCATGACCGCGAAACCGAGAAGGCTTACACCGCCCTGTGCTGGGGTCAGCCAACCCTGGACAGCGGCAGCATCGACCTGCCCCTGCGCTACGACCCGCCGACCAAGCCCCGGCATGTGGTGGATCATGAAGCCGGGAAGCACGCGCTGACCTTCTGGAAGATCGTGGAGCGCTACGACACTCACTGTCGCGTGGAACTCACGCCGATCACCGGTCGCTCCCATCAGTTGCGGGTACACATGCTGTCCATCGGGCATCCGCTGCTGGGTGATGGTTTGTACGCCCATCCAGAGGCGTTAGCGGCCTATCCGCGCCTGTGCCTGCATGCAAGCATGCTGAGCTTCACTCATCCGGTCAGTGGCGAGCGGTTGAAATTCGAGTGTGCGGCGCCGTTTTGAAGAGTTCGCGAATAAATTCGCTCCCACACGGGGTTGTGTGCGAATTCATTCGCGAAAAAGCACGACTGAGGCCAATACGGTAAACTCGCGCCATTGCTGTCTGGAGCTACCTATGCGCGAAGAGCTGAACAAAGGCCTGATCGACTTTCTCAAGGCCTCCCCTACCCCGTTCCATGCCACTGCAACCCTTGTAAATCACCTCGAAGCGGCCGGTTTCCAGCGTCTGGACGAGCGCGAAACCTGGGCGATCGAAACTGGCGGGCGTTATTACGTCACTCGCAATGATTCCTCCATCGTCGCGTTCAGAATGGGCCGCCAATCGCCACTGACCGGCGGTATCCGCATGGTCGGCGCCCACACCGACAGCCCGTGCCTGCGGGTCAAGCCGCAGCCGGAGCTGCAGCGTCAGGGCTTCTGGCAACTGGGCGTGGAAGTCTACGGCGGCGCGCTGCTGGCCCCCTGGTTCGACCGTGACCTGTCGCTGGCCGGGCGTGTGACCTTCCGCCGTGATGGCAAGGTCGAAAGCCAGTTGATCGATTTCAAGCTGCCTATCGCGATCATTCCCAACCTGGCCATCCACCTCAATCGCACCGCCAATGAAGGTTGGGCAATCAATGCCCAGAACGAACTGCCGCCGATCCTGGCCCAGGTGGCCGGTGACGAACGCGCCGACTTCCGCGCCCTGCTCACCGAGCAACTGGCCCGTGAACATGACCTGAACGCAGACGTGGTGCTCGATTACGAGCTGAGTTTCTACGACACCCAGAGCGCAGCCGTGGTCGGCCTCAATGGCGACTTCATTGCCGGTGCCCGTCTGGACAACCTGCTGTCCTGTTTCGCAGGCTTGCAGGCGCTGCTCAATAGCGACACCGATGAAACCGCTCTGCTGGTGTGTACCGATCATGAAGAAGTCGGCTCCTCGTCGACCTGCGGCGCAGACGGCCCGATGCTGGAGCAGATCATCCAGCGCCTGCTGCCCAACGGCGAAGACTATGTGCGTACCATCCAGAAATCGCTGCTGATTTCTGCGGACAACGCCCATGGCGTGCACCCCAACTACGCCGAAAAGCACGACGCCAACCACGGCCCGAAACTCAATGCCGGGCCGGTCATCAAGGTCAACAGCAACCAGCGCTACGCCACCAACAGCGAAACCGCAGGGTTCTTCCGCCACCTGTGCATGGCCGAAGAAGTCCCGGTGCAAAGCTTCGTGGTACGCAGCGACATGGCTTGCGGCTCGACCATCGGCCCGATCACAGCAAGCCACCTGGGCATTCGTACCGTGGATATCGGCCTGCCGACCTTTGCCATGCACTCGATCCGAGAACTGGCCGGCAGCCATGACCTTTCCCATCTGGTGAAAGTGTTGAGTGCGTTCTACGCCAGTCACGAGCTGCCGTAGTTTCCCTTCTTCGCGAATGAATTCGCTATCGCGGATTCATTCCCCTCAGAATGCTTCAAGCGCAATGCCGAAGCCTTCATTGCTTCGTGTCGACTAAAAACAGTGACAGCAACTAACAAACTCCTATTCGCTGCTATTCAACCTCAAGAAATAATCTTGAGTGGGTTCAATCAACAGAAATGACACATAGATCACAAGGCGTCAGGAGTGCCTATATAAGGCCTCCATGAAGACAATAAAAAAATAAGGAAATTAATCATGAACACACCAACGCAAAAGACATTGCCACCCCCTTCGTTACCTCAACTAAATGACGACGGGGCATTGAGCCTGGCGCAGCTTCGTGGAAGCGGTATCAAGGTCGTTGTGCCCGTTTACCCTGCCATGAAAGCTGGCGACATGATTTCAGTCCCATGGGAAGGTACGCCTCAGGAATCAGAGCTTACTTTTCCGCAGATTCATACTGTTCAGCAGGTACAAGAGCTAACCCTCAAGATCCCCTATTCGTCAGTTCATTCAGGATGGAAAAAGCTGAAGATTTATTACCACGTCAAGGACGTTGGTGATTCCGGGTCGGTGGAAGTTGATATCGTTCCCTGAAGGATAGCAGTGGTTTACATAATACTTAGTTCAATAGTGGTTCGCCTCCCGGGCTCACTTGGCCCAGAGGCGAAACACTCTCTTTGAGGTCGCCGACAACCGGCAGACTGGACAGAAAATCTCCCGCCACTGCACTGACATGAATAGCGTCATGCCGCCAATATTCCAGGTCGCAGTCAATCAGGCGACCGCGTTGATCGTAGTTGACCCTGGCAATGCACAAGCCCGGGCTTCCCACTGAAACCTTGAGCGCCGCGCAGGCATCGGCATGCAGCGCCGTGGGCACGATTTCAAAATGTACCTGACCATAGGACAGATCGTAGCGACTGGCGTACAACTCGGTAAGCGACTGGCTGAGATCGCAATCGAGGATGCCGGGGAAATACTCCGGGTTCAGGTAATGCTCGACATACAGCACCAGACGCTGGTCGATGCGCCGCGCCCGGCAGATCTGGATCACGCTGGAAAGCGCTGGCAACTGGAGTTTTTCACAGATTTTCGCCGAAGCCGGTTGCAGTCGCGCTGAAATGATCTGGGTTTCAGCCACGCGCCCTTGTGCCTGGACCATCGCATGAAAGTGGCTGCGGCGGATCAGGTCATAGGCCAGACGCGGAGGCGAGACAAACCAGCCACGACGCTCCTCGCGATAGATCAGTCCTTGGGCTTCCAACTGCACCAGGGCTTCGCGCAGGGTGATACGGGTCGTATCAAATACTTCACTGAGCTTGCGCTCGGCAGGCAGTTTGCTACCCGACGGTAACAAACCGTGCTCGATCTGCTCCTGCAAGGCATTGCAGATGGTGGTTACCGCTCGTGGTACATCTTCGCGCATCAGGATACCTGGCTGGACTAGACCAGCTCCATTAAAGGGCACGCTTAGAGACTTGAGCCCTCATTGAAAGTGCTTTCAAGCCTAGATCGCATATATGACTGTCATGTGACAAATCGCTTCACATTCCATGCCAATGGTCGCTTGAACACCGGGAAAGTCCTTGGAGAACAGGCTATCCAGGATGGTCTACGCTTAGCCTTCAGCGCAGCTCACAGGCTTTGACCATAGAACAGAAAACACCACTCGACACAAAAATGTCATGCAAGAAGCCTAACTTGGCTCAGGTATTGCTGATCTAGACCAACCATCCGCAACGAACGCTTCCTGAAGAAGTGCAAAAGGAGATTTGAATGAAACACCTATTGTTGGCATCACTCCTCGGTTCCGCCATCGCCCTGAGTACCTCGGTTATGGCAGCGGACACAGACCTCAAGACGCTGGAAGCCGCAGCCAGAACCGAAGGCGCGGTCAATAGCGTCGGCATGCCGGATGACTGGGCCAACTGGAAAGCGACCTGGGCCGACCTGGAAAGCAAGTATGGCCTCAAGCACATGGACACCGACATGAGCTCGGCTCAGGAAGTGGCCAAGTTCGATGCGGAAAAAGACAACGCCAGCGCTGACATCGGCGACGTGGGCGCAGCCTTCGGCCCGATTGCCGTTGCCAAGGGCGTGACCCAGCCCTACAAGCCAAGCACCTGGGAACAGGTTCCGGACTGGGCCAAGGACAAGGAAGGCCACTGGGCACTGGCCTATACCGGCACCATCGCCTTCATCGTCAACAAGAAGCTGTTGCATGGTTCTGAAGTACCGACCAAATGGTCCGACCTCAAGAGCGGTAAATACAAGGTCACTATCGGTGACGTGAGCACCGCAGCCCAGGCAGCCAACGGCGTGCTGGCGGCCTCCATCGCCATGAAAGGCGACGAGAGCAACGTCGCTCCAGGCCTGCAACTCTTCACCGAACTGGCCAGGCAGAAACGCCTGGCACTCAACAATCCGAATATCCAGAGCATGGAGAAAGGTGAAGTCGAAGTCGGTATCGTCTGGGACTTCAACGGCCTGAGCTACAAGGCCAAGATGACCAACCCGGACGATTACGTGGTGCTGATCCCGTCCGATGGCTCGGTGATTTCCGGCTACACCACCATCATCAACAAATACGCCAAACACCCGAACGCGGCTAAACTGGCGCGTGAATACATCTTCAGCGACGCTGGCCAGATCAACCTGGCCAAAGGCAACGCACGTCCGATTCGTGCCGAGCACCTGACCCTGCCGGCAGAAGTCCAGGCCAAACTGCTGCCAAACGAGCAGTACAAGGGCGTGACGCCAATCAAGAATGCTGCGGCGTGGGAAGCGACTTCCAAGAAGCTGCCACAGATGTGGAACGAGCAAGTCATCGTCGAAATGAACTGATCCGACACACGCTTGAGGGCGAGTCAGCCTGGCTGCTCGCCCGTTTCCCCCGTAACACCCTTGTATCAATTGCAGTTGGAGCGACCCGCTCATGAAACACAATGTCATCCTCATCGTGCTCGATGGCCTCAACTACGAAGTGGCAAGGCATGCGATGGGTCATCTCCAGGCTTACAGCAGTGCAGGACGGGCCGCGCTGTACAAGCTTGAATCCGAGTTGCCGGCGCTGTCGCGCCCTTTGTACGAATGCATTCTGACCGGGGTCACGCCCCTCGAAAGCGGCATTGTGCACAACCAGGTTTCACGCCTGTCCAACCAGCGCAGCATGTTCCACTACGCCACCGATGCCGGGCTCACCACGGCAGCGGCGGCTTATCACTGGGTCAGCGAGCTGTATAACCGAACGCCGTTCAACGCCGCCCGCGACCGTCATACCGACAACCTGGCGCTGCCGATTCAGCACGGGCACTTTTACTACGCCGACCATTACCCCGATTCGCACCTGTTTGCCGACGCCGAAAGCCTGCGGGTCAAGCACGCACCGAATCTGTTGTTGATCCACCCCATGAATATCGACGACGCCGGCCACAAGCACGGCCTCGACAGCCCGCAATACCGTAACAGCGCACGCAGCGCCGACATCCTGATTGCCGATTACCTGCAACGCTGGCTCGATGCCGGTTATCAGGTACTGGTCACCGCCGATCACGGCATGAACAACGATCGATCACATAACGGGCTACTCCCCGAAGAACGTGAAGTACCGCTGTTCGTGCTGGGCGATGCATTCAGCCTCGATGCCCAGGCAGCCCCCAGACAAACCGAGCTATGCGGCACTGTCTGCGAACTGCTAGGCGTGCCCCACGACAAACCGGTATGCCGGGAGATCCTCAATTGACTACCAACAATCGTGGTAAATGGCTCGGGCTGCTATGCCTGCTGCCGTTTGCCCTGTTCTTCATCGTGTTTCAAATTGCGCCGCTGGCCTGGGTGGCGATCAACAGCCTGCACTCCGAAACAGGCTGGGGGTTTGACAACTTCGCCAAGGCATTCAATTCCCGCTTCTATCGCCAGGCCATTCAGTTCAGCCTGGAGATCAGTTTCTGGTCCAGCCTGTTCGGCATCGTGATCGCGGTACTGGGCAGCCACTCGCTGCGCAACGTGGATTCGCGGCTGCGGGATTTCGTCAACTCCTTCGCCAACATGACCAGCAACTTCTCGGGTGTGCCCCTGGCCTTTGCATTCATCATCCTGCTGGGCTTCAACGGAGCCGTGACGTTGATGCTCAAGAAGGCCGGGATCATTGAAGACTTCAACCTGTATTCCAAAACCGGCCTGATCATTCTCTACACCTATTTCCAGATCCCGCTGGGCGTATTGCTGCTCTACCCGGCCTTCGATGCCTTGCGCGAAGACTGGCGCGAGTCCTCGGCCTTGCTCGGTGCCAGCAGCTTCCAGTACTGGCGCTATATCGGCCTGCCGGTCCTGGCGCCTGCGCTGCTGGGAACCTTCGTGATTCTGCTGGCCAATGCCTTGGGGGCTTATGCCACCGTTTACGCCTTGACCACCGGCAACTTCAACGTGCTGCCCATCCGCATCGCAGCCATGGTTTCCGGGGATATCAGCCTTGATCCGAACATGGCCAGTGCCCTGGCAATGATTCTGGTCGGGCTGATGACGCTGGTCACGGTCGTTCATCAATGGTTGCTGAAGAGGAGCTACCATGTCTCGCGCTGAAAGAGGTCCCGCCGGGATCTACCACCGCTTCGTGGTGTATGTCCTGTTCCTGATCCTGCTGCTGCCACTGGCTGGCACGCTGCTGTATTCACTGTCCACCAGTTGGTCGGCGAGCATTCTGCCCAGCGGCCTGACCTTCAAGTGGTACATCGCACTGTGGAGCGACCCGCGCTTTCTCACTGCATTCGGTCAGTCGCTGCTGGTCTGTGTGGGCGCCCTGATTCTGTCGGTGGTGCTGATCCTGCCGCTGCTGTTCGTGGTGCATTACCACTTCCCGCGCCTGGATGCGCTGATGAACATCCTGATTCTGCTGCCCTTCGCCGTGCCACCCGTGGCCTCGGCCGTGGGCTTGCTGCAACTCTATGGCTCCGGGCCGTTTGCCATGGTCGGCACGCCCTGGATTCTGATTGGCTGCTACTTCACCGTCGCACTGCCGTTCATGTATCGGGCCATCAGCAACAACTTGCAGGCGATCAACCTCACCGACCTGATGGACGCCGCCCAGTTGCTGGGCGCCAATACCTGGCAGGCGGCTTTCATGGTGGTGCTGCCCAACCTGCGCAAAGGCCTGCTGGTCGCGTTGCTGCTGTCGTTCTCCTTCCTGTTCGGCGAGTTCGTATTCGCCAACCTGCTGGTCGGCACTCGCTATGAAACCCTGCAGGTGTACCTCAACAACATGCGCAACAGCAGCGGGCACTTCAACAGTGCGCTGGTGATCTCTTATTTCCTCTTCGTGCTGGTGCTGACCTGGGCCGCCAACCGACTGAACAAGGACAAAGACTGATATGAGTTTTGTCAGTATCGAAAACCTGCAGAAAAGCTACGCAAGCACAGCGGTGTTCAGTGACATCAACTGCACGATCGAACGCGGTGAATTCGTTACCCTGCTCGGCCCGTCGGGCTGCGGCAAGTCGACCCTGCTGCGTTGCATCGCCGGGCTGACGTCAGTGAACAGCGGTAGCATCCTGCTCGATGGTCAGGACCTGGTGCCGCTTACTCCGCAAAAGCGCAACATCGGCATGGTGTTCCAGAGCTATGCGCTGTTCCCCAACATGACTGTGGAGCAAAACGTAGCGTTCGGCCTGCGCATCCAGAAGGTCAACGCCGACGACACTCACAAGCGGGTCGCCGACGTGCTGAAGCTGGTCGAGCTGACCGACTTCGCCAGCCGCTACCCGCACCAGATGTCCGGCGGCCAGTGCCAGCGCGTCGCTCTGGCCCGCTCGCTGGTCACTCGCCCTCGCCTGCTGCTGCTCGACGAGCCGCTGTCGGCGCTGGATGCGCGGATTCGCAAACACCTGCGCGAACAGATCCGCGCCATCCAGCGCGAACTGGGCCTGACCACGATTTTCGTCACCCACGACCAGGAAGAAGCGCTGACCCTGTCAGACCGCATTTTCCTGATGAACCAGGGTCGAATCGTCCAGAGCGGCGATGCCGAAACCCTCTACACCGCGCCGGCAGACGTCTTTGCCGCGGGCTTCATCGGCAACTACAACCTGCTTGAACCCGATGACGCCTCCCGCCTGATGCAGCGCCCGATCAACAGCCGCGTCGCGATCCGCCCTGAAGCCATCCAGCTCAGCCTGACCGGCGCACTGGAAGGCGAAGTTCTCAGTCACAGCCTGCTGGGTAACGTGATCCGCTATCGTGTCCAGGCACGAGACGTGGAACTGGTGGTCGACGTACTCAACCGCAGTGCAGAAGATCTACACCCCGATGGGCGACGCGTGAGCCTCAAGATAGAGCTTTCGGCGTTATGTGAGGTGGCTTGAAGGCAGCGGCAAGCTGCAAGCCCCCCACTCACCCGAACAACAAACCTAAGGAGGCGTGCATGCCTTTAGCAATTTTCGATCTGGACGAAACCCTGATCGGCGGCGACTGCGCCAGTTTGTGGAGCGAACAGATGGGCCGCCTGGGCTGGGTCGATCCCGAGTCTTTCATGCAACGCAACAATGAACTGATGGCCGCCTATAGCGCGGGCAATCTGGCCATGGAAGATTACATGGCGTTCAGCTTGGAGCCTATGGCAGGCCGTACGCCAGAGGAAGTCGATCATCTGGTCGGCCCCTGGGTGGAAGACGTCATTGAACCGATCATCTACAGCGACGCCTGCAAATGCATCGCGCAGCATCGGGCCAAAGGCGACCGCATTCTGGTGATCTCTGCGTCTGGCGTACACCTGGTCAAACCCATTGCCGAGCGTCTGGGCATCGATGAAGTGCTGGGGATCGAGCTGGATGTGCAGAACGGCGTCTACAGCGGTGCAACCGTCGGCGTGCTGACCTACCGCGAAGGCAAGATCACCCGCCTGATGGACTGGCTGGACGCCGAAGGTGAAAACCTCGAAGGTGCCAGCTTCTACTCCGACTCCCGCAATGACCTGCCGCTGCTGCTCAAGGTTGACTATCCCAATGTGGTCAACCCTGATGCCGTGCTGCGTGAACATGCCGAAAAGGCTGGCTGGCCGGTGCATGACTGGAAGTAATCCCGTCATGCATTAAAACGCCGTGCAGGATTCATTCACGAATATATTCGCCCCTGCACACGATGAGTGAGGGCGCCGCAGAACGCGACGTGGGTGATCTCCTGCACGGCAATGGAGCTAAACGAGGCTCTCGTCGATCACCAGCACAATCTTGCCCGACACCTGATTGGTCGCCAGCTCCGCAAAGGCAGCTTCGGCGTCCTTGATCGGGAAGGTCCTGGCCAGTTGCGGCTTGAGGCGTCCTTCAGTGAATAACGGCCAGACGTGCTGGCCCAGGTCACTGAGCAGGTCCGCCTTGAACTGCTCGCCACGGCTGCGCAAGGTCGACCCGAGAACCTGGATACGCTTGCCCAACACTTGAGCCAGGTCTACCTGTGCCTCGCGCCCGCCCATCAGGCCGATCAGCACCCAGCGACCATCGAGCCCCAGCAGCTTGACGTTCAGGGCCGCGTAATTGGCGCCGACCGGGTCGAGGATTACATCGAAGGGGGCGAAGTCGCTCAGGCTTTCCAGACTGTCGCTGCGCACGACACCTCCCTGGGCACCCAGTTCGACGCAATACGCCAGACGCTCGGTAGAGCCGACGCTGACCCACACCGGGCTGCCGAATGCCTTGCAGAGCTGAATGCCAGCAGAACCGACGCCACTGGCGCCAGCGTGCAGCAAGACTTTTTCACCAGGCTTCAGGCCTGCCAGTTGAAACAGATTCAGCCAGGCCGTGGCATAAACTTCCGGGATCGCTGCCGCTTCATGCAGCGACAGACCTTCAGGGACCGGCAGCACATGACGCGCGTCGACCACCACTTCTTCGGCCATGGCACCGCCCGCCAAGAGCGCGCAGACGCGGTCGCCGACCTGCCAGGAAGTGCCCGGACCGACTTCGTCGATCACACCCGAGCACTCAAGCCCCAGAACTGAGGTCACGCCTGGCGGTGGCGGATACAGCCCGGCACGCTGCAACAAATCGGCCCGATTCAGGCCCGCAGCGGCCACTTTGATGCGAACCTGCCCCACATCAAGAGCCGGACTTGGCTCTTCGACCCATTCCACATGTCCTTCAACGCCTTGTAATGCCTTCACAGTGCCTCCGTCGTGAGTCAAGACTGAGCCCCAGGCAGCCGCCCCGGGCTTTTGCATTATGCGACCGAGTCCACGAACGGGCGACCTTTAAGCTGCCCGACTGTCCGGCACTGTCATTTCTGACAGTGACATGCAGATTCATCGGTTAAATACTCCCCCGACACTGTCGCATCGCAGGACTCCGGAAAGGATTTTGGAGGACTCCAGTCATGGCCAGCACTCACCTGAAACACATCGTGTTCGATTGCATCGCCACGGCCTGCTCCGATCTCCAGCCCGCGTTTCGATCAGCGGGCATCGCTCCGGTGTACCCGCCTTCAAGGAAGTCATGACATAGCAGGAGCCATTCATGAATACATCCTTTACCTCACTCAGCCAACAACCCGGGCAATTGCCCGCTCTGCAGATCCCGTCAATCGACCTCAGCGGAAACGATGGGTTGGGTTGGGCCCAGCTCAACGATCCGCAAAAAGGCGTAGCGCTGTTTGCGTTCACGCCCGTCGGTACCGCCAAAGGCGATCTCGTCGAGTTGTGGTGGAACGGCAAGGTCATCCAGAGCCTGCTCGCACACCCTGACCGGAGTTCCATCGACTTTTCGGCGCTGCCTCAGGACATTCCCGATGAGCCGGAGATATCCGAAGTGTTCTACCGGATCACGCCCGCTGCGGGCGGGACACCTGCGGACTCTCCCGTGCGCCAGGTACGGGTCAAACGCAGCGTACCCGGTGGCCTCGATACGGATAACCACACGCCCTACATCAATGACACTCTGGCACCTGTAGAAAACCTGCCCTCGAATATCGAGGTGCCAACCGAGCTGCCACTGACCATCGCCGCCTGGGACAATATGCAGGAAGGCGACGTTCTCCGTCTCTTCTGGGCGAGCAACGAATTCTTCGTCGAAAACCCGCCGCTGCCTGCGGACCAGACAGGCAAACCGCAAACCATCATCGTGAGCGCCGCGCTGCAGAAGGCTGCTGGCAACGGTAGCAATCTGGCGGTCTATTACGAGATCCGCGACGGGGTCAGCAACTGGTCGGGCTATTCGCTGGCTACGTTCACCCATGTCGATATCCTGGTGCTGCCTGCACCCAGCGTGCGCGAAGCGCCTGAAGGGGTACTGGATCCACTCCAGGCCGTGGCAGGCGCAACCGTGGTGGTAGCGTACCGCGGCATGCTCGACACCGATGATATCCGCATACGCTGGGACGGCCACGAGGATGCTACCGACCCTGTTTCGCAGCCCGGCAATCCGACCGGGAGTGTCGAGTTTACTGTCACGCCGGCTGCCATTGCCCCCACCCTGGGGAGCACACTGGAACTCATCTATGTCGTGACCCGTGATGCGGCCGAACTGGAGTCAGATGCCTTGCCTCTGACAGTAGAGACATTACCCGAATCGTCTCTGCCGACACCGAAAATCACCCAAGCCACGTACCCCAGCAAGGTACTGAAGGTCTTCGAATTAAATGATGATGCCGATCTGACCGTCGCGGCCTGGCCGCTCATCGCATCAGGTCAGCGCATATGGCTGCGTTTTGAAG
The DNA here is from genome assembly GCF_900187465.1 of Pseudomonas sp. Irchel 3A18. Lineage (NCBI taxonomy): Bacteria > Pseudomonadati > Pseudomonadota > Gammaproteobacteria > Pseudomonadales > Pseudomonadaceae > Pseudomonas > Pseudomonas sp. Irchel 3A18. The sequence continues at coordinate 125,499 of NZ_FYDI01000004.1, forward strand.
GCATCGCCCGCGATGGCTCGGACTATAAATGGAATCACCCGGTCTGGCAGGACTTCGCGATCACCCATGATGCGGAGCAGAGCACTCAGGTGGCGTTGAGTGAACTGCAAAAACTCAAGAACAATAGCTACTTGCGACTGATCATGGAGGTATCGTTCGACAGCGGACTTACCAGAACACCGTTTCCGATCAATAGCCTGACAATTGTCTCTTATTACCCGGTAAGCGGTTCGGAGAACTGGGAAAGTTTTAACTTCCAGGAATTGCCTGTTGGACAAATAGTGAGGTGTTCGGATGACATGACTCTTTTGATCCGTCTAAGCCCGATCCTGATTGCAGACCTCAGTGCAGCTCATCCTGCCTTCGGTAATCGCACCCTACAGGTCACAGGATATAACCAGTGCATACTCAACTTTTCCGGGTTGATCAAAACCCTGACGCTGTCTTACGTTGGCGCAGATCCAGTCACGGATCACATCACGTTCTACGACGCCAATAACAATTTTATCGTTGATGCACCACTGCAATCCGCCTCAGGCACCGCTACCCGGACAATTCACCTTAGCCAGCCATGCCTTCATTGCACGGTATATATAGGCCAGCACACAGTACTCCTGGACAACCTGAGCTGGACGGAATGGGCCCCTTGAGCCGGCGCCCGCCTCTGAAACGTTCGGAGGCGGGCCTCCACCAGAATCCGGCGGGACGTTGATGACATACATCTGTCCCGCCTCGTGCGCTGAGCCAAAGCTGAATGCTGGCTGAATCAACCCTGCCTGATGCGCTCAGCCCCGGCACATATGCTTCGACGCCTTGCAATGCCTTCACAGTGCCTCCATAGTGAGTCCAGACTGAGCCCGTAGCTGTTTAGCCGGGCTTTTGCATTATGCGGCCGGGTCCGAAGGAACCGGCGACCTCAAAGACGGCCTAATATGCGTTCTCACTTGTCACTGCGTCGAATCAGCATGAAGCACTTACTCCCAAGCACCGCCCTCGCACTGTCTATCGGCCTGAGCCTGTTGCCGATGTCAGCCAGCACTTTTGCCGCCAACAGCTGGGATAATCTTCAGCCGGACCGCGACGAAGTGGTTGCCAGTCTCAACGTGGTCGAGCTGCTCAAGCGGCATCACTACAGCAAACCGCCGCTGGATGACAAACGCTCGGTCATCATCTATCAGAGCTACCTGAAGCTTCTGGACCCGGCCCGCAGCTATTTCACGGCCAGCGATATCACAGAATTCGACAAGTGGCAGACCCAGTTCGACGACTTCCTCAAGAGCGGCGACCTGAACCCTGGCTTCATCATCTACAAGCGTTATCTGGATCGCGTCAAGGCGCGTATGGACTTCGTTCTGGCAGAGTTGAACAAGGGTGTCGACAAGCTCGACTTCAATGCCAAGGAAACCCTGCTGGTCGACCGCAAGGACGCCGCATGGCCCAAGAACGAAGCCGAACTCGACGAGCTGTGGCGCAAACGCGTCAAGGATGAAGTCCTGCGTCTGAAGATCGCTGGCAAGGATCCGTCGAAGATCCAGGAAACCCTGACCAAGCGTTACAAGAATCAACTGGCGCGCCTGGGCCAGACCCGCGCTGAAGATATCTTCCAGGCGTACATCAACACCTTCGCCATGTCCTACGATCCGCACACCAACTACCTGTCTCCCGACAGCGCGGAAAACTTCGACATCAACATGAGCCTGTCGCTGGAAGGCATCGGCGCCGTGTTGCAGAGCGACAGCGACAACGTGAAGATCGTGCGTCTGGTACCGGCAGGCCCGGCAGCCAAGACCAAGCAGGTCGCTCCGGCCGACAAGATCGTCGGTGTCGCCCAGGGCGACAAGGAAATGGTCGATGTGATCGGCTGGCGCCTGGACGAAGTGGTCAAACTGATTCGCGGGCCAAAAGGCTCGGTGGTACGCCTGGAAGTCATTCCTGCCAGCAATGCCCCGAACGACCAGACCAGCAAAATCGTTTCCATCACCCGCGAAGCGGTCAAGCTTGAAGAGCAGGCGGCGAAGAAGTCGATCCTGCACCTGAATCAGGATGGCAAGGACTACAAGCTCGGCGTCATCGAGATTCCAGCCTTCTATCTGGACTTCAAGGCCTACCGTGCTGGCGACCCGCAGTACAAGAGCACCACCCGCGACGTCAAGAAACTGCTGACCGAGCTCAAGGCAGAGAATGTCGATGGCGTCGTGCTGGACCTGCGTAACAACGGCGGCGGCTCCCTGCAGGAAGCCACCGAGCTGACCAGCCTGTTCATCGAACAAGGCCCGACCGTTCTGGTGCGTAATGCCGACGGCAAGGTCGATGTCCTCGAAGACGAAGCCAAAGGTGCCTTCTACAAAGGCCCGATGGCGTTGCTGGTCAACCGCTTGTCAGCATCGGCTTCGGAGATTTTCGCAGGCGCCATGCAGGACTATCACCGCGCACTAGTGATCGGCGGGCAGACCTTCGGTAAAGGCACCGTTCAAACCATTCAGCCGCTCAACCATGGCGAGCTGAAACTGACACTGGCCAAGTTCTACCGGGTATCCGGTCAGAGCACCCAGCATCAGGGCGTGGTGCCGGACATCACTTACCCGTCGCTGATCGACACCAAGGAAATCGGCGAAAGTGCCCTGCCCGAGGCCATGCCATGGGACAGCATCAAGCCGGCGATCAAGCCTGCCATCGATCCGTTCAAGCCATTTCTGGCGCAGTTGCAGTCGCGACATGAAGCCCGCACGGCCAAGAACGCCGAGTTTGTCTTCATCGAAGACCGCCTGGCCCTGGCCAAGAAGCTGATGAGCGAAAAAACCGTCAGCCTCAACGAAGCGGATCGTCGTGCCGAACACACCTCGATTGAAAACAAGCAGCTGGCTCTGGAAAACACCCGCCGCAAGGCCAAAGGTGAGGAACCGCTCAAGGAGCTGAAAAAAGAGGATGAGGATGCTCTGCCGGTAGAAAACGAGAAGACCAAACCCGAGGATGATGCCTACCTGGCGGAAACCGGGCGCATTCTGATCGACTACCTGGGTCTGAGCGGTTCGGTCGCCAGGAAATGACCACTTATCGTTAATGGCCAAATAATGGCATCTGTCATTAAACGGTCATTGATCTGTAGTGTAATAAGGGGCTGAGCGTAAGCGCGTTCAGCCCCTTTTTTATATCCAGAGACAGCCATGACGATGAATGAGCAGTTGAGTGCACTGAGTTCTATTCTGGCTCGTAGTGATTTGCACAGCTTGTTCCAACCCATCGTTTCGCTCTCGGGACGCAGCATCCTGGGCTATGAAGCCCTGACGCGAGGCCCGTCCAACAGCAAGCTGCACTCCCCCATCAATCTGTTTTCCGTGGCACGCAAGGCAGGTCGTCTCAGCGAGCTGGAACTGACCTGCCGCGACGGCGCCTGTCGTCGCTTCAGCCAGCAGAAGCTGCCGGGCAAGCTGTTTCTCAATGTCTCCCCCGAATCGCTGTTGGAAGCCTCCCATCCACCGGGTCGCACCCTTGAAATGCTGCAACGCTACGGTATCGCCCCGAAAGATGTGGTGATCGAACTGACCGAGCAGATGCCCACCGATGATTTCGAGCTGCTGTACAACGCGCTGCACCATTACCGCGACATGGGGTTTTCCATCGCACTGGATGATCTGGGTGCCGGTTACTCCAGCCTGAGGCTGTGGTCGGAACTGCGCCCCGATTACGTGAAGATCGACCGCCACTTCATCGACGGCATTCATCAGGATGCGGTCAAGCGCGAGTTTGTCGGCTCGATGCTGCAAATGGCCAAGGCTTCACGAGCCACAGTGATCGCCGAAGGCATCGAACTGCAGGAAGAACTCGCGGCGCTGACCGAAATGGGCGTGGACCTGGTGCAGGGGTATCTCCTGGCCCGCCCTCAGGAACGCCCATCGCGGGACGTGAGGGTCATGCTGCCCAAGACCGAAGTGGTCACCACATCCCTGAACGAAGAAGCCTCGGATCTGAGCGCCCTGCTCAACCCGCAACCCTCGGTCAATAAGGAAACCCCGACCGCCGACGTGCTCGAAGCCTTCCGCAAACAGGCAAACCTCAATTCACTGGCCGTGCTGGACGAGAACTTCCGGCCCTGCGGCATCGTCCATCGCCACTCATTGTCCGAAGTGCTGCTCAAGCCGTTCGGCACCGAGCTGTTTGCCCGCAAACCCATCAGCCGCCTGATGAGCGATGACTTCCTGGCCGTGGAAGTGAACCAGTCCCTGCAACAGGTCAGCCGCCTGCTGACCAGCCGCGCACGTCAGCGTATCGAAGAAGATTTCATCATCACCAGCAACGGCATCTACATTGGCCTGGGCCGGGTGATCGATGTTCTGAAACTGATTACCGAGTTGAAGATCCAGCAGGCCCGCTACGCCAACCCGCTGACCCTGCTGCCGGGCAATGTGCCGATTCAGCAATGCCTGACGCGCCTGTTGCAGCAAGGACGCGAATCGATGATCTGCTATGTCGATATCGACAGCTTCAAGCCTTTCAACGATATCTACGGCTACGCCCGTGGCGACGAGGTGTTGCTGTGTCTGGCCCAATGCCTGAACGATCGTATTGACCCGAGCCGTGATTTTGTCGGGCATATTGGCGGCGATGACTTTCTGATGGTGCTGGGCTTCGAGGAGTGGGAGAAACGCCTGCAGTCCCTGCTCGATGACTTCCAGAACCAGTGCCGACGTTTCTACAGGGCCGAACACCTGCAATCCGGCTGCTTCACGGCCCTGAACCGCCAGGGTCAGCGTCAGGAGTTTCCACTGCTGTCGCTATCCATTGGCGTCGTGCACCTGCGCGAAGAAAGCTGCTCGCAAGTGGACGCCAGCCAGTTGGCCGACCTGGCCTCCCAGGCAAAACACTTCGCCAAGGATGTCGCGGGTGCCAGCGTGCATGTGATCGATTCGTTGCGGCTGGATCTGTTGTCCAACGCCTGAGAATTCGCTCCTACAGTGGTTCGGGGTAGGAGAACTCGAACACTCGCACCACTTCCGAGGCATGCCAGGCGGCAGCGGCTACGCCGTCGGAGGGGCCGGAGAATCTGCCCAGCCGTTCTACACACTCGAAGAAGCCGGGACGCGGTAAACGACTCGCGCCCTGGCTGATGACCAGCGAGCTGCGCAACGGCTGTTCGGCGCGCACGTCCAGAGCGGCAAGATGCTCAAGGGCGGCGGTGAGGGTCTGCATGGCCGGGCTGGGTAATTTCAGACGCTCCAGCAAGGCCCTGTAGGTCACCAGATGACGCTGGCGGCGCGCATCGTCCAGTTCGCTCAACAGTCCATCCCAATGCTGACGACTGATGCGCACACTCATGACTCGCTTCTCCAGCCTGGAAGTCCCAGCTCCCATGCCAGGCTGCGCTTGATCGCGGCATCGGGTTCACGGGTTCCGTTTTCGATCAGCTCCAGATAGGACGGGCTGATACCCACTGCCCGTGCCAGCTTCGCGGCTTCAAGCCCCTTGGCTTCGCGCAGGGCAGCCAACTGGTCAAAAGCCGGGTAATCGGCACTGGAAGCTTCGCTGGATGCCTGAACAGGCTCCGTACGTGTCTTTTCCGCAAAGCCTGCGGCTTTCAGGAGCGCCTGATACTGAGCCCACGGCAGAACTGCATATTCCGGCTCTCCATCACGAGAAATCACTTGAAGATCCATACACCCCCCCTGTAGGACAAAAACACATTTTGTATAGGCTTGCTCCAGATGCAGGCATAGTAACAGCGGATTGATACAGCTGGTGTAACAGTTCTGAAACGGTCAGAGCTTGCCGCCTTCCCTTTCCAGCGCTGCCTGAGTTTCGGGCAGCCGTTCAACCACAATGAGCTTCTCGGGTGACTGACGCTCGCGCCAGGCACGAAAGGCGTCCAGTTCGTCGGTCAGGTGTTTCATGATCCAGGCCAGAACCGCAATGTCATCGAACATCCCCAGGCCCGGGATCCAGTCGGGAATCGCGTCCAGGGGGCTCAGGAAGTACATCAGCCCCGCCACGATGGACAGAATGGCCTTGGGACTGATGTCACGGTATTCGCCGCGCCAGTAGGCCAGGCAGAGCGCCTGCAACAGACGCAGGTCTTCCTTGATACGTCCCAGCCGGCTGCCCTCGGTCGAACCTTTGCGCGCCACGGCAAACAACAGGCCCGGCAATCTGCCAGCGGCCAGCAGGCGGCGGGCTCCGGGCAGGTAACGAATGAAGTTCCAGGGTGCTTTCATGTTCACTCCCGCTCAATGAGGTGATGTCGGTAAACAAGCTCCAGCCTGCTGTCCGTTTACAAGGTTATCCACATAAGCTGTGGATAACCTTGTGAACAGCATCCGTTTTCATGCCTGAGCGCCCCGTTCTACGGGGGTCCAGCTTAAATCGGGCATTTTTTACTCACATAAAAAAGCCCATAAAATCGTTGACTTACAGGTTTAACGCGACTAATCCCGTGCAATCGTGACGTACTGTCAGACAATCTTCATCGCGCCATGATACTGGGACTGTACGGGTAGCGAAGCGTTCGGGAAATACGCCAGATACAAAAACGCCCTGTCGAGACAGGGCGTTTGGAAAAACCGGGCCAGATATTACTTCTTGGCCTTGGCCGGAGCCGGTTCTTCTTCAGCTTCAGGTGCCGCAGCAGCCGGGTCCTTGATGCCGAGCAGTTCCAGATCGAAGACCAGAACCGAGTTGGCAGGGATTGCCGGGCTCGGGCTCTGTGCGCCGTAGGCCAGGTCGCTAGGGATGAAGAGTTTGACTTTCTCGCCAACGTGCATCAGTTGCAGGCCTTCGACCCAGCCTGGAATCACGCCGCCGACAGGCAGATCGATCGGGCTGCCGCGCTCGACGGAGCTGTCGAACACCTTGCCGTCGGTCAGTTTGCCTTCGTAATGAACAGTTACAACATCAGTCGGCTTTGGCTGAGGGCCATCGGCTTTCTTGACGATTTCATACTGCAGGCCGGAAGCAGTGGTGACGACACCCGGTTTCTTGCCGTTTTCTTCGAGGAATTTCTTGCCGGCAGCCGCCGACTCTTCGCTCAGCTTGGCCATACGCTCTTCGGCACGCTTTTGCAGCGCAGCGAAGGCTTCAACCAGCTCTTCGTCTTTCAGTTTCTGATCTTTCTTGCCGACGGCATCTTCGATACCCAGGGCCACAGCCTTGGAATCCAGATCGTCCATACCTTCCTGAGCCAGGCTTTTGCCCATGTTCAGACCAATACCATACGACGCTTTTTGTGCCGGGGTTTTCAGCTCTACAGTGCTGGCTTGCTTGTCACAACCTGCGAGTACCAGACCGACCAGGGCAATCGCCGCTGCCAACCGATGCTGTTTCATGCTAATTCCTTGTTCATGCGCCAATAGGGCAAACGAGTAAAGCCGCGAGCTTATCAGGCCGCCGCGATCAATGGCTACCGGCATGAGAGGCGCGCAAGCTCGATAAGTTCAGGTAAATAAAGGTTTTCTCAGGTTTACACGGCACCGTTCAGTCGCAGTTCAGTTTCCCGGTTGCGATACAGGCGGGACAACCACACCCGCTGTCGGCCAGTTTTGGCTGCGGTTTATCACCCGCAGCCGCCCCGCCTGCGCCACCCGGCGTACAAAGTCAGTCCATCCAAGTGTGCCGGCAGCCAGTTGCGCCTGTATCGACTCGCTTCCCGAATAAACCCGCGAAAGCTGCCTGAGCAACTGATATTCAAGGGCCGAATGACTGGGCGTATAGCCCAGCAAGGCCCCATCGGGGGACGAGAAGTAAACCTCGGACATCGTGAAGCCATAGCGCACCGGCACCCATTTCGAGCGACGGGGCGGTATATAGCGATACTCAAACATGCGGTGCAGATCATCCGGCTGAAAGAAGTTGCGCCTTTCAAGCCGCTCGCCCTCGGCAATCACGGTATCGGGCGAAAAATACATGCCACAGATACGATAACCTTCAGGCAGCGGTGGTCGGTAGTAGGCGTCGGGATGGAATGCCGAACAAGGCGCGTAGACCATGCTCCCGTCTTCCAGCCGCGGGGCCGCCGCCCGGTACACGCCCCGCTGCGGATCGATCAGCAAAAAACCGATGGCCTGTGAATGAGCCCGGGGCCCGATCCGGCCATGCACATAGCGTGCAGCTTCATCGGCACTGGGGAATTCCGGGCTCAGGAGCAACGGCTTCAGCGGCCAGACCGTCTCGCAGACAGCAGGCGCAGGCATTGGCGGATAAGGCTGCCAGTCATGGGCTACCCTGCCCGGCTTGCCCCATAGGCGACTGGTCACTACCACGTGCAAATCTCCGGCCTGGGCCAGCATCCGGACCAGATCGCTGGGCATGAGAGTTTGCGCCTGCAATCCCCTGTGTACGTCGCTGAGCACGCATTGGTGAGGCCTGTCAGCCGGACCGGACACCCTCCTGAAAAGGGCCTGCTCCGCTTCGGAATGCGACAGGGTGTATTTGATCAGCGAGCCATCCGGCCCGGACAGATAGGTCACTGAACAGACTTCATGATCATCGATCACCGCATGGATATCGGCCACGGAAAGGCTGTTCGGGTAGGTGGCCTTTTCACTTTCAGACCACTCATTGAGGCCGGCAAACAGCGAAGGGTGAGAGTGATAGATCGCATAATCGGAATACCCCGCCGGATAAAGGACATACCCCTCCTGCCCGGCACTTGGAAAGACCTCATTGGGATTGAACTCAAAGGTATTGCCGGCCATGGGTTCGGTGGCGACGTACTTGCCATCGTTACGCACAAGAATGAAACCGCCGTATTCCCGATCACGCCTGTTACCGATGACTTCATGGACATAGCGCGCCACATCATCGGGATGATCGAAGGGCTCGCTGAGCGCAGGCATGCGTGGATGAGAAGCAATAGACCGCCTGGTGCGTCGTAGTCTGGGTTGCATATGAAAGCTCCTTGATAGCCCGGGACTGAGTGAGTCCAAAGCGTAAGGAGCTCCTAAGGAAGAGATGACATATTCGGATATGACATCGAGCGCTTGTTTACAGCCCGGCCTGCTGCGGCTGGCCCGCATCCTGCGCCGCCTGAAGAACCCGCAGCAGGTTCTCGCCCCAGATATTGGCAAGGTCCTTCTCGGTATAACCCGCTCGCAGCAGGCGCTCACTGATTTTCGGCAACAGGCTGACATCTTCCAGCCCCACCACCCCGCCACCGCCATCCCAGTCAGCACCGATGCCCACATGTTCAGGCCCCACCACATCGAGGATATGCAGCAGGTGTTTCATGAACACGTCAAAGTCGGGCTTGGCCGGGCCGTAACGCTTTTTGATCGCAGCGACTTCGCTGTGCAATTCCTTGACCTGATCGGACGACAGGGCTGCCAGGTTCCGATAACGGGCATAGAGCGGTGCCAGTGCCTTCTGCCGCTCGGGATCGACCTTCTGGGGTATCAGATAATCGCCGTAGCTGTTGACCTGCACCACACCACCCTTGGCCGCCAGTTGTCGCAGCCTCTCATCGTCAAGGTTGCGTGGGTGCGCGTTGACCGCCTTGCTGCTGGTGTGGGAAGCGATGACGGGCGCCTTCGAGGTGGCCAATACCTGATCGAACACCGCGTCCGACGCATGGGAAACATCCAGCAGAATCCCCAGACGATTGGCCGCAGCGACCAGATCACGCCCTTTGGGGCTCAGGCCGTTCCACTCGGGCAAGGCCGTGGCCGAATCGGCAATCTCATTGGTGCTGAAATGCACCAGGCCCAGCATGCGCAGGCCTTGTCGGTAATAGGTCTGGATCAGTTGCGGGTCCGTCCCCAACGGGTCGGCGTTTTCCATGCTGATAAACACCACGCGCTTGCCTTGCGCAGCAATGCGTCGGGCATCGGCGGCGGTCAGGGCCAGCTCGAACGTGTCCGGGGAGCGATTGGCCAGGTCGCGAATCCGCGCCAGCATGGCAAGGCCGTAGTGGCTGGCATAGGCCCGGCCCTCTTCGGTGCGAGGGCCGGGTGCGGTGTAGATCACCCAGAAGCCACCATCCAGGCCACCATCGATCATGCGTGGCAGATCCACCTGGCTGCCATCTTCACGGTAAGTGTGCCGGGCCAGAATGTCCCAGCCGGGCCGCGAAAGCTGCATCGGTGTATCCAGATGGCTGTCGAGCACCAGCAGGCGTTTGTGCAGTTCCAGGGTGCTGGCGCGCACTTCATCGTCAGCAAAGGCGGCTTGAGACGCGATGACCAGCGCCAGAGGGGCCAGGCAAGACAGAAAACGTTTGCAGGTCATGGCTCAGAACTCCGCACTCAGGGTGGTCTGGAAGGTGCGGGGCGAGCCGGGTCGATAGAAAGCAGGCCCGCTGGTGCTGGTCAGGATGTAGCCCAGATAATCCTTGTCGAACAGGTTGTCGATGTTGAAGCGCAGCTTGACGCTCTTGAGCGGCCCGTAACGCAGGTTGTCGCCCCCCAGGTCCAGATAGGCGTTGTAGAGCGTGTAGCCCGGCACCGACTCGGTATTGGTGAAATTGCTGTAGCGCGAACCGATATGGCGGGCCGAAAAATTCAGCACGGCCCACGGCTGCAATTCGTAGGTTACACCCGCCTGCGCCAGCCAGCGAGGGCTGTCGGGGATGTCATTGTCACGCAGGGCAAAACCGGCGGCATCGTCCTTGAAGCGGGCAATGTTGTAGGTCAGGTTGCCGTTGAGCACGACCTTGTTCGCCAGAACCGGTGGCTTCCATTGCCCGCTGAGCTCCGTGCCATAGGCCTCTGCCTTGCCGACATTCTGGAAGAACGTTTCCACCGTGCTGCTGCCCGCCACCGGCGAGGCAAAGGCTTGCAGGCGGTTATCGAACTCGGTGCGATAAAAGGCCCAGGAAGCGTTGAAGGTCGGCCGGTTGAGGCGATAACCCACTTCGTAGTTTTTCGAGGTTTCGGCTTCAGGTGCCGGAGCGTTCGGGCTGGCAGCGCGAAATACATCATCGGCACCACGGGGTAGCGCCATGTTTTCCGAATAGGACGCAAACACCTGAGAGTTGGCCGTCACGTCATAGACAAACCCCACCTGCGGCAGGAAGTGATCGTTCCATGACGTGCTCAGGCGCGGTTGCCGGTTGGCGATGTAATCACCCGCATTGCGATAGCCTTCGATGCGGTAATCCAGTTCCAGGCGTTTGAAACCGTATTGCAACCTCAGCCGGTCATCGAGCAGGGTCCAGGTGTCCTTGAGGTGGAACTGCACAGAGTCACGGGTCGAACTGAAATCCCCTTGCAAGTGCACCGGCTCGTTGCGCAACACCGTACCTGCCGGGCTGCCATCCACCAGGTTGTAACGCGCCTGCAAGCGATTGAAGACATCCTTTTCAACCCAGACGCCGGTTTCGATGGCATGGTTGCCCACATGCCAGGTCAGGCTGCTGAGTGCGCCATAACGATGGCCACTGAGGGCGGAAAGCCCGTACTGCACGCCACGCGGCGCAACCAGTCCCGCCACGCTGCCGCTCTGGGCGTTATGCAGAGCCAGCGACGTGGCATAGGCTTCAGGTGAAACCCCATAACCTTTCTTGGCCTCGTAATAGACGCTGGTGCGGCTTTCCAGATCCGGGTTGAGCTGGAAATTGCCGGTCAGGCTGTAGAGCGTATCCCGGCGCTGGTTGATCGCCTGTTTGTAATACTGGTTGTAGCCGGCGTTGCTGTAAGGCACGCCCGCGGCCGTTTCCGGTAGATCGGGAAGCTCGCCCAGATAAGCGAAGTCGCGGCCGGATCGACCGAACTCGTCATTGGCGGTGCCGTTGTACTGCGCCAGATTCACATACGGCGAGTCGTAGTCGAAAAAGTCGTTATGCACAGCACGGAACAACAATTCATGCCCGTCGCCGAACTCATAGCGAACCTTGCCTTCAAGGTGTTCGCGGTCGATGGTGCCGGGGCCGCGCCATAAATCACCGTCGATTTTCGAGCGGCTGAAATAGGCTGAAAGCCCTTGGTACTCGCCGGTTTCCAGCTTGATGAAACTGCGTCGCAGGCTGTCGCTGCCCAGCGTGTAGGACGTGCTGATCCCGCTTTCGCGAGCCGGGTTGGACGAGACGTAATCAACGTAAGGCCCAAGCGAGGTATAGCCCGGCTGCGAGACATCGCCCGCGCCGGTGGAAGCGGTCACCCGTTGGGTATTTTCGTTATCCACATAGCGATAGATCGGGCTGCCGCCAAACTGGTCGCTGCGCCCCAGCGGCACGCCGTCGATGGAGAAACCGATCTGCTGAAAGTTGAAGGCCCTTACGAACACCGAGTTACCGAACTCGTACAAACCCAGCGCATCGTTGACCTGCACGTTGAAGCCCGGCAAGGCTTCGAGCATCTTCAGGCCGGAAGTTCCCGCTGGCGCCGACAGCAAGGCCTGATGGGAAATGGACAAGGTATTGCTGATCTGGTCGGTGCCGATGGCCTCGTCCGCCTGGGTCACTCGTGCGCCCACCACTTCGACCTTTTCCAGCCGGGCATCCTGTGATGCCTGGGTACTGGCTTCCTGCGCCAGAACCGATTCGCCCGCCAGCCCGATCATCAGCAAGCCACTCAACCATGACTGCCTTTGCACACTGCCACTCTGTAACGCTGCACGCTGATGAGTCATCGTTCATCCTTGTCGGCATTTCGCAGGCACGCAAAGCCCCGCCAGGTTTTGAGCGCTACGCGCCCGAACCCCGGTATCCGATGTGTTAGGTTTGAAAAAATCCGGGAAAAAGCGTGAAGCCTTACGCTGTTCTGGCAGCGATGGCCTCGATTTCCACCAGAGCGCCCGGCAATGGCAGGGCGACGACTTGCAGCGCAGTGCGCGCCGGTTTGTTGGGCTGTTCAGCCGTGCCGAAAAACTGCGTGTAGCCCGCCTGCAAACCGGCGAAATCCAGCTTGCCGCCGGTTTCTTCAGCGCCCACCAGAAACACCCGCAATTGCACGATATCGCCCAGATCCAGGTCCTGTTGCCGGAGGATATTGCGGATCTTGTTGAACACCGAAACGGTCTGGGTTTCGGTATTGCCGAACGCCGCCGGCGTGCCCTTGGGGGCTTGCGGGTCGGCGACATCCGGCAAGGTGCCGCTGACGAATATCAGGCTGGCCGATGCAGGAACGGTCACAGTCTGCGAGATGGGAAAGTCACCGACACTGGTGCGTTTGATCTGGTCGCTCATGGTTGTTGCTCCTTCAATGGATAGTCATGCGTCGATAGCGGCTTTCTGTCGCTGCTGGATAACCCGTTCGCCCAATTGCGCCACCACATGGCGTGCCGAGTTGGCTGCCGATTCCTGCCAGATGCCAACCCCGCTTTGCACAAGCCCGTCGCCTGCGAAATACACCCGGCCATGGGCCTCTTCCAGCAAGGCGCTGGCCCGGGCCGGAAACAGTTCGCGCTGCAACCACGGGCCTTCGCTGTAGGGGATCTGCTCCCAGGACACTGCCAGTGGATTGCGCAACTGCTGCGAATAACCGGGGTGAAGTAATTCCACCGCTTCACGGGAGGTCGCAAACTGGGTGTCGAGAGGCTGGGTGCCGAAAGTATCGGCCCCCTCGCCCGTGACGTAGCCGGCCACCAGCAGACCCTCGCGGGTATTGAGGTCATTGCTGGGATACCAGAGCAGTCGCGCTGGATGCTCGATCCAGGAAATCCCGCCATAGGTGCGGTACTCGCTTTCCCAGAAGCGCGGTGACTGCCAGGCCACCTTGGTTGCGTGGCCATTGTGAGTGCTGAGCAGCGCGGCCTTGACCGGATCACTGAAATCCGTGTCGAGCCTGGCTAGCAGTGGCAGCGGCAAGGTGGATACCAGATAGTCGGCACGTACTACTTGCTCACGGCCGCTGTGCTGATCGTGATAAGTGACCGCCACACCGTCCTCAAGCTGGCGGATGCGACGCACCTGTGCGCCCAGTTGCACCTGATCGGTCAGGCGACTGTAGAACGCGTCGGTGATGCGATCCATGCCGCCCACCGGCTGAAACATGGTGGCCGAGAATTCGGGAAACTCGGAATGCAGTAACGCGCCCCACAACTCGGGATGCAGCAGTCGATCCAGCGTTACCGGTGCCAGACTCCCCGGCAAGGCACCCGGATGGCTGGGTGAGTCCTGATGGCCGGAGCGAATGCTGCCTTCGTAGGCCAGTTCCTGAGACAGGTCGCCATAGACCTGCAGAAACACCAGCAGACGAGTGCGCTCTTCAGCGCTCAAGACATCGTCCAGTGCATCACGCTGCACCGCCTTGGCCAGCAATCCGGACAGATGCCCGCGAGCATCGTTGAGCGCCTGCCCTACCGTGAAAGCAGGCCGCTCCAGATCAGGACGCACTTGCGCGCCATGACTGGTGTTGACCAGCACTTCCAGAGGCACCCCCAGTTCGCTGCAATAGTCGAGCAAGGTCCGGTGCTGACTCGGAATCCGCGCAGGCCCGGCATTGAAATACAGCCCCTGATCGAACTGTGCGGTTTGCGTGCGGCCATCGAGGTAATCGACCTTATCGCCGTTGCGCAGGGTCCAGGTGCGGCCACCCACGCGGTTGCGGGCCTCCAGCACTTGCACCTTGAACCCGGCGCGAGTCAGTTCCAGCGCCGTGACCAGCCCGGCGATCCCGGCACCCAGTACCAGCACGCTTGCACCCTGCCCCGTATCGGCTTTCAGCTTCAAGGGTTGTGGCCGCCGATGCGACGAAGGCCCCAGCCCCAGCGCCGCCAGCGCACCCTTGACCGCTTGCTCGCCACCTACTGCCGCAATGCTCGAAAGCGCTTCACGTCGTGTCAGTCCCATGCTCATGTCCTCCCTGAATGACTCAATCCGGCAAACCTGGCGGGTTGATTTCCGATTGATCGATGCGCTCCACATCCAGCCCCCAGCGCTTGAGCACCTGATCGTATTGCCCACCGGCAATCACGCCCTGAAGCGCAGTGTGGATCGGCTTGACCAAGCCGTTGTCCTTGCGCGTGGTCACTGCGATATCGGCGCGACGCGGCCAGCCACCGTTGACGATGCCCACCAGACGGATGCCATTGGTCAAGGCCTGGGAATAGGCCGACAGCGCATTGGGACCAAAGGTGGCATCGACGCGCCCCGATTGAACGGCCAGTTGCGCAGCCGCCACGTCGTCGTAGTACTGCAACAAGGCGGGCTTGATCCCGGCCTTCTCGTTTTCTTCGTTCCAGGCCAGCAGGACTTTCTCCTGATTGGTGCCGGAGCCGACGATGATCTTCAGCCCGGCAATGTCGCTGGCCTGCTTGATGGAAGTAATCTTGCTGTTGGCCTTCACATAGAAGCCCAGCACGTCCTGCCGATAGGTTGCGAAATCAAAGCGCTTCTTGCGGGCCTCGGTCACGGTCACGTTGCTGATCACCGCATCGTATTTGCCCGAGCTGACGCCCAGCGGCCAGTCTTCCCAACTGGCCTGTACCACATTGAGTTGCAGGCCAAGGCTGTCGGCCACCAGTTGCGCGGTGTCGGCTTCGCTGCCGATGGTGGTCTTGTCGTCGGAGGCCAGCAGCGCCAGGGGCGGCCCGGCAGTTCCGGAGACGGCAACCGTGAATTTGCCCGGCTGGGCGAACTTGAAGCCCTGTGGAATCTGCGCAATGGCTTCCTCGTTGCGTGGCGCGCGGATGCGCTGCTGGTCAGGGCTCAGATTGATCTTTTGCACGGTCGGCGGCGTAGCACGTTCAGCGGCCAACACAGGTTGAGCCAGGCCGATGGCTATCGTCAGCAGCGCCAGGCGCGTGGTATGTGCAAGCATGCGAAGTCACTCCTTTAACACTCGAAATATTCACAACACCTTGCCCAGAAAGGCGATGGTGCGAGGATGGCGGGGTTGGCGAAATATCTGTTCGGGAGGTCCTTCTTCGATCAATTGGCCCTCGCAGAGAAACACCACATGGTCGGCCACTTCTTTGGCAAAGCCGATTTCGTGGGTCACGACCACCAGGGTCACGCCCAATCGGGTCAGGCCTTTGATAACGTCCAGCACTTCACCCACCAGCTCCGGGTCCAGCGCGGAAGTCGGCTCATCGAACAGCAGCACTTTGGGATCGAGCGCCAGGGCACGGGCGATGGCTACACGCTGCTGTTGACCACCGGAAAGCTGCCGTGGATAAGCGTCGGCCTTGTCTTGCAGGCCTACCTTGCCCAGCAGCTCCAGTGCCCGGTCGCGGGCCTCGGATTTGCTCCAGCGCTTGTGGGCCAGAGGGGCTTCGGCGATGTTTTCCCAGGCCGTCAGGTGCGGGAACAGGTTGAAGTTCTGGAACACGAAACCCACGTCGATGCGACGCTTGAGAATCTCGCTTTCCTTGAGCTCATAGAGCAGGTTGCCCTGGCGGCGATAGCCGACATATTCACCGTCGATGGTGATGTGCCCGCTGTCGATTTTCTCCAGGTGATTGATAGTCCTGAGCAGGGTCGACTTGCCGGAACCGGAAGGCCCGAGAATGACCGTGACCTTGCCCGGCTCAATGGTCAGGTCGATGTTGCGCAGCACCTCCTGATTACCGAAACGCTTGCCCACGTTCTGGATCTGGATCCGCCCTGCTCGCACAGCCGTTGCCGACTCAGCCATGGGTCTTCTCCTTGAACCAGTGACGCAGGCGCTGCAAGGGCGTCGGCGGCAGGACACGCGCCGTGCCACGGGCAAAATGGCGCTCGATGTAATACTGGGCACAAGTCAGCAAGGTGGTGATGATCAGGTACCAGACCGTGGCGACGATCAGCAGCGGAATCACCGCCTGGGTGCGGTTGTAGATGACCTGCACGGTGTAGAACAGGTCCGGCAGCGCCAGCACGTAAACGATGGCAGTGCCCTTGACCAGTCCGATGATTTCGTTGAACCCCGAAGGCAGGATCGAGCGCAGGGCCTGAGGCAGGATGATGCGGAAAATCCGCCGCTGTGCCGGCAGTCCCAGCGCAGCCGCTGCTTCATGTTGGCCGTTGTCGACGCTGATGATGCCGCCACGAATGATCTCTGCGGTATAGGCCGCCTGCATCAGGCTCAGGCCCAGCACCGCCACGGTGAACTGGCTCAACACGTCGACGGTGGACCACTCGGCCAGCACGATCCCGGTGAACGGCACGCCCAGCACGATGTGATCGTAGAGGTAGGCAAAGTTGTAGAGGATGATCAATACCAGCAGCGCTGGCATGGAACGGAAAAACCAGATGTAGCCCCAGGCCAGCGATGCCAGCAACGGCGACTTCGACAGGCGCGCCAGTGCCAGCACCGTTCCCAGCAGGACACTGAATACCGTGCTCAACACCGTGAGCAGTAAGGTCTGCCCCAACCCGCGCAATACCGAGGGCGAGAAAAACCATTTGGCGAACACATCCCACTCCCAGCGCGGGTTGGTGGCCAGCGAATGGACAATCCCCAGCAGCACCAGTGCCGCAAAAAAAGACCCCACCCAACGCCAGGGATGACGGGCCGGAACCACCTGCAAAGTCCCGACAGGAACCGCTGCCTGAGCATCGGATACCTTGTAGTGAGTCCCCTCTCGGAGGTCGAACGGTTTGGCGACAATGGGCATCTCGGGTTCCTCGTACGCAATCACACGTGATCGTGTTTCATTGATGTCGAACAGCAGGGGCGCGGTGACGGTGCGCCCGTTCAAAAGGCATACGTCAGGCGGGTGTAGTAGTAACCACCGGTAAAACCGAAGGGTGAGTATGTGCCGTAGCTACTGGTCATGGTGTTGCTGGGGATGCCCTGTTTCTTGGGGTAGACGTCGAACAGGTTCTTGGCACCCACGGCGATGTTCAGGTCTTTGGTGAGGTTGTAGCCGACGTCCAGATCGGTGATCCATTTGGCCGCGTAGATACGATCCAGAGAGCGGTCGCCGGAATCATTGACCTCCTTGTAGGAGCCATAGCGGGTCAGGGCCAGGTTGATAGTGAACCTGTCGATGCTCCAGTCGCCGCCCAGAATCAGCTTGGTCTTGGGCTGAATGCCGGTAATGACATTGCGGGCTTCACGATCCATCAGGTCATAGGAAGTACCGAGAATGGTGGTGGAGGCCTTGTAGCTGAGGATTTCGGTCTGGTTCCAGTTGAACGCCGCCGTCCACTTCACCGAACCGAACGCGCCCAGGTCCTGACTGTAGTTACCGACCACGTCCACGCCTTTGGTCCGGGTATCGGCACCATTGATGAAGTACTGGCCACCCGAGGTCGAGTTGACGCCGTTGTCCTGCAACACCTGAGTGACTTCATTGCCCAGCAGCGTGCCGGTCAGGGTGATGCGGTCACGAATGTTGATCACATAGGCATCGGTGGTGAGGCTCAGACGCTCGGTTGGCGTCAGGGTGAAGCCCAGGCTGAAGTTGGTGGAGCGCTCAGGCTTGAGGTCTTCGGCCCCCAGGGCTCGAGCCGCATCCGAGGCGACCGGCAACACGCCAAAGTTGATGGACTGGTAGACGCCATTCACCACGCCATAGGTCGTCGAGCGGGCACTGAACAGACTGTTGGCCAGCGAGGGCGCACGGAAGCCATTGCTCACGGTCGCCCGCACAGCGAACTCGGGGGTGAAGTCATAACGGGTGGTCAGCTTGCCGCTGCGGGTCGCGCCCACGCCCTGGTTGTAGTGCTCATAGCGCAGCGCCGTGCCCAGATACCACTGCGGCAACGGGTTGAAACCTACATCGACATAACTGGCGACGCTGTTGCGGGTGGCACTGCTGGCTTCGTCGGGAGAAATACCGTTGGTCACCTGCGCTCCGGAAGAAGCGCAGTTGCCCGGCGCGACGCAATATCCCCCATTGGCATAGGAAGCCCAGTCACCTTCCTGGACCTCATACCCGTCACGGCGATGCTCGAAGCCGTAAGACAGATCCAGAGGTTTTTGCAGGCCGACATCGAAGCCGCGCTTGAAGTCCAGGTTGGTCGTCAGCTCGGTGGCAATCCAGGTGCCGGAAGTGAAATGGTTGGGGGTTGCCTCGCCCAGTGAAGGGTTCTGGTTACGCTCGGTACCCTGCTCGGCTTCGTTGCGTCCATAAGTGGAAGACAGGTCCCAGTCCCACTCGCCGACCTGGCCCTTGGCACCGAACGCCGCCTGGAAATCCTCCTCGTCGATGTACCAGATCGGCACATAACCGGCCGGGTATCCGTTGGGGCCGGTGGTAATGGTGTTAGTGATGGTCGGCAGACGAAAATTCTGGCCTTGCTCGGCCTTGCGCCGTGAGTAAGTGGTGAACGAGTAAAGGCTGAGGTCGTCGCTGACCGGCAGTTCCGCGTTATAGCCCAGGGTCAGCAGGTTGATCTTCGGTGTACCGTAGCCGCCATAGGTGGACTTGCCCGCCCGATCCAGCGCCTGCTCGTAGGTGTAGCCGTTGG
The DNA here is from genome assembly GCF_900187465.1 of Pseudomonas sp. Irchel 3A18. Lineage (NCBI taxonomy): Bacteria > Pseudomonadati > Pseudomonadota > Gammaproteobacteria > Pseudomonadales > Pseudomonadaceae > Pseudomonas > Pseudomonas sp. Irchel 3A18. The sequence goes on from NZ_FYDI01000004.1 coordinate 144,757, forward strand.
CACTGGCCTTGTTGTCATCGTTCTGGCTGCGGGCATCGAGCGCCAACTGCACGATGCCGCCATCGCCAATCTCGAACCCCTTGTTCAGGCTCTGCTGAACCGTCTGCTTCTTGCCGTCATACCCAATGCCCGCGTTGGTCACAGCGGTTCCGCTGGTATCGGCCTTGAGGATGATATTGATCACCCCGGCGATGGCGTCGGAACCGTATTGAGCGGCAGCCCCGTCGCGCAGCACTTCGACATGATCAATGGCGCTGATGGGAATGAAATCCAGATCGGCAGGTGCCGCGCCCGTGTTGATACCGTTGATGTTCAGGGTTGCGCTGGTGTGGCGACGCTTGCCATTGACCAGGACCAGCACTTCGGCAGCACTGAGGCCACGCAGGTTCGGCGCACGTGCCATGCCGCTGGCGTCCCAGCCGGTTTTTTCCGGCAGGGTCAGGGATGGGATCACCGCACTCAGGGCTTCCATCAGGCCGGGCTTGCCGGTGCTTTGCAATTGACTGGCACTGACCACATCGATCGGCACCGGGCTGCTGGTGACCGTGCGCTGCTCGGCCCCCCGGTTACCGGTCACCACAACAGTAGAAAGGGTATCGCCACTCTTCGACGCAGCTTCCTGCGCCTGAACCGTGCTGGCCAGCAGCATACCGCCCACGGCCAGAGCCAATGGATTCAGACCCATGGCGCGCCTTGGCCCATGAACATCCTGTAAGACTCTCTGCACATCCACTCCAAAGGGCCGCCATTGCAGCCCGCTCATCCAGATTGCGCGGTCGGGCACTCACGCCGTCATCGAGACAGCGCGAAGTGCATTTATGGGTTGATGCCTGCATCCGGCCCCGACACCTGAAAACAGCCGGGACAAAACGAAAGCTAACGGTGCGCAGCCGGACGAGCGGGTGGCTGGAATACTGCAGAGCGCCTGTCAGCGACAGGGCGAGAGAAACCCGGGTAACGGGATTGAGCTGGCAACATACATCGAACTCCCTTCCAACGATCCTGCAACAGGGGTCAGTGGTGGATCACCCTGGCATGCCTTGCAAACTCAGGCTCCTGGCCTGTTTGCGCGATGGCATGCGCGCAGAACCTTGATCACGATTGGTACCATCCGAGGTGAGGGGTAGGCTGTCGAAACCAAACATAACGGAATCAATGGCGTAGAAAAACTTCTATTTCGCTATAAGCTAATATGATAAATATTGATTTATACAAAGACACTTAATCCAAAAAATGAATATAAGCAGAAAGATGTGGGCGTAGGAGCAAATGCCGATCAGTTCAAAGCAGGTACTCGTGGGAGGGGCCTTGGCCGCGACAGCCAGCTTTCAGACGCTGAAAATGTATTGCCTGTAGGCAAGTCGTCGCGGCCAAAGTCCCTCCCACAAGTGACTGTATTTGCCTTGATTGATCGGCATTCCCCTAAACGAGGAGAGAATGGATTTCTGGACAGCAGAAAGCAAAAAAGCGACCCTAAGGTCGCTTTTCTGGTTGCTTCAAGGAGTTCAAGGGCCTTGAAGCTGAATATGGCGCAGCGGACGGGACTCGAACCCGCGACCCCCGGCGTGACAGGCCGGTATTCTAACCGACTGAACTACCGCTGCGCGTAACACTAAGAGAGAGATTGGTGGGTGATGACGGGATCGAACCGCCGACCCTCTGCTTGTAAGGCAGATGCTCTCCCAGCTGAGCTAATCACCCTTCACTCTCGGTGTGGCGCGCATTCTACGGAGCGACCCATACTCTGGCAAGCACTTTTTTAAATAATTTTTATAATCCTTCCAAAGGCTTAGCGCAGGGTTGGCCCGGACGCCCGAGCAGCGAATAATGCCCTCCTTTGTATGGAAGGAGAGATTCACCTCATGTGGTTCAAAAACCTGCTTATCTATCGCCTGACCCAGGATGTACCTTTTGATGCCGAGGCGCTGGAAACTGCATTGGCGACCAAGCCGGCCCGCGCCTGTGCCAGCCAGGAGTTGACCACTTACGGTTTCGTCGCGCCGTTCGGCAAGGGCGAGGACGCACCACTGGTGCACGTCAGCCAGGACTTCCTGCTGATTGCTGCGCGCAAGGAAGAGCGCATTCTGCCCGGCAGCGTGGTGCGTGATGCAGTGAAGGAAAAGGTCGACGAGATCGAAGCCGAACAGATGCGCAAGGTCTATAAGAAAGAGCGCGACCAGATCAAGGATGAAATCATCCAGGCCTTCCTGCCTCGCGCCTTTATCCGTCGCTCGGCGACCTTTGCCGCCATCGCGCCGAAACAGGGCCTGATTCTGGTCAACGCTTCCAGCCCGAAACGTGCCGAAGACCTGCTGTCGACCCTGCGCGAAGTCATCGGCTCGCTGCCGGTTCGTCCGCTGACCGTCAAGACCGCGCCAAGCGCAATCATGACCGACTGGGTCAAGACCCAGAAAGCCGCCGACAACTTCTTCGTTCTGGACGAGTGCGAACTGCGTGACACCCACGAAGATGGCGGGATCGTGCGTTGCAAGCGTCAGGACCTGACCAGCGATGAAATCCAGCTGCACCTGAACACCGGCAAAGTCGTCACCCAGCTTTCCCTGGCCTGGCAGGACAAGCTGTCGTTCGTGCTGGACGACAAGCTGGTGGTCAAGCGCCTGAAGTTCGAGGACCTGCTGCAGGATCAGGCAGAACAGGACGGCGGCGACGAAGCCCTGGGCCAACTGGACGCCAGCTTCACCCTGATGATGCTGACCTTCGGCGAGTTCCTGCCCGAGCTGTTCGAAGCACTGGGCGGCGAAGAAATCCCGCAAGGGATCTGATTCGTCCGTCTGGACTGCAACAGGACCGCGCCGCCTCTATAGGCGGCGCCTCTTTTATGGATACAGAAAAAGGAGCGAGCCATGCGGGCACTGGTAGCCTTGAGCCGTTTTGTAGGGAATACGTTTGCGTACTGGGTGCTGTTGTTCGCCATTCTGGCGTTCCTGTTCCCTCAGGTGTTCATCGGCCTCAAAGGCTGGATTGTCCCGTTGCTGGGGCTGGTCATGTTCGGCATGGGCCTGACCCTCAAGCTTGAAGATTTCTCTGAAGTGGTGCGCAACCCCTGGCGCGTGGCCCTGGGTGTGGTCGCGCATTTCGTGATCATGCCGGGCGTTGCCTGGTTGCTGTGCCAGATCTTTCATCTGCCACCGGAAATTGCCGTTGGCGTGATCCTGGTCGGTTGCTGCCCGAGCGGCACTTCGTCCAATGTCATGGCCTGGCTGGCCAAGGGCGATCTGGCGCTGGCCGTGGCCATCGCAGCCGTCACCACCCTGCTCGCCCCGTTGCTGACCCCGGCCCTGATCTGGTTCCTGGCCTCGGCCTGGCTGCCGGTGTCCTTCCTGGATATGTTCTGGTCGATCCTGCAACTGGTGATGCTGCCGATCTGCCTCGGTGTCGCCGCCCAGCGTCTGCTCGGTGCACGGGTCAGCCATGCGGTCGACGTACTGCCACTGATTTCGGTGGTCAGCATCGTGCTGATTGTCTGTGCCGTGGTAGCCGCCAGTCAGGCGAAGATCGCCGAGTCCGGCCTGCTGATCATGGCCGTGGTGATCCTGCACAACACCTTCGGTTTCCTGCTGGGCTACTTCACCGGCAAGGTATTCAAGCTGCCGCTGCCGCAGCGCAAATCCCTGGCCCTGGAAGTCGGCATGCAGAACTCGGGTCTGGGCGCAGCACTGGCCAGCGCTCACTTCTCACCGCTGGCGGCGGTTCCCAGTGCGCTGTTCAGCGTCTGGCACAACATCTCGGGCGCCCTGCTCTCTACGTACTTTCGCAAGATGCCGGAAGAAAACGTTCAACAGCCGAACGACAAACCTGTCGCCAATTAAGACCTGACGCTCACCAATGCCTGGACTGTTTACATAACAGTTCGGGCAACTAAACCGTTTATAAAAACAGACCGCTTTCTTGATACGGATCAAGATGGCCTGAGCCGCGTTTGTCGGACAACCTATCCAGAGCAAAATAAAAACATAAAAAACAACCTCCCGCCTAAATCCCCAGTAACATGCGCCGACACCTATAACACTAACTATAACGCCCCCACTTTGTCCTGCGCCAAGTTCTCACACATCAAGGGAGTTTCACGGAAATGCTCAAGAATGCACCGCTAAGGATAAAACTCTTATTGATTTTGCTGCTTCCCTTATTGGGTTTCCTGATAGTGGGCGGCGTATTTGTTTCAAATAATTACAAAACTTTGAACGACATGAACAAGACAGTAACGGCCAGTGCTACCGCACAGAAACTGAGCCGTCTTATCACGACGCTGCAACGCGAACGGGGCGCCAGCGGCGTGTTCCTGGGCAGTCGCGGTACGGCCATGGGCGACCGCCTTATCGAACTGCGCAAGGATTCAAATCTCACGATAGAGGCCGTACGCGGATTGTCCGCACCTGGAGCCTCCGAACTTGACCCTGTCATGCGCGCACTCGACAGCGTGACGCAAACCCGTACTAACGTCGACAAGCAGGCCATTACCAGTACGGAGTCTGGAGCCCGTTATACGCAGGTCATTCAAACACTTATCGGTTATACCCACTCACTGGAAGCCAGTGTCAATAATGCGACTATCGTTCATGCACTCAGCGCGCTGAATCAATTCATCGAAATGAAAGAACGGGCTGGCCGTGAACGTGTACTACTTGGCCTTGTATTCAACCAGGATCGTTTCGACGAGAAACTGTTGTCGAGTTTCAGTCGTAACCTCGGAGAGTTCGTCGCTTACTCGGATGCTTTCAGCCGCAAGGCCCCCGCGGACTCGCTGAAAGAGTTCAACGAAAAGATGCAGACTCCGGCAGCGGTGGAAGTCGGCAAGTTGCAGCGACTGGCATTCGACGTCCCCATGGGTCAGGCATTGGGTATCAAGCCCCAGGCCTGGTTTGAAACCTCGACGAAGCGTATCGACATGATGAGTGAGGTCGAAGAAGACCTGGGCCAGAGTGTCAGCAAGCTCGCCATGCATGAGCGCAATGTCGCCAGCCGCGCCCTGTGGCTGACCATCGGCGGCGCCATCGCCGCCCTGCTTGCGGTATCGGCGCTGTCATACCTGATCATTCGCAATATCAACCTGGCTGTCAGTGATGTGAACAAAGCGCTGGACGACCTTGCCGGGCGGGATCTCACCGCAAGAGCAACCTACGAAAGCAAGGACGAATTCGGCCAGATCTCGCGCAACCTCAACCGCATGGCGCAAGAAATCAGGGACATCGTTCAGGAAATCGGCAATGCCACTGCACAGGTGGCAACCGCAGCAGAGGAATGCTCCACCGTCACCGCCGAAACCAGCCGCAGCATCGGACAGCAACGCCAGAGCACTGAACTGGTGGCCACGGCTATCAACGAGATGAGCGCGACCGTTCGGGAAGTGGCGCTCAGCACCAGCGATGCAGCGCAGATGTCACAACAGGTCAACACCAGTACAAGCCAGGGCCGTGGCGAGATCGAGAGCACCATCGAACTGATTCGCCAGTTGTCGGGGCAGGCCGAACAGACGGCATCGATCATCGGCGACCTGAAGCACGAGAGCGATGCGATTTCCTCGGTACTCGATGTCATTCGCGGCATTGCCGAGCAGACCAACCTCCTGGCCTTGAACGCTGCCATCGAAGCTGCACGAGCTGGCGATCATGGCCGTGGTTTCGCTGTGGTAGCCTCCGAGGTGCGCACCCTGGCGCAGAAAACCCAGGAGTCCACCGGCAACATCCAACAGATGATCAGCAACCTGCAGAACGGCTCGGACCGGGCAACCACGTCAATGCAGGAAACCCTGAGCAAGGCTCAGTCCGGAGCCACCAAAGTCGAGCGCGCAGGCGCACTGCTGACGGAGATCGCCGAGGGGGTGACCAGCATCAGCGACCGCAACATTCAGATCGCATCGGCGGCGGAAGAGCAGAGCGCGGTGTCCGAAGACATTAACCGCAACGTCAACGAGATCAATGACCTGGTCATACAGGTCAGTGCCGGTGCCGAACAGACGGCCATTACCAGCCAGGAACTGGCGCGCCTGGCCGAACACCAGCAGCGTCTGGTCAGCCGTTTCAAGGTAGCCTGACAACAGAACCTGAAGGGGCGCGAGCCCCTTCAGCGCTGTCTAACGCCCTGCCCCTCTCAATACCTTCACCTGCTCACGCACATCCGCAGGTTTCGCTGCATCGGCCGCAATCGCAGGTCCGGCTACCAGCACCACTCTGGACCACAGGCGACGAAAGAGTTTCTTGTCTGGCGCATAACTGAAGAAACTGCCCCACAACCCCTGCAACGCCAGCGGAATCACCGGCACCGGTGTCTCTTCGATCACACGACTCATGCCGCTCTTGAAACCACTGATCTCGCCATCGCGGGTCAGTTTGCCTTCGGGGAAGATGCAGACCAGCTCACCATCGGCCAGGTATCGGGCAATCCTTTGGAACGCCTGCTCGTAGATTTCCAGGTCCTCGTTGCGACCGGCAATCGGGATGGTGCCAGCAGTGCGGAAAATGAAGTTGAGCACTGGCAAGCGGTAGATCTTGTAATACATGACAAAACGGATAGGACGACGCACGGCCCCACCAATCAGCAGCGCATCGACAAAAGAGACATGGTTGCAGACCAGCAAGGCCGGGCCTTCTTCGGGGATCAGGTCCAGGTTGCGGTGCTCGACGCGGTACATGGAATGGCTGAGCAGCCAGATCATGAAGCGCATGGTGAACTCGGGGACGATCTTGAAGATGTAAGCGTTGACCGCGATGTTCATCAGCGAGATCACCAGGAACAACTGCGGGATCGACAGTTTGGCGAAGCTGAGCATCAGGATGGACACGATGGCCGACACCACCATGAACAGCGCATTGAGAATGTTGTTGGAAGCAATAACCCGGGAACGCTCCTTCTCCGGGGTGCGGGACTGGATCAGCGCATACAGCGGCACGATATAGAAACCACCGAACACCCCGATGCCCAGGATATCCAGCAGCACCCACCAGGCCTGCCCGTAGGACAGCACCGCCAGCCAGTCATTGGGCTGCACGTTCTGCGGGAAACCGCCCGAATGCCACCACAGAAGCAGGCCAAACACTGTCAGCCCCATGGAGCCGAACGGCACCAGACCGATCTCGACCTTATGGCCGGACATGCGCTCACACAGCAACGAGCCCAGCGCGATACCGATGGAGAACACCGTCAGAATCAGGGTGACCACGGTTTCGTCGCCGTACATCCACTCCTTGGCATAGGCCGGGATCTGGGTCAGGTAAATCGCCCCCACGAACCAGAACCAGGAGTTGCCGACAATCGAGCGCGACACCGCGGGCGTTTGCCCGAGCCCCATGCGCAAGGTGGCCCAGGACTGGGTGAAGATGTTCCAGTTCAGCTTCATTTCAGGAGAAGCCGCAGGCGCTTTCGGAATGCCGTAACTGGACACAAAGCCCAGGCACGCCACCAGCACAATGGCGGCTGACACCACAAAGGCGTAATGACTGGAGGACATCATGATCCCGGCACCGATGGTGCCTGCCAGGATCGCCAGGAAGGTGCCCATTTCCACCAACCCGTTGCCGCCCACCAATTCGTGCTCGCGCAGGTGCTGCGGCAGGATCGAGTATTTGACCGGCCCGAACAGCGCCGAATGAGTGCCCATGGCAAACAGCGCCAGCAACATCATCCACAGGTGATTGAACAGAAACCCTGCCCCACCGATCACCATGATGCCGATCTCCGCCAGCTTGATCAGCCGGATCAGCGCATCCTTGGGATACTTCTCACCGAACTGCCCGGCCAGTGCCGAGAACAGAAAGAACGGCAGGATAAACAGCAAGGCGCACAGGTTGACGTAGATCGAACGGTCACCCTCGATGCTCAGTTTGTAGAGAATGGCGAGGATCAGCGATTGCTTGAAAATGTTGTCATTGAACGCCCCAAGGGACTGGGTGATGAAAAACGGCAGGAAACGCCGCTTTCCGAGCAGGCTGAATTGTGACTGTTGGCTCATAGTCCGTGGTCCTGAATGGCTTGGCTAATTGGAAGTTCTGAATCCAATCTGGAGCACATTGAAGACGTATCACTTCAGAATGTCGATAGCCATAAGCGGTACGACTGGGCGTTTCCATGCGCTGAATACGCCCAGCAATGCTCACTCCTTGCGTCGTGCCAGCCCGGACACCACTGCCACGAACAACAAGCTGAACCCCCAACCGGCGAGGATTTCAAACCACATCACGAACCTTACCCAGCGCTTGGGGCTGGTGAAGAAACCTAGCACTTCGGCGACTACATTCGCCTTGGGCGTCTCGATCACCGGTGCCCAATCATCCTCCTGATGCAAGTTGACCAGTGGCAGCAACAGATCCAGCGAAAAGGCTATCGGGCTGAAGGCCGTGTACTCTTGCGGCAAGGCATCGCACAGATACCAGTTGGCGGTGCCAGGAGGTTCATTGCCGGTCGGCGACAGCGGCGGTGAGCACTCCTTGTAGTCGGGGTTCTGGAACACCAACGGATCGCTGGGAGCAAAAATTGCCTGATGACTCGCCGCCCACCAATAGAAGCCAGCGCAAGACAGCCAGACGCCCAGGAACCAGGGCAGCAGCAACATCGGGCGATAGGCGTAGCCACTGAGCGGTCCATACATGGCGTGCAGAATGACCATCAAGCGCCGGTAGCAAATGCGCAGAGGTTCAGGCCAGCGTTTGGGACTTTGGCCGATCAGCCCTTTCTTGCGAAGCTGCTCCTCGAACTTGATCCCCACCTGCCGGGCATCCTCGGCATGGCCCATTTCTTCCAGGACTTTTTGCAATTGTCGCCAGGGTTGGGGGTAGAACTCGGGAAGCAGGCCTTCCTTGGGTTTGGGAACATACTGTTTATCTAGCCAGGCTAAACGCTCCTCAATCCGCATTTGCTCGTTGACGTGAATGAAGCCGTAGACGAAGCCGTTAAGGTTAACCCTCTCGCCCCAGCTTTCCTTATCGTCATTCAGGGATCCCACGCGCCCGCCGAGGAATGAAACCCTTTCTGGTGGAGTCTCCATTTTTCGCAGAATCAGCGAGCCGCCAACGGTGACCCGAGGAGCACGGATTTCCGTGATGTACTTGGCGCCATCAATAACCATATCACCTTGAAGTTGCAGACTATGCAAAACCACATTGCCTTTAGCGGTGAATCCATCATTCAGAAATAATGAGCCACCGGCAACGGCCCCATCCATACGAATAGAGTCACCTCCATTACCGTCAAAGCAACCACCCGTACAATCAAATTGCCTTGAAATTCTGGCACCTAAAAAGCGAACGCTACCAATCGCAGAAAAACCGTGGCGAAGAAAAACATCTCCCTGAACGTCAATCCGGTCAGCTCTTAATGCTGGGCCTTGGTCATTCTCGATACGTGCACCGTTACATCCCAAATCGCCACCGATCCGCATGGCTATCAAGTTGATACCGCCTTTGGCCTCGACCCTATTCAGGTACAGACTGTTCCCGCAGGTCGCTCCATCGGTAGTCAAAGCCCAATCGCCTGCACCATCTAGTTTCGAATTTGATAGAGCTATCTGCCCCTGAACCTGTGCGTCCTGAAAGTTGACCGCAGCCGATGAAACGATTTCTATCAGTAGTAAAGCGCCTTCCGCTCTGAGGCGAGCACCTTGAACACCTTTCAGCCTGGAGCCATGAAGAAATAATGTATTCATCAGCCTCGCGTCTTCCAGAATCAACGCAGCTTCAAAATCACACCATCGCAAACTCAAAGGCAATGACAGGTCCAGACTTCGGAGATCAAGCATTCCGGTAATACAAACCCCACACAATTGAACGCCCTGCTCGTGCACTATCGCCTGTTCATCACCTCCCAAGGCCAGAAAACGTATAAAACTGGCACGTACCTGATTGTCTGTCGTCTTCTCTTCGGGAACGCTGGATTCCACCTCCGCGACAGCACCCTCCCTACAACACTTCAACAGCAATTGCTCGGCAGGCAGTAACGGCAAAAAATCACTCAACGAGCGCCCTGACGGCTTCATCTCAAATCCCTTTACGGTGACAGCGACCAGAACGCCCCGGTCTGTCGAAAAAAGAGCAGATGGTAGGCATAAGGCCCGTTGCCATCAACGACTAACCATAACCCCCTGCGACGAAGCGCCACGCTCGACCTTGGTCGAGAAAGACGAATGCCAGGCATCGTGCGAGACTGCCGCATCGAGATCGATACACTCTGGAAATTCATATGTCGCTGTCCAGCGGGCTGATTGCTGCCGTTGCCCTGACCTACATGGCCATTATGTTTGCCATCGCCTTCTACGGCGACCGGTACAGCGCCTCGCTGCGCCCGACCATGCGCGCCTGGGTCTACAGCCTTTCACTGGCGGTCTATTGCACCAGCTGGACATTCTTCGGCGCGGTGGGTCAGGCCGCCGAGCAGTTGTGGTCGTTTCTGCCGATCTATCTGGGGCCTATTGTCCTGATGCTGCTGGCGCCCTGGGTGCTGCAGAAGATGGTGCTGATCAGCAAGCAGGAAAACATCACGTCGATTGCCGACTTCATTGCCGCACGCTACGGCAAGTCGCAACCGCTGGCGGTGATGGTGGCGCTGATCTGCCTGATCGGGATGCTGCCTTACATTGCCCTGCAACTGAAAGGCATTGTGCTGGGGGTCAACATTCTGATCGGTGCTGGAGCCGAATCAACCGGCACCAGTGCCCAGGACACCGCGCTGGTGGTGTCGCTGATTCTCGCGCTGTTTACCATCGTGTTCGGCGCCCGCAATCTGGACGTCACCGAGCACCATCGTGGCATGGTACTGGCGATAGCCTTTGAAGCGCTGGTCAAGTTGCTGGCGTTCATGGCGGTCGGGGTGTTCGTCACTTTCGGTCTGTTCGATGGCTTCGACGACCTGTTCAATCAGGCCAGACTCGCACCGCGCCTTGAAGAATACTGGCAGGAAACGATCAACTGGCCTGCGATGATTGTGCAGACGGGCGTGGCGATGATGGCGATTATCTGCCTGCCCAGGCAGTTCCACGTCACAGTGGTGGAAAACATCGAGCCACAGGACCTGAACCTGGCCAAGTGGGTATTCCCCGCCTATCTGGTCCTGGCCGGCCTGTTCGTGGTGCCCATCGCCCTGGCCGGGCAGATGCTGCTGCCGGGCTCCATGCTCCCCGACTCGTTCGTCATCAGCCTGCCTCTGGCCCATGCGCATCCCTCACTGGCGCTGCTGGCATTTATCGGGGGTGCGTCGGCTGCCACCGGCATGGTGATCGTCGCCAGTGTCGCGCTGTCGACCATGATTTCCAACGACATGCTGCTGCCCTGGCTGTTGCGGCGCAAGAATACCGAGCGGCCGTTCGAGGCGTTTCGCTACTGGATGCTTTCGGTACGCCGCATCAGCATTGTGATGATCCTGTTGCTGGCCTATGTGAGCTATCGCATGCTCGGCTCCACGGCGAGCCTGGCGACTATCGGTCAGATTGCCTTCGCGGCCATCACCCAGCTGGCTCCCGCCATGTTTGGTGCGCTGTACTGGAAACAGGCCAACCGCCGCGGTGTATTCGCCGGTCTCGCAGCGGGGATCTTCATCTGGTTCTACACCCTGGTGCTGCCGGTGGTGGCCCATGGCATGGACTGGTCGCTGGATAACTTCCCCTTGCTGAGCTGGCTGCATAGCAACCCTCTGGACTTGCCGATCACGCCCATGACCCAGAGCGTCGTGCTGTCGATGGTGGGTAACTGCACCCTGTTCGTGTGGGTGTCGATGCTGTCGCGCACCCGGGTTTCGGAGCACTGGCAGGCTGGTCGCTTCATCGGTCAGGAAACCCATGTTCGCCCAGGCAGTCGTCCGTTGCTGGCCGTGCAGGTCGAGGATCTGCTGAGCCTGTCTTCCCGCTTTGTCGGCGAAGAACGCGCCCGGCAGAGCTTCCTCAGTTTCTCCTATCGCCAGGGCAAGGAGTTCAATCCGAACCAGAACGCCAATGGCGAATGGATCGCCCATACCGAACGGCTGCTAGCCGGAGTGCTGGGCACGTCATCGGCCAGGGCCGTGGTCAAGGCGGCCATCGAAGGCCGGGACATGCAGCTCGAAGACGTGGTGCGCATCGCCGACGAAGCCTCGGAGGTGCTGCAATTCAACCGCGCCCTGTTGCAAGGAGCCATCGAGAACATCACCCAGGGCATCAGTGTCGTCGATCAGTCCCTGAGGCTGGTGGCCTGGAATCATCGCTATCTGGAACTGTTCAATTACCCGGACGGCCTGATCAGCGTCGGACGGCCGATTGCCGACATCATTCGCTACAACGCCGAGCGCGGCCTGTGCGGGCCGGGTGAGGCCGAAGTCCACGTTGCGCGGCGCCTGCACTGGATGCGTCAGGGCCGGGCGCACACTTCCGAGCGACTGTTCCCCAATGGACGTGTGATCGAACTGATCGGCAATCCGATGCCCGGCGGCGGCTTCGTGATGAGCTTCACCGACATTTCGGCGTTCCGTGATGCCGAACATGCGCTCAAGGGTGCCAATGAAAGCCTGGAGCAGCGAGTTGCCGAACGGACTCATGAACTGTCGCAACTGAACATTGCCCTGACCGAGGCCAAGGGCAACGCCGAAGCAGCCAACGAGTCCAAGACCCGCTTTCTCGCTGCCGTCAGCCACGACCTGATGCAACCGCTGAACGCCGCCCGGCTGTTTTCCGCGGCGCTGTCCCATCAGGAAGACGGCATATCCAGCGAAGCCCAGCGCTTGATCCAGCATCTGGACAGTTCGCTGCGCTCTGCCGAAGACCTGATCAGCGACCTGCTGGATATCTCACGCCTGGAAAACGGCAAGGTCACGCCGGATCGCCAGCCTTTCGTACTCAATACCCTGTTCGACACCCTGGGCGCAGAGTTCAAGGCGCTGGCTCAGGAGCAAGGCCTGAAGTTTCGGGTCAAGGGCAGCGATCTGCGGGTCGACAGTGACATCAAGCTGCTGCGCCGCATCCTGCAGAATTTCCTGACCAATGCCTTTCGCTATGCCAAAGGCCCGATCCTGCTGGGCGTCAGACGCCGTGGCGGCAACCTGAGCCTGGAAGTCTGGGACCGTGGGCCGGGCATTCCCGAAGACAAACAGAAAGTGATTTTCGAGGAATTCAAACGCCTGGACAGCCACCAGACTCACGCCGCCAAAGGCCTGGGGCTTGGTCTGGCGATTGCCGACGGCCTGTGCCGGGTGCTCGACCATCCATTGCAGGTCAAGTCATGGCCGGGCAAGGGCAGCATGTTCAGCGTCACGGTTGCGCTGGCTCAACCACTGACGCTGGCATCCAACGCACCGACCGAACCCAGCCGCGTGGTGCTCAATGGCATTCAAGTGCTGTGCGTGGACAATGAAGACAGCATCCTCATCGGCATGACCAGCCTGCTGTCCCGCTGGGGCTGCCAGGTATGGACGGCACGCAACCGGCAGGAGTGCGAAACCCTGCTCAACAACGGGATTCGCCCGCAAGTGGCGCTGGTGGATTATCACCTGGACGAAGGTGAAATCGGTACCGAACTGATGGCCTGGCTGCGAACCCGACTGGGACAACCGGTGCCGGGCGTGCTGATCAGCGCCGACGGCCGCCCGGAACTGATTGCCCAAGTGCATGCCGCAGGCCTGGATTACCTGCCCAAACCGGTCAAGCCTGCGGCATTGCGTGCGTTGTTGAGCAGGCATGTGCAGTTGAGTTGATTGCACCTCGGCGCATTTCAGTAGGTGGCAAGGCCACAATCCGTGGGAGGGGCCTTGGCCGCGACAGCCAGCTTGAAGACGCTGAAAATGTGTTGCCTGTAAGCAAGTCGTCGCGGCCAAGGCCCCTCCCACAAGTGACAGGTATGCCTTAACTGATCGGCATGACCCAGTGCGAATTTATTCGCGAAGGAATTCGCTGCGTCGATACGGAAACACATCGATCACCTTGCCGGCCCGGATCTCGGCCTGCAGCCCCTTCCAGTATTCGGCGTCGTACAGTTCGCCATGCAGGCTGTCGAACAGGCGACGCTGTTGCAGATCCGCAAACAGAAAAGGCGGAAACTCCTCGGGGAATACATCCATCGGGCCAATGGAGTACCAGGGCTCGCTGGCCATTTCATCCTCGGGCGTGCGCGGGGCCGGGATACGGCGAAAGTTGGCTTCGGTCAGAAAGCAGATTTCGTCGTAGTCATAAAACACCACACGACCATGGCGGGTGACGCCAAAGTTCTTGAGCAGCATATCGCCGGGGAAAATATTGGCCGCCGCCAGTTGCTTGATGGCCAGCCCGTAATCATCCAGCACCTCACGCATCTGCTCGGGGCTGGCCTGTTCCAGATAAAGGTTCAAGGGGGTCATGCGCCGCTCGGTCCAGCAGTGGTGGATCAACACCTTGCCGCCCTCCTCCACTTCAACGGTGGAAGGCGCCACCTCCAGCAATTCGGCCAGGCATTCGGGCTCGAACTTGCTCAAGGGAAAGCGAAAATCGGCAAACTCCTGAGTATCGGCCATGCGCCCTACCCGATCGACGCTCTTCACCAGCCGGTACTTGTCGATCACGGTCATGCGGTCGACGTTCTTGGACGGCGAAAAACGGTCCTTGATGACCTTGAACACGGTATTGAAACCCGGCAGCGTGAATACGCTCATGACCATGCCCCGCACGCCGGGCGCCATGATGAAACGATCATCGGTACTGGCCAGATGATGAATCAGGGCACGGTAGAACTCGGATTTGCCCTGCTTGTAGAAACCGATGGAGGTGTACAGCTCGGCGATGTGCTTGCCGGGCAAGATACCCTTGAGAAAGCCCACGAACGCTGCAGGCACAGGGACATCGACCATGAAATACGAGCGGGTGAAGGAAAAGATAATGGACACTTCAGCTTCATCGGTAATCAGCGTATCGATCAGGATCCCGACGCCTTCGCGGTGCAGCAAGGCGATGACCAGCGGCCACTGTTCCTCGCGGGTATAGACACGCCCCACCAGATAGGCGCCCTTGTTGCGATAGAAAACCGACGAGAACAGCTCGACGCACAATGTCGGATCCTTGCACACCCAGTCAGGCAAGTTGCTCTGCAATTGCATCTGGACGCGGTTCATATCGGCGGCCAGGTCCGCATAGGGCACCTTGAAGCGGTAATCGTCGAATACACGCCCGAACATGGCCGCCATATCGCCAGACGGCCAGTAGCTGCGAACTTGCGCCACACACTCTTGAGCCTGCGCCGCTGGCCTCGTGCTGTGGATGAACATGCGCTCGTCGCTGATCAGGTCATGACTGAACAGGCCGAAGAAGATCGAGTTGAACCAGGTTTCGGACAGCTCATCGTCCAGCCGCGGGTCGATCAGCTCGATATAGTCGCTTTTGACTCCGGGCCAGTCACGGGCTTCCAGAGCCTGCACGCCAACTCGCTGCAGGCGCTCGATCACTTCGCTGACTTTCTGCTCATAGAGATTGATCCGGTCGGCCGAAGCACGCTGGATCAATTGCCATTGCGCACCCTCGAAACGCTCCCGGGCCCCGGCGGTTATCTGCCGGAAGTGTTCACGGTAATCATCGAAACCGTCGAGGATCAGACGGGCGATAGAGCTGACAGACATGGGCTTGCCTCAAGTCGAGACACCAAAAGCCTAGCTCAGGAATGCCAGGTATCGGGAACCACTTAACCGGGACAGGCCACTGAATGCACCCTTCATTTATGACCTGTTACAGGCACATGTCGATAACATGATGGCTCGAAGATATTACTCATACCTTCTCCCACTCAACAAAAACAATCAGGGAGTTTTTACGACACAAGGAGCGGTCAATGTTCATCAGAAATATGCGTATCGGGATAAGAGCCTGTCTGGGCTTTGGGTTAGTTGCTGCCTTGTTGGCACTGGTGGGGATTTTCTGCATGGGCAAAATGGCAGAACTGCGCTCAAGTGCAGAGATCATCGAACAGTCCTGGATGCCGGATATCGAAAACATGCACGATGCAGGAGCAGCCATCGCATCCATACGGATGGAGGGACTCAGGCTGATCGCCATGCCGGAACCTGCCAGCCAGTTGCGCAGCAAGAAAGTCATCGACGACGCCAGAAGCGAGCTGTTCAACCGCCTGCAAAAGCAGAAAGATAAAACCACCGACAGCCAGGCAACCAGACTGCTGGGCGATCTTGAAAGCAGTGCGACCCGCTACCTGACACTGGTGGACAACATCATCGCGCAGATAGACAGCCAGCACTTCGATGACGCCAAAGCAATCCTCAGCGACGAACTCACGCCTCAGGGCCGGATACTCGATGCCAACCTGGATGCCGTAATCACATTCAGCCAGAAAGGTGCCGACAATGCTGCCAACGAGGCGGCTGCACTGTATGACTCCACGAAAACCATCGTGACCCTGATCATCATCGCCGCCTTGCTGGGTACAGTGTTGCTCGCATGGCTGCTGACCCGCAGCATCGTCAAACCGATCAGTGAAGCATTGACGGTCGCGCAGACCATCGCCCAGGGCAACCTGCGCACCACCATCAGCAGTGAAGGCTCGGATGAGCCGGCACAACTGCTCAACGCCTTGTCGATCATGCAGGACAACCTGCGTTCGACCATCCAGAGCATCAGCGAATCCTCATCGCAACTGGCCTCGGCCGCTGAAGAGATGAGTTCGGTCATGGAACAGAGCACCCGTGGCTTGCAGGCCCAGAATGACGAAATCGAGCTGGCGGCCACGGCAGTCAACCAGATGAGCGCTGCGGTGGATGAAGTCGCCACCAACGCCGTATCGACCTCGCAAGCGTCCAAGGCCTCGGATGCCGACAGCCAGCATGGCCATCGTCAGGTTGCCGAAACCATCGAGTCCATCGAAGGGCTGGTCAGCGAAGTGCTGGGCGCGTCGGAGCAGGCGCAGGAGCTGGCAACCCAGGCTCAGGACATCACCAAGGTGCTGGAGGTCATCAGGGGCATCGCCGACCAGACCAACCTGCTGGCGCTCAATGCCGCCATCGAAGCCGCACGGGCCGGTGAAGCGGGTCGCGGCTTTGCGGTCGTGGCCGATGAAGTGCGCTCACTGGCCAAACGCACGCAGGATTCGACTCAGGAAATCGAGCTGATGATCAGCACCATCCAGACCGGCACTCACCAGACGGTCGGCGCCATGCAGAACAGCGCGCAGCAGGCAGGCCAGACCCTCAAGCGCGCCAGCAGCGCGGGTGAGGCTCTGGAAAAGATCACGGCAGCCATTTCCGAAATCAACCAGCGCAATCTGGTCATCGCCAGCGCCGCCGAACAGCAATCTCTGGTGGCCCGGGAAGTGGACCGCAGTCTGGTGAGCATTCGCGACCTGTCTACCCAGACCGCCGCTGGAGCCACCCAGACCTCGGCCGCCAGCCATGAGCTGTCACGTCTGGCCATCGGCCTGAATGGATTGGTGGCGCGCTTCGCGTTGTGAATGGCCGATCAGTCAAGGCACAACAACACTTGTGGGAGGCAGCTTGCTGGCGAAAAAGGCCTGAAAAACGGCAGATATTCTGCGTCTGTAGAAGTCGCCAGCAAGCTGCCTCCCACAAAGTAACTCAATGACCTTGACTGATCATTACCAGGCTTATCCGAACAACCACTTCCACAGCAAGACCGCCACCACCACAGCCAGCACCGGGCGCATGATGCGGTAGGCCTTGGGGTTCTGACGCTTGAACTGCTTGACCTTGCCGCTGAAGCTGTCGCTGAAACGCTTGCTGAAGGCATAGGCACGGTTGATGCCGCCCACACGCTCGTCATCCAGGTTCTGCGGTGCAGTGGCACGGCCCAGGAAAGCGCTGACACTGCGGTTGATGCGGGTCATGAAGCCGTTGGTCAACGGGCGCTCCACGTCGCAGAACAGGATCACGCGCGTGGTCTGTGTTTCGTTCTTGACCCAGTGCACATAGGTTTCATCGAACATCACGTCCTGGCCGTCGCGCCAGGAATACTCTTCGCCATCGACGAAAATACGGCAGGCGTCGGAGTTGGGCGTGGACAGGCCCAGGTGATAACGCAATGAACCGGCAAACGGGTCACGGTGCGGATTGAGATGGCTGTCACCCGGCAGCAGGGCAAACATCGCTCCTTTGACATTGGGAATGCTGTTGACCAGCGCCACGGTTTTCGGGCACAGGGTTTCGGCAGAAGGCAGCGCCTTGTCGTACCACTTCAGGTAGAAACGCTTCCAGCCCTTCTTGAAGAACGAACCGAAGCCCGCGTCGTTGTTCTTTTCGGCCGCACGGATATAGCCCTCATCGAACAGATGCATGGCTTCATCGCGAATGGTTTCCCAGTTGTCCTTGAGCACATCGAGCTCGGGAAACTTGCTGCGATCCAGATACGGCTTGGACGGCACCTTGGAAAACAGGTACATCAAGGCGTTATAAGGAGCAAAAAGCGCCGAATGGTTCACGAACTGACGCAACAGAGGCAGCCGCGCCTTGCCACGCAAATGCACATACAGCGTGCTGCACAGAAACAGCATCAGGATCGATGCCTTGGCAGCAAATGAAAGGGTCATGAAACTCTCCTTGCAACGGACAGATAGCCGGCTGCCGTCATGTCAGGGGGTATATCAGCAGCCGGCCATCATAAACACTTGTCGACTCCGGACAAAGCCGACAAGTCAAAGATACGCTTACTGTTGCAATTCCTGTTCGGTAAACAGATCGCTGAACAGCATGCTGGAGAGATAACGCTCGCCCGAGTCCGGCAGAATCACGACGATCGTCTTGCCCTGCATCTCGGGTTTTTCCGACAGACGCACAGCTGCTGCCATGGCC
This sequence comes from Pseudomonas sp. Irchel 3A18, assembly GCF_900187465.1. Taxonomy (NCBI): domain Bacteria; kingdom Pseudomonadati; phylum Pseudomonadota; class Gammaproteobacteria; order Pseudomonadales; family Pseudomonadaceae; genus Pseudomonas; species Pseudomonas sp. Irchel 3A18. Next base: position 163,498 of record NZ_FYDI01000004.1, read on the forward strand.
GCGCCACAGGAAATGCCGCACAGGATGCCCTCTTCCTGCATCAGGCGCCGCGCCATCGCCTTGGCTTCTTCATCGCTGACCCGCTCGACCCGGTCAATCAGCGACAGGTCCAGGTTGCCAGGAATGAAACCGGCACCGATGCCCTGGATCTTGTGCGGGCTGGGTTTGATCTCTTCGCCAGCCAGTGCCTGGGTGATGATCGGCGACACATCCGGCTCCACCGCCACGGACTGGATAGGCTTGCCCTGAGTGTTCTTGATATAGCGGGAAATACCGGTGATCGTGCCGCCCGTGCCCACACCCGCCACCAGCACATCGATTGCACCTTCGGTGTCTTCCCAGATTTCAGGACCGGTGGTCTTTTCATGAATGGCCGGGTTGGCGGGGTTATCGAACTGCGCCGGCATGAAGTACTTCTCGGGATCGCTGGCCAGAAGCTCTTCGGCCTTGGCGATAGCGCCTTTCATGCCCTTGGCCGGCTCGGTCAACACCAGTTCGGCACCCAGGGCCTTGAGCACCTTGCGTCGCTCGATGCTCATGGAAGCCGGCATGGTCAGCGTCAGTTTGTAGCCACGGGCAGCGGCCACAAAGGCCAGACCGATCCCGGTATTGCCCGATGTCGGCTCGATGATGGTCATGCCGGGCTTGAGTCTGCCGCTGCTTTCAGCATCCCAGATCATGTTGGCGCCAATCCGGCACTTCACCGAATAGCCGGGATTGCGCCCTTCGATCTTGGCCAGAATCGTGACGCCCCGAGGTGCGATGCGGTTGATCTGCACCAGGGGCGTATTGCCAATTGAATGGGCGTTATCAGCATAAATACGGCTCATGATCGTGTCCTTGTACGCATGCGTTAAAAACTCAAAGCCTATGCTTACCGCCAGTGCGCGTCCAGTTGCACCGAACGGATGCGAGCCTTGGGAGTCAACCATTCAACACATCCAGAGGCCCAGGTCATGAAACCTCGCTACCGCTGGCCACTATGGATACTGGCCGCTCTTGTCATATTGCTGATTGCCATCAATGTCGCGCTGCCTTATCTGGTGCGCAACTACCTCAACGACAAACTCGCGGACATGGGCGATTACCGTGGCCAGATCACCGATGTGGACATCGCCCTGTGGCGCGGTGCCTACAGGATCAACGGGCTGAATATCGTCAAGGTGGATGGCAAGGTCCCGGTTCCCTTCGTCAAGGTGCCGGTCATCGACCTTGCGGTGAGCTGGCACGCCCTCTGGTACAACCATGCAGTCGTGGCCAGGGTGGTGTTCATCGAGCCGGAGCTTAACTTTGTCGATGGCGGCAATGACAAACAGGCCTCGCAGACGGGCCAGGGCACTGACTGGCGCACTCAGTTGAACAAACTGTTGCCCATCACCCTGGATGAAGCACGCATCGAGAATGCACGCGTCACCTTCAACAACTTCACCTCCACTCCGAAGGTCAGGATCGAGGCCGACCGGATCAATGCCAGCCTCTATAACCTGACCAACGTGGTGGACGTGGAAGGCAAGCGCGACGCCCGCTTCGAAGGCAAGGGACGACTGCTGGGCGGTGCCGCCGTAGAAGCTACTGCGACCTTCGACCCGCTCAGTGACTTCCAGGATTTCGACTTTCGCCTGCGCGCCACGGGCATCCACCTGCGACGCCTCAATGATTTTGCCTCGGCCTATGGCAAGTTTGACTTCAATGCTGGTAATGGCGACCTGGTCATCGAAGCCCAGGCCAACGACGGTCAGCTCAGCGGCTATATCAAGCCGCTGTTGCGCAATGTCGATGTGTTCAACTGGAAACAGGACGTGGAAAACCAGAACAAGGGATTCTTCCGTTCCATCTGGGAAGCGTTGGTGGGCGGCAGTGAAACCGTTCTGAAAAACCAGCGACAGAACCAGTTCGCCACTCGCGTCGATCTCAGTGGCAGCGTACGTCAGCAGGACATCAGCGGCTTCCAGGCTTTCCTGCAAGTGTTGCGCAATGCCTTCATCCAGGCGTTCAACACGCGCTACGAGAGCAATGAAAACTCCTGAGCCCGACACGACCCTGTGAGCGTAATCCCTCATTCAATGACTGAATGAGGCATCTGCGTTCACAGTCGGTCACCCTGCGCGCTATAGTCGTCACATTATTTGCGCCCATTGAGCCGCGCCAGCCACAGACTGCGCGTCACGTTAGAGGATTCACCGATGAAGTTTGAAGGCACCCACGCATACGTCGCCACCGACGACCTCAAGCTTGCGGTCAATGCCGCCATCACCCTGGAGCGGCCGCTGCTGGTCAAGGGTGAGCCCGGCACGGGCAAGACCATGCTGGCCGAACAACTGGCCGAATCCTTCGGCGCCCGGCTGATTACCTGGCACATCAAATCCACCACCAAGGCTCATCAGGGCCTGTACGAATACGATGCGGTCAGCCGCCTGCGGGACTCGCAACTGGGCGTCGATAAAGTCCACGACGTGCGCAACTACCTGAAGAAAGGCAAGCTCTGGGAAGCTTTCGAGTCCGAAGAACGGGTGATCCTGCTGATCGACGAAATCGACAAGGCCGATATCGAATTCCCCAACGACCTGCTGCAAGAACTCGACAAGATGGAGTTCTACGTTTACGAGATCGACGAAACCATCAAGGCCAAAAAACGCCCGATCATCATCATTACCTCCAATAACGAAAAAGAACTGCCGGACGCCTTCCTGCGCCGCTGCTTCTTCCACTACATCGCCTTTCCGGATCGTACCACCCTGCAGAAGATCGTCGACGTGCATTACCCCGACATCAAGAAGGATCTGGTCAGCGAAGCCCTGGATGTCTTTTTCGACGTGCGCAAGGTCCCGGGCCTGAAGAAAAAGCCCTCGACCTCTGAGCTGGTGGACTGGCTGAAGCTGCTGATGGCCGACAATATCGGCGAAGCGGTACTGCGCGAGCGCGACCCGACCAAGGCGATTCCGCCGCTGGCCGGTGCGCTGGTCAAGAACGAGCAGGACGTGCAGTTGCTTGAGCGCCTGGCCTTCATGAGCCGCCGCGGCAATCGCTGACCGCCCTTATCCACCCTGCCACGAAAAAGGGCGACAGCCATGCTGCTCAACCTGTTCAACGAAATGCGTGCGGCGAAAGTGCCGGTGTCATTGCGTGAATTGCTGGACCTGATCAACGCGCTGAAACAGCGGGTCATCTTCGCCGATATCGATGAGTTCTACTTTCTGGCGCGCACCATTCTGGTCAAGGACGAACGCCACTTCGACAAGTTCGACCGGGCTTTCGGCGCCTACTTCAACGGCCTGGAAAACCTCGACGATCACCTTCAGGCGTTGATCCCGGAGGACTGGCTGCGCAAGGAGTTCGAGCGCTCCCTGAGCGAGGAAGAACGCGCCCAGATCCAGTCTCTGGGCGGCCTGGACAAGCTGATCGAAGCGTTCAAGAAGCGCCTGGAAGAACAAAAGGAACGCCACGCCGGAGGCAACAAATGGATCGGCACCGGCGGCACCAGCCCGTTTGGCTCCGGCGGCTATAACCCCGAAGGCATCCGCGTGGGCGAAGCCGGTGAACGCAAGGGCAAGGCGGTCAAGGTCTGGGATCAGCGCGAGTACAAGAACCTCGACGACCAGGTGGAACTGGGCACCCGCAATATCAAGGTCGCCTTGCGCCGCCTGCGCAAGTTCGCCCGCCAGGGCGCTGCCGATGAGCTGGATATCGACGGCACCATCGACCATACCGCCCGCGATGCAGGGCTGTTGAATATCCAGATGCGCCCCGAACGGCGCAATACCATCAAGCTGCTGCTGTTATTCGATATCGGCGGCTCGATGGATGCCCATGTGAAAGTCTGCGAAGAACTGTTTTCGGCCTGCAAGACCGAGTTCAAGCACATGGAGTATTTCTACTTTCATAACTTCATTTATGAATCGGTCTGGAAGAACAACCTGCGCAGAGGCTCGGAACGCACCTCCACCCAGGACCTGCTGCACAAGTACGGTGCCGACTACAAAGTGATCTTCATCGGCGATGCCGCCATGGCACCCTATGAAATCACCCAGCCGGGAGGCAGCGTCGAACACTGGAACGAGGAAGCGGGCTATGTCTGGATGCAGCGTTTCATGGCCAAGTTCAAGAAGATCGTCTGGATCAACCCTTACCCCAGGAATGCATGGGACTACACCTCCTCCACCCACATCATCCGCGACCTGATCGAAGACCAGATGTACCCCCTGACCTTGCGCGGCCTGGAAGAAAGCATGCGCTACCTGGCCAAGTAGGCCTTCTTCACCTTTCGTCAAAGCCAGTCATCGACTGGCTTGTCGAAAGCGACCACTAACAGCTCTCTTTCACCCCGCCAGACTAGGCTTCCCAGTGCGACACCCACAGCAGTAATCACAACCCATCAGTTGTATTCCTGACTACTCCGCCGGCTAACCACCGTCGTCGAGACCTCGTGGGGTTCCATGATCAAAACCCTGGGCATCATGCAGCCCTATTTCTTTCCCTACCTCGGTTACTTCCAGCTTATCGCCTCGGTGGAGCAGGGAATTCTCTTCGATATCGTCAAGTACAAGCGCAAAAGCTGGATGAACCGCAATCGAATGCTCAATGACAAAGGTGGCTGGCACTATATAACCGTCCCCGTGAAAAGCAGCGACGGCATGCTGATCAAGGACGCGATGGTCGTCGATCATGCAGGCTCATTGAGGCACATCAGCGGCCAGCTTGAGCACTACCGCGGTAAGGCGCCCTTCTTCAAACAGACTCTGCAACTGATCGACCTGACCTTCAATTCCACCCGCTCGGCCAGCATTGGCGACCTGAGTGCCAGCTCTCTGAAAGTCGTCTGCGACTACCTCGGTATGGCGTTCAACTGGACAACCTGCTCCGACATGCAACTGGAGCTGCCGCCCATTGAACATGCCGGCCAGTGGGCACTGGAAATCAGCAGCCTGATGGGCGCCCGCCGCTACATCAACGCCCCCGGAGGCCGCGAAATACTCATCCCACGGGAATGGCACGAACGGGATATAGAACTGCGTTTCCTGCAACCCTCGGTATTCAGATACCCGACCGGACCCTACACCTTCGTGGAAAATCTCTCCATCCTGGATGTGCTGATGTGGAATGAACCGGGAGCCATCATGGAGTACATACGGTACAACACGGAGTGTGTGGTTTAGGCTTATGTTTATTTCGTAATAGCGTATTGACAACGATTCTTACCAGTGATTACGTCCTGACGTTCAGTTGATAAACAACTGTCTGTCAGACGCCCTCCGTGCTTCTGCCTTACCTCTTTTTGATATTTACCGCTTTATAGGCTGGGGACCTCGCCTTGCCGACACAGAGGTGACCGGTGATGTCGAGCACTTCAATACACAATTTAGCAAGCACAGGGCCTATCGAGTCTTGAACTGGCAAACGCGGGTTGTCGATTACAAGGGGCATCCACTTGAGGGAGTGCGGCTCACGCTTGAGCTAAATATAAACCAAGACCCGAATTCAAAACATAAATTATCTCAAGGCATTAGTAACAAGAGCGGCTTTTTCAGAACATCACTCTCACTACCCGAATGCCAGGGTAGAGATAGAACCGAGCCTTTCTGTCTATGGCAATACGGCTTCAGGACAAAATGGCAGTTGACCTATAACACAGGCTACTGGTTCGCGTATCCCGACAGCCATGAAGATGGCGGTGCAGGCAGTAAAACAGGAAGCAAGACTCCGTTCGTACATATCTGCACCCAAAAAATAATCCGCTGAGAGTGATGGGCTTAACCGCTAACGGGTCTGTAGCCCGTTAGCCTTAACTCAGCTACCCGCTTCCTCTGGCACAAGATATCGCGCGTAAGGTGCATCCCACCCTTCCACCGTAAAATCCACTAGACTGAAAACCATCCGAACATATTCGCGGGCCATTTTTCTCAGGTCCTCACTTTCATTCAATAGCTTTGTAAAAATACTTTCTTGTTCTTCATTAGGCTTTTCAGATGCAGAAACCGGTTTGAACTCTCCCTTTTCATTGATCGAAAATTTCAAGTCCTGTTCGTTAAAAGCTGCCCCCGAAGCTTTTAGCTTTTCCTTGATCCCCTCAACAGCATTATTGATGCTGTTCGATAGCGACTCAGCCGCATAGACCCTGGCGTTAATCTTTGCTTGCTCATAGCTGTCTCTAAGGGTCCAGCACTTGAAGTAAGTCCCCCCCGTATCCGATACCCTGTTGCTGCTGACCATACTTGACTCATGGTAAATTGCAGCCGGTAGTGGACTATTGAACTCCTTCTGGCAAGCCGCCTCTGTTATTTCATCCAGCGTGCCATCCTGCTTGGCTTCATCGTAGGCAATTTTCAACGCTTCCCTGTAGCTAAGGTGCTGCTGGACGGTCAAAGTAATATTCATGGATAAGGTCTCTTCTTGCTGTTGTCATCCCTCTCTATGGCGGCTGACAACAGAAAAACCCGACCTGACTTCAAAGCATGAAAAGTCTGAGTACGTTGAGTGAAATTAACTACAAGCCCGCATAAAAACCGGCTATTCAGCTTAACCTGGGCAACACACTCAACTGACTGGTATTACACAGTAGAAGCGACCGGAGTAATGCTGATCAGTTAAGGCACACACAAACTTGTGGGAGGCAGCTTGCTGGCGAAAAGGCCTGTGAAGCCGGCAGATATTCTGCGTCAACGCTCAAGTCGCCTCCCACAAAGTGATTTATGACCTTAATTGATCAGCGCCACTCCCTGTTCATCTTTGGCTTGCGTCGCCCGCCTGTCACCACCCAACCCAACAGCAGGAAGAAGCTTTCGATCAATAGCGCCAGCAACAGTGCCGAGATGATGCCCCAGGCAATGACTTCAGGTGCAAGCAGCACTTGCCAGGTGTAGCCATTGAAGGTTTCGCGGCGGATATCGGCATCGGCTGAAGTTGCGACATACCAGGCTCTGGAATACCACGCGCCCTGAAGGCCGAGCCATTGGCGTTCAAGCACGTGAGTGCGGGTCAGCAATGTGCTGATGTTGTCGGCATCGCTGCGAAACACCGGGTCTTCGCTGTTGCGATAGTGCTGGATCAGCGCCTGGATGTCGCCCTTGAAGAATTGCTGCGCGGTCGCGTTGTAACCCTTGATGGCCTGTTGAGCCTCGATCAGATGCGCTTCGACTCGCTTGCTGTAGTCACTGATGAAACCCGGAACCTGAACCCCTACCAGCAGGCCAGTCGTGAACAAGACCAATCGCAGATAACTTCGCAGCATTTAGATCCCTCTTGTCGGTTGGGCGAGCTTAAATCGGAGTATCGGTTGACCCTTGGGCCACACATTCGCCCTTGCGCCAAAGGCTCCACTGACCCGGCTCATAACGATTCCAGGTCTCGTTCTCGGTCAGCGGTTCGGTGGCAATGACAGTCACCACGTCATGGGGCGTGGTTTCTGCCTGAAAATCGACAATCACGTCGACATCCTTCAAGCGTGCCGGACCAAAGGGCGCACGGCGGGTGATCTGTACCAGTTTGGTACTGCAGAAACAGAACAGCCAGTCGCCATCACTGAGCAGGCCGTTGAACACGCCTTTGCCCCGGTATTCGGAGCACGCCTCAATCAGGTATGGCAGCAGTTGCTCGACTTCCACCGGCTCGGGAAAGGCTTCGCGCACCCGGTTGAGCAGATCACAGAACGCCGCTTCACTGTCGGTATCGCCTACAGGACGATAAAAGGTAGCACGGGGACTGAAATCGGCCAGTTGGCCGTTATGGGCAAAACACCAGTTGCGTCCCCACAGCTCGCGCACGAAAGGGTGGGTATTGGACAGGCAGACCTTGCCGACATTGGCCTGACGAATATGGCCGATGACCACTTCACTCTTGATGGGGTAGCGCTGCACCAGTTGCGCGACTTCCGATTCGCTGCTGGCTGCCGGGTCCTGAAACAGACGCAAACCGCGCCCCTCATAGAAGGCGATCCCCCAGCCATCGCGATGCGGGCCGGTGCGCCCGCCCCTCTGCATCAGCCCTGTGAAGCTGAAAACGATATCGGTCGGGACATTGGCGCTCATGCCCAGTAGTTCACACATGCTCAGGTTCTCGCTTCAATACGTGCTGCACGCTTGCCAACGAAGCGGGTTCTTACAAACGAGGCTCGACTCGCCCACGACTCGCACTGGCGGCCGGTGCAGCCGGGCTGCGGCCGTAGCGGTCGTCCCTGGCAAAAGGTTCGTCGTCGGTGTCGTCTGGCTCGGCTACAGGCTGTGGCTGACGGGCCTTGCGGTTTTTCTCCAGTGGCCAGCGCACCAGCACGAACACCAGATAGGCAATCAGGGCAAACATGCCATAGGTGGCCAGATCGATGATCGCGCTCCAGACATTGCTGCCCACCTTGAACAGCAGATCAAGGGCGGTAACGGCCACGGCAGGCGCCAGTAATTCCTTGGCAGGATCGACGATGGTCGGCGTGAACAGCAACACCGCGCCAATCACCCGAAGGGGCTCTTTCAGGTAGCGCCACATCCAGCGGGTCATCAAAAACCACACCAGCAGGCAGCCCAATGCTGCAAATGCATAGAGGCCCCAGGCGATCAGATAGTCGTTCTCGGTCATGACGTCCGTGGTAAGGCAGGTAAATAGGCGCTTATGATAACGACTTTTCACTGGCCCGGCTCGCCCGGCTTCAGTAATAGGTGCGCCATACTTGCAGCCACCGATATTTCAATGACCCGATGCCTTTAAAGAGAGCCCCGCATGTCCTTCTCGAATGCCACCTCCAGCGCCCCGATCGCTCGCAAGGCCGACGGCCCCGATCCCTATGCATGGTTGCAGAATCGCGACAGCGATGAAGTGCTCGACTATCTCAAGGCTGAAGACAGTTATCAGGAACAGCAACTGGCCGATCAGGCGCAATTGCGTGAAGCCCTGTTCCAGGAAATAAAAGGCCGCATTCTGGAAACCGACCTGTCGCTGCCCTCCCCCTGGGGCCCGTACCTGTATTACACCCGCACCACCGAGGGTGATGAATATGCCAGACACTATCGCTGCCCGCGCCCGGCAGATGACTCGAACACCGTCGATGAGAGCCATGAAGAGCTGTTGCTGGACCCCAACGTGCTGGCCGATGGCGGATTCTTCTCTCTGGGCGCGTTCAGTATCAGCCCCGACCATCAACGCCTGGCCTACAGCCTGGATACCACGGGCGAAGAGGTCTATCAGCTTTACGTCAAGGAGCTGGGCACAGGCCAGGTGAGCAGCCTGCCGTTTGAAGATTGCGACGGCAGCATGACCTGGGCCAATGACAGCCAGACGCTGTTCTTCGGCGAACTGGACGACACTCACCGCCCGCACAAACTCTACCGTCATCGTCTGGGCAGCGACTCGGCCGACCTGGTATTCAGCGAGCCGGACGGCCGTTTCTTCCTGCACTGTTTCCGTAGCAGCTCCGAGCGCCAACTGATTCTGCTGCTCAACAGCAAGACCACCAGCGAAGCCTGGCTGCTGGATGCCGAGCATCCCGAGCAAGCCTTCGTGTGCATGGCCGAGCGAGTCGAGGGTCATGAATACTTTCCGGATCACGGCCAGCTCGATGGTGCCTGGAGCTGGTTTATCCGCAGTAATCAGAGCGGTATCAACTTCGCGCTGTATCAGGCCTCGGAACAGCATGCGGGCCGCGATGGCTGGCAAGAGCTGGTCCCGCACAGCGATACAGTGATGCTGGAAGATATGAGCCTCAATGCCAGAAGCCTGACCCTGAGCCTGCGCGAAGGTGGCCTGCCGATCATCGAAGTTCGCCCACAAGGCCTGCCGGCCTATCGCGTGCAATTGCCCGACGCGGCCTACAGCCTGTATGTACAGGACTCACTGGAATTCGACAGCGACAGCATTCGCCTGCGCTATCAGTCCCTCAATCGTCCGGCGCAGGTCCGCCAGTTGGCTCTGGCCACCGGCGAGCAAGTGGTGCTCAAGGAAACGCCGGTACTCGGTGAGTTCGATGCCGATGCCTACGTCAGTCAGCGTCTCTGGGCGACCGCCAGCGATGGCACACAAGTCCCCATCAGTCTGGTGGTCAAACGCGAGTTGCTGGGCCAGGCGACGCCACTGTATCTCTATGGTTACGGCGCGTACGGCGAAAGCCTGGACCCATGGTTTTCCCACGCCCGTCTGAGCCTGCTGGATCGTGGAGTAGCCTTTGCCATTGCCCATGTACGCGGCGGTGGTGAACTGGGTGAAGCCTGGTATCGCAACGGCAAACAGGAACACAAACAGAACACCTTCGGTGATTTCATTGCCTGCGCCGAACACCTGATCGACAAGGGCCTGACCCGCGCCAATCAACTGGTCATCAGCGGTGGCAGCGCCGGAGGATTATTGATCGGTGCCGTACTCAACCAGCGTCCGGAGCTGTTCAAGGCGGCGATTGCCGAAGTGCCGTTCGTGGACGTGCTCAACACCATGCTCGACCCTGAACTGCCGCTGACCGTCACCGAATACGACGAATGGGGCAATCCGCAGGAGCCAGAGGTTCATGCCCGTATCAAGGCCTATGCGCCTTACGAAAATGTCAGCGCCCAGGCCTACCCCGCCACCCTGGTCATTGCCGGTTACAACGACAGCCGCGTGCAATATTGGGAAGCTGCCAAATGGGTCGCGAAACTGCGCGACATAAAGACTGACGACAACCTTCTGCTGCTCAAGACCGAACTGGGCGCCGGCCATGGCGGCATGAGCGGTCGCTATCAGGGGCTGCGCGATGTCGCCCTTGAGTACGGTTTTATCTTCAAGGTTTTGCAACTGGACTGAACTTGGCGCCAATAGTCTGTCTTAGTAGCATCGGGGAGCACGGAGTTGCTCCCCCTCTTACCTGAACAAGACCGAACCATGTCAGAACAACCGTCCCACCTGAACAATGCCATACGCGACATGCTGCTGGACTGCGGCCTGTTCGACACCCTGCTGCCTGCCGATTACCTGACCGTCGCGGGTTACTTCAGCATCAGCGATATCCAGGAAGGCCAGAGCATCTTCAATGAAGGCGATGCCGGAACCTTCATGTGCATCATCGACCGCGGCACGGTTTCGGTACAGAAACTCAACCCCGAAGGCCAGCAGGTAGAAATCGCCACGTTGCGTCGGGGCCGGGCGTTCGGCGAAATGGCGGTGCTCGACGGCGAACGCCGTTCGGCCAGTTGCATCGCTGCATCGGATTGCCAGTTGCTGAACCTGGGCCGGGACTCGCTGGACAAGATGCTCGACGAAGCGCCGAAAATCGCAGCCAAGATCATTCGTGCCCTGGCTATTTCCCTGTCAAAGCGTCTGCGTATGGTCGACGGCCAACTACTCTCCCAACAGGTGTGAGTTTCGTCATCTGGCGCTAAACTTGTGCGCATTCCCGCTATCAATGCGCACACGACACAGGTGACACCATGAGCACGGCCAACCCTCCTTCCAACACGTCCAAGCTGGACCGTATCCTGGCCGACGCCCAGCGCGACCGCGAAATGGGCTATCGGGACAAAGCCCTGCGCATGTATCCCCACGTCTGCGGGCGTTGCGCACGGGAGTTCGCGGGCAAGCGCCTGAGCGAACTGACCGTCCACCATCGTGACCACAACCACGACAACAATCCTCAGGACGGCTCCAACTGGGAACTGCTGTGCCTGTATTGCCATGACAACGAGCACTCGCGTTACACCGACCAGCAGTACTTCTCCGACAGCTCCCTCAGTACACCCAAAGCCGCCAAGGCCACCCACAACCCCTTCGCTGCGCTTGCGGGGCTGATGAAAAAGGAATGACACCCCGTCAATCCATGGGCGGCGTGATCTGCAACCTTACAGAAATGTAATCACCCGCCCGGCCTCGTTATGGCATCTTCCTTTCAGACAAGCACGCAACTGACTGGATACAACCTGGGCATGCACTCCAAGACCTCAAGACGAACCTTTGTAAAAGGGCTGACAGCCGGCAGCCTGCTGGGCGGCATCGGGCTTTGGCAAAGTCCTGTGTGGGCCATCAGCGGCGCGGATGAACCCAGGGTTCTGGCGGGCACCGAGTTCGACCTCTTCATCGGCGAAACTCCGGTCAATATCACTGGCACGCCGAAAACGGCCATGACTATCAACGGCGGTATACCCGGCCCTCTGCTGCGCTGGCGTGAAGGTGATACCGTCACCTTGCGGGTTAAAAACCAGCTCAGGGAAAACACGTCCATTCACTGGCACGGCATCCTGCTGCCCGCCAACATGGACGGCGTTCCGGGCCTGAGTTTTCAAGGCATCGAGCCGGACGGCATGTATGTCTATCGCTTCAAGGTCCGACAGAATGGCACTTACTGGTATCACAGCCATTCGGGCTTTCAGGAGCAATCGGGGGTGTATGGCCCGCTGGTGATCGATGCCAGGGAGCCTGAGCCCTTCCAGTACGAACGCGACTACGTGGTGATGCTCACAGACTGGACGGATGACGATCCGGTCAAACTGATGAAGAACCTCAAGAAACAGTCGGACTACTACAACTACAACAAACGTACGGTGGGTGATTTCATCCACGATGTCAGCGAAAAAGGCTGGGGCGAGGCGGTTGCCGATCGCACGATGTGGGCCGGGATGAAGATGAACCCGACCGATCTGGCCGATGTGAGCGCTGCAACCTACACCTACCTCATGAACGGCAAGGCACCGGACATGAACTGGACCGGCGTATTCAAAGCGGGCGAACGGATTCGGCTGCGCTTTATCAACGGCTCGTCCATGACCTACTTCGACGTGCGGATTCCCGGCCTGAAAATGACCGTGGTCGCTGCCGATGGTCTGCACGTCAAGCCGGTCAGTGTCGATGAGTTGCGCATCGCCGTTGCCGAAACCTTCGATGTCATCGTCGAACCGACCGAAGAGGCCTACACCCTGTTCGCCCAGTCCATGGACCGCAGCGGCTTTGCCCGAGGCACGCTCACTCGAGAATCCGGTGCAACGGCGCCTGTGCCGCCTCTCGACCCCCGCCCGCTGCTGAGCATGGACGATATGGGAATGGATCATGGCGGCATGGATCACGGAAAGATGGCCGCGATGGATCACAGCAACATGGCAGGCATGAATCACCATGACATGTCAGGCATGGGCAACATGCAGTCACACCCGGAAACCGAAAAGAACAATCCGCTGGTGGACATGCAGGCCATGAAGACCGCTCCCAGACTGGACGATCCTGGCATCGGCTTGAGAAATAACGGTCGCCGCGTCCTGACCTACAGGGACCTGCGCAGTACCTTCGAGGACCCGGACGGACGCGAGCCCGGCCGCACCATCGAACTGCACCTGACCGGTCACATGGAGAAATTCGCCTGGTCCTTCAACGGCGTGAAGTTCTCGGATGCCGAACCGCTGAAGCTCAAGTATGGCGAGCGCATCAGGATCGTGCTGGTCAACGACACCATGATGACTCACCCCATTCACCTGCATGGCATGTGGAGCGACCTCGAAGACGAGAACGGGCAATTCATGGTCCGCAAACACACCATCGACATGCCACCGGCCTCAAGGCGCAGCTATCGCGTCACCGCCGATGCCCTCGGGCGCTGGGCCTATCACTGCCATCTGCTCTACCACATGGAAATGGGCATGTTCCGTGAAGTGCGCGTGGAAGAATGAGAACCTCAGCATGAACAGAATCCTTCATCTTTCCCGTCTGTCCGGCCTGCTTGTGGCGTTGGGGCCATCAATGACAATGCCAGCCCTGGCAGCAGACATGAGCGGCATGGATCACGGCAGCCATTCCATGCACCACGACCACGCTCCGTCCAGCGCCGGCCAGAGTCGTACGCCCATCCCGGAACTGACGGATGAAGACAGGGCTGCCGTCTACACCAGCCATACAGGCCATATGGTTCATGACAGCGCCATCAATACCTTCTTCATGGCCGACAAGCTGGAATGGCAGAACGCCGACCAGGGCAGCACGCTGGCGTGGGATCTCAAAGGCTGGGTCGGAGGTGATACCGATCGCCTGTGGATACGCTCCGAAGGCGAACGCACTGATGGCAAGACCGGGGACGCCGAAATCCAGGCTCTGTGGGGACACGCTATCAGCCCGTGGTGGGATCTGGTCGCGGGCGCACGCCAGGACTTCAAGCCGGGCGATCCGCAGACCTGGGCCGCTTTTGGCATTCAGGGCATGGCCCTTTCCAACTTCGAGGCTCAGGCCACAGCCTTCATCGGCGAAGCAGGCCAGAGCGCAGCACGCCTTGAAGGCGATTACGACCTGCTGCTGACCAACCGGCTCATTCTGCAGCCCACGGCCGAGTTCAACGTCTACGGCAAGAACGATGCGCAACGCGGCATTGGCTCCGGTCTGGCCAACACCGAAATCGGCCTGCGGCTTCGCTATGAAATCCGTCGGGAGTTCGCGCCTTATATTGGCGTGAGCTGGAACCGGACTTATGGCAAGACCGCCGATTATGCTCGCGAAGAAGGCGAAGATCGCAGCGAAGCGAAGTGGGTGCTGGGTATCAGGATGTGGTTCTAGAGACTTCGCGTTCTGCCGTATACTTGCGCGTTTTACCCAGAGCATCTCTAACGTGGCAAACAAACGGTACGCCTGCATCGGCCTTTACAACCCCAAATCCCCGGAAAACGTCGGATCGGTGATGCGGGCGGCGGGCTGTTATGGCGTGGCTTCGGTCTTCTACACCGGCAAACGCTACGAGCGCGCACGGGACTTCATCACCGATACCAAGAAGATCCATCAGGATATTCCGCTGATCGGCATCGAAGACCTCAAGAGTATCCTGCCCCTGGGCTGCATTCCGGTTGCGGTGGAACTGGTGGACGGCGCCCGCGCCCTGCCCGAATACACTCACCCGGATCGCGCCCTGTATATCTTCGGCCCGGAAGACGGTTCGCTGGATCAGGAAATCCGCGACTGGTGCGAAGACGTGGTCTACATCCCCACCGAGGGCTGCATGAACCTGGCGGCGACCGTCAACGTCGTGCTCTATGACCGAATGGCCAAAGGCATCAATACCCGCTCGGGTCCGCAATTCGGCCGGGAAAAGCCCGACCGCTCATGAAAATGCACTGAACAGTTTCACGGATGGGCAGTCAGTTTCGTTGAAGCTGATTTATCACATCATGGAGAACCATCATGAGCGACACCTCGATCATCGACAGAATCGACACCCCGCGACTGCACAACCATCCGCAGCAGAACGTCCAGGGCTGGGAGCGGATAGGCTCTCTGGCAGGCGGCGTGACAATGATGGGCAAGGGGCTACGCCGTGGCGGCGTCCTGGGCCTTGTACAACTGGCCATTGGCGGTGCCGTACTGGCGCGCGGCATCACCGGGCACTGCTCGGCAAAAAGCCTGCTCGAAAAAAGCCGCAGCAACCTGCACAGTGCGCGCTCCGATATCGAACGCGCAGGCGCTGAGTTGAGACAGCTCAAGGACAATGCCGAACTGGCCGCCAGGACCTCGGTCATCAACGGCATCGATGCCTTGAAAGACCCGAAAAACGACGTCTGAAACCCTTAACCGGCGCGGAAAATCAGATAATCCTCCCAGTCGTCCTCGGGCACGCTGTTCTCACTGAGCATGCGTCCCGACTGGGAGATGCGCTCGTGATGCACAGCCTCGCGATCACCGCACACCAGATGGTGCCAGAGCGGTAGATCCTTCCCTTCGCTGACCAGACGATAACCACACGTGGGCGGCAGCCATTTGAACTCGTCGGCCTGCCCGGCCGTGAGTTGAATGCAGTCAGGCACAAAGGCTCGACGATTGCTGTAATCGGAGCACTGACAGGTTTTCAAGTCCAGCAACTTGCAGGCGATGCGCGTGTAGTAAACGCTGTTGTCGTCCTCATCTTCCAGCTTTTGCAGGCAGCACAGACCGCAGCCATCGCACAGCGATTCCCACTCGTCCCTGTCCAGTTGTTCGAGTGTTTTGCGTATCCAGAAGGGTTCAACTTTAGCGGCCATGGTTCGGACAACGGTATCGACAATGAAAAGGCCGCCAGTCTAGTGGCACATCGGATGCGGGCCAAGCATTTGCGACTGCCGGTATCCAACACTTCACTTGTCAGCGGCGTGGCAAAACAGTAGCGTTAGAAGGCTTTTGAGGGCACAGACAATGCCTGCCGACCACGGCCCATCATGTCAAGCTCACTTCAAACCTTCGCCACGACAGGATTCGCATGAGCACTAATCCCCGTATCGCCGACCACACCATCGACCCGCAATTCACCCATCGCTGGTCACCTCGCGCCTTCACCGGTGAAAACATTTCACAGGAGACCCTGCTGAGTTTCTTCGAGGCCGCACGCTGGGCACCTTCGGCCTATAACTCGCAGCCATGGCGCTTTCTTTATGCTCGTCGCGACACCCCGAACTGGGAGCGTTACCTGGGCCTGCTCAATGAGTTCAACCGCAGCTGGGCGCAGAGCGCTTCGGCACTGGTGATCGTCATCTCCAAGACCACCTTCGCCGCACCGGGCGCGACCGAAGAAAGCCCGGCAACCACACACGAATTCGATGCCGGTTCCGCGTGGGGATACCTTGCCTTGCAGGCGAGCCTGAGCGGCTGGTACACCCACGGCATGTCAGGCTTCGACAAGGAACTGACCCGCAAGGAGCTGAACATTCCAGAAGGCTATGCCCTGCATGCAGCCGTGGCCATCGGCAAACTGGGCGACAAATCGACGTTGCCCGACTACCTGCAAGGCCGCGAAGCCCCAAGCCCACGCAAGCCAGTAGCAGAGCTGGCGGTTGAGGGTGATTTTTCGTTGTAGGCTTCAGAGTTGCACGCTGCAAGCCTCAAGCTTTTGACTTGTCGCTTGCAGCTTTTAATTTGCAGCTAACGCTGTTCAATACCCCCGCGAAAAATCCACTTCTCCGCGCAGCGGCTCACCCGCCTGAAAGGCCTTGAGGTTATCGACGAACAATTCGGTCATGGCCACAGGCGATGTCGGGGCAGAACTGTGCCCGGTCAGCAGCAGGCCATAGGCGGTCCAGAACGGATGGCGCTGAGGCAGCGGCTCCTGACGGCAGACATCGATCACAGCGCCAGCCAGGTGCCCTTCCTTCAGGGCTTCCACCAGATCCGCATCGACCACCGCTACACCACGCCCGACGTTGATGAATAGCGCCGAGGGCTTGAATGCGGCGAACAGTCTTGCGTCATATAAATCGTGGGTTGCCGGTGTGTTGGGCAGCAGATTGATCACGTAATCCATGTCGCCAACCATCTGCTCCAGATCCGCCAGGGCACCGACTTCAATGAACGGTTCCTGGGCCCGCGCTTGCGAAGCGACGCCGTAGACCTGTACACCAAAAGGCACCAGGAACTGCGCGACACGCTGGCCGATATCTCCCGCGCCCACGATCAGAGCCTTGCGGCCATACAGACTCTGGCCGGGACGGTTATCCCATTTGCGTTCGACCTGGCTCATCAGGCGCGCCAGCACTTCACGTTCGTGGCCGAGCATGTAGGTCAACAGATACTCGGCCATGACCTGACCGAAGATACCGACCGCCCGCGTCAGTCGATAATCCCTGGATACGCCCTCGGCCAGCAACGGGGTAATCCCCGCCCAGGTCGATTGCAACCACTGCGGCTTGTGCCCCTGACGCAACAGATTGGCCAGCAGGTCAGGCTGTCCCAGCCAGACCTTGCATTCACCGGCCATGCGAGACAGCTCGGCAGAATCGCCGCTGCTCATGATTTCAACTTCGGGCGCTACCTTGCGCAACAGTTGGGTGTAGATGAGGTAATCGTGTTCGGCAATCAGAACGCGCATGTTTCAAAAACCTTAAAAACGGGACAAACAGCTGCAACAGCCATGGGCCAGTCAAGCCTGCGCGCCGCGAAAGCAGGCAGACCGGCACTACAGTGCGGCACAACGGATCAGACAGGATCGTTGCGGCGCAACAACTCTTCGGGCAAGTGCTGGATGTATTCCTCTTCGGCAGGCGGCATCTGCAAGTGATAGCCCTGGGTATCGAGGTTTTCCAGCACCTTGTTGATATCTTCACGAGCCAGCGCGCGCTCAGGACTGAGCACCAGGTCGAAAGCATGCTGAGGCGTGCCGAACGCAGCCAGTAACTCTACCGGTACACGCTTGAGCACATCGCTCTTGAGCACATACAGGTACATCTCGTTCTTTTTCGGGCTGCGATAAATGGAGCAAATACGTTTCAAGGCTGTTCTCCTGCATTGGCCAGGCTGTCGAGCAGCGCCTGGCCCATTAATTCGCGACGCCAGCCACGCAGCGAATCGGGCAATGTGTAAGGGCCATCGGGGTAGCCACTCTTGAGCAAGGCTTCGAGGGTCTTCTTGCGCAGCACGACCTCGGGGGCAATATTCAGTTGTTCAGCGTATTGCTGACCAATGGCCCGCAAGCCTTTGAGGATGCCGGAAGCCTCGATCGGCAAAGGCTCGGGCAACGCCTGCGGCCATTGATCCGGCGGCAGATTGCCGGACTTCTTGATCAGGTCCAGCAGGAACTCACCATCCTGGCGTACCGTACGCGGGTGCATGTCTTCGATTCGGGCCAGGGCACTCAGGTTGTCCGGCTGGGTCTTGGCAAGCGGCCACAACGAGTGCTCACGTACGATGCGATTGCGCGGCAGGTTACGCGAACGCGCCTGTATCTCGCGCCAGGCGCACAGCTCACGCAATACCGCCAACTGGGCACGAGACAGTTTCCAGGCCAGCTTGGCGTCGCGGTAAATTTCGTAGGGATCGGTTTCCCGGCGCAGGTTGGCGACCAACTCGGCACCATCCTCGAGAACCCAGAGGTATTTCTCGTCCGACAGGCGTGGCCGCAACAGACCGAAAAGCTCGGCCAGATGCACGGCATCTTCAGCGGCATAGCTGATCTGGGTTTCCGACAACGGGCGTTGCAGCCAGTCGGAACGGGTCTCGCCCTTGGGCAGGTCGATGTTCAGCACCTCCTGCACCAGACGCGAATAGCCCATGGAAAACCCGATGTTCAGGTAAGCGGCCGCCAGTTGGGTGTCGAACAGCGGAACCGGCAGGCTGCCCGTCAGGCGCAGCAGGACTTCCAGATCTTCGCTGCAAGCATGAACCACCTTGATGACGTCGGGGTTTTCAAGCAATGCGGACAGAGGCGTCCAGTCGCTGATGAGCAGCGGATCGATCAGCCAGGCGCTGGAACCGTCACCGATCTGTAGCAGCGCGGCAATAGGGTAAAAGGTGTCGACCCGCATGAACTCGGTGTCGAGCGCGACAAATGGCAGCGACTGCCACTGCGCGCACTGTCGGGCGAGGCTGTCGTCGTCGCGAATCCAATGAATATCGATGGCCACACGGCTCTCCCTTGATCAATGGCGCGCAGTATATATCGCCATAGGAGGTTTATCGCGCATCTGGCCTGAAACTCTTGGATATCTTCATGTGAATCGCCGGGAAACAGCAGGCTGGCGATCCATGAGCTGCGAGGTACCTGGGACAAGGCCTGTCCGGTCAAGCGCCTCACCCTCAGAATCATGAATTACCTGTTGATTGCCACGCCATTGCCGATCGAACTTCTGCAACCGGAAAACATGTCCAGACTCGGGTCATAAACCTTGGTGTCAACTCTCAACAAGCCCAGCATGGAATGAAAGAGATTGTCCTGACTCAACGGCGCATTACGCTCCCTGGCCAGGCACTCCGGATTGACGGCAAAAGACTTCTGATAGTTATCGGACAACCATATCATCATCGGTACATGTTTCTGTTGATCCGGCGCCAACATATAAGGAGTGCCATGCAGGAAGAGATTATATTCGCCCAGAGACTCACCATGATCCGAGAGATACAACATAGCAGTGTCGACCTTGTCCTGACGACTGCGCAACATATCGATCAATGTGGACAGCACGTGATCGGTATATAAGAGGGTATTGTCATAACCGTTGACAATACTCTCACGACTGCAGTTGTTCAGCGCATTGCTTTCACAGACAGGCGTAAACTTCTCGAACGCCTTTGGGTAACGCTTGAAATACTCCGGCCCGTGGCTGCCCATCTGGTGCAGTACCAGTACGGTGTCTTTATCCAGACTGTCGATAAACGTGTCGAGCCCTTGCAGCAGGATCTCGTCCCGGCATTCATTGTTGGCGCACAGTAACGGGTCCTTGAGGTTGCTGACATCCTGGAAAGCAACGCGATCACACGTGCCTTTACAGCCAGACTGGTTATCGCGCCATATCACTTCAAGACCTGCACGTTTCAGCACATCCAGCAGCCCTTCCTGATTGCGCGCCCTGGTCGCGTTGTAATCCTTGCGTCCCATATTGGAAAACATGCAAGGCACCGACACTGCCGTCTCGGTGCCGCACGAATACACATCGGTAAATGCCACCAGACCGCTCTGTTTATTGAGCTTTGGCGTGGTATTGCGGCCATAGCCCAGAATGCCGAAATTCTCCGCCCGGGCACTTTCACCCACCACCAGGACCGTCAGGGATTTGCGAGTATGCGTCGACCAGTCCGGCGAGCGCCTGGCATCTTCGCCAATTGCCAGAAACGGACGCCGGGACGAAATGATCTGCTCGCTCAGATAGCCAACCGAGGCACCAATATAGTTGCTCGGCACGACCATCAGGCGCAGCTCATGGTGATTGCGAAACAGCGACGACAGCCCCTGATAATTCGCCAGCGCGACTCCACCAATCGACACCGAGCAGATAAAACAGACCAGCACCTTGCTGAACAGCTCACGGTGCCAGCGGCGATAGTTGATCGGGGTTTGCCACAGCAATACTGACGGCAGAAGCCCCAGCAGGACGATGTAAATCACCAGTTTCAGGGACAGCAGGCCTTGAACTTCGGTAGGATTGGTTTCCGCAAAGTTACGAAACATGCCAGCATCAATCATGACGCCGTATTCGCTCATGAAATAAGAAACAGCAGCACTGGCAAAAAACAGAAAAACCAACACCGGCTTGAGTACACGTCTGAATGAAAACAGTGTCAGAAAAACATTGAACACGCAAAAGATCATCACACCAAAAGCAATGCGCATGGCAATACCTTTACTGCTCCCTCCCGTGATTTCAAAAAGATGCTGCCAAAGATTGGCGTTATAACCGAACAACAAAAAGGCACTGGCAATCAACGTAACAACTTCTGGACGTACAGCCTTGATTTTCAGCATTGACAGTCTGCTTATATAATTTTTTATCGAGTATAGATTGAACCAGACGGCCCATCCATGCGCAGACTTTAGGCGGCATCCTATCAATTTTTTGTGAAAAGAACGCGAATAACTGGTCGAATTAAACTTATTTCATTGTAGGAAAAAACCTTCAAGAAACCCGCACCATAATCCCGGCATAAAAAATGGCCCGTCACGAGCACGCTCGCGAAGGGCCATTCAGTAGTAACGCTTACTGTCAGACGGAGCGACGACGGTAGCCGCGATACTCAGGCACCCAGAAGTTACGCTCGATGGCCTCCAGCAGTACTTCATCCGACGTCTCAAGGGCCAGACCTTCAGCCTGAGCTTCCTTGGCCACAGCAAAGGCGATCTTGCGACTGACCTGCTGGATTTCCTTGAGCGGCGGCAGAACCGCATCGCCAAGCCCGGACACCATCGGCGAGCATTCGGCCAATGCATTGGAAGCCGCCATCAGCATCCGGTCAGTGATACGCGAAGCCTTGCAAGCCACCACACCCAGACCGATGCCCGGGAAAATATAGGAGTTGTTGCACTGCGCGATATGCACGGTACGACCATTGATCTCCACAGGCGCAAACGGGCTGCCGGTGGCAACCAGCGCATTGCCATCGGTCCAGCGCAGGATCTCTTCAGGCGTGGCTTCGACCTTGGAGGTCGGGTTCGACAGCGGCATGACCAGCGGCTTGGCACAATGCTTGTGCAACTCACGGATCACTTGCTCAGTGAACAGACCACGCTGGCCCGAAACACCGATCAGCACCGTCGCACCGGCATGCGTCACCACATCGAGCAACTGCGGGAAAGCTTCACCGCCCGTAGCCCAACCCGCAACATCACCCGCCTTGTGGGCCAGGCGCTGCTGGAAGTCCAGCAGGTTATCCATGCCCTCGGTCAGCAAGCCGAAACGGTCGACCATGAAAATACGCTGACGCGCTTCGATTTCGCTCAGGCCTTCGATCTTCATCGCAGCAATGATGTGCTCGGCAATCCCGCAACCGGCAGAACCCGCGCCCAGGAACACGACCTTCTGCTGGCCAAGGGTCTCGTTCTTGGCCTTGCAGGCAGCCAGCAAGGTGCCCACGGCCACCGATGCAGTGCCCTGAATATCGTCGTTGAAGCAGCACAGCTCGTCGCGATACTTCTCCAGCAGCGGCATGGCGTTGGACTGAGCGAAATCCTCGAACTGCAACAACACATCCGGCCAGCGACGCTGCACGGCCTCAATGAACGTTGCGATGAAATCGTCATATTCCTTGCCGGTCACCCGCTCATGACGCCAGCCCATGTACATCGGGTCGTCGAGCAATTCGCGGTTATTGGTACCGACATCCAGCACGATCGGCAACGTATAGGCTGGGCTGATGCCACCACAAGCGGTGTACAACGACAGTTTGCCGATCGGAATGCCCATGCCGCCGATCCCCTGGTCGCCCAGGCCCAGAATGCGCTCGCTATCGGTGACAACGATGATTTTGATGCGGTCTTTGGTGGCGCTGCGCAGGATGTCGTCGATG
Source organism: Pseudomonas sp. Irchel 3A18 (assembly GCF_900187465.1). Taxonomy (NCBI): domain Bacteria; kingdom Pseudomonadati; phylum Pseudomonadota; class Gammaproteobacteria; order Pseudomonadales; family Pseudomonadaceae; genus Pseudomonas; species Pseudomonas sp. Irchel 3A18. The sequence goes on from NZ_FYDI01000004.1 coordinate 186,142, forward strand.
CGGTCGCGTTCAGGGTAGGAAATGAACAGCCCGCGGTGCGTGCGGTAGATCTTGGAGAATTCCTGACACGCCTGACCGACCGTCGGGGTGTAGATAATCGGCAGCATCTCGTCCAGATGCGAGTCCAGCAGGCGGAAGAACAGAGTCTCGTTGTTGTCCTGGATCGAACGCAGATAAATATGCTTGTCCAGGTCGCTGGCGCACTGCTTGTACTGGCTGTACACCCTGGTGACTTGCTCTTCGATCGTCTCTACGTTCTGCGGCAGCAGCCCGATCAAATTGAATTCGACCCGCTCTTGCGGGGTAAAAGCACTCCCCTTGTTCAGAAGGGGCATTTCCAGCAGCGAGGGGCCAGCATAGGAAATGTACAAAGGTCGCGAAGTGTTGGTCATTTTTTCTAATCGCCTTTTTTCGTCTACTCATTAATTCTGGGTATCGACCGGGGCGGGCAGCCTGGCTCTCTGTTTCTTGTTCTTCTTCTGGTTGCCAGTTTTCTATCAGGCCATTCCGGGCATAAAAATCGAATGGCCCATATTACCTGCGATAGAGCCGGTTGCGGCATTTTGTCGCGCAAAACATGGCCAAATGATGTCTCAATGTAAAAAACAGACCTCGCTTTCTGACCCGCAAAGGGCATGATTCACGGGTGCACAAGAAGAAATAGCCCCCATGCTGATTCAGTCAGCTCCAAACAAAAAGCCCCGGAAATACCGGGGCCATTCTGCGTTTCAGTGGGTCACTTTCGAGCAATCAGACCGATGGTGAAGCCATCGACAGCGGCAATCCTGCCGCGCCACAGCACGCCCGCATCGCAGATCGGGCTTTCATCGGTCGAGTAGGTTCTGCAGTCCTTCAAATGGATGAAGTGAAACGCTGGAGTATCTTCATTGGACTCACCTGGCTTGAAAGACAGGATCATCTCCTTCATCGACTCGTCAGTACCATTATTGAACTGGGAGAAAGGTGCAGAGATATCTGCTGCCAGTTGCTCAAAGTAGGCATCATGGGAAATCAGATGGCCGGAAACGAGATTCCCGCCTACCGACAGGGTAATCCCCAGTTCCACCTTGGTGTTTGCAACGAATTTGACAAGCCACTGAAGCAGCCAATCGATCTGCTTGCCCTGCCACTTGAACTGGGCGATTACATCATCATGACTTTGGCTGGGAGACGGTTGCGATTGCACCTGGTTTACGTCCGACATCTGATAGCTCCTTGCACCACAAAACGTGAGATTTGGCTCTACCACACCTTAGCTGAAAAAAAGTAAAGGAGCGGTGGGAGGCGGGATTTCTTGAAGATCCGTGAAGCGCACCCCAGAAAACAGAAAAGCCCCGTAGACAGAATCTACGGGGCTTTTCAATGTATGGCGGAGAGATAGGGATTCGAACCCTAGGTACCGGTGAAGGTACAACGGATTTCGAATCCGTCCCATTCGGCCACTCTGGCATCTCTCCAACGGCGCGCATGATAACAGCATCGGCGCGCAAGGCGAAGCCCTTTACGCTAATTTTTTTCGTGCTATCAAGCGCTTGCGTAACTTTTTGCCTTAAAGCGGGACGCCCAGGCGGTTTGCGACTTCTTCGTAGGCTTCGATGACGTCACCCAGGCCCTGGCGGAAGCGGTCCTTGTCCATCTTTTTACGGGTGTCCTTGTCCCACAGGCGGCAGCCGTCAGGGCTGAATTCGTCGCCCAGGACGATCTCGCCGTGGAATACGCCGAACTCGAGCTTGAAGTCGACCAGCAGCAGGCCTGCGTCATCGAACAGCTTGCTGAGCACTTCGTTGACCTTGAGCGACAGCTCTTTCATGCGAACCAGTTGCTCGGCGGTGCCCCAACCGAATGCCACGACGTGGGATTCGTTGATGAACGGGTCGCCCTTGGCGTCGTCCTTGAGGAACAGCTCGAAGGTGTACGGATCGAGTTTGGTACCCTCTTCCACACCCAGGCGCTTGACCAGGCTGCCGGCAGCGTAGTTACGCACGACGCACTCGACCGGGATCATGTCCAGCTTCTTGACCAGACACTCGTTGTCGCCCAGCAGCTTGTCGAATTGGGTCGGCACGCCCGCTTCTTCCAGCTTCTGCATGATGAAGGCGTTGAACTTGTTGTTCACCATGCCTTTACGGTCCAGTTGTTCGATGCGCTTGCCGTCGAACGCCGAGGTGTCGTTGCGAAACAGCAGGATCAAGCGGTCAGCGTCGTCGGTCTTGTAAACCGATTTGGCTTTGCCGCGGTAGAGTTCTTCACGTTTTTCCATGATGGGCTCCGCTTGCTAAGTAGTTGGGCTAGGCGATATGTCGCCAGTCGAGCCCTGAATCTTGATCGGCCAGTTCCAGCCAGTCCGGGTCGCACCCCAGAGTGTCGGCAAAACATTGCCGGGCCAGATACGGCAGGTTGTTCTTGCTGCTGAGATGGGCCAGCACCAGATGCTGCAGATCCCTCCATCCCAGTTCGCTCACCAGGCTTGCGGCCTGATGATTGTTCAAATGTCCTGTTTCGCCTCCCACACGCTGCTTGAGAAAGACCGGATAACGGCCCCGGGCAAGCATGTCGCGACAATGGTTGGCCTCGATCATCAAGGCATCCAGGCCATGATAGCTTTGCAGCACGTTGGGACAGTAAGACCCAAGGTCGGTCAGCAGGCCGAAACGGCGGCGTCCGTCATTGAAGACGAACTGGGTAGGCTCCAGCGCATCATGGGCGACGGACACCACATCGATGCCCAACGCGCCCACCTGCAACCTTTGACCACCCTCCACCACCCCGGCGGCTTCGACCGGCTTGCGCATCCCGCGCAAGGTCCCGCGACTGAGATAGACCGGCACATTGTACTGCCGAGACAGCAAACCCACGCCATGCACATGATCGGCATGTTCGTGGGTCACCAGAATGGCACTCAATTGTCTGGCGCTGACTCCCAGTCGCGCCAGACGCCGTTCGGTTTCCCGCAGGGAGAAACCGCAATCGACCAGCACGTACGTATCGTTGCTTGCGACCAGCGTGCCGTTGCCACGGCTGCCGCTGCCCAGAACAGCGAAACGCACTTAACCCAGGTTGTCTTGAATGACGCTCAAGACCCTGCGAGCGACGTCGGCCGGCGCAACGGTGTTGATGTTTTTCTCGACAGTCACCTGCACGCTGTCACCCACCTTGCTCAGGCGGACCTGATAGCGCTCGGCACGGGCTTCGATTTCTTCCTTGCTGGACTTGCTGCCAAACAGGCGACCGAAGAAACCTGGCTCGTTCGCAGGCGTGTTGGCCTTCTCTGCCAGGTTGATGTAGTACAGACCAAGGCTGCGGTTGATGTCTTCAACGCGCCATTCGCCCTGATCCAGCGCACGACCGACACTCGACCATGCACGGTCCAGATCGGCACCGACGGTCAGAACCGGGTTGCCGCTGCCGTCTTCGCTCAGCGCTACACGGCTCGGCGTATCGTAGTCACGCGCAGCCACCAGAGACACCGAACCACCCTTCTCGGCGTTGCGGCTCATGCTGGCCAGCAGGTCGTCGGTCAGTGCGGCGTCGAGGCCGATGTTGGTCGTGCGCGGCGGGAAACCGACGTCGGCAGTGCTGCCAGCCGGACGCTCGACGCTGACCACGTAGACTTCACTGGTATTGCGCTGCACGCCCGGTTCGATACGAACCCGCACGCGGGTTTCGGAATCGGCCGATACGCCGCTGGCCGTCAGGCGCTTGGCGACCGAAGCGGACAGCTCGTCCAGACGCTGCCAGGTGGTGCTGAATTCGCCGGTCTGTGGACGCTCTTCAGCGATACGGAAACCGTTGTCTTCAAAATACTGATGCGCCACCGGCCAGACTTCGGCAGGCGGACGCTGAGCCAGAACCCAATGGGCATCGCCGCTCTTCTGCAAGCTGAAATCGCTCGATTCTGAGGCTACCGACAGAGGCAGCGGACGAGGCACCTTGTACTCGCCCTTCACGGTGCTGTCAGCCACGTTGCGAGGGATCGGCAGCAGCGGATCCAGACGCTTGGTGTTGGAGATGTCGGCAGGCACCTGCATCGGTGCGGTCTGGGTTGCTTCCAGATAGTCACTGCCGCGATCGCGGAAGTAACCCTCTTGCCCCCATAGCCAACCGCAACCACTGGTGCTGGAGATAATCAAGGCTAGTGCGGAAAGTCCGGCCAGTCGCTTCATTGCGTAATGCTTCCTCAATTAAACCAATACGCCGGACTGGCGCATGGCCTGACGCAGCGGTTCGTGACAGGCTTCGCTGAGCCAGGTGAGCGGCAGACGGATACCGTCTGGCATCAGACCCATTTCATGCAGAGCCCATTTCACGGGAATGGGGTTGGATTCGATAAACAGGGTGTTATTGACCGGCATCAGCTTTTCATGGATGGCACGTGCCGTTTCGGCATCGCCACGCATGGCAGCGGCGCACAGCTCGCTCATAGCACGCGGCGCGATGTTGGCAGTCACGGAAATGTTGCCCTTGCCGCCCAGCAGCATGAGTTCGACGGCCGTGGCGTCATCGCCGGAATAGAGCAGGAAGTCGCTGCTCACGCCTGCCAGGATGTCCTTGGCGCGCTGCAGGTTACCCGTGGCTTCCTTGATGCCGATGATGTTCTGGACCTTCGACAGGCGCACGACAGTCTCGGGCAACATGTCACAAGCTGTACGCCCAGGCACGTTGTAGAGGATCTGCGGGATGTCGACTGCCTTGGCGATGTGGCTGAAATGCTGGAACAGGCCTTCTTGCGTAGGCTTGTTGTAGTAAGGCGTTACCAGCAGGCATGCATCGGCGCCTGCGGTCTTGGCGTTGGTCGTCAGTTCGACGGCTTCGCGCGTGGAGTTCGCACCAGTACCTGCAATGACAGGGATACGCCCTGCAACCTGAGTGACCACACGACGAATGACTTCGATGTGTTCGCTCACATCGAGTGTCGCCGACTCACCTGTAGTGCCGACGGCAACAATGGCGTTGGTGCCCTCTTGCAAGTGGAAGTCCACCAGTTTGCTCAGGCTGTCCCAGTCCAGACGACCTTGTGCATCCATGGGTGTGACCAGTGCCACCATACTGCCCGCAATCATGCAACCGCTCCTGCCGGAAAAAGAGAGCCGTAATGGTACTGGCGCCATCAGCCTTGTACAAGCGAAGTACCGCACTGTGAGCATTCCCCTGAGCGATGGTTTTCGCTACCCTTCGTCCTTTGATCGTTACTGGTCATCTGCGCACCTCGTTCAATCGATCGTTTTTTGTCGCCAACCCCCTTGTGCCAGCGCGTTGCAGCCCTACCATGGCCGTGCCATGCAGGCGTTCAACGACGGGGCCCGGGTTGGTACCTTGCGCTCACGATCGTCGAAACAGCCCGGCAGAGCCCAAAAAGTACCGACCGCTCATCGCTTAGGAATGCTGCATGTCGTCCACCCCCACAGTTCGCGAACAATTCCTTGTTATCAGTGCCCTTGGCGCAAACCCTATGGAGCTGACCAACGTCCTGTGCCGCGCCAGCCATGAAAACCGCTGCTCGGTCGTCAGCTCCCGCCTGACCCGTCACGGTGAGTGCAGCGCGCTGATCCTCCAGGTCTCTGGTAGCTGGGATGCCCTGGCCCGTCTCGAGACAGGCCTGCCGGGGCTGTCGAAAAAGCACGCCTTCACCATCAGTGTCGTGCGCAGCGCCACGCTCGAAAGCCGTCCTGAAGCCCTGCCTTACGTGGCGTACGTCAGCTCGGCCTATCGTCCGGACATCATCAACGAACTGTGCCAGTTCTTCATCGACCACAACGTCGAGCTGGAAAACCTGATCTGCGATACCTACCTGGCTCCGCAGACCGGTGGCACCATGCTCAACGCGACGTTCACGGTCACGCTGCCGGCAGGCACCCAGATCAGCTGGTTGCGCGACCAGTTCCTGGACTTCGCCGACGCACTGAACCTCGATGCGCTGATCGAACCATGGCGCCCGCAAGCCCCCATGTAAGGAGTTCTCATGGCAGTAGCAGTAGATCAACCCGTTCCCGATTTCCAGGCCCCCGCCACCAGCGGGCAGGCTGTCAGCCTTGCCGGGCTCAAGGGCCAGCAGGTCGTCATTTATTTCTACCCCAAGGACAATACGCCGGGCTGCACCACCCAGGGCCAGAACTTCCGTGACAGCATCGCGCAGTTCCAGGCGGCCAATACTGTGGTTTTCGGCGTATCGCGCGACAGCCTCAAGGCCCACGAGAACTTCAAGGCCAAGCAGGAGTTTCCCTTCGAGCTGATTTCCGACAAGGACGAAGCCCTGTGCCAGTTGTTCGACGTCATCAAGCTCAAGAAGCTTTATGGCAAGGAATATCTGGGCGTTGATCGCAGCACCTTCCTGATCGACAGGAATGGCGTACTGCGCAAGGAATGGCGTGGCGTGAAAGTCCCGGGCCACGTGGACGAAGTACTGGCAGAAGCTCAGGCCCTGAACAAGGCCTGATCATCCGGCCACCTTGCTGCGGCGCGCAATACGCCGCAGCAATCGCTACAACATCGGCGCTACGCTCGGCTCATTGCGCGGCCAGGCGTCGAGAACGGCCTTGAACAGGGTCGCCAGCGGAATCGCAAAGAATATCCCCCAGAAGCCCCACAGCCCGCCAAACAGCAGCACGGCGCAGATGATCGCCACCGGATGCAGATTGACGGCCTCCGAGAACAGCAGCGGCACCAGCACGTTACCGTCCAGCGCCTGAATGATGCCGTGCACCATCATCAGATAGATGAACTGATCACCCCAGCCCCATTGAAACAGACCGATCAGCGCCACCGGCACCGTGACCACCACCGCGCCCACATAAGGCACGACCACCGACACACCCACCAGCATCGCCAGCAGCGCGGCGTAGTTGAGGCCAAGCGCCACAAATGCCACGTAGGTCACGCCGCCACAGATGAAGATCTCGATGACCTTGCCACGAATGTAGTTAGCGATCTGGCGATTCATTTCCTCGGCGACACGGGTCAGCAAGGCACGCTCACGAGGCAGATAGCCACGTACCCAGCGGCCGATCATCTGGCGGTCCTTGAGGAAAAAGAACACCAGGATGGGCACCAGAACCAGATAGATCATGAGGTTGACCAGCAATGGCAGGCTGGACAGGGAAAACGTCAGCGCCAGTTGGCCGATCTTGCCGATTTCGCCACGAGCCGCTTCGATGGCTTGCAGCACTTGCACGTCCGAAACCAGGTGCGGGTAACGCTCCGGCAGCAACAACAGGAGCGACTGCCATTTGGCGAGCATGCCCGGCAACTCGTTGAACAGGGTGATCAACTGATGCCAGAGCAACGGGACCAGCACCAGCAGGAAGACCAGCAACACGCCGATGAACAGGGCGAATACCAGACCGACCGCCCCCACTTCCGGCATGCGCAGGCGTTCCAGAAAGTTGACAACGCCCTGCATCAGAAACGCCAGAACCAGCCCGGCCAGAACAGGAGCCAGCATGCCTCCCAGTGTCAGGACCAGGGTGAATGCCAGAAACAGCAGGACTGCCAGTACAACCGCTTCCTCATCGGAGAAATACAGCTGCACCCAATTGCGAAGCACCTTGAACATCAAACATCCTTTCGAGAAAAAACGGGCTGTGATTTACGCCTTGCGCAACCAATAGCTGTAGATGCCTTCATTGGCCTCTTCATGCAGCAATACATGGCCTGCCAGCCTGGCAAAGGTTCTGAAATCACGCTGCGATCCCGCGTCGGTCGCAATGACTTTCAGAACCGCACCACTGGGCAGGCGATTGAGTTCCATCTTGGCCTTGAGCAGCGGCAACGGGCAATTGAGGCCACAGGCATCGAGTTCGGCATCGCAGACCTCGGGGCGCGTTACAGCGTCAGACATCGTTTCTCTCCAGGCGGACACATCAAGTTAAAAAGTATTCGAAAAAATGCATGCAGACATTTCAGACAGAACGAGAAGAATACCTCACTCTGGTCAGCACGCCATTGAGCCAGCTACAGTAAGCGTTCTCCAGCCTAGAGCCTCGTGCATGAATTTCCTGCGTCCTACACTGCTCACGCTCGCCTGCCTGCTCGCCACGCCGAGCATGGCTGATGATTTACCATCTCTTGGCGACGCCAGCTCTTCCATCGTTTCGCCCGAACAGGAGCACCAGCTGGGCCGTGCCTGGCTGGGCATGCTGCGTGCCCAGGTGGGTCAACTGTCCGACCCGCAGCTCAAGGACTTCGTCGAAACATCGGTCTATCGCCTCGCCGAAACCAGTCAGGTCCAGGACCGGCGCCTTGAGTTCATCCTCATCAACAGCCCACAACTGAACGCCTTTGCGGCGCCCGGTGGGATCATCGGGGTCAACGGCGGACTGTTTCTCAACGCCCAGACCGAAGGCGAATATGCCTCGGTCATGGCCCACGAACTGGCTCACCTGTCACAGCGCCACTTTGCCCGTGGTGTCGAAGCCCAGCAGCGCATGCAGGTTCCCGTAATGGCCGCCATGCTGGCCGGTATCGTCATGGCCGCAGCAGGTGCGGGTGATGCCGGCATCGCAGCCATTGCCGGTTCACAGGCCGCTGCGATCCAGGAGCAGCGCCGATTCTCGCGCCAGAACGAACAGGAAGCGGATCGCATCGGCATCATGAACCTGGAAAAAGCCGGGTATGACCCTCGCAACATGCCGACCATGTTCGAGCGTCTCATGCGCCAGTATCGATTCGATGCCAGACCACCGGAATTCCTGCTGACTCACCCGGTCAGCGAATCGCGTATCGCCGACACCCGCAACCGCGCCGAGCAGGCCAAACCGGGCGGCAAGGAAGACAGCCTTCTCTATCAACTGATGCGGGCCAGGGTCGCGCTGATCTATGAGGAAACCCCGGGGATCTCCGCCAAGCGCTTCCGCGCCCAACTGGTTGAAAACCCCAACTCCGATTCGGCACGCTACGGGCTGGCAATCGCGCAGATCAAGGCCGGGCAGCTCAATGAAGCCCGTGAAGAGCTCAAGCCGCTCTTGGCCAAGGCGCCCAACGACATCACCTACAACCTGACCCAGATCGATCTGGACATCACCAACAATCGTCTGGCAGATGCCCAGCAACGGGTTGACCGGATGCTCACGCTGTATCCGAACAACTATCCCCTGAACGATGTGCGGATCGACGTGCTGCTCAAGCAGAACCGCACCGCAGAAGCCGAAAAAGCACTGGAAGCGCTGCTCAAGACCCGCTCAGACGATCCGGACATCTGGTACGTAGTGGCCGAAACAAGGGGCCTGAATGGCAACACCATCGGCCTGCATCAGGCCCGCGCCGAATACTTCGCCCTGGTCGGCGACTTCCGGCAGGCCATTCAGCAACTGGATTTCGCCAAGCGTCGTGCCAGCAACAACTTCCAGCTGGCTTCCCGGATCGATGCCCGGCAGAAAGACCTGATCGAACAGGAACGAATGGTCAAGGACATGATGAACTGATTGTTCACCCCTCTCTCCCCCGAAAAAAATCCCGGCACGATGGCCGGGATTTTTATTTCAGGCACATCTGTCAGGCATTGCCTGCCTGTTTCAGGCGAGCCGCCTGAGTGAAATCCAGCATCCGTTGCAGAGGACGCACGGCATGGGGGATTACCGCAGGCTCGACGAATATCTCGTTGCTACCCTCACGCAGGCACTGCAAGGTGCGCTCAAGGGTGTTCATCGCCATCCAGGGGCAATGAGCGCAACTGCGGCACGCCGCGCCATTACCGGCCGTTGGCGCCTCGATGAAGATCTTGTCCGGGCACAACTGCTGCATCTTGTAGAAGATGCCTCGGTCGGTGGCCACGATAAAGGTCTTGTTGGGCATGCGCTGGGCGGCGGCGATAATCTGGCTGGTGGAGCCCACCGCATCGGCCAGGGCAATGACCTCCTCAGGCGACTCGGGATGGACCAGCACGGCAGCTTCCGGATACAGCGCCTTCATGTCTTGCAACTGCTTGGACTTGAACTCTTCGTGAACGATACAGGCACCGTCCCAGAGCAGCATGTCGGCACCGGTTTCACGCTGGATATAGCGTCCCAGGTGCTTGTCCGGCGCCCAGATGATTTTCTCGCCGTTATCCATCAGGCTTTCGACGATCTCCAGCGCACAGCCTGACGTTACAACCCAGTCGGCGCGGGCTTTGACAGCGGCCGATGTGTTGGCGTAAACCACCACGGTGCGGTCAGGGTGCTGATCACAGAAGGAAGAGAACTCGTCGACAGGACAGCCGACATCCAGGGAACAGGTGGCTTCAAGCGTCGGCATGAATACCCGTTTTTCCGGATTGAGGATCTTGGCAGTTTCGCCCATGAAACGCACGCCAGCTACCAGCACGGTACTGGCTGAATGGTTATTGCTGAAGCGTGCCATTTCCAGAGAGTCGGCCACGCAACCGCCGGTTTCTTCGGCCAGGGCCTGAATGACCGGATCACAGTAATAGTGGGCGACGAGCACCGCATCCCGCGCCTTGAGTTCGGCAGCGATTTCGGCGCGGTAATGGGCCTGTTCTTCAATACTCAACGCTTTGGGCTGCTTGGCATCGAGGTGAGCCTGTACCAGAAAGCGTTCGGAAATCTGCGTCATTTTTAGCTGGACCTGAATGCACTTGAGCGCGAGCGGCAAGTTTACACTGGAAAGGCAGGTAAGAAAAAAGCCGAAAGAGCTGATTTTCAGGGGTTGTCCAACTTTTCAGGTATCAGCCTAAAAAACTGCAAACAATTGATTTTCTGTCTGTTTAGCCGCACCTGGAGTAACAAGAATCATTTACCAGATTAATCTACTCCATGACGGGTAAATAACCTGACGCAATAACGTCAAACAAGGCCTGACCTCGCCTCTTTCATTAAATGAAAGCCATAAAAAAACGCCAGTCGAAACCGGCGTTTTTTATTTACATCAAGACTTACTGCGGCTTGCGACGGCCAAAGCCAGGACGCTGACCGGAACCGGCCGGTGGACCACGACGCTTGCCCGATGGAGCATCGTCATCGACCAGCTTGATACCGGCGCGCTTTGGCGAAGGCTTGGCTGGACGCTTGCTCACATCACTTGGACGCTCGGCAACCGGTGTACCACGGCTGTTCTCGGCAGGACGCGGCGAACGCGAACCTGGCTTGCCCGAATCCTTGCGCGGTGGACGCTGCGTGGAATCGCCACGTGGACGATCACGATCGCTGCCGGTGACTTGCGGCTGACGCGGTGCGCGCTCGCCGGTGGCCGGTGCGCCATTGGCAGGACGCAGGTTCCGTACGCGCTCGCCCTTGCCCAGTGGGCGGGACGACTGACGCTGCAAACGCTCCAGCTTGTCCTTGGTCTTGGCGTTCATCTGCGGCTGAGCCACAGGCGTAAGGCCGACTTCGGCAGCCAGGACGTCGACTTCGTACTGGCTCATTTCGCGCCAGCGGCCCATCGGCAGGTCCGAGTTGAGGAATACCGGCCCGTAACGAACGCGCTTGAGGCGGCTGACCACCAGGCCCTGGGACTCCCAGAGACGACGCACTTCACGGTTACGGCCTTCCATCACCACGCAGTGATACCAGTGGTTGAAACCTTCACCGCCCGGCGCCTGTTGAATATCGGTGAAACGTGCAGGACCGTCTTCGAGGATCACGCCGTTCTTGAGACGCAGCAGCATGTCGTCATCGACTTCGCCACGCACACGTACCGCATATTCGCGGTCCATCTCGAAGGACGGGTGCATCAGGCGGTTGGCCAGCTCACCATCGGTGGTGAACATCAGCAGACCGGTGGTGTTGATGTCCAGGCGACCGATATTGATCCAGCGGCCTTCTTTGGGACGCGGCAGACGGTCGAAAACCGTTGGTCGGCCTTCAGGGTCGTCACGGGTGCAGATCTCGCCATCCGGCTTGTTGTACATGATGACGCGGCGTACCGTTTCGGCAGCCTCTTCGCGCTTGATGACGCGACCGTCAACGGTAATGGCGTCATGCATGTCGACGCGCTGACCAAGGGTGGCGTCGCGGCCATTGACCTTGATGCGGCCCTGGCTGATCCAGGCCTCGACGTCACGACGCGAACCGACGCCAATACGTGCCAGAACCTTCTGCAGTTTTTCACCTGCGGGTCCGATTTCCTGGCTGTCCTGCGTGTCTTTTTCACTCATCTGGGCACCTCCCGGTGTGTCGAATCAGGGCTTGCCGAGGACCGGCAAGACCTGCTGCCCTGCGCGCTGTGGATAGCCGCAAGGCGAAATACTTTGAGCCTGGGCGAAGCGGATTCGCCAAAGGGTCACGAATCATACGCTCATGCAGCCGGTTGCGCATCCAGGCCCGGTTGAAAATCTGCCAGTCACTTCTTCTTTTTGCGACCGGTGGTCTTCAGCTTCGCCAGACGCATGGCCGACTCGGCCAGAACGAGCCGCTTGTCGTCCTTGTCGAGTTTTTTCCAGGCCTTGATCTCCCGCTTGCTGCGACCGCATCCCAGACAGATGTCGTCGTCAAACTTGCAGAGGCTGATACAGGGGTTCCTGGTGCTGCTCATAGGGCCTTTTCGCGAATGAATTCGCACACAGTTTGTAGAACTCCACCGTCAAACATCGTCTTCAGGCTCTTTATCGGGCTCATCGACCAACAGATCATCAAAGTCAGTCTTCAGACCCTGCTCCATGGAGTCGAGTTCAAGCAGCAGGCTGCGGAAGCTGGTTTCATCCCGTGGCGATTCAGGCTCATCTTCATCGACATCCAGGCTGGCATCGGCCAGAGCCTGCAAATGCGCCGGGACTGGCGCATCGTCGAACTCAAGCACCGGTTCGGACTCCATCTCACGCAAATCGGCCAGCGGTGGCAGCTCTTCGAGACTCTTGAGGTTGAAGTGATCGAGAAAGCCCTTGGTGGTCGCAAACATCGCCGGCTTGCCGGGCACATCACGATAACCGACGACCCTGATCCACTCACGCTCCAGCAGCGTCTTGACGATATGGCTGTTGACCGCAACGCCACGTACGTCCTCGATCTCGCCACGGGTAATCGGCTGACGATAGGCAATCAGCGCCAGGGTTTCCAGCATGGCTCGGGAATAACGTTGCGGGCGCTCTTCCCACAAACGCCCGACCCAGGGTGAAAAACGCTCGCGAATCTGCAAGCGATAGCCCGAGGCCACTTCCTTGAGCTCGAAAGCACGGCCTTCACAGGACTTGCTCAGCACTTGCAAAGCCTTCTTGAAGACCGGCGGCTCCGGGCGCTCGCCTTCCTCGAACAGCTCGTACAAGCGCTCCAGCGTCTGCGGCTTTCCAGAAGCCAGCAGAAATGCTTCAAGCAAGGGTGCCAGTTCGCGAGGTTCATTGAGGTTCATGATTCAGTTCTTGCTCTACTCGGCTCGCGCCCGGACATGGATCGCCGCAAAGGGCTCGTTTTGGACCAGCTCGACCAGAGACTCCTTGACCAGCTCAAGCACGGCCATGAACGTCACTACAACACCAAGCCGCCCTTCTTCAGCGGTGAACAATTCGGCAAAAGGCACAAAACCGCCGCCCTTGAGCCGCTCCAGCACATCACTCATGCGCTCGCGGGTCGATAATGCCTCACGGCTGACCTGATGGCTTTCAAACATGTCGCCCCGGTGCAGCACCTCGGCCATGGACATCAGCACTTCTTCCAGGCTGACGTCCGGCAACAGCTTGCGCGCCCTCGCTTCGGGGGCATCGAGTTTGGGCACGATCACATCGCGCCCGACCCGCAGCAAGCCATCGATCCCTTCAGCCGCTGCCTTGAAACGCTCGTACTCCTGAAGACGACGGATAAGCTCGGCACGAGGGTCCTCTTCATCCTCTTCCACTTCTGCCGAACGCGGCAGCAGCATGCGCGACTTGATCTCGGCCAGCATCGCGGCCATCACCAGGTATTCCGCGGCCAGTTCCAGACGCACGGTTTTCATCAGCTCGACATACCCCATGTACTGGCGGGTGATTTCCGCTACCGGGATGTCGAGGATATCGATGTTCTGTTTGCGGATCAGGTACAGCAGCAGGTCAAGCGGCCCCTCGAAGGCTTCGAGAAAAACTTCCAGAGCATCCGGCGGAATATAGAGATCCAGCGGCATTTGCGTGACCGCCTGCCCATAGACCAGTGCGAACGGCAGCTCCTGCTGGGCATCGGCCTGGCTGTCTACCGTTTCCAGGTTCGTCATTACGCTTCTTCACCGAACGGCGTCGGATCACCGCACCCCACACGGATGATCTGCGGCTCTCCGTCAGCCAGGCTGATGACGGTGGAAGCCGAAATGCCGCCCATGCCGCCATCGATGATCAGATCCACCTGATGTTCCAGGATCTGGCGCATCTCATAAGGATCGCTCAGCGGCACGCTGTCGCCGGGCATGATCAGGCTGACACTCATCAGCGGCTCACCCAGTTGCTCCAGCAAAGCCTGAGCAATGGGATGGCTGGGTACCCGCAGACCGATGGTGCGGCGCTTTGGGTGCAGGATCAGGCGCGGCACTTCACGGGTTGCATTCAGAATGAAGGTGTATGGCCCCGGCGTGTGGGTCTTGAGGGCCCGGAAAGCGCCAGTATCGACCTTGGCGAACAGCCCCAGTTGCGACAGGTCGCAGCACATCAGGGTGAAGTTGTGCTTGTCGTCCAGCTGGCGCAGACGACGAATGCGCTCGATGGCGCTCTTGTCGCCGATCTGGCAGCCCAGCGCATAAGACGAATCGGTCGGGTACACCACCAGCCCGCCGGCTTTGATGATTTCCGCGGCTTGCTTGATCAGACGCGGTTGCGGGTTCTCCGGGTGGACCTGGAAAAATTGACTCACGGTAACTTCCTGTTCAGACGGAGGCTGGAGGCTGTTCATGTTTGAATCTGCACCACAGTGGCGGCAGATCCTCGGGCAACGGCCGGTATATACCGATCTCGGACCATGCACCAGGGCCATGGAAATCGCTGCCGGCGGTAACCAGCAGACCGAACTCACGGGCCAGTATCGCCAGGGTTCCGACCTGATCGGCAGGTTGCATGCCATTGACCACTTCGATGGCGTGGCCACCAGCCTGGATGAAATCGGCGACCAGTTTACGCCGTTTACTGCGCGTGAAGTCATAATGCGATGGATGCGCGAGGCTGACCCAGGCACCTGAAGCCCGCAAAGTGGCGACGGTTTCGTCCAGAGTCGGCCAATGCTGCTTCACATCCCCCAGCTTGCCTGCCCCCAGCCATTTGCGAAAAGCTTCGGCACGATCCTTCACAAAACCGGCACGCACCAGATAGTCGGCAAAGTGCGGTCGGGCCGGAGCATTACCGCTGTCGCCCAGTTCCTGCTGGATCGCCCGGGCACCTTCCAGCGCCCCAGGCATACCTTTGATCGCCAATTTGCGACTGATTTCCTCGGCCCGCAACCAGCGGCCTTCGTGCAAACGCTCGATTGCTTCCACCAGCGCCGGGGCCTTCATGTCGAATCCGTAGCCCAGGATATGGATGGTTGCGCCTCCCCAGGTGCAGGACAACTCGACGCCATTGACCAGTTGCATCCCCAGAGAATGCGCGGCCGCACGGGCTTCTTCGAGGCCTTCGACCGTATCATGGTCGGTCAGCGACAGAACCCGCACACCGTTTTCATAGGCACGGGCCACCACGGCCGCTGGCGCAAGAGAGCCATCCGACGCGGTGCTGTGGCAGTGCAGGTCAACATTCATATTCGGGAGCTATCGCTGTCTTTGATGTTTGTTATTATGCCGTCACATCCTGCTTCTGGCTGCCATTGTGAAACAATTCATAGACTTCATCCCGCTGATCCTGTTTTTCATCGTCTACAAGACCGAACCTCGCGCCGTCGACATCCTGGGCCACAGTTACATGCTAGGCGGGATTTTCAGTGCGACCGCGATGCTGATCGCCAGCTCCCTGGTCGTCTACGGGACTCTGTACATCAAGCAGCGCAAACTGGAAAAAAGCCAATGGCTGACCCTGGTAGCCTGCCTGGTCTTCGGCAGCCTGACCCTGGCCTTTCACAGCGAAACCTTCCTCAAGTGGAAAGCTCCGGTGGTCAACTGGCTGTTTGCCCTGGCATTTGCCGGCAGCCACTTCATCGGTGATCGCCCGCTGATCCAGCGCGTCATGGGCCACGCCCTGACCCTGCCTGCTGCAGTCTGGGTCAAACTCAACATTGCCTGGGTCCTGTTTTTCATTTTCTGCGGTGCGGCCAATCTGTATGTGGCCTTTACCTATCAGGACTTCTGGGTCGACTTCAAAGTCTTCGGCAGTCTGGCCATGACCCTGATCTTCCTGGTGGCTCAAGGTATCTACCTGAGCCGTCACCTGAGTGACGCAGCCCCTTCTTCCACTACCAAAACCGAGGACTGACATGCTCTACGCCATCATTGCTACAGATGTTGCCGACTCGCTGGAAAAACGCCTGAGCGTACGTCCTGCTCACCTGGAGCGCATCATCGCCCTCAAGGATGCAGGCCGTCTGGTGCTGGCGGGTCCACATCCAGCCGTGGACAGCAATGATCCGGGCCCTGCGGGTTTCAGCGGCAGCCTGATCGTCGCCGAGTTCGAGTCCCTGAGCGCCGCGGAAACCTGGGCCAAGGCCGATCCGTTCGTTGCAGCAGGCGTCTATGGCAATGTTGTGGTCAAGCCGTTCAAGCAAGTCCTGCCATAAATGTAACACCCCCGATCCTGTTCGCCAGGGCAGGATCGTGCAACACCCTCCTGCCTCGCGATACTCATCATTCCCGCCTCCCTGCCGACAACCTCATCGATATTTTGAATAGAAACGGCTCTATCAAGGGAGTTCAGATGCGTCCAGGTGCGTTGTGTCTGTTGATGATGGTGTTAGCGGTAAACAGTGCGGTTCAGGCCGAGGAAACCAGTGATTCCAGTAACGTGCAGGCATTGCATTTGCCCAGCCCTGCCAGCCGGATTGCCGAGCTTGAACAGCGACTCAGGGAAAGCGAGCGCCTGCGCGAAGAACAGCTCAGGCAGACGCAAAATGCAGAGGCCGAGCGTGAAAACGCGCAAGTGGCACGTTTGCGTCAAGAGAACCAGAGACTCAAGCTGCAGCTCAAGGAAGCACAATCCATCGCGTCCTCACACTTGCTGACCGAACAGCAACAATGGTTCATTGCAGGCGGTGGCGTTGCGGTAATAGCCCTGGTGTGCGGTATATTTGTCGGCGGTCGACGTAAGCAACGTCAGCAATGGCTAAATTGAGTGAGTCATGAGCGAGCTGTTACTAATTGATGATGATCAGGAGCTATGTGAGCTTCTGAGCAGTTGGCTGAGCCAGGAAGGTTTTCAGGTCCGCGCCTGTCACGACGGTCACAGTGCGCGTCGGGCACTGGCCGAAACCGCTCCCTCTGCCGTGGTGCTGGACGTGATGCTGCCCGATGGCAGCGGCCTTGAACTGCTCAAGCAACTTCGCACCGACCATCCCGAGCTTCCGGTGGTCATGCTCTCGGCCAGGGGCGAGCCTCTGGACCGCATCCTCGGCCTCGAACTGGGTGCCGACGACTATCTGGCCAAGCCCTGCGACCCACGGGAACTGACGGCCAGGCTGCGCGCCGTACTGCGCCGCAGCCATCCGGTCGCCACCCCCAGCCAGCTTGAACTGGGCGACCTGTGCTTCAGCCCGGTGCGCGGCGTGGTCAGCATCGATGAAAAAGAACTGACCCTGACCATTTCCGAAAGCCGCCTGCTCGAAGCGCTGCTGCGTCAACCGGGCGAGCCTCTGGACAAGCAGGAGCTGGCGCAGTTGGCCCTGGGGCGCAAACTGACGTTGTATGACCGCAGCCTGGACATGCACGTCAGCAACCTGCGCAAGAAGATCGGCCCGCATGCCGATGGCCGGCCCCGTATCGTGGCGCTGCGTAGCCGCGGTTATTACTACAGCCTGTGAAACAAAAGCTCCGGTGCCTGGTAAACGCGGGTGCCGATTCGCTTTACACAAGCTTTACCGAGGGCTGACCGCCCTTGACCTTGATCTCCCTAAACTGGGCTCCAACGGCAACAAGCCGCACCAGAGACAAGGAGATTCACCATGCGCAAGACCCTCATCGCTTTGATGCTCGCAGCAGCACTGCCTACCGTCGCCATGGCCGTACCACCACCTGGTGGCCCGGAAGCCGACGTCCCGGGCATGCATCAGGATCGCGATCATCGCGGCCCTGGCCCGGAAATGAAACGTGGTCCCGGTCCTTTTGCCGACCTGGATCTGACTCGCGAACAACGCCGTGACATCGGTAAATTGATGGGCGAGCAGATGAAAGACCGCCGCGACGTCACCGAGCGCTACCTGGCCAAGCTGTCCCCGGCAGATCAGAAAGCCATGAAAGACGAACTGGACGCCAAACGGGCCAAGACTGACAGCGAGATCCGCGCCCTGCTCAAGCCGGATCAGCAGAAGGAGTTCGACGAGATTCGCAAGAAACAGGAAGAGCGCCGCGCCGAATGGGCTGAATTCAAAGCCTGGAAAGCGGAAAAGGCAAAAAAGGCGCAATAATCGCCAGACTGCAAGTTGCTACTTAACTCAAACCCGACAGGCTCCCTGCCTGTCGGGTTTCTCCATTGAGGTCATCCTGTGCGTTCATTGTTCTGGCGAATCCTGGCCAGCTTCTGGTTAGCAATAGCCCTGGTTGCAGGCCTGTCGATTCTGCTTGGGCATATGCTCAATCAGGATGCCTGGATTCTCAGCCGTCACCCGGTCCTGAACGAGCTGCCGAAGAAATGGGTGCAGATCTATGAGGAGCAAGGCGCAGCCACGGCACAGGACTACCTGCAGAACGTGAAGCGTCGTAACCGCATCGATGTGCAGGTGCTCAATGACAATGGCGAACCTGTGGTGCTCGGCACCTTTCCTCCACGGGCAGCAGCCTTTGAAGCCCGCCAACAGGACGACTCGCGCCAGTTGCCATGGCGTCGCCTGACCACCGAATACACCAGCGACAGTACCGGCATCACTTACCTGCTGATCTTTCGCATCCCGCATCCCGAGATCGAAGACTGGCACCGCCAGAGCCTGATGTGGCCACTGAGCGCACTGGGCATCGCGCTGGTGGTACTGACACTGTTCAGCCTGCTTGTAACGCTCTCCATCACCCGGCCACTGAGTCGGCTGCGCGGTGCCGTGCACGATCTGGGGCAAACCAGCTATCAGCAGCACAGCCTGGCGCAACTGGCCAACCGCCGGGACGAGTTCGGCGTACTGGCGACCGACTTCAACCGCATGGGCGCACGCCTGCAAAGCCTGATCGGCAGCCAGCGTCAATTGCTTCGCGATGTGTCACATGAACTGCGCTCGCCCCTGGCCAGACTGCGCATTGCCCTGGCACTGGCAGAGCGAGCGGAGCCGGCCGAACGGGAAAAACTCTGGCCACGCCTGGGCCGCGAATGCGACCGCCTTGAAGCCCTCATCAGCGAGATTCTTGCACTGGCCCGCCTGGATGCCGACTTTGGCAGCCCGGAGCCTGTGGAACTGGGTAGCATGCTGCAACGCCTGAAAAACGACACGCAACTGGACGACGAGCCTCAGAACATCAGGGTTCAGGTCCAGGACAACCTGCAACTGCAAGGCTGGCCGGACATGCTCGAACGTGCGGTGGACAACCTGCTGCGCAACGCCCTGCGCTTCAGCCCGCCGGGGCAGCCCATCGATGTGCAGGCCGTGCGCGTGGGCAATCATGTGCAACTGAGCGTGCGCGACCGCGGCCCCGGCGTCGCGGCAGAACATCTGCCACAACTGGGCGAACCGTTTTACCGCGCCCCCGGCCAGACAGCACCCGGCCACGGCCTGGGCCTGGCCATCGCCAAACGGGCGGCGGAACGTCATGGCGGCAGCCTGACACTGGGCAATCACCCGGAAGGCGGCTTCCTTGCCACACTGGAAATACCGCTGGAACCTGTCAACCCGCAGACAAACTGATCGATTCCGGTCGCTCGCCCGAGCGACCGGTCATCAGCCCTGCCACTCGCTGACAAAACCACCCACGTCCACTTTCGGCGCTTCACGTGGCGGGTTTTGTGGCGTGCCCAGATACAGGAAGGCAATGACCTCTTCGTCATCGGTCAGTCCGAAGCCCTTGGCAACATGGGGTGAGTACGACAGATCGCCCGTACGCCATACCGCTCCGACACCCTGGGCATAAGCGGCCAGCAGCACGGCATGCGCGGCGCAGCCAGCGGTAATAAGTTGCTCCTTGCGCGGCACCTTGAAGTGATCCTGCAAGCGTGCAACCACCACGACCACCAGCGGAGCACGCAGCGGCCCGAGACGCGCCTTGTCCAAGGCCTGCGGCGTGATTTCGCCACCGCCTTCCTGCAGCGCCTCGACCAGCAGTTCGCCCATGCGCTCACGGGCCGAACCTTCGACAGTAATGAAACGATAAGGCCGCAACTGGCCATGATCGGGTGAGCGCAAGGCTGCACCAAACAGGATTTCCCGCTGTGCAGCATCCGGGGCGGGATCGACCAATCGCGGTACCGAAACACGATTGAGCAAAACGTCGAGAGCCTCCATGGGTGACCTCCTTGAGAATTGATCGGGCATTCTAGAATGGGTTCAGAGTCAATAACGAGCACGTCGAACAATTACTTACCACCAATGACCTTTGCCAGTCGGTTTACATGCCCTCTGGCACAGGTAAAATGATCGCCCTTCCCTATTCAGTCCGAGCAGTTCATGGCGTTGCCGACCCTTCGCATTATCGGTTTCATCATCGGCATATTCCTGATCACTCTGGCAGTCGCCATGATCGTGCCCATGGCGACACTCGTCATCTACGAGCGTTTTGAAGACCTGCGCTCCTTTCTGTGGGCCAGCGCCATCACCTTTATCGCGGGTCTGGCCCTTGTGGTGCCGGGCCGGCCGGAACATGTGCATCTGCGCCCACGGGACATGTACATGCTCACGGTTTCCAGCTGGATCATCGTGTGCATCTTTGCCGCTCTTCCCTTCCTGCTGACCCAGCACATCAGCTACACCGACTCCTTCTTCGAGAGCATGTCGGGCATCACGGCCACCGGCTCGACCGTGCTCAGCAATCTGGACAGCATGTCACCGGGGATTCTGATCTGGCGTTCCATGCTGCACTGGCTGGGCGGCATTGGCTTCATCGGCATGGCCGTAGCGATCCTGCCGCTGCTGCGCATCGGTGGCATGCGTCTGTTCCAGACCGAGTCTTCCGACCGGTCCGAGAAGGTCATGCCACGCTCGCACATGGTGGCCAAGTTCATCGTCCTGGCCTATGTCGGCTTTACCGCCTTGGGCAGCCTGGCGTTCTGGGCAGCGGGCATGAGCCTGTTCGACGCAATCAACCATGCGATGTCAGCGATTTCCACTGGCGGTTTCTCCACGTCCGACCTTTCACTGGCAAAGTGGCCGCAACCGGCGGTGCACTGGGTCGCAATCGTGGTGATGATCCTCGGCAGCCTGCCCTTTACGCTTTACGTGGCGACCCTGCGCGGCAATCGCAAGGCGCTGATCAAGGATGAACAGGTTCAGGGCCTGATCGGCCTGCTGCTGGTGACCTGGCTCATGATGACCCTCTGGTACGGCGCCACCACCGACCTGCCCTGGAGCGACGCACTGCGCCATGTGGCCCTGAACGTGACATCGGTGGTCACCACCACCGGCTTCGCCCTGGGCGACTACAGCCTGTGGGGCAATTTCTCTCTGATGCTGTTTTTCTATCTGGGCTTCATTGGCGGCTGTTCCGGCTCGACGGCTGGCGGCGTGAAGATTTTCCGCTTCCAGGTGGCCTACATCCTGCTCAAGGCCAACCTCAATCAGTTGATCCACCCGCGGGCCGTCATCAAGCAGAAGTACAACGGACACAGGCTGGACGACGAAATCGTTCGATCGATCCTGACCTTTTCGTTCTTCTTCACCATCACCATTTGCGTCATCGCCCTGCTGCTTTCCCTGCTAGGCCTGGACTGGATGACAGCCCTGACCGGCGCCGCGAGCACGGTGTCCGGCGTGGGGCCAGGCCTGGGTGAAATCATCGGTCCAGCGGGCAACTTCTCCACGCTGCCGGATGCTGCGAAATGGATTCTGTCCGCCGGCATGCTGCTGGGGCGCCTGGAGATCATCACGGTGCTGGTGCTTTGCGTACCCGCGTTCTGGCGGCATTGATGCAAGGCTTGCCCTCACTCGGCTAGACTCAGGTCAGACCGACATGAGGGTGGGCATCATGGATCACGTCAAACCGTTCTCGAGCTTCGCCGAGTTCTATCCTTTCTATCTGCAGGAACACCGCAGCAGCACCAGCCGACGCCTGCACTTCATCGGCACCAGTCTGGTGATTTTCCTGCTGGCTTTCGGTGTCGGCAGTGGCCGATGGTGGCTGTTGTGGCTACTGCCCGTTGCCGGCTACGGCTTTGCATGGGCCGGGCATTTCTTCTTCGAGAAGAACCGGCCAGCCACTTTCAAGCATCCGTTCTACAGCCTGCTCGGTGACTTCGTCATGTACCGGGACATGCTGATGGGCAAGGTGCCGTTCTAGACAGCATCAGACGACGGACTCAGCCACAGGCTCCTGCTGCGCAGCGGCCTTTTGCTGAAGATGGGCGTCGGCCAGACGAAACAGTTCGATGGTGCCGTCCAGGTGTTCGATCAGGGCGGTGCAGGACTCTACCCAGTCACCGCAATTGAGGTATTCCACTTCCCCAACCCTGCGAATTTCAGCGTGGTGAATATGCCCGCACACCACGCCATCAAGACCGCGCTTCACGCATTCGTGGGCAATGGCTTCCTCGAAGTCGCTGATGAAACTCACGGCTGTCTTGACCTTGTGCTTCAGGTACGCCGACAGCGACCAGTAACCGTAGCCGTACTTCGCCCGCCAGTGGTTGAGCCAGCGATTGAGGGTCAGCGTGAATTCGTAGGCCGAATCCCCCAGAAAGGCCAGCCAGCGGTGATAGCGCGTGATGACGTCGAACTGATCCCCATGAATCACCAGCAATCGACGACCGTCCGCCGTCACGTGCACGGCCTCGTCCAGTAACTGGATATTACCCAGGATCAGTTTCGAGTAACGGCGCAGAAACTCATCATGATTGCCGGTGATATAAATCACCTCGGTGCCACGCTTGCTCATGGTCAGCAAGCGACGTATCACGTTGGTATGCGCCTGGGGCCAGTACATGCCGCTGCGCATCTTCCAGCCGTCGATGATGTCGCCCACCAGATACACCTTGTCGGCCTGATAGCGCTTGAGGAACATCGACAGATGCTCAGCCTGACAGTCGCGAGTGCCCAGGTGCACATCGGAAATCCACAAGGTCCGCACACGTTGCTTGGAGCTGGGTTTGGCAAGCTGAGCACTGCTCATGGGAAGACCTCCGGCAGGTTTTCCAAGAGAGTGCGGCATATGGGTTAACTGGATGTGACACCGATATGACCGTGTAATGACATACTCCGCCCAACCATGAACCTGCACACTTCACTGCTTCCAGGGATCAGAATGAATCAGCGCTCCGCCCTCGGCGCCTTACATATCGGCGCACTGATGTTTGGCCTTGCCGGTGTACTCGGAAAGCTGGCCGCCGCCTCGCCTTCAGTCATTGTTTTCGGACGCGCAGCCTTTGCAGCCGCGGCCTTGTGGCTCTTCATCCGCTTCGCCCGCAATACCGCCTGGACATCTCTGCGCCTGAGGCATTGGGCACAACTGCTGCTCAGCGGTGTATTGCTCAGTGCCCATTGGGTCACGTTCTTCATGGCGGTGAAAATATCGGGCGTGGCGGTTGCGACTCTGGGTTTTGCCAGCTTTCCGGCCTTTACGGTCATTCTCGAAGGCCTGTTCTTTCGCGAACGGATTCGTCTCACGGAAATTCTTCTCGTGGTGCTGGTCAGTGCCGGGCTGATACTCGTGACACCGGATTTCGACCTTGCCAGCGAGGCAACCACTGGCTTGCTCTGGGCCATCGTTTCGGGGCTGACATTCTCGCTGCTGTCACTGATCAATCGCGCCAGCTCTGCGCATGTCCCGCCGGTGCAGGCTGCGTTGTGCCAGAACCTGATCGTAGCGGTCTGTCTGTTGCCTGCTGCGGCCGGCGAACTGGGTGATGTCTCAAGGCTGGACTGGCTGTGGATCGGGCTGCTTGGCGTATTTTGCACAGGAGTGGCACACAGCCTGTTCGTCGCCAGTCTGGCGGTGATAAAGGCGCGAATTGCAGCGATAGTGTTCGCCATGGAGCCGATCTATGGCATTGCTTTCGCCTGGCTGATATTTGCCGAAAGCCCCTCGCCGAGCATGCTGTTGGGGGGCACCTTGATCATTACCGCCATCATGGTTTCAGGGCTGATGAATCGATCGGACACCACGCCCTCGGCCACCGCCAGGACTCACTGAGTATCGGGTTGGCCCGACCTGTCGTTATGACCCAGATCGCGCAGCGGATCGATCTGATCACGCACCCGCTGCTTGAGCACCTTGGCTTCCGGAAAGCCCCCGTCAGCCTTGCGCTCCCAGATCTGCACGCCCGCGCAGGTGATGCGAAACACCCCGCCCGTCCCGGGCTCCAGAGAAACCTTGCCGAGATCGTCCGAAAACGTACTCAACAATTCCTGGGCCAGCCAGGCGGCGCGCAACAACCACTGGCATTGGGTGCAATACGTAATGACGACTTCAGCTTTTTCGAGTGACATGGACGAGCTCTTCAAAACAAATCAATTGATATACCCATGATAGGGCACATGATAAACGTTCCTTGTTTTCATGACGTATGTGGAACTCCATTTTTTAACTGTCCACCTATCAATAGTAGCCACAAGCCCTGATGCGCAATGTTTTGCGCACTCCCTCTGCAAAAAAGCACTCTGCAAACCGCTACAGCCCTTGCAGATAAAGCCCGTCACCCTACTGCGCACGATATTGCGCACATGCGCATTTTTTTGCGCAGTTCATCAGGAGAATTTGCTCAAAAAACAGGCAAAAATCGCTCATATAAAATTCAAGCTATTGATTTAAATAGGGAAATAATTTCAGGCATGACTCTTGATAGAGGCAATGCCATTCAGCGAGCAGCGTCGCTCGCAAGAACAAAGGAACAAGGGATGTTCACACCTGCTTACAAGGCCAATTACATGTTGATCGATGGTGCCCTGCACCCGAATGTCATTTGCCAACTGCAACAACGGAACGAGCCTCTGGAGATCCTGCCCCTTTACCTGTCGACATGCCTGGAGCCTGTCAAAGAGCAAGGACCGATTCTGGTACATGCGCCTGTCGGCACACCCCTGATGACCGAGTGGCAACAGACTCCAGCCCAGCATCTGTATGCCAGTGTCTTCGCTAGTCAGGCACCCTTGCGCACCGTCTCCAGCCATCTGCGCCACTTTCTCCAGCCACCGGACTATCTGGGCAATAACAGCTTGCTGCGCTTTGCCGACCCCGTCGTGATGTATTTCTGGTTATCGAGCTATCGTCAGGAACATCTGGACTCCTTGCTGGGGCCTGTCACCGACTTATGGGTCAAGACACCGATTCATCGCTGGCAACCTGAGCCCGAGTCCCCTTTCACACACGTTGCCCGCCATGGCCCGCCTCAAGCCTGGGACGCACGTTTTGCGCTACAGGGCGAACCGCAACTGGCCGCATTCGAGCAGTCTTATCGCTGGCTGTTCATCGAGCAGCTTCACGAATGGCTCACCGAGCACCACGCCTCGGCGTTCGCCAACCAGACGGACGAACAGGTCCTCAACTGGATGGAACACGTCCTGGAAAAGGGCCGTGCATGGGGGCTGGAAAGTGATTACGCCTTCGTGGCGTGGGCGGATGTCTGCCACACCTGGGGCCTGGACTTCATGGATCGGACTGACGGTCCCTATCAACGCTGGCTGACGCTGTTTCCCGACAAGGCACACTTGCCTCCCGAGCTTCGCGTCGAGGCAGTCGCAGCACACGCACGCAGCATCACCAGTGCGCCCCCAGATTGACAATCACGGCCATTCAGAAATTTACTGATCATAAACCATGAAAGTGATGCATATTTTTTATAATTAACTTAGACCAAAATCGAATTTCACAGGGGATGCTGCCGCACTTTAAGGTGCTCTGGACAAGGTCGAACGGACCTCAACCATTGGCAGGAGTTGTCATGAGCATCGAATTCATCGGCTATATCGCGACCCAACCCGGTTCTGAAATCCATCCCCGCAGCGGCCCGACCATCCAGCCCGATTACGTGGAGAAGGTCGCCAAGGCTCATGAAGAGGCAGGCTTCGACCGGGCGCTGGTGGCGTATCACTCCAATAGCCCTGACAGTGCTTTCGTCGCAGCTCATGCCGCCAGCGTCACGACCAGACTCAAGTTCCTGATTGCCCATCGTCCGGGTTTCATTTCCCCGACCGTGGCTGCACGTCAGTTCGCGACGCTGGATGTCTTCAATGGAGGACGCACTGCCGTGCATATCATCACCGGCGGGGATGACAAGGAACTGCGCGCCGATGGCAGCCATATCGGCAAGGACGAACGCTACGCCCGCAGCGATGAATACCTGAGCGTGGTACGCCAGGAGTGGACCAGCGACAAGCCGTTCGATCATCAAGGCACTTATTACCACTTTGAAGGCGCTCATTCGCAGGTCAAATCGCCACAGCAGCCGCATATCCCGCTGTACTTCGGCGGCTCGTCGGACGCCGCCATTGCCGTTGCAGGCAAGCATGCCGATGTCTATGCGCTGTGGGGCGAGACTTATGAGCAGGTGCGTGATGTCGTCAAACAGGTTCGCGCCGAAGCGGCAAAGCATGGCCGTACCATTCGCTTCAGCCTGTCATTGCGCCCGATCCTGGCAGAGACCGAAGAGAAAGCCTGGGCGCGGGCCGACAGTATTCTGGAAAGGGCCACGGCCCTGGCCCAGAGCAATGGCTTCGTGCGCCGCGAACCACCGAATGAAGGCTCACGTCGCCTGCTGGCTGCGGCGGCTCAGGGTGCTCGCCTGGACAAGCGTCTTTGGACCGGCATTGCAGGCCTTCTCGGGGCCCAGGGTAATTCCACTTCGCTGGTCGGGACACCGGAGCAGGTCGCTGAGGCGCTACTGGACTATTACGACCTTGGGATCACCACGTTCCTGATCCGGGGTTTCGACCCGCTGGACGATGCGATCGATTACGGCAAGAAACTGATCCCGCTGACCCGTGAGCTGGTTGCAGAGCGCGAGCGTCAGGCTCGGGAGCGGGTTGCCTGATAAGCTTTTTCGTGAATGACTTCACTCCCACAAGAGATCCGAGAGTGGGAGCGAATTCATTCGCGAACCCTCACGCCGCAACCGGCTCCTGCTTCAACGACCTTGCCACCAGACCACCGAACGACTCCACCGGCCCTTGCAGGTTGCCAAGGAAGCGCGGGTAGACCAGCCACAGGTCCATCACCGGCTTGAAGTCCTTGAGCGGCAGAACCGCCAGTTGCTCGCGATGCGCACTGCGCTCCAGCAACGGACGTGGCACCAGGCCAAGCCCCATGCCATCGGCAACCAGACCCAGTTGCAGTTCGGTGCCGAAGGTTTCCAGGTTGATCTTCAGGTTCAGCCCCTGATCGGACAAGGTCCGCTGTAGCCCTGCACGAAAGCCACAGCCGTCCGGGTTGAGCACCCATCCCTGCTCATAACAGTCAGCCAGCTTGCCGGGCTTCTTCATCACTGCGTTTTTGGCGCAAACCACCACCAGTTCCACCTTGCCGATGGACTGGCCGATGATGTTTTCCGGGAAGATCTTGCCTGCCGGAAACAGCGCTGCAGCAGCATCCAGCTCACCATTCTCGATCTTGCCGATCAGGTTGCTGCCCCAGCCGGTCACCACCTGGGCGCGCAGGTCCGGGAATTCGCCACGCAATTGTTTGAGGGCATCGAGCAGCACCACATCGCCGATAGTCTGGGGCACGCCCAGGCGCAACAAACCGCTGGGCGGAGTATCACTGGCGACAAGCTCACGAAGTGAATCCATTTCCCGCAGTATCGCCAGACACTTCTGATAAACCTGCATGCCTATGGGTGTGGGTTTGAGCGGCTTGGTATTACGGTCGAACAACTCGACACCCAGCGCCTGCTCGAAATTCTGTACCCGCCGGGTAATTGCGGGCTGAGTCAGATCCAGCGAATCCGCCGCATGGCTGATCGACTGGCAACGGATCACTGCAACGAAAGCATCGATATCATCAATTTTCATTCGGACCGCACATAAAAATATAAAAAGAACATAGGCAAAAAGCATAGTGGGATTTCAGGATTCTGAATAGCTGCCATCCAGCAACCGGAGCGATTTCATGAAGTAATCGCTTCACTCCCAAAAAGCATTAAAGAGCTTTTCGTTATAACCTAATCATAAAAAAATAGCATATTAAGATCCCACATTATGTTTACATCCATTCAGGCATCAACTCGCCCTGGAATGGATATGACACAGACTCGACACCCGGAACGACTCAGGGCCTTTATCGGTGCACTGGCCGAGCTCATCGACGGTAACCCCCGCGAAGGCGATCTCCTGCATCGCGGCGGCAAGCTACTTTCACAACTGGTGAGCCATGACGACTGGCTGCCTGACGAATTCGCGGTTCCCGATCCGACCCGCTATCAGCAATTCCTGCTGCATGCCGATTCCCGGCAGCGCTTCTCGATTGTCAGCTTCGTCTGGGGACCGGGCCAGAGCACGCCGATTCACGACCATCGGGTCTGGGGCCTGATCGGCATGTTGCGTGGCGCCGAATACTCACAGGGTTTTGTTCGCAGCCCCGATGGACGCCTGGAGCGCGAAGGCCAAGCGATTAGGCTGGAGCCAGGCCACGTGGAAGCCTTGTCGCCTCGCAGCAATGATGTCCATCAAGTCAGCAATGCCTTCAGCGATCAGGTGTCGATCAGCATTCATGTATACGGCGCCAACATCGGCGCGGTAAAGCGTGCCGTCTATGAGCCGGACGGCAGCGAAAAACTGTTCATTTCCGGTTATTCCAACGCCTTTCTCCCGAATATCTGGGACCTGTCAAAAGAGAGCAAAGCCCAATGACCACACAATCGACCCGAACCTTTGCCGACATTCGCCAAGCACTGCTGGAACGCCGGGAAACCGCGCTGGTGGATGTGCGCGAAGAAGCCCCGTTCGCTGAAGCGCACCCGCTGTTCGCAGCCAATATCCCGCTGTCGAAGCTGGAGCTGGAAGTGTTCTCGCGCATTCCGCGCCGCGATACCGCCATCACCTTGTATGACAATGGCGAAGGCCTGGCGCAGATTGCCCAGCAACGCTTGCTCGATCTTGGTTACAGCGATGTGAAGCTGCTTGAAGGCGGCCTGCAGGGCTGGCGCGATGCCGGTGGCGAACTGTTTATCGACGTCAATGTGCCCAGCAAGGCTTTTGGCGAACTGGTGGAACATCATCGCAACACGCCTTCGCTGTCGGCCGAAGAGGTCAAGGCACTGCTCGATAGCAAGGCGGACCTTGTAGTGCTCGACGCTCGGCGCTATGACGAATACCAGACCATGAGCATCCCCAGCGGGATCAGCGTGCCGGGTGCCGAACTGGTGCTGCGCGCACGGGAGCTGGCGCCGGACCCGAACACCCGGATCATCGTCAATTGCGCCGGACGCACCCGCAGCATCATTGGGACTCAGTCGCTG
This sequence comes from Pseudomonas sp. Irchel 3A18, assembly GCF_900187465.1. NCBI lineage: Bacteria > Pseudomonadati > Pseudomonadota > Gammaproteobacteria > Pseudomonadales > Pseudomonadaceae > Pseudomonas > Pseudomonas sp. Irchel 3A18. The sequence continues at coordinate 215,666 of NZ_FYDI01000004.1, forward strand.
GTCAACGCGGGCCTTCCCAATCGGATCAACGCACTGCGCAACGGCACCATCGGCTGGCTGCTGGCCGGACAGACACTGGATCACGGTCAGGCACGTCGCTTCGCGGCAGTCAGCGAGGAAACTCGTGAAGTGGCCAGTGCCGATGCCCGCAAGGTTGCCGACAAGGCCGGCGTACAACGCGCCAGCCGCGCCGACCTGCAACGCTGGCAGGCCGACGCCACACGCACCACGTATCTGTTCGATGTACGCACCCCGGAAGAATTCGCCAAAGGCCATCTGCCTGCGGCTCGCTCCACGCCCGGCGGACAACTGGTGCAGGAAACCGATCACTTCGCCAGCGTGCGCGGTGCGCGTCTGGTGCTGGTGGACGATGACGGCGTACGGGCCAACATGTCGGCGTCCTGGCTGGCCCAGCTGGGTTGGGAAGTGTTTGTGATCGATGATCTGCAAGCGGCAGACTTCAGCGAAACGGGTGACTGGGATGCTCCCTTCCCTGCGCCGCCTCAGGTCGAGGAAATCAGCCCTGAAACCCTGGCTCAATGGCAAACCGACGGCAATGTCGCAGTACTCGACTTCACTGCCAGCGCCAACTACGTCAAGCAGCATATCCCCGGCGCCTGGTGGACATTGCGGGCGGATCTCGCACAGGCCCTGAACAAAGTGCCACACGCAGAACGCTATGTACTGACATGCGGCAGCAGCCGTCTGGCCCGCCTGGCGGTGGCCGAGGTAGAGGCCTTGACCGGCAGGCAGGTGTTCCTGCTCAACGGCGGGACCGCCAGCTGGATCAAGGCAGGCCTGCCACTGGAACACGGCGAAAGCCGACTGGCCTCGCCGCGCATCGATCGCTATCGCCGTCCCTATGAAGGCACCGATGCACCACGCGAGGCGATGCAGGCTTATCTGGACTGGGAGTTTGGTCTGGTGGAGCAATTGGGCCGCGACGGGACCCATGGTTTCAATGTGATCTGATTTTGCGTTGCTCTTCACTGGACTCTTCGCGGACGCACAACAAAATCAATATTATTTATATTTTAAATAATAAAGATCAGTTAATTACATAATTAGCATATAACCAAAAGATACTTCACATCGGTTTCTTATAGGAATAACTTCAATCTCATTCACCCAGGCAGGGACTGCTGACCGCCAGAGCCGTCAGCCCACGACACCCATTCAGGAGCACTCGACATGAGCACACAACGTCACTTGAAACTCGGAGCCATGGTTCATGGCGTGGGCCACGGTTGGGGTGAATGGCGCCATCCGGATGCGCTGGCGGATGCCAGTGTCAATTTCGGTTTCTACAAGCAGCAGACCGCCCTGGCCGAAGCGGCCAAATTCGATTTCGTTTTCATTGCCGACAGCCTGCATATCCACGAAAAATCCAGCCCGCATTATCTGAACCGCTTTGAACCGCTGACCATCCTCTCGGCACTGGCGGCCACCACACAGCACATCGGTCTGGTGGCGACGGTCACCGTCAGCTACACAGAACCCTTTCAGGTCGCTCGGCAGTTCGCTTCGCTGGACCATATCAGCGGTGGTCGCGCAGGCTGGAACGTGGTCACGTCATGGCTCAGCGGCACTGCCGACAACTTCAGCAAGGGCGAGCACCCTCCCCATGCGGTTCGCTATCGCATTGCCAAAGAACACGTCTCGGTGGTCAAGGGCCTGTGGGACTCCTGGGAAGACGACGCCTTCGCCCGCAACAAGCAGACAGGCGAATTCTTTACCCCGAGCAAGCTGCATGCGCTCAACCATCAAGGCGAGTTCTTTCAGGTCAAAGGTCCGCTGAATATTTCCCGCTCCCGCCAGGGCCATCCGGTACTGTTCCAGGCCGGCACTTCCGAGGACGGGCGCAATTTCGCAGCGGAGTATTCCGATGCCATCTTTGTACACGCCGAAACCCTGGAAGATGCCAAAGCCTATTCCCGAGACCTGAAAAAACGTGCAGCCGGATTCGGCCGTAATCCCGACGAACTGTCGATCCTGCCGGGTATTCGCCCGATCATCGGCCGCGACGAAGCCGAAGTCGAAGGTCGTTACCAGCAGGCGGTGGAACTGGTGTCCATCGAGGATGCCATCGTGGCGCTGGGCCGTCCGTTCAATGATCACGATTTCAGCCAGTACCCGCTGGATGAGCCGTTCCCCGAGCTGGGTGACCTGGGCTCCAACAGCCAGAAAGGCGGTTCGGACCGGATCAAGCAACTGGCCAGGGACGAAGGCCTGACCCTGCGTGAAGTTGCGCTGTATTTCTCGCGTCCGCGTCGCGATTTCGTCGGCACGCCCGAGCAGGTCGCCGATGCGGTGCAGACCTGGTTCGAACAAGGTGCAGCCGATGGTTTCATCATCAACTCATTGCTGCCCGACGGCCTGCAGTACTTCACCGAGCTGGTCGTACCGCTGTTGCAGCAACGCGGCCTGTTCCGCAGCGAATACACCGGTGCCACCCTGCGCGAGCACTTTGGTCTGTCGGTTCCGGTCAATCGCCATGCACCGGACGCCCAGGCCGTCAGCGCCAGAGAGGAAGCCGTGGCATGAGCCTTTCCCAGCTTCGCCCACAGCACACTGCCGAATCAGCCGAGGCCTTCACCGCCCGGCTCGCGCAGATCACCGCCCAACTGGCCGAAACCGCAGAGCACTACGATGTCAGCGGCGAATTTCCTCACGCCAACTTTCGTCTGCTGCATGAACACGGCCTGCTGGGCCTGACGGTGCCCACAGACCTGGGCGGCGGTGGCGCCGATCTGGTTCAGGCATTGCAAGCCGTCAGCGCCGTTGCCAAGGGTGAACCGTCCACAGCGCTGATTCTGGTCATGCAGTACATCCAGCATTCCCGTTTACAGGAAAGCAAAAGCTGGCCAAAGGATTTACGTGTGCTGGTCGCAAAACAGGCCGTGCAGGATGGGGCGCTGATCAATGCCCTGCGCGTGGAACCGGATCTCGGAACCCCGGCTCGCGGCGGTCTGCCAGCCACCATCGCCCGCCGCACCCCGCAAGGCTGGCGGATCAGCGGCAGCAAGATCTACTCCACCGGGAGCCATGGCCTGACCTGGCTCAGCGTCTGGGCTCGCAGTGACGATGAAGATCCCCTGGTCGGTGCCTGGCTGGTACACAAGGACACGCCCGGCATCAGGATAGTCGAGGACTGGGACCACCTGGGGATGCGTGCCACCAGCAGCCATGAAGTGATTTTCGAGGATGTGCTGGTGCCGCTGGAGCATGCGGTCAGCGTCAGCCGCTGGAGTGCGCCACAGCCGGAACTCGATGCCTCGGGCCTGCTGTGGATGTCGGTGCTGCTGTCATCGGTCTATGACGGTATCGCCCACTCGGCAAGGGATTGGCTGGTGCAATGGCTGGAACAGCGCAAGCCGTCCAACCTGGGTGCGGCACTGTCGACCCTGCCCCGCTTTCAGGAAGCCGTCGGGCATATCGATACCTTGCTGTTCGCCAATCAGAACCTGTTGCAGTCTGCCGCCCAAGGCTTGGTCCCGACGAAAAATGCCGCGCAGATCAAATACCTGGTAACCGGCAATGCCCTCCGCGCTGTAGAGCTGGCCATTGAAGCGACTGGCAATCCCGGCCTGTCGCGCAGCAATCCGCTGCAACGGCATTACCGCAACGTGCTGTGCGGGAGGGTCCATACGCCGCAAAACGACGCTGTCCTTCAGGGTGTGGGCAAGTCCGTTTTCGCGGCGCGCAGCACGCCTTTATAGAAACATCATCAAATCGTCTTTTCCGATGATGATCACTCTAAGTGAGAGGCGTTTTCACGACCAACTTCGTGAGGACGCCAACAAAAATAAAAATGCAACATTCAATATTAAAACCCTCTCCGATCAATCCTTTAGAAACTGATACTTTACTTCTCCCTCCTTTTAAATCCTCGTTGAAACTCGCCCTCCACTAGTTGCCGCATCGTGATAGTAAATCTATCTAAAACTCATATTAGTTTGTCCCCTGAAAACACTAAAACAGCCAAACCCTTAAGCCATTCACCTAGGAAACACACCACTCACTCACACCAGAGACAGCGCAACCCCGATCAAAAATCATTGGAAAAAGGACTTTTACCTGACGACTCGGTCAACTAAAAACCCATAAACTCTCATCGTAGAGCCTACCGCTCATGGAATAAGGATTAGGGGTTATCCCGATATTGACGTCAATTTACCATCGCTACTATCCGATTATCTTTAAGACAATCGAATGGATGCGAGCATGGCTATCTACATTGGTTTTTGGCTTGGGCTCGTACTCGGTGCCACTGGAATAATACTGGGACAAAACACAGTGTCAGCCATCGGCCTGGCCATTATCGGGGCCACTACCGTGGCGCTGCACTTGCGTTCCAGGTCCCCGGCCTCACAGATTGCACCTGAAAACGCCCATTCTGATTTGTCCCAACCCCAAGGCCAACCCGACGTACCGGCTCTGTTGCACACCATCGTCCCCAGCTGGAGCGATAGCATCAACCAGAGCCGTGACCTGCTGCAAACCAATATCAGCGAACTGTTCAACAGCTTCAGCAATATTGCGACCCGCCTGGAAAGCAGCCTCAACAACTCTGAAAACATTCTGGGCAATGGCGGTGTCGGTGCGAGCCTGCTTGAAGCCAACCAGCGGCTCGAGGAAGTGACTCGCTCCTTCAACGCCAGCAGTCAGCGCCAGCAGGAATTGACGACGACGATCAGCAAGCTCGACAGCTATGCCAGCCAGCTGCAATTCATGGCCAAGCGCGTGCAGGAAATCGCCAGCCAGACCAACCTTCTGGCCCTCAATGCCGCCATCGAGGCCGCTCGTGCCGGGGAACATGGTCGCGGTTTCTCGGTGGTAGCCGATGAAGTGCGCAAGCTTTCTTCGCTATCCGCCGAGACAGGCCAGGGCATGGACACGAAGGTCGAAGAGATCAACAAGGCCATCCAGTCCACCATCACCGCCGCAGCCGAACTGGGCGAAAGCGAGCGTAGCAATCTGGACTTCCTCAACGACTCGGTCACTCAGGTCATGGCACGCCTTGGAGAGAACCTCAACGAACTCTCCGACTCGTCCCATGCACTGCAACGCGATGCCCGCGATACCCAGCGCGACATCCACTCGATCATGGTCAACCTGCAGTTCCAGGATCGTGCCGATCAGATGCTCGATCATGTCCAGGCCGACCAGCAACAACTGCTCAGCGCCCTGCACAGTCAGGACGAGAGTCTCGATGACCCGCACGCCTGGCTGGATCGCCTGCGTCAGCGCTTCACTACGGAAGAAGAGCGCCACGGGCGACCACAGGCCGCCGCCAGCGAAATCACTTTTTTCTGATTCCTGCTTTTTCCCTATACGAGAGTTCCGAACATGGCCAAGACCGTACTGATCGTCGATGACTCTGCATCGATGCGCCAACTGGTGAGAATGAGCCTGAGCAGCGCAGGGCATCAAGTGATCGAGGCTGTAGACGGGCGCGATGCCCTCAGCAAGCTCACCGGGCAGAAGGTCAACCTGATCATCAGTGACGTGAACATGCCCAATCTCGATGGCATCGGCCTGGTCAAAGAGGTCAAGGCACGCCCCGAATACCGCTTCACCCCCATCATCATGCTCACCACCGAAAGCGAGCAGTCCAAGAAAGCCGAAGGCCAGGCCGCGGGTGCCAAGGCCTGGATCGTCAAACCTTTTCAGCCTCAGCAGTTGCTCGCTGCGGTCGAGAAACTGCTGGGGTAAGCCCATGTTCTCGATAACCGAAGGGACGCAAGACACACCCACGCTGATGCATGTGAAAGGCGACCTGACCATCTACGAAGTCAGGCAGGCACATGAGTTGCTCATGCCCTTGATCTCAACACAGGCCCAGGCCTGGCAACTGGACCTCAGCGGCGTCGATGAAATCGACAGCGCCGGCGTTCAGCTATTGCTGGCGTTGCAGCGCGAACTGTCATTGAGCGGGGCATCAGCCAGTGTCAGTGCAGCTTCGCCCAGCGTGATGGAAATGACCGGGCTGCTGGCTCTGGATGTGCTCCAACCTGTGGCTCAGGCCGAGGATTGACCGATGCTCAGTGGCGAACAGTGGAATCAGTTATTGCAGGGCTTTCTGGATGAAGGCCGGGACCTGCTCAAGGATGCCGAAGACAGCCTGCTGCGTCTTGAAACCACCCCGGACGATCACGACGCGGTCAATGGTCTTTTTCGTGCCGTTCACACCCTCAAGGGTTCGGCCGGGATCTTCTCGCTGACGCCGCTGGTCACCCTCACCCATCATCTGGAAAGCCTGTTGATGTCGGTGCGCGACGGGCAGCGGGTGCTGACCTCGGACCTCACCTCACTCATGCTCAAGTGCATGGATGAGTTGAGCACCATGCTCGAAAGCGTAGACCCCGACAACGGTGTGATGGAAGCCAACGAAAGCCGTCAGGCGCCTCTGCTCGCAGCACTGGCCAAGGCTCAGGGGCATGAAGCCGTAGAAACCGAAGATGCCACGTCAGTCAGCAACGAAGCGGTCATCAACGATGATGAACACGACTGGCAGGTTTCCATCGCATTTGCCAGGGAGCTGTTTCAGAACGGTTTCGACCCGGCAGCCTTCGTGCGCTATCTCAAGAAGCTCGGCACCATCACGAGCATGCAGACGCTGACACCGTCCTTGCCGGAGCTGGGAAGTCTTGATCCTGAAGACTGCTATCTGGAACTGAACCTGACCCTGCGCAGCAGCGCTCAGGCCAGCGAGATCGAAGACGTTTTCGAGTTCATTCAGGACTTCTGCACCCTGCAGATCGAGCGACTGACTTCAGAGCCCGAGGCCGGCGTGACACTCGTCGAGCAGTACCCGGTCGTCGAACAGGCTCCGGTCCTGCAAGTACAGGCCTTGGCCCCGGTAGCTGTGGCCGCGCCTGAAAGACCTGCGGCAGCTCCGAATCCCAACCGCGACCGTCGCCCCGTGGAAAACACGATGGTCAAGGTTGCAGCCAACAAGCTCGACGAGTTGATCAATCTGGTAGGCGAGCTGGTCATCAGCACGGCCGGCGCACAGATGCAGGCCCGTCTGGGCGGTCACAATGGCAGCATCGAAAGCACCCAGGCGGTGCTTCAGCACGTGGAGCAGATTCGCGAAATCGCGCTGAAACTGCGCATGGTCGAAGTGGGCGAAACCTTCAACCGCTTCCATCGCGTGGTGCGTGACGTCAGCCAGGAACTGGACAAGAAAATCCAGTTGACCATTCGTGGCGGCGAAACCGAACTGGACAAGTCGGTGATCGACAAGGTGGCCGATCCTCTGACCCACCTGGTTCGCAACGCCATCGACCACGGCATCGAATCCGCCGCCGATCGTCTGGCGGTCGGCAAACCGGCAGAGGGCAATCTAAGCCTCAATGCCTATCACGACTCCGGCATGATCGTGCTGGAAATCAGCGATGACGGTCGCGGCCTGAATACCGCACGCATTCTGGAAAAAGCCATCGCCAAAGGCATGGTCGAACCTGATGCGCAATTGAGCGACAGCGATATTCACCTGCTGATATTCGAAGCCGGTTTCTCCACTGCCGAACAGGTTTCCAACCTGTCGGGACGCGGTGTAGGGATGGATGTCGTGCGCAGCGCCATCGATCAACTGCGCGGCACGATCGAAATCGATTCGGTTGCCGGTGAAGGCTGCACCTTCCGCATTCGCCTGCCGCTGACCCTGGCCATCATCGATGGTTTTCTGGTCAGTGTGGGCCAGGACAGCTTTGTCATTCCGCTGGATGTGGTCACCGAATGCATGGAGGCCACCGCGCCGCCCCTGGAAAACGGCTATGGCTATCTGAACCTGCGCGGCAGACCTCTGCCGTGCATTGCGCTGAACAGTCACTTCGGCATCAAGGCCGAGCCGTCCCGGCGTCGCAACATTGTCGTGGTCAGCCAGGGACGCCAGCAGGCCGGGCTGATCGTCGATCAGTTGCACGGTGAGCTGCAAACCGTCATCAAGCCTCTGGGCAAGATGTTCCAGCACCTTCGCGGTATCAGCGGCTCAACCATTCTGGGGTCCGGTCAGGTTGCACTGATTCTGGATATCCCCAGCCTGTTTCGCCATTTGCAAGCCCAGGTCGAAAGCGCCAATCAAACCAGTGTCGCCAGCGCCAACTAACTTTTGCAGCCTTCAGGAGATGTAAGCATGCAGTTCATCCGAAATATGAAGATAGGGGTCAGGCTGACACTCGGTTTTCTGATAGTCGTGGCCTTGACCGCGACCATTGGCTTGCTCGGCATCCGCAACCTGGACGAGGTGAACCGACTTTCGGATCGCATGTACGATATCGACGTCGAGGGCATGAGCCAGTTGCAGGAAGCCAATATCCAGTTGATCACCGCAGGTCGCGCCATGCGCCAAAGTCTGCTCTCCACCACTCAGGAAGAGCGGGAAAGCGCGGCCAACATGACTCGCAGCACACTGGAAACCACTCGCGCCCTGATCATCAAATCCCGCGAGAGCTTCATCACCAAAGAGGGCCAGGCCAGAGTCGATGGCTTGCTGGCACCACTGACCGAATACGAAAACATAGCCAAGCAACTCTTGCTCGCCCATCAACAAAGCGGCCAGCTCCAGGAAGCCAGCGAGGCGACCAATCTGTTGCCAAAGGCCATATCGACGTCCGAGGTAGTCGATCGCATGCTGGGTGAAGTGGTCGATTACAAAAAAGAACGGGCCGGGCAGTCAAATCAGGAAATCACCAATATCTCCGAAAGCTCCCGCGTGCAGATGATTGTGCTGGTGGCCGTGGCTACCCTGCTGGGCATGCTGATCGGCGTGCTGGTCACCCGCAGCATCACCAAGCCGCTCAATGGCGCAGTGGAAGCTGCCAACCGCATGGCGGCGGGTGATCTGAGCAAGGACCTTGAAGTCAACAGCAAGGACGAAACCGGTCAACTGCTGTCAGCCATGCAGAACATGGCTGTGCGTCTGCGCAGCATTCTGGGCGATGTGCGCAGTGCCGCCGATTCGCTTTCCTCGGCTTCGGAGCAGGTCAGCTCGACCTCGCAATCCCTGAGCCAGGCCGCCAACGAACAGGCCGCCAGTGTCGAACAGACCAGTGCCTCGGTGGAGCAGATGTCCGCCTCGATTTCCCAGAACACAGAAAGCGCCAAGATCACCGACGGCATCGCCGGCAAGGCTGCCAATGACGCCGTTCAAGGCGGCGGCGCGGTAGGCGACACGGTTCTGGCCATGAAGCAGATTGCCGACAAGATCAGCATCATCGACGACATCGCCTACCAGACCAACCTGCTGGCCCTGAACGCCGCCATCGAAGCAGCTCGCGCAGGTGATCATGGCAAAGGCTTCGCTGTGGTCGCAGCCGAAGTGCGCAAGCTGGCCGAACGCAGCCAGGTAGCCGCTCAGGAAATCGGTCAGGTCGCCTCCAGCAGCGTACAACTGGCCGAACAGGCCGGGCGCCTGCTCAACGAGATCGTGCCCAATATCCAGAAGACCTCTGATCTGGTGCAGGAAATCACAGCAGCCTCCCAGGAGCAGAGCGGTGCAGCCGGGCAGATCAATATCGCCATGGGCCAGATGAACCAGATCACCCAACAGAACGCCTCGGCGTCTGAAGAGCTGGCAGCCACCGCAGAAGAAATGAATGCCCAGGCCGGCCAGTTGCAGGAGTTGATCGGCTTCTTCCGCTTCGAGGCACAGTCTTCATCGAAACCTCAGTCACGCGCCAATGACAACTACAGCAGCCCGACGCAGCCGTGGTCCAGAGGCAAGTCACAGGTCGATGAAGGCCAGTTCGTCAGCTTCAACTAACGGGAGGTACGATCATGAGTCTTCCCCAAACTGTCGAACGGTTATCCGACGCCGACACGATGAGCATCCAGCACCTGTCGTTTCGAGTGCGGGACGCCGCTTATGCGCTGCCTATCGATCTGGTGCGCGAGATCATCGAGTACGACGAAGTCACGTCCGTACCGATGATGCCGGCCTTTATCCATGGTGTGATCAACCTGCGCGGCAACGTGGTGCCGGTGCTCGATCTGGCAGCGCGCTTCGGCTTCGAGCTGACCACGCCCGGCAAGCGCACCTGCATCGTGATCATCGAGCTGACGCTGGAAGACCTCTACCAGCGCATCGGCCTGGTAGTGGATGCCGTGGACGCCGTGCTGGATATCGACCCGCAGCAGGTGGTGCCCGCACCGCCGTTCGGGGCCGGTATCCGTACGGATTTCATCGCGGGCATGGCACGTCGCGACCAGACCTTCACCATCATTCTGAACATTGCACAAGTGTTGTCCCTGGATGACATTCGCCAGCTCAGTCTTGCTGTGCTCAAGGGAAGTTGAAATGTCAGAAGCCTTGAAGATGCCGACACTCGGCGACGCCGAGTTTCTCCATCTGCAAAAGCTAATGGCTGATGCTTCGGGCATCCAGCTGGCGCAGAACAAGCGCCCGCTGGTTGCCGGGCGCCTGATGAAGCGTCTTCGCTATTACCAGTTGGACAGCTACACCGAATACCTGCACATGCTTGAACAGCCCCTGTACAAGCAGGAGCGCCGTCTGGTGGTCGATCTTCTGACCACAAACGAAACCTATTTTTTCCGCGAAAACCCGCATTTCGAGTTTCTGGGCCAGTGGCTGGCACGGCGACGGGGATCGTTACGACTATGGAGTGCAGCCTGCTCATCGGGCGAGGAACCTTACACTCTGGCCATGGTTCTGAGTGAAAGTGCCACTACACAGGACTGGTCCATCATGGCTAGCGATCTTAGCCTGAGCATGCTGCAAAAGGCCCACGAGGGTATCTATGATCTGACGCAGGCCAAGTACTTTCCAGAAGGCTGGATGCAGCGTTATTGCCTCAAGGGGATTGAAGACATGAGCGGACGCTTCAGGGTCAAGGCAGCCCTGCGCGACCGTATCACGCTACAGGAAGTCAACATCGTTCAACCCTTGTCAGAGGACGTGGGCCTGTTTGATGTGATTTTTCTGCGTAATGTATTGATTTACTTCGACAATGAAGAGAAAAAACGTATCGTGCAGCGCCTTGTCTGTCAGTTACGTCCAGGCGGCCTTTTATTCATAGGTCATGCTGAAAGCATTCACGGTTTTGATCTACCTGTACGGCTGGTAAGGCCTTCGGTGTACGAATGTCTATAAACCAACCCCTTTTCCTGCGACCCGGTGATTACTTCTTCGGTCGCCACGACGGACCGGTCACGACGCTGCTGGGCAGTTGCGTATCAGTCATTCTCTGGCATCCACGCTGGCGGTTACTGGGAGTGTCGCACTACCTGCTGCCCCGTGACCCGACCGCAAACTGCAATGATCACGACACTCGCTACGGTGAAGCCGTGTTCCAGCGCATGCATGCCGACATGGTGCGTCACGGCACCACCCCGAGCGAGTACCGCAAAGGCATTTTCGGCGGGGGCTGCATGACGCGCTTCGAGGGCAACGGCCTGCGCAAGATCGGCCACACCAACAGCGATTTCGCCCGCAAGGAATTCCACCTGCGCAAATGGTCGGTGGACTTGCACGATCTCAATGGCGACCATTACCGCCGCCTGCAGATCGATGGACTGAGCGGCAGGATCGAATGCCAGCGCAATGAAGTCACGTTGCCCGTCATCACACAGAACTCAAGGACAGGTGGACATATTCTGTGATCCGCGTATTCATCGTCGACGACTCGGCCCTGGTTCGCCAGGTACTGACCAATTGCCTGGCAAGCCACCCCGGTATCGAGGTGATCGGCCAGGCCAGCGACCCGATCTACGCCATCGACAAGATGCGGCGCGACTGGCCGGATGTCATCATTCTGGACGTGGAAATGCCGCGTATGGACGGCCTGACCTTTCTGCGGCAGATCATGAGCGAGCGCCCGACCCCGACCCTGATCTGCTCGACCCTGACCGAAGCCGGTGCCAGTGTTTCCGTCGAAGCCCTGGCGGCCGGTGCGGTGGGTGTTTTCACCAAGGCCCGGCTGGGCCTGAAACAGAGCCTTGAGCAGATCTCGGGGGATCTGATCCGCAAGATCGAAGAAGCCGCCCGCACCCGCCCAGGCGCTTTCCGGCCACCTGCACGTACCCAGGCCGCGGAGGCACCGCCGCCACCGGCAAACCCGCTGCTCAGAACCACCGACCGGGTCGTGGCTCTGGGCTGTTCGACCGGCGGCACCCAGGCACTGGAATTCATTCTTCGCCAACTGCCACGTGACTGTCCGGGCATTGTGATCGTTCAACACATGCCGGAGAAATTCACGGCCGATTTTGCCAGGCGTCTCGACAGCCTGTGTCAGATCGAAGTCCGCGAAGCCAAACACCTGGACCGCGTTCACAGCGGCCTGGCCTTGATCGCCCCCGGCGGTCTGCACATGCAGCTCAAGCGCAACGGAGCCCACTATCAGGTCGAGGTTCTCGACGGCCCACCGGTCAACCGGCACAAGCCATCGGTAGATGTGCTGTTCCGCTCCATGGCCAGACATGCAGGCGCCAATACCCTGGGCGTGATCATGACCGGCATGGGTGACGATGGCGCCCGCGGCCTGCTGGCCATGCGTGAAAGCGGAGCCCATACCGTCGCTCAGGATGAGGCCAGCTGCATTGTCTTCGGCATGCCCAAGGAAGCCATTCGCATGGGCGCTGCACAAGCGATAGAACCGCTGTCCAGAGTACCGATACTGATCCAACAGTTTGGTGACAGCGCACGGCATGGCTAACGCAATGCCAGCGCCACAATCAGGGATAGGGATGTCCTTTGAGTGGCCGTATTTCGCACGGATGCAGTCCGCTATCAGCGGGCTATCATCAACTCCCACGGGAGAACAGTAATCGTAGCTTTCACTCGTTGCCAGCTATACCCTTCCCATGCGACACAGGCCGGAAATATGCCTTGCCGAATTCTGCTCGCTGATAGCTACCCATTGTTTCGGGCGGGTATCCGGGCACTACTGGAAAAACAACACGAATACGAAATCGTCGGTGAAGCTGGCGATGGAGACAGCATCATCCAGCTGGCTTGCCTGCTGTCGCCGGACATCGTCCTGCTGGACATGTCCATGGAGCGATCATGCAGCGTGCATGCACTGGAAGAACTGTCGGTGCATGCGCCCTGCTCCAAGGTGCTGATGCTGTCGACACATACCGACTCAGGCTTTGTCATGAAGTGCCTGCAACTGGGTGCCCAGGGCTATCTGCTCAAGAGCGCCAGTTTTCTGGAGCTGGAACTGGCCCTGCAAGCATTGCAGCATGGCGATCAATACCTGTCTTCGGAGGTCGTGCCGCTGGTGGTCAGCGAGGCAGTCAAGAAAAGCCTCACGCCCCACTCGCCCACAAGATCCGGAAATTTTTCACTGACCGAACGACAGCTTGAAATCCTGCGCCTGATCGCCCGTGGCGAATCGACCCGTTCCATCGCACTGGGTCTTGGCCTGAGCGTCAAGACGGTGGAAGCCCATCGCTCCCAGGTCATGCATCGTCTGGGGATTCACGACCTTGCCAGTCTGGTGCTTTTCGCCGTTCGGGAAGGGATCATTCAGGTCAACGATTAGCATGACGTCAGAAGTGGCGGCTCAAAGGCCGTCACTTCAGGCAACGCCTGATCCCACCTCACAACCTCCACCGATGCGGTTTGTGCCGAGCAGCCCTGAGACAGGCTTGAAGACCCTGCATCGAGGGTGATCACGTTCGGGTTGCCATGTTTCTCAAGGCAGCCCTTCTGGCCATGTATCAGAGGGTCGAACCAGGCTCCCGTGGCGATCTGCACGACACCAGGACGAATGTCGTCCGAGACAATCACCCCGGCCAGAAAAGCACCGCGCTCATTGAAGACCTTGACCACATCGCCGTCACCAATACCGCGTGCCTGGGCATCGCGGCGATTGAGGGTCAATGGCTCGCGTTCGCGGATCTTCGAGGCGCGGCTATAGGCGCCATGATCGTACTGACTGTGCAGGCGGGTTCGCGGCTGGTTGGACAGCAGGTGCAAGGGAAATGAGGTCGCAGGCTTGTCCAGCCAGACCGGATGCCCCGGACAGTCCGCGTAACCGAACCCGGCAATGCGCTCGGAGAAAATTTCGATACGCCCTGAAGGTGTGGGCAAAGGGTTGGCCTGCGGATCATCGCGAAAAGGCTTGAGCAGAATCATGTCGGTTTCGGGGTATTGCACCTCGAACAGGCCGTCGCGCCAGAACCGGTCATAGTCCGGCAACTGTACGCCAAAGGTTTCAGCCCGCTCGCGAGACTGCTCATAGATATGACGCAGCCAGGCCGATGCATCACGCCCTTCGGTGAAGGTATCGATAAAGCCCAGGCGCTGCGCCAGGTCGGCAAAGATCGAATAGTCGTCGCGGGCTTCGCCCACCGGCTCGATGGCTTGCTCCATGGCGATCATGAAACGGTCGGAAGCCGAGCTGCCGATGTCATTGCGCTCCAGCGCCGTGGTCGCAGGCAGGACGATATCGGCGTACCTGGCCTGGGCGGTCCAGTACTGCTCGTGAACGATGATGGTTTCAGGCCGCTGCCAGGCATCCAGCAGGCGGTTGAGGTCCTGATGGTGGTGGAAGATATTACCGCCGGCCCAGTACACCAGCCGAATGTCGGGATAGTGCCGCTGCTGGCCGTTGTAATCGAAAGGCTCGCCGGGGTTGAGCAGCATGTCGGCGACACGCGCCACCGGGATAAAATCCTTGACCGGGTTGCTGCCCTGCTCGAAGCGTGGCCCCGAGAATGCCTTGCGACCGCTGCCCGTATTGTTCATGCAGCCATAGCCCAGACCAAAACCGCCTCCCGGCAAACCGATCTGCCCCAGCAACGCGGCCAGGGTCACGGTCATCCAGAACGGTTGTTCGCCATGAATGGAGCGCTGCAAGGAATAGGCGACATTGATCATGGTCCGCTTACTGGCCATGCGCTGCGCCAGTTCGGTGATCTGGCGGGCCGGGATTCCAGTCAGTTGCTCGGCCCATTGCGTGTCCTTTGGCTGCCCGTCGACATGCCCCAGCAGATACTCGCGAAAGCGCTTATAGCCCACGGTATAGCGCTGCACAAAGGCTTCGTCATACAACCCTTGAGTAATCAAGACCCAGGACAACGCCATCATCAGCGCCGTATCGCTGCCGGGACGAACCGCCAGCCATTCATTCTTTTCAGGGCCGACCAAGTCATCGCGCAACGGGCTGACATTGACGAACTCCACACCCGCTTTCGACATCGCCTGCAAGGCATCAGCCAGCAGGTGATCGCTGGCACCGCCGGGGCTGGTCTGGGCGTTCTTGGCGGGCAAGCCACCGAAGGCCACGAACAGCTCGCAATGCTCGGCCAGGTTCTTCCAGGAGGTATGCGCCGCCAGCAGCCAGTCCATATTGCCGACGATATGCGGCATCAACACCCGACCTGCGCCGAGGCTGTAACTGTCGGTGCTGAACACATAACCACCCAGGCAGTTGAGGAAGCGATGCAACTGACTCTGGGCATGATGAAAACGCCCTGCACTGCCCCAGCCATAACTGCCGCCAAAGATGGCCTGATTGCCATGCTCGCCCCTGATGCGCTTCAGCTCTCGGGCGACCAGATCCAGTGCAACGTCCCAGGACACTTCGACGAAAGGCTCCTGGCCACGCAGTTCAGGCCGACCACCGGACTCCTGAAGGAAGCTGCGACGCACGGCGGGACGCTTGATACGGGTCGGCGACGTGATGGCGCCTGCCACCGAATCACCGATGGGCGAAGGGTCCTTGTCCCACTCGGCGGGCACCAGCGCTTCAAGCTTTCCGTCCACAACCTGTGGGCGGTAGACGCCCCAGTGCAATGAAGTGAACGTCATGGTGAAGGGCTCCTGAGTGGTTGGGGCGTGGGGTTTCGCGAATGAATTCGCTCCAACAGCCGGGTGTGGAATTCATTCGCGAATAAAGCATGAATCAACGTGAAACCTGCTCCTGCAATTTAAGCGCCGAATTGAACGACTCATCGAACACACTGGCCGCAGGATAGCTTTTGGTCAGCCCGGCACTGTTGAAAAAATCGATGGTCTGCTGCGCGCCCGCAATCACTTCAGGTGTAATCGGTACCACGACGATCTGCGAGCGGGAGAACCAGCGGCGGGCGACTTCAGCGTCGGCTCGGGTCAGGCCTGACCAGGCGTTGGCGTAGGTTTCGCTGTTTTTCGGATCACGCACCGACCAGTCGCGGGCCGCTTGCAAACGCTGAAGGAAATCGTTGATCCGGGCACGCTTGTTCTTGATGGCCTTGTCGTTGGCAACAATGAAACTCTGGGCCGGAATCAGCCCCTTGGCCGTGATGATGATCCTGGCGCCCTGGCGTTCCTGCTGGGTGACGTAGGGCTCCCAGGTCGCAATGGCATCCACCGAACCACCGTCCAGAGCGTGAGAAGAATCCAGCGCACTGAGATAACGATAGTCCACGGCATCACGGGGCACACCCGCCTTGTCCAGTGCGGTGAGCATCAATTGCTGGCTGAAAGAGCCTTTCCAGATCGCCACTTTCTTGCCTGCCAGATCCGCAACGCTCTTGATGGAAGAGTCCTTGCGTACCACGATGGCCACGCCATCCAGATTCTGCCGCGACACGCCGATGACCTTGATCGGTGCGCCCAGAGCGCCCATGAACAGCGCCGGCGAATCCCCCAGCAGGCCAATATCCAGACTGCCAACGTTCAAGGCTTCGGCCACTGGCGAGCCGGCGGTGAACTGCTTCCATTCCAGTTCGTAAGGCAGGTCGTTGAGCACACCCGCAGCTTCCATCACGGTACGGGCGCTGTAGCTCTGGTCGCCCACCACCAGATCAGCGGCCTGAGCATTCAACGAAGCCGCAAGCGTCAGGAACAGACCGGACAGAACGCTTTTTTTCCATCGGGCAAGGGTGTTGTCGGGCACGTGCAATCTCCACTGGATCGAAATGGGGTCTGGATCCGCAGGTGCGGTAGCCGATTTTTTGATAACGGTTTCAATGTTTGAAACGAATTCTTAGAACCCTATCATTCTAAAAAACATTATCTAAATTCATTTTCGATCTAGCCTAATATGCAAACAGCTCAGTTATCACCCTGTCAGCTCAAAGGGTATCGCTGGTTGCCAACCGTTCGCGCAAGAACTCGATCAGGGCCTGCACCGGCCTTGAAGCCTGACGATGCTGTGGATAAACCGCCGACAATGTGAGGGGCTCGGGACGCAGGTCATCCAGCACCCTGACCAGACTTCCACTGCTCAGCGCGGCCCCGACAATGAAGGTCGGCAAGTAGGTGATGCCAAGCCCGGCAATCGCCGCATCTCGCAACAACTCGCCGTTATTGGTACGCATCCGCCCGCTGACATTGAGGCTCACGGGTTTGCCGCTGCCCTGAAAACGCCACTGCACCTGACGGTTATGGCCATAGGGCAAGCAGTCGTGGGCGTGGAGGTCTTCAGGTTTTTCCGGACGTCCCCGTTCAGCCAGATATGCAGGGCTGGCGCAGTACACCCGGTCAATTGTTGCGATACGCCGGGCAATCAGGCTGGAGTCTTCCAGCACGCCAATACGCAGCACCAGATCATAGCCCTCGCTGAGCAGGTCCACCGGCCGATCACTCAGGTCCACCTCCACTGCCACATCCCGGTAGCGCTGCAGAAACAACGGAAGCAGGCAACCCAGATGCGCCACGGCAAATGATAGCGGCGCGCTCAGGCGCAAGGTCCCGCGTGGTTCGCTGTTCTGCCCCGAAATGCCTTGCTCGACCTGCTCGACGTCGCCCAGCAGGCGCAAGGCCGATTCGTAATAGCTCTGCCCCAGCGGGGTGACATCCAGGCGGCGAGTTGAGCGATTGAGCAAGCGCACGCCCAGCCGCTCTTCGAGCTGCATCAGGCGACGACTGACGAACTGCTTGGACAGGCCCAGTTTGTCGGAGGCCGCCGTGAAGCTGCCCGACTCCATGACCTGGCAAAAAATACGCATATCTTCAAAGGGGTTCATTGTCACAACCTGGTTGACAGTTAAACGCTTTATAGCCGCTTTTTCGCCTTTCATCACCCTATTAATCTGTGTCCATGGTGCAGACAAGGCCCGAAGCCAGGACTGCCCTTATCCGCCAACCACTTTCGTTTTTCAAAAGGACTGATCCCATGAACACTCTGCAAAAAGCCCTGACCACGACCCTGCTCGCCCTGTCCGTCAATAGTGCCTTTGCCGCTGGCAGCCCTGGCGTCGAACACAACACTCAGGCCTTTCTCGAAGCCCTGGCCGCTGGCGGTGGCAAACCGCTTGAACAACTGAGCCCCAAGGATGCCCGCGCAGTCCTGGCCGGCGCGCAGACCTCGGTCAAGGTGGATCTGTCGGGCGTGGAGGTCAGCGAGCGTTCGATTGATGCCAACGGTCAGAAGATCACCCTCAAGATCGTCCGTCCTGCCAAGATCAAGGGTGACCTGCCGGTGTTCATGTTCTTCCACGGTGGCGGCTGGGTTTTGGGTGACTTCCCGACTCACCAGCGACTGATCCGTGATCTGGTGGTCGGCTCCGGTGCGGTAGCCGTGTATGTGGATTACACGCCATCGCCTGAAGCCCGGTACCCGACAGCAATCAATCAGGCCTATGCCGCAACCCGCTGGGTGGCCGAGCACGGCAAGCAGATCGGCGTCGATGGCAGCCGTCTGGCGGTGGCGGGCAACAGTGTCGGCGGCAATATGGCAGCAGTCGTTGCACTGATGGCCAAGGAACAGAAAACACCGGCGCTGCGCTTCCAGTTGCTGCTGTGGCCGGTCACCGATGCGAACTTCGATAACGGCTCCTACCAGCAGTTTGCCGAAGGTCATTTCCTGACCAAAGGCATGATGAAGTGGTTCTGGGACAACTACACCACCGATGCCGGCCAGCGCGCCCAGATCCATGCCTCGCCTCTGCAAGCCAGCAGCGAACAATTGCGCGGCCTGCCTGCGGCGCTGGTGCAGACCGCCGAGTTCGACGTGCTGCGTGATGAAGGCGAAGCCTATGCCCGCAAGCTGGATGCGGCAGGCGTACCGGTTACGGCGGTGCGCTACAACGGGATGATCCATGACTTCGGCCTGCTCAACCCGCTGAACCAGATCCCTGAAGTCCGCGCCGCGATGCGTCAGGCGGCGAACGAGCTGAAAACCCACCTCGGCAACTGATACCCAGCCCGCCATAACCTGCCCCCAACGGGCAGGTTTCAGCCTGTCATGCCGGAGTCGCACCATGTCCTTTCTGCTGAGCCATCCCCTGCTGTGGAGTGCCCTGTTGCTGCTGGCCGATGTGTCGATCTGGCATCTGTCACCCATCCAGCTTCGAGTGATTCGGGTCGGTATTCGCCTGGGTCTGTTTCTGGCCTTCAGTACGCTTATCATCAATGCCGGTATCAGCCCGTTGCAGGCACCGGCCTGGCCGGATGACAGCGTGCTGCAACTGGGCGCCACGGCACTGGCGATTCTCTGGTGGGTGTACGCAGCCCGTGTGCTGACAGTGTTGATTGGCCTGGCCCTGATGCATCGCATCGGTCATAGCGGACGCCTGCTGCAGGACGTGATTGGCGCGCTGGTGTTTCTGATCGCTGTGGTCGCGGCAGCCGGTTATGTGCTGGATCTGCCCGTCAAAGGGCTTCTGGCAACTTCGGGTGCCGTGGCAATCATTGTCGGTCTGGCGCTGCAAAGCACCTTGAGCGATGTGTTTTCCGGGATCGTGCTTAACACCACCAAGCCCTATCAGGTCGATGACTGGGTCGCGATCGACGGTATCGAAGGCAAGGTGACCGATATCGACTGGCGCGCCACACATTTGCTGACCGGAGCAGGCAGCACGGCCGTCGTGCCCAATTCCGTGGCGGCCAAGGCCAAGATCGTCAACCTGAGCAGGCCGACTCACATGCACGGTGTCTCGATCAGCATTCAGGTGCCGAATCATATCCGCCCGCGCCGTGTGCTTGATGCACTGGATCGTACCTTGCAGGGCAGCAGCAGCCTGTTGCTCTCCCCAGCCCCGAAAGCAGTGCTCAAGGAAGCCGGGGAAAGCATGTCCGAATATGTGGCCAGCGGTTTTATCGCGGACCTGAGCAAGAAAGGCGAAGTGCGTAATCAACTCTTCGACCTCGCGCACCGCCATCTGGAAGCCGCAGGCATCGTCCGTCAGCTCGACGGCAGCAGCGAACCGACGTCCCGTGCCCGCACTCTGCTGGAAGAGGTGAAAGTCTTCCGCTCATTGAGCGAGCCGGAACGCGACCGACTGGCACAACACATGACCGCGCAGCAGTACTCGGCGGGGCAAGTGGTGCTGGATTTCGACGAGGTTGCCGATTACCTGTTCGTGATTGCCACAGGGGTGGTCAGTGCCTCGGTGGCCAACGGCAACGAGCAAGTCGAGGCGGGCCGCATGGGGCCGAGCGAGGTCATGGGCGAGCAAAGCATTCTCGCGGATACACCGTCCGAAGCGCGATTCACGGCAATGACCTCCAGCATCATCTATCGAATCGACAAGAACGTCGCACGTGCCTGTATGGAGCAATCCGGCCAGGTCAATAACGCGCTGCACAAGTTGCAGGCGGTTCGGCAGAAGAACAGTCATTCGGCGCTGCTGGCAAGACCTGCCCAGGTCAAGAAAGGCGGCTTTCTCAGTTGGCTGAAAACTCGCTGAGCGAGTACTGGAAAGCGCAGGCCAGAGCGCTGCGCAAAACCGATAGCGGCTGATCGTCGCCTGCGAAATTAACAACGATTAACTCGTCAGCCCTGTTCCCTCACCCAAGAATGGCGCTCTCTGCGCAGACTTTTGCCCATCGAAAGGTGCTGACAAAACAGCCAACTCATTTGCACCTTCACGCGACAATGGACATTGCCATGACTCAGGTTCCGCAATACCCCTGCTCGATATGCAAAACCATGGACGGCATCAAGCAACAGACAGCCGTCAGCGGCGGCCTGACCCTCTGGCGCGAGCGTCTGGCCAAACAGTTGATCCTCGAAAAACTGGGTGAAAACATCGAAGTCTCCGAACTGGCCCGCGCCTGTGCCTTGTCCAGAAGCTATTTCTCCAGAGCCTTCAAACGCAGCACCGGCCTTTCGCCTCAGGAATGGATTCGCTGCCAGCGCATCGCTCGCGCAAAGTGCCTGATCCAGCACACGGACATGACCTTGACCCAGATAAGTCATGAGTGCGGATTCTGTGATCAATCGCACTTCTCGCATATTTTTTCCCGTACCGAAGGCATCAATCCCTTTACTTGGCGCGGTCATGCGCTAAAGAACACAGATAACAGCAAAGTGTTTGCCGCCAGCGGATTCTGAAATAAGGGCTAGATTGAAAGTCGCATCACGAGCAAGCTCGAGAGCGTACTTGTCTGCCCGAAAAACAGAATCCCAGGCGACACAACAGGAATGAACCCTTGACCCTTCTCACCGAGCCGGCCGTGCATTTCGGCCCTTATCGGATCTACCCGCAGCAACGTCTGGTGCTGGAAGCCGACCGTCCCGTGCGGCTGGGCAGTCGCGCCCTGGATATCCTGTTGATCCTTATCGAACATGCCGGGGATACGGTCAGCAAACAACAACTCATTGCCCATGTCTGGCCCAAGACTGTGGTCGAGGACAGCAATCTGCGCGTACATATGGCTGCGCTGCGCAAAGCGCTGGGCGATGGCCAGGCGGGACAGCGTTATATTGTTACAGTTGCACAACGTGGTTACAGCTTTGTTGCTCCCATCGCCCTGCAACGGGTCGAACACAGGCCAGATGCCCCTATGAAAATCTCGACCAGCCACAATCTGCCCACTCGTCAATCGCGCATCCTGGGACGTGATGCACTGGTAAGCAGGCTGGCAAGCCAACTGCAACAACACCGTTTCATTTCCCTGACCGGCCCCGGCGGCATCGGCAAGACCACCGTCGCCCTGCGGGTTGCGGAGCAGTTGATCGGCCAGTATCGCGATGGCATTCGTCTCATGGACCTGGCGCCCCTGACCGATCCGGCAATGGTCGCGACTCACCTGGCCCTGCTGCTCGACATCGCTATACACGATGACGACCCCATGAGCCATCTTGGCGCCTACCTGCACGATCGCAGGATGCTGCTGGTGATCGACAACTGCGAGCACATGGTCGATACCATTGCCCTGCTGAGCGAAAGCATTCTGCGCAGCGCCCCCGATGTACACATTCTGATCACCAGCCGCGAAAGCCTGCAGGTCGATGGCGAATGGGTCGAGCGCCTGGAACCTCTGGACTGCCCGCCCTTCGAGGGTACGAGCAGCGCCGAAGCCATGAATTTTGCGGCCCTGCAATTGTTCGTCGAACGCGCCATGGCCAGTCAGGAACACTTTGAACTGACCGAAGCCAACCTGCCCATGGCCATTGAGATATGCCAGCGCCTGGAGGGTATTCCCCTGGCCATCGAACTGGCCGCTGCTCAGGTGGGTAACCTGGGTTTCAGCAAACTGCTTGAACACCTGCAAACCAGTTTCCGTCTACACGGCCAAAGCCATCCGGATGGATTGGCTCGCCATCAGACCTTGCGCGCCACGCTGGACTGGAGCTTCCAGATGCTGAGCGCCAGCGAGCAGACGTGCCTGCAACGCCTGAGCATCTTCAAGGACCGCTTCACCCTGGAGTCCGTCATGGCGGTGGTGGTGGATCCGCAGATCAGCCCGCAGGAAGTCCTGGCCATCCTTCCCCAACTGGTCAGCAAGTCGCTGCTCAATGTCGAGTTCGTGGACGACGAGATCCTCTATCACTTGCTGGATACCACCCGCAGCCATGCACTGGAAAAACTGCTCCAGCACGAACAACTGCCCGAGCTTCGCGAACGCCATGCACGGCGCTGCCTCGTGCTCATGCAACAGGCCCAGCAAGACTGGGAGCACATTCCCACTCAGCAGTGGATCGACCGCTATATCTACAGCCTGGAAGACATAAGGACAGCATTGGAGTGGGGATTCAACAGCGCTCACGCGCAGAGGCTGGCCATCGAGCTGGTTGCCAACAGCACACCTCTCTGGCAGGAATTATCGTTGCTCAAAGAACACGACTTCTATGTGCGCAAGGCACTGAGGCTGCTGGAAACCGATCCCCTTGCACCCGCGAAGCTGCTGATCCCCCTGAAGCTGGCACTGGGCAGCATTTCCTTTCATACCCGTAGCGACACGCCCGAAGCGCTGGACGCTTTCATGAGCGCACGGGTACTGGCCGAGCATCACAATGATCTGGCGGGCCAGTTGCAGGCCATTTCAGGAAAGATGATCGTTGACGTGTGTCGCGGTGATTACCTGCAAGCCCTTGAACAGAATCGCCAGTTCAATCGGCTGGGCATGAACACCGATACCTTTATCTGCATGAGCACCCATCGCTTACGGGTTCTGGCGCTGCACTTTTCCGGCGATCAGACCCTGGCACGGCTGAATGCCGAGCAGGTCATTCAGCGCATGGCTCAAAGCGGACATCCTCATCAATTCACGTATGTTTTCGGCGTGCAATACGATCAGAGCGTTGCGGCCCTGACCATTCTGGCGCGCATTCTATGGCTGCAAGGACGTCCCGAGCTTGCGTGGCAGACCGCCCGGCAGGCGCTGGACATTGCCCTGCAGATCAAACATGGAACGTCCATCTGCCACACCCTCTCCCTGGCCGGTTGCGTCATCGCCCTCTACAACGGCGATACCCAGACAGCCACCGAGTTGTTGAAGCTGCTGCGCGACCAGTCGCAAAGGCATTCGGCACTGCTGTTTTATGACTGGGGGCAGCGTTACGCGCAGTTGATGACGTCCCCAGCCACCGAGAACAATTTTGCGGACAGTACCGGGTTCATCAGAGACATCATGATCACCCTGCGTCCAGGCCCGGTCGACGATGCCCTGTTCGAGCGGGCGCAAAGCGGAGCAGCAGGCTGGTGTACATCGGAAATCCTGCGCGCCAGAGCCGACACTCTCCCACCTGAAGACGCCGACACCGCCGAAGCCATACTGCTCAAGGCATTGAGCGTGGCGCAGAAACAGGGTGCCCTGGCCTGGGAACTGCGCAGCGCCACTTCACTCGCCAGGCTCAAGCAGCGTCAGGGCTACAGGCAGCAGGCATACGCTTTGCTGGAGCCTGTGCATGCACGGTTCACCGAAGGCTTCACAACGCCGGACCTGATCGCGGCCCGGCAATTACTCGATCAGTTGCGGTGACGGAGCGCGCGCTACTGCGAAGCGCTCCATACCGAGATAACGTGCAAGACGAGCCTCGTATACTCGCCCGTCACCACTGGCTTGCAGTTTCTCCAGCGCATAAAAACGAGTGGTGCGCAGCAAGTCATAACGCAAGCTGCTACCGCCCTGGCTTATCGACAGCAGCGATTTGTCCACCAATTGCTCCAGCGCCTTGCCGATGCCTTCGGCGTGCAACGAAACACAGCTGCAGACTGCAGTGGCAGCCGACTTCGTGAAGGCCGAACCAAAGACCGCAATACGCTGCAGTACGATTTGCTCGTGCTGGCTCAGTCGCTCGAAACTCCAGTCCAGGGATGCCTTGAAGGTCTGGTGACGCAGGACAGAGGTACGCCGGCCAAAGCCTGGCAAATGAACCCCCTTGTCCAATTGAGCTTGCAAACCCGTCAATCCAAAGACGTCGATTCTCGCAGCCGCCAGCTCGATAGCCAAAGGAATGCCATCGAGCCGTCGACAGATATCAGCCACTGTCGCTACATCCTGTTTATGCAAGACAAAACCTTGCCTGGAAGCCTGAGCACGACGGACAAAAAGCTGCATGGCCGAACAGGCCATGGCGTCACGTGTACCTGAGGATGCAATGGTCAGCGCCGGCAGCCCCAACACGGATTCGCCTCTGGCCTGCAGCGCCTGACGGCTGGTCACCAGAATCGACAGATGGGCACAAGCCGGCAACAGGGTTTCGGCCCAGCGCCGACTGTTTTCAAGCTGATGTTCGCAACCGTCGAAGATCAACAGCGCACGCCGTCCGGCCAGCGTCGAGGCCAGATCAGCCAGAGACGAGTCTCTGCCAAGCCCCAGCGCCGAAGCCATTTGGCCGGCCACCTGCTGCGGGTCATCCAGAACTGAAAAGTCGATAAGCCAGGCACCATCCGGATAATGCCTGAGCAGTGATTCAGCGACCCGGCAGGCCACCGTTGTCTTGCCGATACCGCCAGGTCCGACCAGAGTCATGAGGCGTACTCCCGGCAACTGACGCACGATCCTGCCCACGACTTCATCGCGACCAATCACCGATGTCAGGCGCGCAGGCAGATTGTGCTTCGGCGCATTGATCTGCGGGTTCGCCTCCACCTGCTCGACCCTGGCCACGAAGCAATAACCTCGCAAGGGAACCGTCTCGATAAAGCGCTGCCCCTTCTGCCCGTCTTTCAAGGCTCGACGCAAGGCCGCGACCTGCACACGCAAATTGATATCTTCGACGATAGAGTCGGGCCAGACCTGAGCAATGAGGCTGCTCTTGCTGACAATGCTGCCCGCCTGCCCGATCAGCACCTGAAGGATCTCAAGCGCCCTGCTCCCCACACGCAATGTTTTGTCGCCCTGCATCACCTGACGCTGACGAACATCAAACACATAGGGACCGAAACGCAGCACCGAATCGTTGTGTATATTCTTGAGGCTGTCCATATCCGTTCACACGCCGATAAACCCGGCTATCCGGACCACCGCACGACCCTTGCAAAAGATTCGTGTTTATCTTGGCAGGCAGGAAAACCGGGACAACCGGCACAGGAGGTGCGATACGGTCATTGCGGTGCGCAATACGGACAATGGAGCGTGTTTAGCTGAACTGCTCGCGATACTGGGCTGGCGTCAGCCCGATCTTGCCGCTGAACAGGAAGCGCATGTGCCGCACGCTGCCGAAGCCGCTTTTATAAGCCACGGTCTTGAGTGGCAGCTCTGTGGTTTCCAGCAGGTTCCGGGCGTGATCGATGCGGGCGCTCTGCAGGAAGTCCATGGGCGTCATCCCGACTTCACGGGCAAAGGTGCGAGCAAAGTGCCGGGCACTCATATTGGCGAGACTGGCCATGCGCTCGACGCTGAAGGCCTCATCCAGATGTTCCAGCACGTAGTTCTGTACGCGGGTAACGGGGGTTTCCTGCAAGGCAATGGCAGTCATCAAGGGGCTGAACTGCGCCTGGCCGCCCTGGCGCCTCATCAATACCAGCAGCACCTTGGCCACATCCTGGGCGACCTTCTTGCCATGATCCTGGGCAACTACCGCAAGCGAAAGGTCGATACCGGCAGTGACGCCACCGGAAGTCATGAGATTGCGATCACGGATATAAATCTGATCGGTTTCCACCTGCGCCTTGGGGAAGCGCTTGATGAGCCGGTCCGTGTAATGCCAGTGAGTGGTCACGCGATGTCCGTCGAGCAGACCGGCATCCCCCAGAATGAAGGCTCCGGTACAAATGGAGCCGTAGCAGGAAGACCGGGGCGCGACCTCATTCAGCCAGTTCAACAAAGGCTGATGTCTTTCGTTGTAGGCCCCCGGCCCTCCGGGTATCAGCAGAAGGTCGTAATCCTCCACGGCCTGGTCCATATGCCGGTCAGCCACGATGTTGACGCCGCTGGACGCACGAAGCGCGCCCTGCTCGGTGCCAATGGTCGATATCCGGTAATGCTTGTCGGGCGCCAGATAGCGATTGGCAATGGAAAAAACCTCGATAGGCCCCGCCATATCGAGCAAGAGAAAGTCCGGGAACAGCACCATCGCCACGGTTTTCATAAGTCGCGCATCACTTGAATGAAGACAGACTGCGCATTATGAACAAGATGGCCCGGCTCTGCTGGCTGCCCGACACTGTCAACCAGAGCAGGACAGTCATTCGTTTTTCAGCTACTTATTGCCAGTCTCGATAACCAGTAACCTCTCTCTCACTTGGTCGATACCTGAATTTTCAGCCTCGACATCTGAATGGAGAAAGAATCATGCTGACTCTTCGCAAAGCTTCTGATCGTGGCGCAGCCAACCATGGCTGGCTGAAATCCTTTCACACCTTCTCGTTTGCCAGCTACTACAACCCGCTGGAACAGGGGTTTTCCGATCTGCTGGTGATCAATGACGATCGTGTCGCAGCAGGCAAAGGGTTCGGCCAGCACCCCCATCGCGACATGGAGATTTTCTCCTATGTGCTCGAAGGTGCCCTGGAGCACAAGGACACACTGGGGACCGGCTCGGTCATCCGACCTGGCGACGTGCAACTGATGAGCGCTGGCAGCGGCGTTGCACACAGCGAGTTCAATCACTCGGCAAGCGAGCCGGTGCATTTCCTGCAGATCTGGATTGTGCCGAATGTGGCCGGTGCGCAACCGAGCTATCAGCAGGAACACTTCAGCCCGGAACAGAAACGCGGACGCCTGCAGTTGATCATCTCCCCCGAAGGGAACGATGGCTCTTTGAAAGTCCGTCAGGATGCCAGGGTCTATGCCGGTCTGTTCGACGGTAATGAAACGGCCAGCCTTGAACTGGCAGCCGATCGCCATGCCTACGTACATGTCGCCCGTGGCAGTGTCGTGCTCAATGGTGAGCGTCTCGGGGAAGGTGATGGTGTGCGTCTGCGTGACGAACAGCAGATTCACTTGAGTGAAGGCGTCGATGCCGAAGTACTGGTTTTCGATTTGCGGCCGAACGAACGGCCACAGATGCCTTGAAGACTCTTTCTATATATAGAAAGAAAAAAGCGCGCCTCCTGATGAATGGGAGGCTCGCGAAGGGAAAAAACGCAAAAACAAAAACGCCGCTCAATGAGCGGCGTTCTTGAAGAATATGGAGCGGGAAACGAGACTCGAACTCGCGACCCCGACCTTGGCAAGGTCGTGCTCTACCAACTGAGCTATTCCCGCAATGGCGTCCCCTAGGGGACTCGAACCCCTGTTACCGCCGTGAAAGGGCGGTGTCCTAGGCCACTAGACGAAGGGGACACGCTACCCGGAACACATGGTGTGTGTTCCAGTGTCCAGATCCGTATCCGAAGACTTGGTTCTGGTTTCACTCAACCCTGCCCGAGAGCAGAATTGTATAAAACTGGAGCGGGAAACGAGACTCGAACTCGCGACCCCGACCTTGGCAAGGTCGTGCTCTACCAACTGAGCTATTCCCGCAATATGGCGTCCCCTAGGGGACTCGAACCCCTGTTACCGCCGTGAAAGGGCGGTGTCCTAGGCCACTAGACGAAGGGGACACACGTACAACATTCACTACTTACTGCGCTTTGCTGTGTGCTTTACGCTGTAAGTGGCGCGCATTCTATGGATGGTTTGGCAGGTCGTCAACCCCCTTCTGAAAATTTATTTAAATCAATGACTTCGCCCCTCTTTAAGGTTCACACCGTTGGCCGGAAAACTCTTGTCCCAAGAGAAAATTTAGTTGCAATGTCCGACGGAGGCATCTATGCGCAATAGTGCTTAGCCACTACACTCGCACAATAATTTATGGAAAAAATGAGGTTTGCGCAGTGACACCACTCATGATCACGTTGATGGTAGTAGCTGGTATCGCGCTGCTTATAGCGATTGGCTACCTGAACCATGTCGCTGAAAACAGCAAACTGGACAAGGCTCGTGCAAAGGTAGAACTCAACGACCGACTACGTCGTTGCAGTGAAATCAGCGAGACCTTCCCCGGCCAGCTCATGTCGCCAGCCCTCAAGCTGTTGCTGACCCGCCTGGAGCTCAATGTCGTTCAGCGCATGCTTACGCTGGAAAAAGGCAACGCACAGCTCAAGACCCGTGTGACCGAACTGGAAGAACTGGTGGCACAGGGCGACCGTATCCAGGTCACCAACGCCGTCAGCCCGATCCAGACCGAAGCCAAGGCCAAGGACATTCGCTTTCTATTGGAAGCGCTGCATGGCCAGGTCACTCGCGCCGCTCATGACGGTTTCCTGCCAACCAGCGAAGCCAAACACTGGATTCGCGAAATCCGCACCATCCTGGTGAACCTGCATATCGAGTTCTTCAATAACCTCGGCCAGCTTGCGCTCTCTCAAGATCAGCCAGGTCAAGCCCGCCTGGCATTCGAGCGCGGCGTGCAGTACCTGCGCAACCAGCCGGACCCTGTGACCTATCAACAACAGTTGCAGGCCATGGAAAAACAACTGGCACGCGCCAACTCCATGGTGCTGACCAATACAGCGCCTACCGATGATGATGACAACGCCCTGACCGAAGGCCTGAAGGCCGACGAAGTCGAATCGGAATGGAAGAAGAAGGTCATCTACGATTGATGACCGCACCGCCGTTGCGCTGCACTGCGCAACGGCGGACAGGCTCCCGGTTCAGCAGTCGGTGGACGCCAGAAAGATAGCCGCCAGACGCTCGATCCCCTCCTGATCCTCCTCCTTGAATCGCCCGACTTGCGGGCTGTCCAGATCCAGCACGCCGATCAGACGCCCTTCCTTTATCAACGGAATGACCAGCTCGCTATTGGAAGCGCTGTCGCAGGCGATGTGCCCGGCAAAGGTATGGACATCTTCCACCCGCTGGGTTTGCCGGCTTTGGGCGGCAGCACCGCACACACCACGCCCAAACGGGATGCGCACACAGGCGACCTGCCCCTGAAACGGCCCGAGCACCAGCTCTTCGTTGCGATTCAGATAAAAGCCCGCCCAGTTCAAATCCGTTATCTGGGTATAGAGAAACGCAGAAAACTGCGCGGCGTTGGCAATGAAGTCACGCTCATCGGCCAGCAGCGCCTGTAACTGTGCCGCCAGCAGGTCATAACCTTCCTGGCCCGCACCCACGTCTTGCAAATCGATCATGCCTGTTGCTCCAACAATTTCAGGCCTACCCAGTAACGCGCAAACTGGTAGGCACAACGACCATTACGATTACCCCGCCCGGTCGCCCAACGGACAGCCGCCTTGTCCAGCTCTTCATCGCGCTGCCAGGTCAGGCCGGCCTTCTGCGCCAGCTGGGTAATCCAGTGTTCCACGACATTCAGGAAGTGCTCCTGAGTGAACGGATAGAAAGACAGCCACAAGCCGAAGCGGTCCGACAGCGCGATCTTGTCTTCCACCGCCTCGCTGGGGTGCAGCTCGCCTTCTACATGCTTCCAGTTTTCGTTATCGCTCTCCTTCTCCGGCACCAGATGGCGACGGTTGGAGGTTGCATAGAGCAGCACATTATCCGGTGCCTGCTCGAGCGAGCCATCGAGCACGCTCTTGAGTACGCGATAGTCACCTTCCCCCGACTCGAAGGAAAGATCGTCGCAGAACAACACAAAGCGCTGGGGAAGTTTCTGCAGTTGCTCGACCACTCGCGGCAGGTCACCCAGATGGTCGCGTTCGATTTCGATCAGGCGCAGGCCTGCACCGGCATACTCAGCCAGCAAGGCCCGAATCAGCGAAGACTTGCCGGTACCACGCGAGCCCCACAGCAACGCATGGTTGGCAGGCAGGCCATCGATGAACTGGCGAGTATTGCGTCCCAACTGGTCCCGCTGCCGATCGACACCGATCAGGTCCGACAGGCGCATGTCCAGGCTGACTTCAAGGGGCAGCAGATAACCGCTGCGCCCTTCTCGCACCCAACGCGCCGCCAGAGTCGCGGACCAGTCCAGCGGCTCGCGAACGGCAGGCAACAAGGGCTCCAGACGAGTCAGCACGGCATCGGCGCGCTCCAGAAAAGCCATCAACCGAGAATCCACGAAACCTCCTTATATTTAACTGATTAACCACAAGGCCCGATCGGCTATGCTTGCCCCGCAATGGGCATCAGAAGTGACTGAACTTCCATGGATATATCGTTCACCAACAGGCTGTCGTTCAAGCAAGCCAGAATGGCCGTCCTGATCGGTTTCATTCTTGGAACCCTGCTCAGTCTGCTCCAGATTGCCCTCGATTATGCCAGCGAAGATGCTTCCATCGATCGTGAAATTGGCTCTCTGATGGAAATCAGCCATAACCCGGCATCGCGCATGGCGTACAACATCGACGCCGAACTGGCTCAGGAGCTGACCCTGGGCCTGCTGCACTCCCCCGCCGTGGTCAGCGCCAGACTGACCGACAACAACAATATGGTGCTCTCCAGCGTCGAACGTCCCATGGCCACCGGACGCTATCGGGTACTCAGCGACTGGCTGTTCGGAGAAAGCCGGCATTTCGAAGAAGTCCTGCATCTGGACCATATGCCCACCGAGGTCATCGGCACCCTGAGCCTGACCGTCGACACCTTCGCCTTTGGCAGCCACTTCCTGCAGCGTGCCGAGATCACCCTGCTCAATGGCTTCGTGCGCAGTCTGGTGCTGGCCGGGATCCTGACCATGCTGTTCTACGCGACCCTGACCAAGCCGCTGGTGAACCTGATCCGGGATTTGAGCCGTCACGATCCGCGCAGCCCGATCCAGAAAAAAATGACCTGCCCGCCCAATCATGA
Source organism: Pseudomonas sp. Irchel 3A18 (assembly GCF_900187465.1). Taxonomy (NCBI): domain Bacteria; kingdom Pseudomonadati; phylum Pseudomonadota; class Gammaproteobacteria; order Pseudomonadales; family Pseudomonadaceae; genus Pseudomonas; species Pseudomonas sp. Irchel 3A18. The sequence goes on from NZ_FYDI01000004.1 coordinate 246,975, forward strand.
AAACGATGAAATCGGCGTACTGGTCAAGACGTTCAACCTGCATATCGAAACCATGAGCACCGAGTTCGCCAGACGTCGCGAGGCAGAGGACCGGCTTACCAATCACCTGAACGAACTGGAAAACATCGTTTCGGCACGCACCAACGAACTCAAGGCCAGCAACATTCGCCTCAGCCAGTCCAACGAGGAATTGCAGATCGCCCGCAGCACTGCCCTGGACATGGCCAACGCCCGCACGGCCTTCCTGGCGAACATGAGCCATGAGATCCGCACACCGCTCAATGGATTGCTGGGCATGCTGGCCCTGTCACTGGACGGTCCACTCAGTGCCGAGCAACGCCAGCAACTGATGATTGCCCATGACTCGGGCAAAGTGCTGGTGGAACTGCTCAACGATATTCTCGACATGTCCAAGTTCAACGCAGGACAACTGGAAATCGAGCGCATCCCTTTCGATCTGGGCATGCTGGTCGAAGACACTGCCAACCTGCTCTCGCAGAACGCGGCCCCCAGCGTGGAACTGACCTGTCTGATTGCTCCGGACTTTCCACCACTGGTGATCGGCGACCCCACGCGGGTCCGGCAGATCGTCAGCAACCTGCTCTCCAATGCGCTCAAGTTCACCCGTTTCGGGCGCGTGGATGTGCGCCTTTCCTGCGCGCAGGATTCTGAAACCGGTGAAAACCGGGTGCGAATCGAAGTCCGGGACACTGGAATCGGCATCCCCAAGGAAGCCCAGGAGCGGATCTTCCAGCCTTTCACCCAAGCCGAAGCAGCGATCACCCGGCAATTTGGTGGCACGGGGCTGGGCCTTTCCCTGACTCACAACCTGTGCGAAGCCATGAATGGCCGCCTGAGCATCCAGTCCCAGTCAGGCCTGGGCAGCCTGTTCTGCGCCGAACTGCCGTTGCCGGTACATCTGAAAGCGCTGACACCACCCGCGCTCAAGGGGCGTGTGACCGTGATCAGCAAGGCGGGCAGCGGTCTGGTGGAACTGCTTGGCACCCTGCTGCCCAGTTGGGGAGTCGCCTTTACTCGCCGGGGCATCGATGACCGGACCTGCGAGCAGGAACTCGACCCCGATACCGACCTGGTGATTACCGATTGCCCGGAATGCCTGTTCTCGATTCGCCCGACCACACAAGTGCCCATCCTGCTGGTCACGGCCTATGGCAACTTCATGCCCGTCGAACAGGTCAGCGCCCTGGCCCCCTTGCAGCAGCAGGCTCGACCGCTGGCCCGTAACGCGCTCTACAACACCTTGCGCCGCGCCCTGCACATGGAAGAACCCGGGATAAGCGAAACCTCTCCCGAGGAACTGGCGACCCAGCGCCCGGCACGCATCCTTCTGGTGGAAGACAACCCGGTCAATCAACTGGTCGCCAAAGGCATGCTCAGCAAGCTGGGCTGTGAAGTGATTGTCAGCGCCCATGGCGCAGAGGCCATCGAGCAACTGGAGCACAGCAACTTCGATCTGGTCCTGATGGACTGCAACATGCCGGTCATGGACGGTTACGAGGCCAGCCGCCAGATCCGCAGCAGCGGACGCTGGCCCGGCCTGCCTATCGTCGCCCTGACCGCCAATGCCATGCCCGAAGAGCGCGAACGTTGCAGGGCGGCCGGCATGAACGACTATCTGGCCAAGCCGTTCCGCCGAGCAGAACTGGTCAGCATGCTGGACCAGTGGATTGCGCTCACACCGAGCAACCGCGCTATTTGAGCAAGGCCTCGATCTCGCCGGTCAGCTCTTCAGGCTTGGTGCGTGGGGAAAAACGTTTGACCAGTTTCCCCTCCTTGTCGACCAGAAACTTGGTGAAGTTCCACTTGATGCCCTGGGACCCCAGAATGCCCGGCGCCCGTTTCTTCAACTGCACGAACAGCGGATGGGCGTTACCGCCATTGACGTCGACTTTCTTGAACAACGGGAAGCTGACGCCGTAGTTCAATTCGCAGAACTCCGAGATAGCACCTTCATTGCCGGGTTCCTGCTTGCCGAACTGGTTGCAGGGAAAGCCCAGGACCACCAGCCCGCGATCGCGGTATTGCTGCCATAGCGCTTCCAGCCCCTTGTATTGCGGGGTGAAACCACACTTGCTTGCCGTATTGACCACCAGCACCGCCTTGCCGGCGAAATCGGCCAGGGTCTTCTGCTCGCCCTTGATCGTGGTGCAAGGAATGCTCAACAGGTTCTCGCTCATGACGATGCCTCAAAAATGAATATTGACGTCGGGGTCTGCTGCCACGTTCTCATGGCAGAGCCGGTAACAAAACAGCAACAGACCCTAGCGTGCAATTGAATGGCCTGCGCATTCAATTTCCTCTGTTGATAGAGGCCAATAAGCCAGACCACGCCAATGACGGCTAAACCCGTGGCACCAGATCCAGGCACACCGAATTGATGCAGTAACGCTGGCCGGTGGGTGGCGGACCATCGGGAAATACATGCCCCAGGTGGGCGTCGCACCTGGCGCACACCACTTCGGTGCGAATCATCCCGTGGCTGATGTCCCGCACTTCGACCACCGCACTGCCTTCTATCGGCGCGTAGAAACTCGGCCAGCCACAGCCGGAATCGAACTTGGTGGTGGAATCGAACAGCGCTTCGTTACAGCACACACAATGATAGACACCTTCGGTCTTCGTGCCGTTGTACTTGCCGGTAAAGGGGCGTTCGGTCGCTTTCAGGCGACAGACGTTGTACTGCTCTGGATCGAGCATTTGCTTCCACTCTTCGAGCGTCTTGTGCAACTTGTCCACAGGTACACCTCCGAATCCGAAAAAGCCCGATCTGTGTCTTTTCCACGGATCGGGTGGCACGTATGATTGCGCCTCATCAGATGTCAGTCTGTCACCCGCGTTTGTCGCATACAAACCCATTTTCATCGGGTCATGTCCAGCGACCTTCGTTGCAAGCCAGCAACAACTCGTCCATTTTCGGGATCAATCACATGCAGTTCAGCAAATCGAACAAGCTCGCAAACGTCTGTTATGACATTCGCGGGCCAGTGCTCAAGCACGCCAAACGCCTGGAAGAGGAAGGCCATCGCATCCTCAAGCTGAATATCGGCAACCCGGCACCGTTTGGTTTCGAGGCGCCGGACGAGATCCTGCAAGACGTGATCCGCAACCTGCCGACCGCTCAGGGCTACAGCGATTCCAAGGGCCTGTTCAGCGCCCGCAAGGCCGTGATGCAGTACTACCAGCAGAAGCAGGTCGACGGCATCGGCATCGAAGACATCTACCTGGGCAACGGCGTCTCCGAACTGATCGTGATGTCGATGCAGGCGCTGCTCAACAACGGCGACGAAGTCCTGATCCCGGCCCCGGACTATCCGCTCTGGACTGCCGCTGTCAGCCTGGCAGGCGGCAACCCGGTGCATTACCTGTGCGACGAGCAGGCCAACTGGTGGCCTGATCTGCAGGATATCAAGGCCAAGATCACGCCGAACACCAAGGCCATGGTGATCATCAACCCGAACAACCCCACCGGCGCCGTGTATTCAAAGGAAGTGCTGCTGGGCATGCTGGAACTGGCCCGCCAGCACAATCTGGTGGTGTTCTCGGACGAAATCTACGACAAGATCCTCTACGACGAAGCCGTACACATCAGCACCGCCTCCCTTGCGCCAGACCTGCTGTGCCTGACCTTCAACGGGCTGTCCAAGTCCTACCGCGTTGCGGGCTTCCGCTCCGGCTGGGTCGCCATTTCCGGCCCCAAGCACAATGCCCAGAGCTACATCGAAGGCATCGACATCCTGGCCAACATGCGCCTGTGCGCCAACGTACCCAGCCAGCACGCTATCCAGACCGCATTGGGCGGCTACCAGAGCATCAACGACCTGGTTCTGCCTCAGGGACGCCTGCTGGAGCAACGCAACCGTACCTGGGAACTGCTCAACGACATTCCCGGCGTAAGCTGCGTCAAGCCCATGGGTGCGCTGTACGCCTTCCCGCGTATCGACCCGAAGGTCTGCCCGATCCACAACGACGAAAAATTCGTCCTCGACCTGCTGCTTTCGGAAAAGCTGCTCGTTGTGCAAGGCACCGCATTCAACTGGCCATGGCCTGACCACTTCCGCGTGGTGACATTGCCGCGTGTCGACGACCTGGAACAGGCCATCGGACGCATCGGCAACTTCGTCAAAGGCTACAAGCAATAAACCCACAGAGCGCCCTGCCCCGACTCCGATTCGGGGCAGTTCCTGCAATACCTCCCCGCCTTCTCACATTCCTCTCAAGCCCCCCAGGACGCCCGCAGCCATGGCTCAGGTGCCGTTCAGGTTGGGAGGATTAACATCGAATACGACAAGAGGACACAGTTTGAAATAGTCCCTCTGTTGAATAGCAGCGGGCATCACCTTATATACCCGGCATCACGTTGCATTTATTCCCCAGGAGAACGTTTCGACCATGATGCGCATTTTGCTGTTTTTGGCCACTAACCTTGCGGTCGTGCTGATTGCCAGCATTACCTTGAGCCTTTTTGGCTTCAATGGGTTCATGGCGGCCAATGGGGTTGATCTCAACCTCAATCAGCTGCTGGTCTTCTGCGCCGTGTTCGGTTTCGCCGGCTCGCTGTTCTCGCTGCTCATCTCCAAGTGGTCGGCAAAAATGAGCACCGGCACGCAGATCATTACCCAGCCTCGCACTCGCCATGAGCAATGGTTGCTGCAGACCGTGGAGCAACTGTCCAGGGAAGCCGGTATCAAAATGCCGGAAGTCGGTATTTTCCCGGCCTACGAGGCCAACGCCTTCGCCACGGGCTGGAACAAGAACGACGCTCTGGTTGCAGTGAGCCAGGGTTTGCTGGAGCGCTTCTCGCCCGACGAAGTCAAGGCAGTACTGGCCCACGAAATCGGTCACGTCGCCAATGGCGACATGGTGACACTGGCACTGGTACAGGGCGTGGTGAACACCTTCGTCATGTTCTTTGCGAGGATCATCGGCAACTTCGTCGACAAGGTGATCTTCAAGACTGAAAACGGTCAGGGTATCGCTTACTACATCACCACGATCTTCGCTGAACTGGTCCTGGGTTTCCTGGCCAGCGCCATCGTGATGTGGTTCTCGCGCAAACGCGAATACCGGGCTGACGAAGCCGGCGCCCGACTGGCCGGCACCAGCGCAATGATTGGCGCACTGCAACGCCTGCGCTCCGAACAAGGCGTACCGGTCAACATGCCGAGCACCATGAGCGCATTCGGCATCAACGGTGGCCTCAAGCACGGTCTGGCTGGCCTGTTCATGAGCCACCCGCCACTGGAAGAGCGTATCGAGGCGCTGCGCCGTCGCGGTTGATCCAGAGCTGTAACCGGAAGGGCGACGCGAGTCGCCCTTTTTTGTGCCTGCCTGATTGACGCCCCGGCAACGCTTCAGGAATTTCGATCAGAATACCTAAGAACTTATATTGGATTCCGATCAATGCCCTGCCCCAAGATAAGCGCATCCCAGACACTCAGGACCTCATCATGTTTCCCAGCCTGTTCATCTCCCACGGCTCGCCCATGCTGGCCCTGGAACCCGGCGAAAGCGGTCCGGCGCTGGCCCGCCTGGCGAGTGAAATGCCTGCCCCCAAGGCCATCGTGATTGTTTCAGCCCATTGGGAAAGCAACGAGCTGATCGTCAATGGCAACCCGCAACCGGAAACCTGGCATGACTTCGGCGGCTTCCCGGCCGCTCTGTTCGCCGTCCAATATCCTGCAAGGGGTTTGCCGAAGCTGACCGCTGAAGTGGTCGAACTGCTGGCCGCAAACGGATTGCCCGCCCGAACAGACAGCCGACGCCCTTTTGACCACGGCGTGTGGGTACCACTGTCGTTGATGTATCCACAAGCCGATATCCCGGTGGTGCAGGTTTCCCTGCCAAGCCGCCAGGGCCCTGCCCTGCAGACTCGCGTCGGCCAGGCACTCGCCAGCCTGCGCGAACAGGGCGTGCTGATCATAGGCTCCGGCAGTATTACCCATAACCTGCGCGAACTGGACTGGAATGCCGGCCCTGAAAGTATCGAGCCCTGGGCGAAAGCATTTCGAGACTGGATGATCGAACGGCTGGAAAGCAACGACGAGTCTGCACTGCACAATTACCGGACCCTGGCACCCCATGCCGTGCGCAGCCATCCGAGCGATGAGCACCTGTTGCCCCTGTATTTCGCTCGCGGAGCTGGCGGCAAATTCAGCATTGCGTATCAGGGCTTCACCATGGGCGCACTGGGCATGGATATCTACCGCTTCGACTGAGCAAATCCCGAGCAAAAAAAATCCCCGAACCAGTCGGGGATTTTTTTATCTGACGATCAACTCAAGAGTCGATCAGTCTTCGCGATAGCGACGCAGCTTCAACTGCTTGCCAGCAACGCGGGTGTCCTTGAGCTTGGTCAGCAGACGCTCAAGACCATCTTCCGGCAGCTCGACCAGGCTGAAGCTGTCACGAACCTGGATACGGCCGATCGCTTCGCGGGCCAGGCCGCCTTCGTTGAGGATTGCACCCAGCAGGTTCTTGGCAGCGATACCATCACGCGCACCCAGCGCGGTACGGCAACGAGCACGACCTTCGGCCAGAGGCATCGGAGCACGACGCTCGCGCTCTGGACGGTCACCGCGATCGCTACGCTCGCCACGATCAGCACGCGGAGCGTTGTTCGGAACCAGTGGACGCTCACGCTCGATGGCAGACAAGGTCAGAGCCTGACCATTGGTGGCCTTGCGCAGCAGGGCCGCAGCCAGGGCACGCGGCGTGCAACCGATATCGGCAGTCAGACGATCAAGCAGATCGCCATGGCTCGCTTCTGCATCGGCAACCAGCGGCGACAGGCTGTTGGTCAGTTTCTTGATGCGGGCATCCAGAACGGCCTGGGAATCCGGCAGGCGGACTTCCACGACTTTCTGGCCAGTCACACGCTCGATCACTTGCAGCATGCGGCGCTCACGTGGAGTCACCAGCAGCAGTGCACGACCTTCGCGACCGGCACGGCCGGTACGACCGATACGGTGAACGTAGGACTCAGGATCGTAAGGCATGTCAACGTTGAACACGTGAGTGATGCGCGGAACGTCGAGACCACGGGCAGCAACGTCGGTCGCCACAACGATGTCCAGACGGCCATCCTTGAGGGAGTCGATTACGCGCTCACGCTGGTTCTGGGCGATATCGCCGTTCAATGCAGCAGCCTTGTAGCCTTTGGCTTCCAGGGCGCTTGCCAGATCCAGGGTCGCCTGCTTGGTACGGACGAACATGATCAGGGCGTCGAAATCCTCGACTTCCAGCAGGCTCAGTACGGCAGACGTCTTCTGGTCAGCGTGAACCAGCAGGTGAGCCTGCTCGATCGCGGTAACGGTCTGGGTCTTGGTCTGGATCTTGACGTGCTTCGGATCGCGCAGATGGCGTTCGGCGATGGCACGGATCGACTGCGGCAGGGTAGCCGAGAACAGAACGGTCTGACGGCTTTCCGGCATGGCCTTGAAGATGACTTCCAGGTCATCCATGAAGCCCAGCTTGAGCATTTCGTCCGCTTCGTCGAGAACCAGGTGGTTCACGGTAGCCAGGACTTTTTCGTCACGGCGCAGGTGATCGCACAGACGACCCGGCGTGGCGACAACGATCTGCGCGCCATTGCGGATGGCCTTGAGCTGTGGGCCCATGGGTGCACCACCGTAAACGGCAACGACGGTAACGCCTGGCATCTGCTTGGCGTAAGTTTCAAACGCGGTGGCAACCTGCAGTGCCAGCTCGCGGGTTGGAGCGAGAATCAGTGCTTGCGGCTCACGCTTGCTCGGATCGATACGATGCAGGATTGGCAGGGCGAACGCGGCGGTTTTACCGGTACCGGTCTGCGCCTGGCCGATCATGTCGTGGCCGGCAAGAATAATCGGGATGGATTGATGCTGAATGGCCGAAGGCTCTTCGTAGCCGGTCGCGATGACGGCTGCAACAATACTCGGATGAAGGTCGAGAGCGGCGAAGCCGCCGATTTCCTGGGTCATGGGTCTGCCTCTGGTGCATCCGCAAAGACCCATGCTTCAAAGCTGCGCGTGCCGTGTACGACCTTGAGGTCACCCTGGCTGCTTTGTCGGCGGGGATTTGCGAAAACGTATTGATGAATGGATCGTCAAGAATAGTCCGCAATGCGGACAAGTTACCGAAGCAGGCTTCGGGTAACTGCAATACCTGACGAGGGCCTCTTAAGGCCGGCGCGCACTATACCGGAATTACGTTGGAAAGTGAGGGTTTTTTTACAAAATATTGGCGGTTGAAACGGAGTTTGCAGGCATCTCGCAAGCGGCCAAACCGGCCGCAATGCCTTGAGAGCCCGGTATTACGGGGGTAATCACTTAAACGTTTCACTCTTTCATGCATATGAATAGGGTTGCGCCCTGCACGGTGCGGCGAAATGTCTCACTCCACCCTCTCGCCACACCCTCTTGTCGCCCCTCAGGTCGCTGAACGAATATCCCTGATCAAAGGCAGCAAGGAGTAACCCAGTTGCGGCGCAAGCACTTCGGCACGCGAGGTCAGCGACTCCACATTCAGGGTCTGTTCCAGATCGGCCGGGACAATGAGGATGACATTGCCCTCCTTCACCGGCAGTTCCCAGTAATGCCTGTGATAAAGCCCGCGCAGCAACGCCGCCCCCAAAGGCTTGCCGTCATCGGTGGCCCACTGGTTGATGATCAGCCAGCCGCCAGGGTTGAGGCGCTGCTGGCAGCTCTGGAGAAAACTCCACGCCAGATGCCCAGCTCCCGGCCCGACATCGGTATAGAGGTCGACGAAAATCAGATCGGCCGTTTCGGCGCTGTCGAGCAGTTCGAGGGCATCGCCGATGCGTATATAAAGACGCGGATCATCATCGAGCCCCATGTACTCGATTGCCAGACGCGGAACATCCGGGCGCAACTCGATGACTTCCACGTCCTCCAGAGGCAGAAACTTCATGCAGGCCTGAGTCAGGGTTCCGGCACCCAATCCGAGAAACAGTGCGCTCTCGGGCGCTTCATGGCACAAGGCGCCGATCAACATGGCCCGGGTGTAGTCGTACTCCAGCCAACTGGGGTCGGCCGTGAAGGTACAACTCTGTTCGATGGCATCGCCAAATTCGAGGAAGCGATAATCATCCACCTCAAGGACGCGAATCATCCCGAAGTCATCATGGACTTCGGCAAGAATCCGTTCTTCGCGCTCACGCTCTTCAGTCATCACCTTTCCCGGTTGGCCATCGCGCCGAGCGCAAAGGGCGAATTGTCAGCCAAGCGAGAGCATTTGTCACAACTATCGAGCCAGCTTGTCCCCCACTCGCTCGCAGCTCGACAATGAACTGTTACCATGCGGATTCGATTGCACATCCCCAAGAGCCAACAATGAGCCAACCCTGGAGCCCCGACAGCTGGCGGGCATTACCTATTCAGCAACAACCCCGATACCCTGACGCTGCACATCTGGCAGAAGTCGAACAACGCCTGGCCAGCTATCCGCCACTGGTGTTCGCCGGTGAAGCCCGGGACCTGCGTCGCCAGTTTGCCGAAGTCTCCCAAGGCCGTGCCTTCCTGCTGCAAGGAGGCGATTGCGCCGAAAGCTTCATGGAGTTTTCGGCGGCGAAGATCCGCGACACCTTTAAAGTGCTGTTGCAGATGGCCGTGGTGATGACCTTTGCCGCCGGCTGCCCGGTGGTCAAGGTCGGGCGCATGGCCGGACAATTCGCCAAACCGCGTTCCTCCAACGACGAAACCATCGATGGCGTGACATTGCCGGCCTATCGTGGCGACATCGTCAACGCCATCGGTTTCGACGAAAAAAGCCGTGTGCCGGACCCGGAGCGTCTTCTGCAGGCGTATCACCAGTCCACGGCCACCCTGAACCTGTTGCGAGCTTTTGCCCAGGGCGGTTTTGCCGATCTGCATCAGGTCCATCAGTGGAACCTGGACTTCATTGCCAACTCGGCACTGGCGCAGAAGTACAGCCAACTGGCTGATCGCATCGACGAAACCCTGGCATTCATGCGTGCCTGCGGCATGGACAGCTCGCCACAACTGCGGGAAACGAGCTTCTTCACCGCACACGAAGCCTTGTTGCTGAACTACGAAGAAGCCTTCGTGCGCCGCGACAGCCTGACCAACGACTACTACGACTGCTCGGCCCACATGCTGTGGATCGGCGACCGCACCCGGCAACTGGATGGCGCCCACGTTGAATTCCTGCGCGGAGTCAATAACCCGATCGGGGTCAAGGTCGGCCCGAGCATGGACACCGATGACCTTATTCGCCTGATCGACATCCTCAACCCGGACAACGACCCGGGCCGCCTGAACCTCATCGCCCGCATGGGCGCGAACAAGGTCGGCGAGCACTTGCCACAACTGATCCGGGCCGTGGAGCGGGAAGGCCGCAAGGTGCTGTGGAGTTCCGACCCCATGCATGGCAATACCATCAAGGCCAGCAGCGGCTACAAGACCCGTGACTTTGCGCAGATTCTTGGGGAAGTGAAACAGTTCTTCCAGGTGCATCAGGCCGAAGGTACTTATGCAGGCGGTATCCATATCGAAATGACCGGCCAGAACGTCACCGAATGCATCGGCGGCGCACGTCCGATTACCGAAGACGGGTTATCGGACCGTTACCACACCCATTGCGACCCACGGATGAATGCCGATCAGTCCCTGGAGCTGGCGTTTCTGATTGCCGAGACGTTAAAGCAAGTGAAACGCTGAAAAACCGTAGGAGCGAATTCATTCGCGAATGACCGATGTTCGCGACTGTAGTCGCTCCTACCATTCAATGCCGATCAGTTAAGGTACGCGGAAGCAGCTTGCTGGCGAAAAGGCCTCTGATCCAGCAGGTATCCTGCGTCTGTGCGCTGAAATCGCCAGCAAGCTGCCTCCCACAAAGTAATTCATGGCCTTAACTGATCGGCATTACTCCATTCGTATATCTGGAAGCCCCAGCCAGTCGGCCAACTGGCGCAGGTTTCGGGTCAACGCTTCCCTGCCTTCCTCGTCCAGTCCGCGCTCCTCTTCATGCACGGCATGCACCGCCAGACAACCTGACGCCCGCTCGGAACGAAGGTCGACCCGCGCGGCGATACGCTCGTTGTGAAGGAACGGCAAGACGTAATAGCCGTAGACCCGTTTGTGCTGTGGGGTGTAGATCTCCAGGCGATAGCGGAAGTCGAACAGCCGCTCGGTGCGCGCACGCTCCCAGATCAGTGAGTCGAATGGCGACAGCAAGGCGCTGGCCGACACTTTCCGAGGCGGCGGGATATCCGGCAGACAGAACGCAGGCTGCTTCCAGCCTTCAACCCTGACCCGTTGCAACGCGCCCATCTCGACCAGTTCCGCCAGAGCCAGACGACTGGGTAGCGGATCCTGACGGAAATAATCCCGCAGGTCCTTTTCCGTACCGACGCCCAAGGCTTTTACCGCGTGCAGCAACAGACCACGCTGAGCCTGAGCTTCATCGATTTGCGCATGATTGAGAGTTGCTGCGGGAAGCACTCGCTCCGGCAAATCATACAAACGCTCGAAACCACGACGTCCTGCCACCGTCACCTCTCCAGCGGCAAACAACCATTCCAGCGCCAGCTTTTCCGCACTCCAGTCCCACCAGGGACCTGCGCGTTCCTGCCGAGAGCTGAGGCTGCCAGCCCCCAACGCGCCCCGGTCGCGAACAGCCTGCAAGACCCTTTCAATAACCGGTTGCTGCTCACGACCAAAGCGCGCCAGTTGCTGATAGATACCTTCGCCCTGGGCGGCACGCTGCATTCGCCAGCGCATCAGCGGGTAAAGTTCGATGGGCAGCAGCGACGCCTCGTGCCCCCAATACTCGAACAAGGTGCGATGTCGTCCCTGGCTCCAGGCAGCCTGATCCAGCAGCGTTTGCGAATAATTGCCCAGCCGTGAATACAGCGGCAGGTAGTGAGAACGCACGAGGGCATTGACCGAATCGATCTGCAATACGCCGAGCCGCCGGATCAATTGCGTGACATGGCTGGCCTTGATGATGGCTGGCGGCTGGCGCCCCGTGAAACCCTGAGCGGCCAGTGTCAGACGACGTGCTTGCTTGAGGGACAGTTCTGCAGACATTCGATACTCCCGAGCGAGCCTGCAACGCTAGCCGATAATGCGACGCTCTGTCAGCGATTAGCGCTAGAGCTTGAACATCAGGATCACGGCACAGAGCACCAGAAACAGGCAAAACAGGTAACGCAGCAGGCGCTCTGGCATCGAATGCGCGAGCCTTACGCCCCAACTCACACTGGCCAGGCCACCAATCGCAAGAGGAATCCCCATGGACCAGTTCACATGATCATGCAGCGCATAGGTGAACAAGGTAATCGCCGTGCTCGGCACCGCCAGAGTCAGTGCCAGGCCCTGGGCAACCACCTGAGTTGCACCAAATACGCTGGTGAGGATCGGCGTGGCAACCACTCCACCGCCAACCCCGAATAACCCGCCGGTGACGCCAGAGCCTGCACCCAGCAGCCATAGCCAGTTGACGTGACGCAACTGCCCACTGGCCTGGCCCTTGCGCGAGAACATCTGGGCGAGGTTGAAAATCGTCAGCAGGATCAGGAAAACCACAAACCCGAGACGCATGTGCTGTGGATCGACCCTGACCGCCAGCAAGGACGTGAGCCATGCCAGAAAGAAGCTTGGAACAATGAGCATCAACGCATTGCGCAACAACACACGGTTACGCTGGTTATAACGCCACAAGGCCAGCAGGACATTGGGCAACACCATCAGCAGTGCAGTCCCCTGCGCCAGTTGCTGATCGAGACCGAACAAAACCCCCAGTGCCGGGATCGCGACCAGACCACCACCAATCCCGAACAGCCCACCCAGGGTACCCATCGCGGCCCCCATCAGCACAAACATCACAACTTCAATCACACCACGTCCCCAGTCAGCCCACAGGAGTGAATGCTACGCAGTCTTGTCCCGCAGGCATACGGCCAGTAGCAACATATCGTGCATGGTCACTCAACGACTCGTATCCTGTACCCGTGAACGCCCGGATTTATCTGGCGCATTAAAGATCACGACACTAAATTAGATGAACGCCACCACTCACGAGGACCGCCCATGAATGCCGAAGACCGTCTTGAACCCGAGACTTCTGCCGATTGCGACTCGTTGCTGCTGGATAACCAACTGTGTTTCGCCCTCTACTCCACCTCGCTGATGATGACCAAGGTCTACAAACCTTTGCTCCAGGCGCTGGGACTCACCTATCCGCAGTATCTGGCCATGATGGTGCTGTGGGAAAAAGACGGTTTGACCGTCGGCGATGTCAGCACACGCCTGCTGACCGATCCCGGCTCATTGACGCCACTGCTCAAACGTCTGGAAGCCGAAGGTTTCATCAGCCGTACCCGCAGCAAGGAAGACGAGCGCGTGGTCCTGCTGCACCTGACAGAACAAGGCCGTGCCCTCCAACAAAAAGCCAGAGATGTTCCTGGCTGCATCCTCTCCTCAAGTGGCCTGACGCTGGACAAGCTGCGCGTGCTGCAGAGCGCGTTGCTGGACCTTCGTACCCATCTGCAGGACAGCCTGTAGGCTGACGGCAAGCGCTCTCATGCCCTGCAGGGCTCTTCCGACGAACGGTAAATCCTTTCAAGCCATTGTTTTAAATAGATTTAAATAGCTGAAAAAATCCGCACAGTCATTTCTCAAGGGGCGGGAATTTCAGATTCCCAACAATTAACTTGCGCGCTAAATATTTGCGTTATAAATTTACAACCACTTAGTTAGCGCACAAAATTATTGCGAACAATCAACCAACCTGCGAGGTAATGCCATGAACACTCTCTACACTGCTGTTGCAACCGCTACCGGTGGCCGTGACGGTCGTGCCGTTTCCAGCGACAAGATCCTCGACGTCAAACTGGCGACCCCCAAAGAGCTCGGCGGTGCAGGCGGCGAAGCCACCAACCCCGAGCAACTGTTTGCTGCCGGTTACTCGGCCTGCTTCATCGGCGCCCTGAAATTCGTCGCCGGCCAGAGCAAACGCAGCATTCCGGCTGACGCCTCGATCACCGCCCATGTCGGCATTGGTCAGATTCCGGGCGGCTTCGGTCTGGACATTGACCTGCACATCAGCCTGCCGGGCCTGGAACAAGCCGATGCCCAGCAACTGGTCGATGCCGCTCACCAGGTCTGCCCTTACTCCAACGCTACCCGCGGCAATGTCGACGTGCGCCTGCATGTAACCGTCTAAAAACCGCCCAGCACAGGAGTCGAACATGAAAACCTTCAGCAAGGTCTTGACCGGTACTCTTCTGGCACTGTCCGTTGGCAGCGCCTTTGCAACTGGCAGCACAGACATTGAGCACAACACCCAGGCCTTTCTGGATGCCTTGAACTCAGGCACCGGAAAGCCCATAGAACAGTTGTCGCCCAAAGAGGCCCGTGCGGTATTGGTCGGAGCTCAAGCCGGGGTCAAGCTGACACTGCCCAAGGCCGAAGTCAGCGAGAAAACCATCAAGGTGGACGGCCAGTCCATCAGCCTGAACATCGTGCGTCCTGCCGGTGTGAAGGGGACCTTGCCGGTTTTCATGTTCTTCCACGGTGGCGGCTGGGTACTGGGGGATTTTCCGACCCACGAACGCCTGGTTCGTGACCTGGTAGAGGGTTCGGGAGCTGTGGCCGTGTTCGTCAACTACACACCATCGCCGGAGGCGCATTACCCGACTGCGATCAACCAGGCGTATGCGGCGACCAAGTGGGTCGCCGAGCATGGCAAGGAAATCAATGTCGATGGCAAGCGCCTGGCCGTTGCGGGTAACAGTGTCGGCGGTAACATGGCGGCAGTGGTTGCCCTGATGGCCAAGGACAAAGGCACTCCAGCGCTCAGGTATCAGGTGCTGCTGTGGCCTGTCACGGATGCGAAATTTGATACGGGTTCCTATGACCAGTACGCCGAAGGACACTTCCTGACCCGTAACATGATGAAGTGGTTCTGGGACAACTACACCACCGATGCCGCACAACGTAACGAGATCTATGCCTCGCCACTGCGTGCCTCCATCGATCAGTTGAAAGGCCTGCCACCAGCACTGGTGCAAACGGCAAGTGCCGACGTGCTACGCGACGAGGGTGAAGCCTATGCCCGCAAGCTGGATCAGGCAGGTGTGGCGGTCACGGCAGTACGTTACAACGGCATGATTCACGACTACGGCCTGCTCAACGTGGTCAGCCAGGTTCCTGCTGTCCGTTCAGCGATGTTGCAGGCATCTCAGGAGCTGAAAACGCATCTGAAGTAAAACTGGCAGACACAAAAAACCCGCATCGCTGCGGGTTTTTTGCGTATCGGGGTTACAAGACCATGCTTATTTGGCACGGCCTTTGTAGGAACCGCCGTCACGGGTATCGATCTCGATCATGTCGCCGATTTCGATGAAGTCAGCAACGCTCAGCTCGGTACCGTTTTTCAGTTTGGCAGGCTTCATGACCTTGCCCGAAGTGTCGCCACGAGCAGAACCTTCGGTGTAGTCGATCTGACGAACGATGGTGGTCGGCAGCTCTACGGAAACCAGACGCTCTTCAAAGAACACGGCTTCGCAGACGTCGGTCATGCCTTCTTCGACGAATGGCAGAACGGCTTCGATGTCTTCAGCGTTCAGCTCGTACATGGTGTAGTCAGTGGTGTCCATGAACGTGTAGGAGTCACCGCTGATGAAAGACAGGGTGGCTTCTTTACGATCCAGGATCACGTCGTCCAGCTTGTCGTCGGCGCTGTATACGGTTTCAGTCTTGTAACCGGTCAGCAGGTTCTTCAGCTTGGTCTTCATGATTGCGCTGTTACGACCGGACTTGGTGAACTCGGCCTTCTGGACCAGCCAAGGATCGTTGTCGATACGGATCACGGTACCGGGTTTCAGCTCTTTACCAGTTTTCATTGCATATATCCGAATTTGGATTGAAATAGCCAAAGGCTCTGTACGAGAAATAGCCTGCGCAGGCACTTTTCGTACAGAGCCTGATATCAAGGCCGCGTATCATAGCGAATTTCGACAAAACTGTACCAGCGCCGCGGCAAGATCGGTTTGCGAGGCCTGTTCCAGACACCAGCGACCGGCATGTTTTTCGAGCTCTGCCCAGTGAACGCCCAGCGCCTGCCAGCTTGCAGCGAGATCACGACCGGCATCCCAGCCCTGCCACAGCTCATTCAGTGCGTGCCCGGCCTCGGGCGAAAGCCCGGCGAGATAGAGCTCCAGAAAGGCATCAAGCTTGGGCAGATGGGCATCGCCCTCCTGCTGATAGATGTGCCACAGCATCGGACGCCCGGCCCATTGGGCCCGCACGAACGAATCCTCGCCCCGCACGACATTGAAATCACAGCACCAGAGCAACCGGTCATAGTCCTGCTGCCTGACGAACGGCAAGACCTGGATGCTGAGGGCGCCACGCTTTTGCAAGGCGCCCGCCTGCAAGGCATCGGTTTCAAGCCAGCGCTGGATGTCGCCCAGCACGCGACCTTCAGGCACCAGCAAATGAGTCGGCCGCTCATCCTTGGCCAACAGTTCGAGCCAGCTGCCAATACCGGGGTTCTCATAGGCGAACACCGAGATCAGGCGAGCACCGGCACAGGGCTCGATACCCAGTTGCTGCAGGAATCCTTGCTGCGCCGATCTGTCTTGCTGAAAAGCCTGGCGCTGTTCGATCAGCGCGTGCTCACGCAGCAGGCCGCCGGTCGTCTCGCGGAAGCCGGGAAAAAAAAAGACCTTCTTCAAACCACTGGACTGCAAAGAAGGCAGGCCGTGGCAGCCGGTGACCCACTCTTCGGCGCTGAGATAGTCCAGGTTCAACCACACAGGCCGTGGCGAGCGCGGCAACATCGCTTCGGTGTAAGCAGGCGGCAGGCGGCAGGCGAAGGCCTCGATCACCACATCCGCAACATCAGTGGCCACCCAGCATTCAGGCCAGTGACAGATGCTCACGCCCTCCTGCCACTGCTGCGCCGCTTCGGTACTTGCCTGGGGATGCAGGCGAACGAACGCCGACAGGTCATCGATCCACAGACGCACATTCAGATCATGCTCGGCCACCAGTTGGCGGGCCAGGCGCCAGGTCACGCCGACGTCACCATAGTTGTCGACGACGCTACAAAAAATGTCCCAAGAGGCTTTCATCCCGGCTCCCTGAGGCTGGATTTCGAAAAACGCTGATTGTCCTCCAGAACAACAGGTTTCCACCAGCGCCAGCCATGGCACAATTGCCACTGTCGCCCACGCCTGGAGTCCAGAGCCATGCCGTCCTATCCGAATCGTCGCGAACTGTATGTTTCCCTGAAACTGATTCTCTGCATCGCGCTGGGCATCTGGCTGGGAGCGATGGCAGTGGTTCTGACAGGCTTTGTGTTCTACAAGAACCTGCCCCCGGCACAGACACAAGTACTGGAAAAGGCCGCGGCCCAGTTGCGGGCACCCGCAGCGCCCCAGGTCGAGCCGGAAAACACGATGTTCCAGAAGTACGAGCAGAGCCTGCGTGAAAGCGAAGCCCGTCAGGCCCGCGAACAGGCGCAGGAACAGCAGCAGAAAAACTTCAGTCGCTCGAAATGCGACTTCTGGATGCAGCAAGACCGCACGGCCCCCAGCGAAAAAAGCCGTGCGGGCATCAATCAATACTGCGGATAACCCATGAACAAGGCAGATGTCCTGCAACAGATTATCGACAGATTGAAAATCGATCTGGATATCGCTCTGCGTGCCGCGCAGACGACTTATGAAACCGCAACCCACGAAGAAAACATCGCAGAAAACAAATACGACACCTTGGGCCTGGAGGCCTCATACCTGGCAGCAGGCCAGGCACGACGTGTCGAGGAGATACGCCAGTCACTGACGCTTTACCAGAGCTGGACACTCAAGCCATTCGATGAAACACGCGGCATTCAGACGGGTGATCTGGTTGCCCTTGAAGCCTTGAATGGCCAGGAGCAATACCTGTTCATCGGTCCGGATGCGGCCGGCCTGAAGGTCAATTCAGACAATCAGCCGATTACCGTGATCACGGCTCGTGCTCCTCTGGGGCAGAATCTGTTGGGCAAATTCGAAGGCGACAGTGTCGAAATCATCATCAATGGCAACCGTCAATCCTTCGAAGTCACTCAGGCTGTGTGACACGCCCATCATTTTCAGGGTTCCCGCCCAGAGCTTTTGTGGGTAATGTAAACCGTTGTTACTCAGGGACTACATCGCAGCAAGCAAGGACTCAATCAAGGAGATATTTCATGACGAACGTCGTCGCCTTTCCTGACGCCCATGAACGTGATCGCCTGAAGTCCAGCGAAGAACCGGCGTTGAGGTATTTGAACAAGAAAGAGAGGCTGTTGATCGATCAATTGCGTTCGACCAGCCATGCAGGACGCCAGTATGTGTATGACTACGCGAGTATCATGCACCTGTCCAAACCTCTGTATCCGGAGCCGGTGGACTAAACCGCCAGCCCGTCCATGACTCTGCCTGACATCAGGCAGCACTGCACTGCGCATTTGGGGCATTCATCTTTCGTGAAGCCCCGATAGCGAACCTCTGTACGCGCGCGTTACAGCCCTCTCCTGCTGCTCCGTCTCCTGATGCCCTTGCCCAGACAGGCGCCATCCTTTTGCGCACTTTACATTACGATCGCAATCAACAAATATTATGACAATAATATTTTTTGCCAATCCCAGTGCCATCCAGGAGTAAAGCGCCATGCAAAACCTATCGCGTGATGAAAAACTTGCCTTGTGGCATGAGGAAGAAAGGTACATGCGGGCGCGCCTTGGCCCGGTGGGCACCACAAGCCTTGCCGAAGTGGCCGCACTGGAACCTGTCGATTTTCTGGAGGGTATCGGCCGGGGCGAATTCCCCTCCCCTCCGATTGGCGATCTGATGGACTTCATCCCGTTGCAGTGGCTGCCCGGGCTGTTCATCTTTCAAGGCACTCCCGACAGCCGACACTACAACCCGCTCGGCACTGTACATGGCGGATATGCCGCGACCCTGCTGGACTCATGCATGGGCTGCGCAATCCATACCCGGCTCAAGAAGGGCCAGGGTTATACCACCCTCGATTTACGGGTCAGCTATGTTCGTGCCTTGAGCGACAAGGTCGGGCCAGTGCGTGCCGAAGGCAAGGTCATTCATCTGGGGCGTTCGACGGCGCTGGCCGAAGGACGTTTGTATGACGTGGATGATCGCCTGTACGCAACCGCCAGCACGACCTGCATGATTCTGGACATGAACCGGTAGGTTCGTCGCATCCCGGGGATCGGGAAGAGAGAGGCGAGCCTTCCACAGAGTCAGGGCAGACTCTGTGGAAGGTCGATTGCTTACTGCATCAACGAGTAGACCAGCGCGGTAATCGCTACGATACCGGCCATCACCACAAACACGTTGGACAGCTTGCCCGAGTACTGGCGCATGGCAGGAACCTTGCGGATCGCATACATGGGCATCAGGAACAGCAACGCCGAGATGATCGGACCGCCCAGGGTTTCGATCATACCCAGGATGCTTGGGTTGAGTGTCGCCACCAGCCAGCACACCACCAGCATGAAACCGGCGGTCATGCGGTCCAGCGTGCGAGGCGCCGGACGACGACCGGTTTTCACGATCAGACCTTTCAGGCCTTCACTGGCACCGATGTAGTGACCCAGGAAGGATTTGGCGATGGCCACGAAAGCAATCAGCGGTGCAACAAAAGCAATGGTCGGGTTGCTGAAATGGTTGGCCAGGTAGGACAGGATCGAAATGTTCTGCGCCTTGGCTTCAGCCAGTTGTGCCGGCGACAGGGTCAGCACGCAACTGAACACGAAGAACAGCACCATCACCACCATCAGACCGTGAGCGCGGGCCAGGATCTGCGAACTGCGCACTTCTGCATTCTTGCCGTGCAGACGCTTCTGATCCACGGCAAAAGCCGAGATGATCGGGGTGTGGTTGAAGGAGAACACCATTACCGGAATCGCCAGCCACAGAGCTGGCAGGAACGCCGATGGCTCAGGCAAGGTGGTCGCCGTGCTCAGGATGCCGCCGGTCCAGTGCGGAATCAGGTACACCGACAGGAACAGCAGCGCCACGATGAACGGATACACCATCAGGCTCATGGCCTTGACGATCAGTCGCTCGCCACAACGCACGACCAGCAGCAGGCCCAGAATCATCACGAAGGCAAGCAGCGCTCGCGGCGGAGCCGGTACATGCAACTGGTGTTCGAGAAAACTGGTGACCGTATTGGTCAACGCCACGCTGTAGATCAGCAGGATCGGGAAGATCGCGAAGAAATACAGCAGCGTGATCATTGCCCCGGCGCTCTTGCCGAAATGCTGCTCGACCACCTCGGTGATATCCGCCCCGTCGCGTCCGGACAAGACGAAACGAGTCAGGCCACGGTGCGCATAAAACGTCATGGGGAAAGCCAGCAATGCCAGTGCCAGCAGCGGCCAGAAACCACCGATGCCTGCGTTGATCGGCAGAAACAGAGTGCCAGCACCGATAGCGGTACCAAACAGTCCCAGCATCCAGGTTGTATCGTGACGACTCCACGCAGCTACGCTCGCGTGTTCTGTATCCAGGCGTTCTACGACGCCGTTGGCCTGATCATTCATCCGGTCTGGTCTCCGTGGCCGGTTATTCAAATCGGGAGGGGCGTGTCGCAACTTGGCAGTCAAAGGCCCCTCCCGAAACAGGGGGCGCGATTGTCAGGGATCACGGAGAGAAATCAAAGAGTTATCAGACCGAACGCTCAATAGTCACGGGCAAATCCATAAAGATTTTCGAGACCACCCCGAGCTGTCCCGGATATGTACCGCACTACATCCAGCCCAGCCACTTCCAGTAGGTCATGCCGAACACCAGCATCAGGGCATAGCCAATCAGGGTCATCGGGATGCCTACCCTGGCGAATTGCCGGGCATCGAAGGTTTCCGTCCCCAGGCAGACCATGTTCTGCGGCGCATTGATAGGCAGGATGAAACCGTAACTGACCACAAACCCCAACAGCATGGTCATGCCCAGCCGGTTGAAGTCTCCGGGCAGGGTTTGCAGCACCGCGATCAGGATCGGCAACAAGGCCGAGGTCAAGGCCGTTGCGCTGGCAAACCCCAGGTGAATCAGAATCAGGAAAGCGCCCAGAATGGCGAAAATCCCCAGGGAGCCGAGTTGGTCGAGCCCGGTTCTGCTCACGACCTGGCCACCGAGCCATTGACCGGCCTGGGTCGTCAGCAAGGCAGTCCCCAGGCTGATACCGACGCCGAATACGATCACGGTTCCCCAGGGAATGCGGGACTGCACATCCTTCCAGGTCATGACGCCCCAACGCGGCAACAGCAGAATCACCAGACCCGCATAGGTGGTGGAGGTGGTATCGAAACTGTGCAGCTTGCCCTCGGTCGACCAGAACAGCAGCAACATTACGGAAACGCTCAGCAGCCGCTTCTGGGCTCCGGTCATCGGGCCTATGTCGGCCAACGACTGTGCAACCGCTTCCTTACCTCCGGGGATGCTGTCGCTTTCAGGCGGCAGCAGCTTGAGGACCAGCAGAACCAGAACGCCCGACATGATCAACGCCCAGGGCGCACCGGCGATCAGCCAGTCGATCCAGGACACCCGCTCACCGAGCATCTTGTCCATGAAGCCTGCGGTCAGGAGATTCTGTGCCGCTGCCGTCTGTATACCGATGTTCCAGACACTGGTGCCCTGAGCAACGATGATCATGATCGCCACAGCGATATTCGAACGCTTGTCGACGCCAAATGCCGCAATCACGCCCATCATGATGGGCACGACACACGCGCTGCGCGCCGTGGCACTGGGCACCACGAGACTGAGCAGGATGGTGACGGCAATGGCGCCGATCATGATCCGGCGAGTGCTGGTGCCGATGCGCGACAGGGTGACCAGCGCAATGCGTCGGTCCAGCCCGGTGTGGGTCATGGCAGCAGCCAGGAAGAGCGCCCCGGTGACCAGCGCCAGTGCCGAATTGGAAAACCCGCTCAGGGCCATCGTGATGGCGGTCGATGACCCATACAGCACCGAAGGGTCTTGCAAGGTAGGCGCCGAGCCAATCAGAAACGCAATCAGCGAAGTGATCATAATTGCGCTGGCTTCGTAGGAAACAGCCTCGGTAATCCACACCACAACGGCAAAAGCCAGAATCGCCAGCATCCGGTGGCCCGCAACCGGCAAGTCAGCGGGCATAGGCAAAAACAGCACGCCGACCATGACCAATACACCGATCAGCAGGCCCATGGGAATTTTCACCTTGCCCGTCGGTGTTTCAGGCGTCTCTGCAGACAGGTTCATGCTGATTCCTGTGTCTCATTCCATCGAAATGCACGCTCGTGCAAGCAAGCGCTACGGTCACGGCCATTCTGGACACGGACCGGCCTCATGCCCTTGATATCGGTCAAGCCGCAATCAGATGGCCAGAGAAAACCACGAATGTCAGATGTCTGAAATTAGTTACCACTTACAATTGACAATGATTATCATCCACACTAATTTGTTGCGCGATATGTCGGGGCCTCCCTGCAACCTCATTGCTGCCAGGTGATTTACATGCCGGAACGACTAACCTGTGATACCCCCCTGCTCCAGGCCTTCGTCGATAACCGTACGATCCTGGTCAAAGTTGCCACTCGCATCACCGGCTGCACCTCCCGCGCAGAAGATGTCGTGCAGGATGCGTTCTTCCGCCTGCAGTCAGCCCCTGAAATCTCTTCGTCGATCAAGGCCCAGCTCAGCTACCTGTTTCAGATCGTGCACAACCTGGCCATTGATCACTATCGCAAGCAGGCGCTGGAGCAAAAGTACTCGGGCAGCGAAGAAGAGGGGCTGAATGTGGTCGTGCACGGTGCATCCCCCGAAACCTCACACATCAATTTTGTCACCCTGGAGCACATCGCAGACGCCTTGGCTCAGTTGCCCAGCCGCACCCGCTACGCATTCGAGATGTACCGTCTGCACGGCGTACCGCAAAAAGAGATCGCCCAGGAACTGGGTGTGTCGCCAACGCTGGTCAATTTCATGATTCGCGATGCATTGATCCATTGCCGCAAGGTTTCACGCCAGGACCCGCCAACCCCGTCCCCGTGATACCGCTCTGACGGGCGGTATCATCCTTTCGTAGTATGCCGATCGGCAGGTTCTAACTTGCGCAAAAAGACGTAGCATGAGCTCGTCTGGAACTTGCATTACGGAATGTGTCTAAGACCCGGATACTGTAAATGCGATTTAAGAAATCATCGCTGCATCGATTAACCTATCCATGTGAAAATACGCAGTAACAATTTACGAGCCATAGTCGGGAGGCTCACCGCATGCGTTATGCCCTGGATCACAAAGCCCAAACCCATGAGCGCATCATCAAGGAAGCGTCTGCGCGGTTTCGCCGTGACGGTATTGGTGCCACAGGCCTGCAGCCCTTGATGAAAGCGCTGGGCCTGACTCATGGCGGCTTCTATGCCCATTTCAAATCCAAGGATGACCTCGTAGAGCAGGCGCTGCGCTGCGCCGCGCAAGAAGCGGAAGAAACAATCAGCAAGTTCTTCGCCCTGGAAGACCCGATGTCGGGCCTCATTGACCTGTACCTCTCGGCTGAACACCGCGACACCCCCGAATCAGGCTGCCCCCTGCCAAACATTTGTGCAGAACTTGGGCAGACAGGTAAACCCAGCCTGATCACCGATGAAATCATTCTTCACCTGACGTCGGCCTTTGCCCAGGCATTGCCAGGGGAAAACACCCAGGAAAGAAGCATCAGCATGATTTCAACACTGGTTGGCGCTCTGATCCTGGCACGCAGCACCCAGAGCAGCGAATTGTCGGAGCAGATTCTCAGCAGCACCAACGCCAGACTCAAACAGGAAATAAAAGAACTTCGTTGATGGCAGCCCAAAGGCTTTGAAGCTGCACGAGAATATTCCCGTGCAGAGGATGAAAGCCCGGCACCGGGCCGAACTTTCAAGGCGATATCACTCGACCGTCAACTTGTCACGATTCTTGTCCAGAATCGCCTTGCCAATACCTTTTACTTCGATCAGTTCTTCAACTGATGCGAATGCCCCGTTGGTTTCCCGATAGGCAACTATTGCCATGGCTTTATTCTTGCCAATACCCGTAAGTGCTTTCTGCAATGTTTCTGCATCGGCCTGATTGATATTGACCCTATCGCTCTTCTGCTCCTTGGCAACAGAATGAGGGGCCATGTTGTCAGTCATCATCTGGCCAGTCGGTGCAGCCGTAACGGCAACCGAAAAACTGGTAAGCAAGGCAAAGAGTAACGTGGAAAAAAGATCAGTTCGCATAGATAACGCTCCATAAGATTCAAAGGCAGCATTCCAAATACTGCCCTCGCAATCTAAACCACTCGTTATCGATGTCAATGAAGTAGAAAGTTTCTACTTGTTTCCCATTTCGACTCTAAAACAATGAAACACTTTAATAACGAAACAGGCATTATGAATAGTATAAAAAACCCGATTAGTTGAAGTCCGGCTCACGACGGCGCGCCTGATAGATCCAGTCAACAATCTCACCTTCCGGGCTGTAGCCACTGACTGTTTCCCGCAGCAATTGGCGGACACTGTTGTAATCATCTTTATCCACGGCTTCAAGCAACGCCTTCAGTCGCCCCTTGAGCACATCCCATTGCAGATGATCTTCGTTGGCGCTCATGATCATCGGGTGCTCGGTGGCAACCACGTTTTCACCGATGAGCAATTCCTCGTAAAGCTTTTCACCCGGACGCAACCCGGTGAACTCGATGGAAATATCGCCTTGAGGGTTTTTCTCCGAACGAATGCTCAGGCCTGACAGGTGAATCATTTTTTCGGCCAGTTCGACGATCCTCACGGGCTCGCCCATATCCAGGACAAAGACATCCCCCCCCTGCCCCATGGAGCCCGCCTGAATGACCAGTTGAGCCGCCTCGGGAATGGTCATGAAGTAACGGGTGATCTTCGGGTGGGTCACTGTCAGCGGCCCGCCAGACTTGATCTGCTTGTGGAACAACGGGATCACCGACCCCGAAGAACCCAGCACATTACCAAAGCGAACCATGATGAAACGGGTCTTGTTGACCTGATGAACATTGGCGACATCGCCCAGGATCACCGGTGCGGTTTCACGGCTCAGGGCCTGCAGGATCAACTCGGCCAGGCGCTTGGTGCTCCCCATGATATTGGTGGGCCTGACAGCCTTGTCGGTGGAAATCAGGACGAAGTTGGAAACCCCTGCCTGCAACGCCGCCTGTGCGGTGTTGAGCGTGCCGATGACGTTATTGGCGATGCCTTCTGCAATATTGTGCTCGACCATGGGCACATGCTTGTAGGCGGCTGCGTGATAGACCGTGTCGACCTTCCAGGTTTTCATGATATCCAGCAGCTTAGGATGATTACGCACGGAGCCTAGGATAGGCAGCAACTTGACCCGCAAAGACTCTCGCGTCACACGCTGCTCAAGCTCGCTGAGGATTGAATAGAGATTGAACTCACTGTGATCGAGCAACAGCAGCTTGACGGGCCCCAGCTCCAGTATCTGCCGGCACAGCTCTGAACCTATCGAACCACCGGCACCTGTCACCAGAACCGTCTGCCCCTTGATGCAGTGTTCGAGCAGGTTTTCCCTGGCGGGTACGGAGTCGCGTCCCAGCAGATCCGCAATGTCGACCTCTTGCAGATCATCGACCTTGACCCGCCCCGCGGCCAGATCCATGAAGCCCGGAACGCTTCGCACATGCAGAGGAAAGCCTTCCAGAAAGCCGAGGATTTCCCGGCGGCGACCGCGCGATACGGACGGAATCGCCAACAGGATTTCCTGGGCGCCGGTGACCTCGATCATGCGCTGAATATGTTTGGGTCTGTAGACCTGCAGCCCGGAAATCACTCGATTGGAGATCGATTTGTCATCGTCGATAAAAGCGACGGGGCGCATGAGCCTGCTCATTCGCAAGGCGGCTACCAGTTGATTGCCGGCAGCGCCCGCGCCATATATCGCAACCTTGGGCAGGCCATCGTCGCGATTGCTGAAAGGTATGTGCTGCCCCGCCACGAACCAGTCACCAAGAAAGTATTGGCGCATCGCCAGACGCAGGCCTCCGATCATGACCATGCTCAACCACCAGTAGTTGAACATGACCGAACGGGGAACCACGTGTTGATGGTTACTGTACAGATAGACCACGCAACCAAGAATGAGCGCGGAGAGTGTGACGGCCTTGATGATGGCGATCAGCGCATCGTTGCCGAAGTAGCGCATGACAGCGCGGTACATCCCGAAGCGGATAAACAACGGGATGGCAACGATCGGGGCACTGATGAAAAGCCAGGTGTGCTTCTCCAGAGGGTTAATCAGGTCTTCAACACCCAGGCGAACGACAAATGCCATCCACAGTGCGAACCAGACCAGCATGAGGTCGGCAACAACCTGAACTATTCGCTTTTTCCGCCGCGGCAGCGCCAGCAGGAAAGTTCGCAATCTGTTCATGCCCTTGCTACCCCTCGATCTCTACAGAACGTTACACCTGATATTCAAAGCAAATGCCGACATACAATGACTCAATCTATAGGGAAAACGCGAATACTCAAATCAATTGGACTCAAGCTGTCCTGCGTCGAACTTGAGAGCCAAGAGTACCAGCGGGACATAAGCGATCAGCAACCCGGTCAAACCGTCGCCATCGAATACACCGACCCATAGCGCCACAGGCAGCAGCCAGAAGATATTGATGAAGCCAACGGCAAGGGTCACGGGCAGGTGCTTGCCATAGCGACGCGACGCGAACTGGTAGGCGTGGCTGCGATGAGCTTCGTACACCTTGTCGCCACGCAACAGGCGACAAGTAAGCGTCACGGTGGCATCGACAATAAATACTCCCAGCAGAATCAGCCAGGCCCAGAAAAGATGAGATGAAGCCCATGCTGCCTGCAAGGAGAGCACGCCCAGCGCGATTCCCAGAAATCCGCTGCCCGCGTCGCCCATGAATATCCGCGCCGGTGGAAAGTTCCAGTAGAGAAACCCCATGACCGCGGCGGCCAGCAATACAGGCCCCCACAGCAACTGACCAAAATCGCCCAGTACGTAAATGAGGCTGATCCCGGCGCAGACGGTCACCGCCTCGATACTGGCGATACCGTCGATACCGTCCATGAAGTTGTAGAGGTTGAGCATCCAGACGAGGTAAAAAGCGGCAAGGATATGGCCGATGATCCCAAGATCCAGAGTGAAGCCAAAGAAGTCGAGCGGTGCAAGCCCGCCCAGCCATGCCAGCGCCCATGCCGCCGCACTGAAATGCCCCAGCAACCGCCAGCGGGCTGCGATGTGCCCGTGATCGTCCATGAAACCGATCACGGCAACCAGTCCGCCCGCGCCGAGAATGGCAATCAGGGCCGAAGACGGAATCCGGTCCCCGAGCCCCAGCAGTACAATGGCAAGCAAAAAGGCTACAACAATGGAAACCCCACCGCCTCGCGGTGTAGGAATCTTGTGTGAGCTACGAGCATTTGGAACATCCATCAGGCTTCTGGACAGGGCGTACCTGCGAAGAACTGCCGTCAACCCCAAAGATAAGACCGCCACAGCGACTACAGAGAACCACTCAACCATTTTTGCGTTCCAGAAAAGACCGTACTGTTTCTTTCATCCTGTCATCCATCTTTCACGATGGTGCCCAATCGAGCATCGTACAGGTTTTGGAAATAACGGCCTGCAAAGAATCGCAAAGCTTTTGCGAAAAACACTTCTTGCCTGGGACTGAAGACATGTGAATAGGATCAGATAGCCTTCAAAAGACCAGGCTCAAGGTACTACCAGCTCAAGACGTTTATTGGCCAGCGAGTACTTCCTGTTCAGAAGATTGGCCAACGTCTTCTTCGCCCCAGCCTCGCCATGTACCAGCCTGATCTGGCCCGGCCACTCGGCCATCGAAGTTACAAACCTGACCAGCCCCTCCTGATCCGCATGGGCGGAATAACCGGCGACCGTCGAGACACCGGCACGAATATCAAAGCGTTCACGGTCAAGCTCGACATATCCGCCGACCGGACCATGCTTCTGGATCGCAGCGCCTGGCGTGCCCTTGGCCTGATAACCCACGAAAACCACATTGTGCCGCCGATCACCCAGCATGGCCTTCAGGTAATTGACAATGCGCCCGCCTGCGCACATACCATTGCCTGCGATGACGATAGCGGGTCGAGCGGTGCTGGTCAGATAGTTGACCGTCTGCAAATGCCGTTCATGAGTATCGATGGTAATCAATTGAGAGAACCCCAGAGGCTGTCTGCCGCTCTTGAGACGCGCTTGCGCCTCGTCGTCCCAATAGTCTTCAAATGCCTGATAAACGCCCGTGAAGCGGCTTGCCAGGGGAGAATCGAGAATGATCGGCAATTGCGGCCAGTTCACCGGCAAGGCGCTCCCGTCAGCCCCATCGGCAGGCTCGCCCAGCAAGGCCTTGCGTCGCAGGATATCTTCCAGCTCGTATAGCAGCTCCTGAGTACGCCCCATGCTGAAGGCGGGAATCAGAACCGTGCCATGATCTTCCAGCGCCTGATCGATGACTTGCTCAAGACGCAATTGCCGCGTGCTGCGGTCCTCATGAAGACGATCGCCATAAGTACTCTCAAGCACAAGAATGTCTGCACGCTCGGGGGATTTCGGAGCGGGAAGCATCGGCGCATCACCTGCCCCCAGATCGCCCGAAAACACCACACGCTCCGTACGCCCCTCCAGCAGATACTGAAGATCGCACTCGACATAGGCAGAACCCAGGATATGGCCGGCACGTTGCAGGCGGACCCGGCAGACAAGAGCATCGGTATTGACCAAGGTAAACCAGTGATCGAAGGGCAAGGCAATGATGCGCTTTTCAATCGCTGCAAGATTTCGGTCTATCTGTTTGCGGTCATGGTGAAACTCGAGTTTCAGTTGATCCTCCATGACCAGAGGCAATAAATGCGCAGAAGGCTCACTGCATAATACAGGCCCCTGATAGCCTGAAGCCAGCAACGCTGGAATACGCCCTACATGGTCGGCATGTACGTGAGTAACAATGAACGCCTTGATATCGGCAGCAGAGAAACTGAACTTACCGGCTTCAGTGCCCGGACCGTCATGTTGAATAGCACCACAATCAATCAACAGACTATGAGCCGCATCCATACATAACTGGTGACAGGAACCGGACACACTCCGGGTTGCGCCATGATGAATGATTTCAGGGAAAGACATACAGCCACCTATTTCAGCAAGTCCGGTTTTGCAAGAACACCGGAGCCTGACATCCGACTTTAAAAGAGATGGCCTATTTTGCGCTGCAAAGGTTTATCTTCAAGTCTTGACAGGTGAGCACAAGAGCAGCAACAGAAATACTAACGCAAAGAAAATTACAGCAAACGCCCTGAAATATGGGTAAGGCTCAAAGTATGACTAATAAGCCCACAAACAGAAGTAGTTATTCCCAATAAACAACAAGAAAGGTCCTACAAAAAAATCAGATATACAACTTTATGAGCGAACGAAGGAAATAGTCGGAAACCAGAAAACAACAAGAATGCATCAAGCACAGATGCCTGAAGCCCTGAGGGGATACAAGGGGAAGCGGGACTGAACCTTTTCGTACCACAGCAGGCAAAAGTGCCTGCTTCAGGCTCTAGACTGAACGGGCTGAGCGTACGCGCTTTTTACGCAAGCTTGCCAGCCATGCCAGGACAGGGCCAACCAGCATACCCAGCAAAAGAGCAAGAACCACAGGAACAGCCTGGGAAAGCTCGGGGGCCGACCAGCCGAAAAAGACCAGCGTAACAGGCTGCCGGTTTTCAAGCATGAACACCGCCGTTGCCAGAACGACAAGCAACGCAACGACGAGCACGATGATTCGTTTGAAGATGTGCATCCACTGATCCTCTGGTTATCGGCCTCAGAGGCCCTCTTCTTCATCCTCGTTGACTCGATCCCGTAACTCCTTGCCTGGCTTGAAGTGAGGAACGAATTTTCCGTCGAGGCTGACAGACTGGCCCGTTTTTGGATTGCGCCCTACCCGCGGTGCGCGGTAATGCAGGGAAAAGCTGCCGAACCCGCGTATTTCTATGCGGTCGCCTGTCGCCAGGCACTGGGACATTTGTTCAAGCATGGTCTTGATGGCCAACTCGACATCCTTGGATGAGAGCAGCCCTTGATGGGTGACAATTCGTTCGATCAACTCCGACTTCGTCATATTTTTCCCTTCTTTTTCAAGCAGCTAGATCAGCGCTCCGAAGGTTTTAGCATGACCGGACGAATTTGAACAGCCCATGTATTGACTTATGTGAACCCATAACAACCAGCCATGAATCCATGACCGGAGCATGACAGCGGGAAGAGAAATGGACGGCAGGGACAGTGACACCAGGCAGGGTGCGGCCTGCAAGGCACCTGGAGACGTTTAAAACGTTTAAAGCACCGGGACAGCGGCACACTGAACGCTGCGCTATAAGCCCCGAATAGCGCCCACAAAAAAGGACGACCGAAGTCGCCCTTTTTAATGGTCAAGCAGAACTTAGTTCTGTTTTTCCATCTGCGCACGCAGCAGGTCACCAATAGTGGTAGGACCAGTGCTTTCAGCAGCTTCAGGCTTGCTACGCAGGCTCTGGATAGCTTCTTTCTCGTCTTCAACGTCTTTCGACTTGATGGACAGGCTGATTACGCGGCTCTTGCGGTCAACGCTGATGATCTTGGCTTCGATCTCTTCGCCTTCTTTCAGAACGTTACGCGCGTCTTCAACGCGGTCACGGCTGATTTCGGAGGCTTTGAGGGTAGCTTCGATGTCGTCGGCCAGAGTGATGATGGCGCCTTTGGCGTCAACTTCTTTAACGGTACCGCGAACGATAGCGCCTTTGTCATTGACAGTGACGTACTCGGAGAACGGATCGCTTTCCAGCTGCTTGATACCCAGGGAGATGCGCTCACGCTCTGGATCAACAGACAGGATGACTGTGTCGAGCTCGTCGCCCTTCTTGAAGCGACGTACGGCTTCTTCGCCCACTTCGTTCCAGGAGATGTCGGACAGGTGAACCAGACCGTCGATGCCGCCGTCCAGACCAATGAAGATACCGAAATCGGTGATCGACTTGATGGTGCCGGAGATTTTATCGCCCTTGTTGAACTGGCCAGAGAAATCTTCCCATGGGTTGGATTTGCACTGTTTGATGCCGAGGGAGATACGACGACGCTCTTCGTCGATGTCCAGAACCATGACTTCCACTTCGTCGCCAACCTGAACGACTTTGGATGGGTGGATGTTCTTGTTGGTCCAGTCCATTTCGGAAACGTGTACCAGGCCTTCCACGCCTTCTTCCAGCTCTGCGAAGCAGCCGTAGTCGGTCAGGTTGGTTACACGCGCGGTTACGCGGGTGCTTTCCGGGTAACGAGCCTTGATAGCAACCCATGGGTCTTCGCCCAGTTGCTTCAGGCCCAGGGAAACACGATTGCGCTCGCGATCGTACTTCAGGACTTTTACATCGATCTCATCGCCAACATTGACGATTTCCGATGGATGCTTGATACGCTTCCAGGCCATGTCGGTGATGTGCAGCAGGCCATCGACGCCACCCAGATCGACGAATGCGCCGTAATCGGTGAGGTTCTTGACGATACCTTTGACTTGCTGGCCTTCCTGCAGGGACTCGAGCAGTGCTTCACGCTCTGCACTGTTCTCGGCTTCCAGAACGCTGCGACGGGAAACGACAACGTTGTTGCGCTTCTGGTCCAGTTTGATGACCTTGAACTCGAGCTCTTTGCCTTCCAGGTGCGTGGTGTCGCGCACTGGACGGACGTCAACCAGAGAACCTGGCAGGAACGCACGGATGCCGTTAACGTCGACAGTGAAGCCGCCTTTAACCTTACCGTTGATAACGCCCTTGACCACTTCTTCAGCTGCGAAAGCCGCTTCCAGAACAATCCAGCACTCGGCGCGCTTGGCTTTTTCGCGGGACAGCTTGGTTTCGCCAAAGCCGTCTTCTACCGCGTCCAGCGCGACGTGAACTTCGTCACCGACCTTGATGGTCAGCTCGCCAGCATCGTTGTAGAACTGCTCGAGCGGGATGACGCCTTCGGACTTCAGACCAGCGTGTACAGTTACCCAATCGCCGTCGATGTCGACAACGATACCGGTAATGATAGCGCCCGGCTGAAGGTTCAGGGTTTTTAGGCTTTCTTCAAAAAGTTCTGCAAAGCTTTCGCTCATTTTAATTCCTGTTGATCAAGGGCGAAGAATACGCCCATCTGCCACGTCCCAGAAAACGTGGGTTTCGTTCATGTAAAAGGAAGCTGTCAGGACTGAATCTGGTCGCCTGTGCAGCTCCTTGATCACCCGGCGATATCGCGTAGCGCGACCTCACTCAGAATGCGTTCCAGCACCTGCTCGATGGATAATTCAGTGGAATCCAGCTGTATGGCGTCATGCGCCGGCTTGAGCGGGGCTACCGCTCGCTGGGTGTCACGCTCGTCGCGCGCACATATCTCATCTAGCAGACTCGACAGACTAACATCATCACCCTTTGCCTTCAACTGCAAGTAACGACGGCGTGCACGCTCCTCGGCACTGGCAGTGAGAAAAACCTTCAGGGGCGCGTCGGGAAATACCACCGTTCCCATGTCACGGCCATCGGCCACCAGCCCGGGTTCTTCCTGAAACGCACGCTGGCGCTGCAGCAAGGCATCGCGAACGGCAGGCAAGGAAGCAACCTGGGAAGCGCCGCTGCCGATCTGCTCGTTGCGGATGGCATGGGTAACGTCCTCGCCTTCGAGGATGATGCGCTGGCCCTGACCACCTGAAGCCGTCTCGAACTGCACATCGAGATGCGCAGCCAGCAGCTTCAGGGCTTCTTCATTGGTCAGGTCGACACCATGATTGCGCGCCGCAAAGGCAAGCAGACGGTAAAGAGCCCCGGAATCGAGCAGACACCAGCCCAGATGCCTGGCCAGCAAGCCTGCAACAGTGCCCTTTCCAGAACCGCTAGGGCCGTCGATGGTAATAACAGGTGCTTTGATTTTCACTTTTTATCCTCTTGCGCGACACGCATACCGACTTGAGCGCACAGCGCCAGAAAATTGGGAAACGATGTGGCGACGTTCGCACAATCGTGAATACGGATCGGTGCCGATGCCCGCAGTGATGCAACGCTGAATGCCATTGCAATGCGGTGATCGCCATGAGCATCGATCTCGGCACCGCCCATGGAACCGCCCTCAATAATAATGCCATCCGGCTTGGGCTCAACCTTGATACCCAACGCCAGCAGACCATCAGCCATGGCCTGAATCCGGTCCGACTCCTTGACACGCAACTCCTGCGCACCGCGCAGGACAGTACGTCCCTGAGCGCAGGCCGCTGCGATGAACAGCACAGGAAACTCGTCGATAGCCAACGGGACCAGTGCTTCGGGAATCTCGATCCCCTTCAGGGAGGCCGAACGGACCCGCAGATCCGCAACCGGCTCGCCACCGACTTCCCGGGGGTTTTCCAGAGTGATATCACCGCCCATAAGGCGAAGGATATCGATAACACCCGCACGTGTCGGATTGACACCCACATGCTCGAGCAACAACTCGGAACCTTCGGTAATGGATGCCGCCACCATGAAAAACGCGGCCGAGGAAATATCGGCAGGCACTTCTATACGGGTCGCCAGCAGCTTGTGCCCGGACTCCAGCGAAACGGTGTTGCCCTCGGCAGACACCGGGTAGCCGAAGCCACGCAGCATGCGCTCGGTATGATCACGAGTGAGCACCGGCTCGCTGACTATAGTCTCGCCATCGGCATATAGCCCGGCCAATAACAGACAGGATTTGACCTGAGCACTGGCCATCGGCGTGTCATAAGCCTGACCCGAAAGCTTGCCGACAGCATGAATGGTCAGCGGAGGACGACCATCGGCCGCCGTTTCGATGACCGCGCCCATGGCCCGCAAAGGATCGACCACACGACTCATGGGACGCCTTGACAACGAGGCATCACCCGTCAGGGTGCTGTTGAAATCCTGAGCCGCCAGCAGACCTGCCAGCAGGCGCATGGAGGTTCCGGAATTGCCCAGGTAGATCGGACCGGGCGCAGCCTTCAGGCCACGCAAACCGACACCATGAATGATCACGCGACCATGATGCGGCCCTTCGATCACGACCCCCATGTCACGGAAGGCCTGCAAGGTCGCCAGCGCGTCCTCCCCTTCTAGAAAGCCTTCGACCTCGGTAACGCCTTCAGCCAGAGAACCCAGCATGATAGAGCGATGGGAGATGGATTTGTCTCCCGGCACGCGAATACTGCCACTGACACTACCGCCAGGGTTGGCGACAAAAACCAGATCATCTGCGCTGACAGGCTCTACATAGGCACGGCGAGCCAGAATCTTGCCGAAGTGCTCCCGGGCAACCCGCGCACGGGTGAACACACCCAGCAGTTGATGCCCGTCGCCGGTATCTACCGCTTCACGCAAGGCATCCAGATCACTGCGGAATGTATCCAGAGTGCGTAGAACGGCTTCGCGGTTGGCGAGGAAGATGTCGTGCCACATCACCGGATCACTGCCCGCGATACGGGTGAAGTCACGGAAACCGCCCGCCGCGTACCTGAAGATCTCCAGGTTTTCGTTACGCTTGGCCAGGGAGTCCACCAGACCGAATGCCAACAGATGTGGCAGATGACTGGTTGCAGCCAACACCTCATCGTGACGCTCGACCTGCATGTGTTCGACATCGGCACCCAGCACCGACCAGAGACGATCAACCAGTGCCACGGCATCGGGATCCGTCTCGGCCAGCGGTGTCAGGATCACCTTGTGACGTCGGAACAAGTCGGCGTTGGACGCCTCGACGCCACTCTGCTCGGAACCGGCAATCGGATGCCCCGGCACGAAGCGGGTTGGCATATGACCGAAGGCAAATCGTGCAGCCCGCACCACATTGCCCTTGGCGCTACCGACATCAGTCAGGATAGCATCGCCAAGGTCCAGAGGCGCCAGCAGGCCAAGGAGCTTTTCCATGGCCAGAATCGGGACAGCAAGCTGAATGACATCTGCGCCCTGACAAGCGGTCGCCAGATCCGCCTCACAGCGGTCCACAACACCCAGTTCAACGGCCAATGCGCGGGATTTCGGGTCAAGATCGACCCCCACCACTTCACGGCACAGACCGCTTTCGCGAACACCTTTTGCAAAGGAGCCGCCGATCAAGCCCAGACCGACGACCACAAGCCGACCGATGACAGGTCGAGCGGATATCTGCGCGAAATCAACCACGCGCAGAAACCTTGTGGCTGACACCCGCGCAAGGCGAACCTGTTTGCACGCCCGGCAGCGCCGGGGTGAGGAAATCGCTGCTCATGTATCGTCCCTTCAAAGAACCGCTTTCGGGTAGGAACCCAGTACCTTCAAGGCAACGGCTTCATGACTGATCTTCTCCAGCACCGCCTTGACCAGCGGATCCTGGTGATGCCCTACGAAATCGATGAAGAACACGTAAGTCCACTTACCACTACGCGACGGACGGGTTTCGATGCGAGTCAGGTCCAGGCCATTCTCATGGAACGGCACCAGCAGCTCATGCAAGGCGCCCGGTTTGTTGCTCATCGACACAATGATCGAGGTCTTGTCGTCACCGGTCGGTGGCACTTCCTGACTGCCGATGATCAGGAACCGCGTGGAGTTGTCGGGACGATCTTCGATCTTCTCGGCCAGACGGGTCAGGCCATACAGGTCTGCAGCCATATCCCCGGCAATGGCTGCGGAGTTCCACTCGCTCTTGACCCGCTTGGCCGCTTCGGCGTTGCTGGCAACCGCCACGCGCTCGACATTCGGGTAATGAGCGTCCAGCCACTTGCGACACTGGGCCAGCGACTGGGCATGGGAATAGATGCGGCTGATGCTTTTGGTCTTGGTGCTTTCACCGACCAGCAAATGGTGGTGAATGCGCAGCTCGACTTCGCCACAGATGACCATGTCATGCTCGAGGAAGCTGTCGAGGGTATGGTTGACCGCACCTTCGGTGGAGTTCTCCACCGGCACGACGCCGAAATTCACGGCACCGGCAACCACTTCACGGAACACTTCATCGATAGCCGCCATGGGCAGGCTGATGACCGCATGCCCGAAGTGTTTCATGGCCGCAGCCTGGGTAAAGGTCCCTTCAGGCCCCAGATAAGCGACCTTCAGCGGCTGCTCCAGCGCCAGGCAGGAAGACATGATTTCGCGAAACAGACGCGCCATCTCTTCGTTGCTCAACGGACCGCGATTACGATCCATGACACGCTTGAGAACCTGAGCCTCACGCTCCGGGCGATAGAACACAGGCACTTCGCCTTCCGCCAGCGAGGACATTTTCACCCGCGCCACTTCCTGCGCGCAGCGTGCACGCTCGCTGATCAGTTCCAGAACCTTTTCGTCCAGGCTGTCGATGCGGACTCGCAGCGCCTTGAGTTCTTGCTCGGACATCAGCCGTGCTCCTTCTCGAAGTCTTTCATGTAGGTCACCAGCGCATTGACTGCATTGATGTCGACAGCATTGTAGATGGAAGCCCGCATGCCACCGACCGAGCGATGGCCCTTGAGGTTGAGCAGGCCATTGGCATCGGCACCCGCCAGAAACGGCTTGTCCAGACGGTCGTCGGCCAGACGGAACGGCACGTTCATCCAGGAGCGGTCAGGCTTGTTGATCGGGTTGCTGTACAACTCGCTGGCATCGATGAAGTCATACAGGGTGCGCTTCTTGACTTCATTGAGCTTGCCGATGGCTTCGACGCCACCCTGCTCCTTGAGCCACTCGAAAACCAGGCCGGACAGATACCAGGCCAGGGTCGGCGGCGTGTTGTACATCGAGCCGTTGTCGGCGGCGACCTTGTAATCGAGCATGGTCGGGCAAAGCGCACGGGCACGACCCAACAGGTCTTCGCGAATGATCACGACGACGATGCCGCTCGGGCCGATATTCTTCTGGGCACCGGCATAGATCATGCCGAAGCGCGATACATCCACCGGCCGGGAAAGAATGTCGGAGGACATGTCGGCAACCAGCGGCACATCGCCCGTTTCCGGAATCCAGTCGAACTCCAGGCCACCGATGGTTTCGTTCGGCGCGTAGTGAACATAGGCAGCGTCCTTGGACAGCTTCCATTCGTTCTGACCAGGAATGGCGAAATAGTCGTATGGCTTGGCGCTGGCGGCGACATTGACCGTACCGTAGCGCGAGGCTTCTTCAATGGCCTTCTGCGACCAGATGCCGGTGTCGATGTAGTCGGCCTTGCCGTTTTCCGGCAGCAGGTTCAGGGCAATCTGGGCAAACTGCTGGCTGGCGCCGCCTTGCAGGAACAGCACCTTGTAGTTCGAGGGGATGGTCAGCAGGTCGCGAAGATCCTGCTCGGCCTTGGTGGCAATGGAGA
Organism: Pseudomonas sp. Irchel 3A18; assembly: GCF_900187465.1. Taxonomy (NCBI): domain Bacteria; kingdom Pseudomonadati; phylum Pseudomonadota; class Gammaproteobacteria; order Pseudomonadales; family Pseudomonadaceae; genus Pseudomonas; species Pseudomonas sp. Irchel 3A18. The sequence goes on from NZ_FYDI01000004.1 coordinate 284,350, forward strand.
CGAACTCATCGCTGCGATGGCTCATTTCCATCACGGACAGGCCCTTGCCATGCCAGTCCAGAAGCTCCGCCTGGGCACGCAACAGAACCGCTTCGGGAAGCGCAGCGGGACCTGCGCAAAAGTTAAAGGCTCGCTTGCTCATATCCACTCTCGTCAAATGCGTTGGGTCTTACGCGCTGCTTTTCCGGTCTACTGACCGAATGTTGCAAGGGCCGACTCGCCTGCAATGCATACGCACTCACAGACGAGCCAGCCCTTGCCGGATTTACGTTACCGCTCAGCCTTGTGTTTCGTCATCGTCCGCTGCTGCATCGGCATCGACTTGCAGATCGTCGGCATCATCTGCCTCGACAACGACGCCATCCACGATTTCACCGTCAAGTTCGTCATCTTCGACTTCCGATGGCTCCTGGACACGCTCCAGACCCACCAGAGTTTCGTCGGTGGCCAGCTTGATCAGGGTGACACCCTGGGTGTTGCGATCCAGACGGGAGACTTCGTCGACCCGGGTGCGCACCAGCGTACCCTGATCGGAAATCAGCATGATTTCCTCGCCTTCCTGAACCTGCACAGCGCCGATCAACTTACCGTTACGCCCCTTGGTGACCATTGCGATAACGCCCTGACCACCACGACCGCGACGCGGGAACTTGCTCAACAGGGTACGCTTGCCGAAACCACGCTCGGAAGCGGTGAGAATCTGCGCGCCCGACTCGGGGATCAGCATGGAAATCAGTCGACCCTTGCCGATCTTCATCCCGCGCACACCGCGAGCGCCGCGGCCCATCTGACGAACATCGCTCTCGGCGAAACGGATGACCTTGCCGGCGTCGGAGAACAGCATGACTTCCTTGGCACCGTCGGTAATCGCAACAGCAATAAGGGTGTCGCCTTCCTTGAGCTTCAGGGCAATCAGGCCGCTGGAGCGAGGACGGGAGAACTGTGCCAGAGGCGTCTTCTTGACCGTACCGAAGGCTGTAGCCATGAAGATGTAGGCGCCGGTCGGCTCTGCAACCAGTTCCGGCGTATCGCCATCTTCTTCCTCGGCTTCCTCGGCCTCGACCACTTCACCTTCGATCACCGAGTCTTCGGCATCTTCCAGCTCGTCATCGGCCCCCGAACTCTGCTGCAGTGCCTCAAGATCGATCGGCAGCATGGCGGTGATGTATTCACCTTCGTCCAGCGGCAACAGGTTGACCAGCGGACGACCACGAGCGGCACGGGACGCTTCCGGAATCTCGTAGGTCTTGAGCCAGTAGACCTTGCCCTTGCTGGAGAACATCAGCAGCGTGGTGTGGCTGTTGGCGACCAGCAGGTGAGCAATGTAGTCCTCATCCTTGATGCCGGTAGCCGATTTGCCTTTACCGCCACGACGCTGAGCCTGATAGACCGCCAATGGCTGGGTCTTGGCATAGCCGCCGTGGGAAATGGTGACAACACGCTCTTCTTCGGTGATCAGGTCGCCCAGGGTCAGGTCAAGGCGCGCATCGAGAATCTCGGTGCGGCGCACGTCGCCATATTCGGAGCGAATCAGTTCCAGTTCTTCGCGGATCACTTCCATCAGGCGCGTGGCGCTGCCCAGGATGCGGATCAGCTCGCCGATCTGGCCGAGGATTTCCTGATACTCGGTGAGCAGTTTTTCATGCTCCAGACCGGTCAGACGATGCAGACGCAACTCAAGAATCGCCTGCGCCTGTTCCGGCGACAGGAAATACTTGCCATCACGCAGGCCGTACTGCGGATCGAGGTTCTCAGGACGGCAGGAATCGGCACCGGCACGCTCGACCATTTCAACCACAGCGCTGGATTCCCAGGGCGTGCTGATCAGTGCTTCCTTGGCTTCAGCCGAAGAAGGCGAAGCCTTGATGAGGGCGATGACCGGGTCGATGTTCGACAGCGCAACGGCCTGACCTTCGAGAATGTGCCCGCGCTCACGCGCCTTGCGCAGTTCAAAGACGGTACGGCGGGTAACCACTTCGCGGCGGTGACGCACGAATGCTTCCAGCAGATCCTTGAGGTTGAGGATTCGCGGACGACCGTCTATCAACGCAACGATGTTGATGCCGAATACGCTTTGCAGCTGGGTCTGGGCGTAGAGGTTGTTGAGGATGACCTCTGGAACCTCGCCACGACGCAGCTCGATGACCACGCGCATACCGTCCTTGTCGGACTCGTCGCGCAGCTCGGTGATACCTTCGAGTTTCTTCTCTTTTACCAGCTCGGCGATCTTCTCGATCAGGCGAGCCTTGTTCAACTGGTACGGCAGCTCGGTGATGACGATCTGCTGACGACCGCCCACCTTGTCGATGTCTTCGACGATGGAACGGGCACGCATATAAATGCGGCCACGGCCGGTGCGATAGGCTTCGATGATGCCGGCACGGCCGTTGATGATCCCCGCCGTCGGGAAGTCCGGGCCGGGAATGTATTGCATCAACTCATCGACAGTCACTTCGGGATTGTCGATCAGGGCCAGACAGCCGTCGATGACTTCACCGAGGTTGTGCGGCGGAATGTTGGTCGCCATGCCCACGGCAATACCGCTGGAACCGTTGACCAGCAGATTGGGAATACGGGTGGGCATGACCGCCGGGATAAGCTCGGTGCCGTCATAGTTGGGCACCCAGTCCACGGTTTCCTTGTGCAGGTCGGCCAGCAGCTCGTGAGCCAGCTTGGTCATGCGCACTTCGGTGTATCGCATGGCCGCGGCATTGTCGCCGTCGACCGAACCGAAGTTGCCCTGACCGTCTACCAGCAGGTAGCGCAGCGAGAAGGGCTGCGCCATACGAACGATGGTGTCGTAGACAGCGGTATCGCCATGCGGGTGGTACTTACCGATTACGTCACCAACCACACGAGCGGATTTCTTGTACGGCTTGTTCCAGTCGTTACCCAGCTCGCTCATTGCGTACAGCACACGCCGGTGCACGGGCTTCAAGCCATCGCGCGCATCCGGCAGTGCACGCCCGACGATTACGCTCATTGCGTAGTCGAGGTAGGACTGCTTCAGCTCGTCTTCGATATTGACCGGGAGGATTTCTTTGGCCAGTTCGCCCATGAGAAGCCTGATTCCTTTTTCTGGTGAAACCTCGTACATCCATACGGGATAGACGAAGCTCGCCGCTGCCGGCATTTGCCAGGCAACGACTTACGACAAATCAACGAGTTATGCCATGGATCTGCGCAGTAAGGGCGACTACTGATAGCGCCGTTGGAAACCGCCGGATATTACCACAATCGCTGTCACGCTCCTATCCTTTGAAAGCGCTGAAAACAGGCCACCCGCAAAACCATCAATGAAGGTGCTTGCGACTCATGAGCAGAGCCATCTTGGCGGTATCCGGCCGTTCGACGATGCCCTTTTCGGTCACGATGGCGTCGATCAGGTCCGCAGGCGTCACATCGAATACCGGATTGAAAGCCTCGACATCAGCGCCCACCCGATGACCGCCCACTTCCAGCAGCTCGCGACCGTCACGCTCTTCAATGACGATGTCTTCACCGCTGGCCGTGTCCATGTCGATCGTGGAACTGGGCGCCACCACCATGAAGCGCACACCATGGTGCATGGCCGCGACTGCCAGTTGATACGTGCCAATCTTGTTGGCCACGTCGCCATTGGCGGTAATGCGGTCGGCACCGACAATGACCCAGGTGATGCCTTTGGTGCGCATCAGGTGCGCAGCGGCAGAATCAGCATTGAGAGTGACCGGAATACCCTCGTTGGCCAGTTCCCAGGCCGTCAGGCGCGAGCCTTGCAACCATGGCCGGGTTTCATCGGCGTAGACGTGTTCGATCATGCCTTCCAGATGCGCAGCCCGGATCACGCCCAGCGCAGTGCCAAAGCCGCCCGTGGCCAGGGCGCCGGTATTGCAATGGGTCAGGACCGCCTGAAGATTGCCCTGATGCTTGCGAATCAGATCCGCACCCAGTTGCGCCATGGTCAGGTTGGCTTCACGGTCGCTCAGGTGAATCGCAACGGCTTCGGCCTCCAGAACAGTCAGAGGGTTATCCCCTTCCTTGAGCCGTTGCAGGCGGTCGCGCATCCGGTTCAGCGCCCAGAACAGATTGACGGCCGTAGGACGCGAGTCCGCGAGCAGAGAGAAATCCGCCTCAAGTGCCGCCAGCCAGTCACCGCCCGCCGCGAAACGGGCGCGAGCACCCAGCACAACGCCATAGGCCGCCGCGATACCGATGGCAGGCGCACCACGCACCACCATCGTGCGAATGGCCTCAGCCACTGCCGCAGCACTGCTGTAAGCGTGCCAGGTTTCCTCGAACGGAAGCACACGCTGATCCAGAAGATACAGAGTGTCATCTCGCCAATCGATGGCCTTTACTTTCTCTGCAGCCAATAGCCGATCGCGCATTACCACCCACTCCATCTCGAAAACCCACAGCCCGGAATCAAAAGGGGACGATTATAGCGAGCCGACCGCGAAGGTGCTCGGGTATACTTCGCCATTACTGCAATAAGCTCTGGAAGCCTTGTCATGCCGAACGCCACCGCACCGCTCGACCTTCTGCTCCTGCCCACCTGGCTGGTGCCGGTCGAGCCCGCAGGCGTGGTACTCAAGGAGCATGGGCTGGGTATCCGTGACGGCTGTATCGCCTACATTGGCCCGAGGGCCGAAGCCTTGAAGCAGAATGCCCTGCACGTACAGGAACTGCCTGGCATGCTGCTCACTCCAGGGCTGATCAATGCCCATGGCCATGCAGCAATGACCCTTTTCCGCGGCCTGGCCGACGATCTGCCGCTGATGACCTGGTTGCAGGACCATATCTGGCCGGCCGAGGGCAAATGGGTCACCGAGGACTTCGTTCGTGATGGCACGGATCTGGCGATCGCCGAGCAGATCAAAGGCGGCATCACCTGTTTCTCGGACATGTACTTCCACCCCAAGGTCGCTGCCGATCGCGCTCACAACAGCGGGATCCGCGCCCAGATCACCGTGCCGGTGCTGGACTTCCCGATCCCTGGCGCCAGAACCACCGATGAATCCCTGCATATCGGCGTCGAGCTGTTCAACGACCTGATTCATCACCCGCGCATCAAGGTTGCCTTCGGCCCCCATGCGCCCTACACCGTCAGCGACGAAAACCTGGAAAAGGTCCGGGTCATTGCCGACGAACTCGACGCCATGATCCAGATGCATGTGCATGAAACCGCCTTCGAGGTGGAACAGGCCCTCGAACAACGCCAGGAGCGGCCATTGGCGCGCCTGAACCGTCTCGGCCTGCTGGGCCCGCGCTTCCAGGCCGTACACATGACGCAAATCAGCGACGACGACCTGACATTGCTGGTAGAAAGCAACTCCAGCGTACTGCATTGCCCGGAATCCAACCTGAAACTGGCCAGTGGCTTTTGCCCGGTGGAGCGTCTGTGGCAAGCCGGTGTCAACGTAGCTGTCGGTACCGATGGCGCGGCCAGCAACAATGACCTGGACCTGCTGGGCGAAACCCGCACCGCCGCCCTGCTGGCCAAGGCTGTCGCGGGCTCGGCTACGGCGCTGGATGCCCATCGGGCCTTGCGCATGGCGACCCTGAATGGCGCACGCGCCCTGGGTATCCAGGCAGAAACCGGCTCACTGGAAATCGGCAAGGCGGCGGACATGGTTGCGTTCGATCTTTCCAGGCTGGAGCAGCAACCGATCTATGATCCAGTGTCACAGCTTATATATGCCACCGGTCGCGATTGCGTGAGCCATGTCTGGGTGGCAGGCAAGCAATTGCTCGACAACCGCCGCCTGACCCGTATGGATGAGCAGGCGCTGCGCGAAACCGCCATTGCCTGGGGCAAGCGCATCAGCGGCGCAAACTGAATACATGGAGGCCTGGCTTGTTGATCGCCAGGCTGTCGAAACGAATTCCAAGTTCAAGAGGTAACTCCCATGAGCAACGTCGACCGCGCAGAAATCGCCAAATTCGAGGCACTGGCACATCGCTGGTGGGATCGTGAAAGCGAATTCAAGCCGCTGCACGATATCAATCCGCTTCGGGTCAACTGGATCGACGAACGGGTCAACCTGGCAGACAAGAAAGTGCTCGACGTCGGTTGTGGCGGCGGCATTCTCAGCGAGGCCATGGCCCAGCGCGGTGCCACCGTGACCGGGATCGACATGGGCGAAGCCCCGCTGGCCGTGGCCCAGCTGCATCAGCTCGAATCCGGCGTGAGCGTCGAATACCGGCAGATCACCGCCGAAGACCTGGCTGAAGAAATGCCCGAGCAGTTCGATGTGGTGACCTGCCTGGAAATGCTTGAACACGTGCCGGACCCTTCCTCCGTGATCCGCGCCTGCTATCGCATGGTCAAGCCCGGTGGCCAGGTGTTTTTCTCCACCATCAACCGCAACCCCAAGGCCTATCTGTTTGCCATTGTCGGTGCCGAATACATCATGGGCCTGCTGCCACGCGGCACCCATGACTTCAAGAAATTCATCCGTCCTTCGGAACTGGGTGCCTGGAGCCGTGATGCCGGCCTGCAGGTCAAGGACATCATCGGCCTGACCTACAACCCGCTGACCAAGCACTATAAGCTGGCCTCGGATGTGGACGTCAACTACATGATCCAGACACTTCGGGAGGCATGAGGCATGCGTTTGAGAGCGGTTCTATTCGACATGGACGGCACATTGCTCGATACCGCACCGGACTTCATCGCCATTTCCCAGGCGATGCTGGCCGATCGCGGTTTGCCAGCAGTGGCGGACAAGCTGATTCGCGATGAAATCTCGGGCGGCGCCAAAGCCATGGTCGCGGCCACCTTTGCCATGCCCCCACAGGATCCGGCCTTCGAGGCCCTGCGCCTGGAGTTCCTGGAGCGCTACCAGCGCGGTTGTGCGGTACACAGCAAACTCTTCGACGGCATGGCCCAATTGCTGGCCGATATCGAAAAGTCCGGCCTGATCTGGGGCGTCGTCACCAACAAGCCGGTGCGCTTCGCCCAGCCGATCATGGAACAGCTCGGGCTGGCCGAGCGCTCGGCGCTGCTGATCTGCCCCGATCATGTCACCCACAGCAAACCTCACCCCGAGCCGCTGATCCTGGCCTGCAGCCAGCTTGATCTTGACCCGGCCAGCGTGCTGTTCGTGGGCGACGATCTGCGTGATATCGAGTCAGGTCGCGATGCTGGCACCAAGACAGCCGCCGTGCGTTACGGCTATATCCATCCCAACGACAACCCCGATCACTGGGGCGCCGATGTGGTCGTGGATCACCCGCTGGACCTGCGCAAGGTGCTGGACAACGCGCTGTGCAGTTGCTGAGTTGAGCCTTACTGAATAGCTACAGAGGTTTTCCATGTTCGATTACTCCGCCCGCCCCGAACTGCTCAAGGACCGGGTGATTCTGGTCACCGGCGCAGGACGCGGCATCGGCGCTGCGGCAGCAAAGACCTATGCAGCCCATGGCGCCACGGTGTTGCTGCTGGGCAAGACCGAAGCCAACCTGACTCAGGTGTATGACGAGATAGAAGCGGCTGGTCATCCTCAACCTGCGGTCATTCCATTCAACCTGGAAACCGCCCTGCCCCATCAATACGATGAGCTGGCGGCCATGATCGAAACCGAATTCGGCCATCTCGACGGCCTGCTGCACAACGCCTCGATCATCGGCCCGCGCACGCCCGTTGAGCAGTTATCCGGCGAAAACTTCATGCGGGTCATGCACATCAACGTCAATGCGACGTTCATGTTGACCAGCACCCTGCTGCCACTGCTCAAACTGTCCGCCGATGCTTCGGTGGTGTTCACCTCCAGCAGCGTCGGTCGCAAGGGCCGAGCCTATTGGGGGGCCTATGGCGTATCGAAGTTCGCCACCGAAGGGCTGATGCAAACCCTGGCCGACGAACTGGACACTGTCGCGCCGGTGCGCTCCAACAGCATCAACCCCGGCGCAACCCGTACCAGCATGCGAGCCCAGGCCTACCCTGCTGAAAACCCTCTGGACAACCCGACGCCCGAGGAAATCATGCCGGTCTATCTGTACCTGATGGGTCCCGACAGCACCGGTATCAACGGCCAGGCCTTCAACGCGCAATAAAGCCGGCTGCACAAAAGCCTGCCCTGACGGAAATCCGTCACGGCAGGCTTATTTCATGAATATGCCGAGTCAAGGAAACGTCGGACAGCCTTGCTCGGCATCTTAACCGTCTTGAATAGTCCTTTATATTCAATCAATTACATTAAAAATCCGTACATGGCACGACTTTCGCTCCGCCTCTCACAAGCCAGCAACGATGTGAGAGGAGTGAAGCCATGAGTTCTCCGACCGGTCCCAAGACAATTGATTTCGATACTGCAAGATTGCAAAGACAAGGCTCTTGCAATAAACCGGCGGCCCCTCTTCCTCCTGCTGATCTGTCTACCCTCATTCAGCAACTGAGCCAGCAGTTACAGAGCAGTCTGGAAGCTGAAAAGATTCTTGGCATGTTCTTGCGAGGCGTTCAACGCCTCATCCCGTTGTCCGCCCTGAGCTATGAACACTCCCGTAGTGACCTGAGCCTGCAACTGGGTGAAAGCGCGGAGCACAGTGCCAATTACACACTGCGCCACATGAACGAATGCCTCGGGAATCTGGAATTCCAGCGCGGCACGGCATTCAGCGAGCAGGAACTGAGCGAGCTTGAGTCACTGATCATCTGCCTGCTCTACCCCATGAAAAATGCGCTGCTGTATCGCATCGCCATGCAAAGCGCACTGCGCGACCCGCTGACCAATACCGGCAACCGGATCGCGATGGACCAGAACCTGATGCTGGAAATCGAAGTGTCGCACCGCCAGAAACAGCCGCTTTCCTTGCTGATGCTGGATATCGATTACTTCAAGAACGTCAACGACAACTTCGGCCACAAGACCGGCGACGAGGTGCTGCGCACCATTGCCCATACGCTCAAGACTCAGTTGCGCAGCGTAGACCGGATGTTCAGGTATGGCGGGGAAGAGTTTGTGGTCGTGCTTGCCAACACTGATCGCGAGTGTGCGGCCATGATCGGTGAACGCCTGCGCCAGGCGGTGCTGGAACTGAAGTTCCACGAAAGCAATACCGTGCTCAACACCACCATCAGCCTGGGCTGCTCGACGCTGCTGCCAGCAGAATCGGCCGACAGTCTGCTGCGCCGCGCCGACAACGCCTTGTATGTCGCCAAACGCGAAGGCCGAAACCGCCTGAAGATGGCAGGCTGAGCAACTACCTCTTAACGAATGAAGACATGCCTGCCTAAATCCACGAGGTCATCACCTTGTGGGAGGCTGCTTGCTGGCGACTTGAAATGAAGTACCTCCCACTCGTTTTGTTTGTGCCTTTACTGATCGCAGGAGCGACCTCAGTCGCGAAGAGGCCCACAGCCATCGCCTGGAATTCGCTCCTGCCCGGATAAGTGATCAGGCTCCCACTGCTGCCGCACGCTCCCGCGCAGGCTTGACCTTGTCTAGCTGCAGGCAGCTCTCAAGAAACAGGTACATGTAGTCATAGCTCTTGATGGTCGCCTGACGCAATTCAGTCTGGAGCTGAACACTGGGATTGTTACCCGCCAGAGTGCAAATGATCTCCAATGCTTCCCATGGGTGCGCATCATCATACTGAGCGTGCATTTTGAGCCATTTCATGGCGCGCTTTCGGGTTTCGCCGGGGAAGCCCTCGGCATAGACGTCGGTGGAGCAGACGACGGCAGCCCACTCCCCTGTCGCGCCCTCGATGGCATAGTTGGTCGCTGCCATGGCCACGGCCAGAGAGTCTGAAGAGCTGGTCTGCCAGCACCAGTGACTCAGGGCATGCAGCTCGGGCGCTACGCGTTGGGCATGCAGGTCGTCGACACTCACACCATGGGCGGCACACCAGTTCACCCAGTAGTCGGCATGATTGAGTTCGACGCGGATATTGCGCATCAGCCAGCGACGCGCCATGTCCTCCCCTGGATGGCGGCCGAAACGGGTCTTGGTCAGGTTCTTGGCCATGTAGACAGCAAACTGCTCAACCACCGGCCAGCCACCAATCAAGTAGTGGCGCATGACCTGTGGGCTCAGGCGCCCATCACGCATTTTCTGATACAGCTCGTGTTCGACCACACGAGCCTTGGCGGCACTGCAATCCTTGATCAACTGTTGCGCCCATACCGGATAACTGCTGGCTTCCATGAGCGGACCGGTTCTATTGAAAGTGTCGATCACTGTGCGGCTCCCTTTTTTGTTGGTTGTACCGAGTTGGCTTGATACCCATGTGCCTCGGCCATCACGGAGGCCGGGCGTTCAGGCTGGGTGTACAGGCTTTCACACGTCAATAACTCTGGACGAGCTATCAAGTACCCCTGTGCAAAATCCACACCTATTTCCTGCAGAGCAGACTCAATCTGCGGGGTTTCAACAAACTCGGCAATGGTTTTCTTGCCCATGACGTGACCGATATGATTGATGACATCGACCATGGCACGATTGATCGGATTGTCGAGCATATCCTTTACAAAACTACCATCGATCTTCAGAAAATCGACCGGAAGATGTTTCAGGTAGGCAAAGGAGGACATACCGGAGCAGAAGTCATCAAGAGAGAACAGACAACCCAGAGCCTTGAGTTCATTCATGAAGCGGATGGCGCTGCCCAGGTCGGCAATCGCACTGGTTTCGGTCACCTCGAAACAGATCATACTCGGGGAAACACCATACGTCCGGAACTGCAGCTTCAGGTAATCCAGAAAGGCCTCATCACCAATACTGGAGCCGGACAGATTGATGGCACAGATCGCCTGGGGCATCTGGTGCCTCGGATCGTTCATGCACTGCGCAATGACCTGAAAGACATTCTGCACAACCCAGCGATCAAGGGTTGTCATCAAGCCATAACGCTCTGCTGCCGGTATGAAGCTGTCCGGTGAAACCATCCGCCCCGATTCGTCGCGCAGGCGCAACAGGATCTCGACATGCCTCGCCCCGTCATCAGGCTGGTAAAGCGGTGCAATTTCCTGGGTGTACAGGCAGAAACGGTTCTCACCCAGGGCCATGTGCAGGCGCTGGATCCAGGCCATTTCACCGGAGCGCGTGGAGAGCTGCGAATCGTCCGGGTGATAGACCTGAACCCGGTTGCGGCCCTTTTCCTTGGCCATGTAGCACGCCATGTCCGCCGCTCGAAGGGAGGCCTCCAGCGTGGTCGGCGCATCGCCTATATGCACCAGACCGATACTGATCGTCGTGACAAAGGGCCGCCCTTTCCAGACGAAATGCATGCTCTGCACCATCTTGCGCAGGCTCTCGGCGATTTCCAGGGCCGTCTGCGGCGCACAATTGCACAGCAGAATACCGAACTCGTCGCCCCCTAAGCGGGCAAGGGTGTCACCTTCACGAATCCCCTGAGGCAACATCCGGCACAGATGCCGGAGCAATTCGTCGCCTGCTGAGTGGCCATTGGTGTCATTGATCAGCTTGAACTGGTCCAGATCCAGAAACATCAGGCAATGGCTTTCATTCGAGGATTCGGAATCCGCGAGCAACTGCTCCAGGCGATACTCAAACTCGCTCCGGTTGACCAGGCCGGTCAGTGCATCATGGGCGGCCTGCCAGGAAAGGTTGGCCAGGTGCTGGCTTTCCTGAGTCATATCGTGCAACACCAGCACCGCGCCACTGACTGCCCCGTCGCTGTAGATCGGCGAACCGACCAGGTTGACCATCACCGTGCTGCCATCCAGACGCTGGATCAGCTTGCAGTGCACGCTGCCGCCCTTGAACCTGCCGCTGAGGATATGTTCCATCAACGTCAGGCTGTCCTTGTGGTCGTTTTCGTCCAGCAGATTGAACAGCGCAGCCAGCGGCAGCCCGATCGCCTGGCTGTTGCGCCAGTGAGTCAGCCCTTCTGCTGCTGCGTTCATGTAAACGATCGCACCGCTGACGTCCGTGGAGATAACACCGTCACCGATGGACTCCAGCGTGATCTGCGCACGGTCCTTCTCCAGTTGCAGCGCATGGGCAAAGACATGGCGCTGTTCGAGCAGCTTGCGCACACGTAACAGTGCCAGAAGGATCAGCACCAGGGCGGTGACCGGATTGATGATCAGCAGCAGCCATAGAATGAATCTCGAACCCTCCCCCAACGCATCACTGAAAGCCCTGGCAACAGGGGTTACCGCTTCATTGATTGCATTGATCCGGGCGTGCCATTGCAAGGATTCATCCGGGCTCACCGCACCTTCGGCGACCCGGTTGCGGATCGTGCGGGCCAGCTCATCGAGCCGGGCAAGATAGTCATCGCCGATGTTCCACCAGTAGATGGCCTTTTCCATGTAACTGAAGTCATGGAAGTTGCGATACAGCCAGATGATGCCGCCGACATCATCGGGGTGGTTACCGCCTTGAAGAATGGCTTTCTGCGCATCAGCCAACGAGGGATCGGGCTGATTCAGTACCTGACGCAGGGCATGGCCGCCCTGGGGAATGGCAATTGCCTGCTGGTACCTGGCAAAGTCGCGCTCATCATGACTGTCGACATAAAGCCCCAGGTAATGAATGGCGTCCTTCTGGCCCTTTGACCAGAGGCTTTCGCCCACGACATAGCTGCGTACGGCAGACAAGGTGTAAAGGCTCACGCATCCGAGCAGCGCCTGAAAAAGCGCGACGGCAACAAAAGGCCACACAATGCCCAAAAGACGAGGCTTTGAGAGAGACCGCGGCTGCTTCATGGGTTCACTTCACCACATGACTGATTGAACGTCCTGATCAGAGACTAGGCTAAATCCAACAAGAGAGACGAGTGATTTTCTCGGTTTTTATACAAGGTGCAACATTGCGCACAAAGCTGGCGTGATCAGTCGGCCCTGCAATCAGACCTGCTGCAGATATCCATACAGCTTGGCGTAGAGCCCGCCCTCGGCGATCAGTTGCTGGTGATCCCCTTCCTCGGCAATACGCCCGCCGTCGAATACCAGGACCCGGTCGGCCTGTTTTACCGCAGACAGGCGATGAGCGATGATCAGGGTTGTGCGGCTGCGCAGAAAGAGTGCCAGCGCCTGATGCAGATTGTATTCGGTGGCCGCATCCAGCGCTGAAGTCGCCTCGTCCAGAATGACGACTTTGGGGTCTGACAGCACCATGCGCGCAATGGCCAGGCGCTGACGCTGCCCGCCGGACAAACGCACCCCGGAACGCCCAACAATGCTGTCCAGGCCCTCGGGCAGCAGACGGATGGTCGACTCAAGCTGAGCAACTTCCAGCGCCGCCCAGCAGGCTTCGTCCGTGCAATCGCGACCCATGGTCAGGTTGGCGCGTATGGAATCGTTGAACAGTGCCGGGTGTTGCAGCACCACCGCCACATGTTCCCGCACCCGCTCCAGACCGATCTCCTGCAGGGTGGAACCACCAAAACGAATGGTGCCGGTCTGCGCGCTGTACAACCCCAGCAGCAGTTGCACCAGGGTACTTTTACCCCCACCGCTGGCACCGACAATCGCGACCTTTTCACCGGGCGCAATCGACAGGTTCAACTGATCCAGCACCAAGTCTTCACCATAGCCGAAACTCAGACCACGCACCTCGATGCCAACGGTTGCCCGCCCCTTGAAAGGCTCGACAACACCGGGGTATTGCGGCTCGTCTTCACGGGCAAGCAATTCATTGATACGGGTCAGCGCCCCGCCCGCCGCGTAATAGGCGTATTGCAGGTTCAGCAATTGCTCCACCGGCGCGATCATGAACCACAGGTAACTGAATACCGCGAGCATCTGGCCAATGGAAAGATCCGAGAACAGCACCGTAAGCATCGCCGCAGCCCGGAAAATATCGATGCCGAACTGAAACAGCAGGCCACTGGCCCGGCCAGAGGCATCGCTTTTCCACTGGGAGTTCACGGCGTAATCGCGCACTTCCCGGGCACGCTGGCCCAGGCGCCCCAGGAAAAAGCCCTGCCGATTGCCTGCCCGCACTTCCTGAATGGCATCCAGGGTTTCGCTCAAGGCCTGGGTAAAGCGCGAAGTACTGTCGTTCTCGAGCTTTTTAAGGTGTTTGACTCGCTTGCCCAGCCGCACGGTGGCAAAGATCACCAGCGGATTGAACAGCATGATCAGCAGCGCCAGCTTCCAGTGCATCCACATCAGGATGCCAGCGGTACCTGCCAGGGTCAGGGTCGCCACCAGAAAACGGCTGAGGGTTTCGCCGACGAACTTGTCCAGCGTGTCCAGATCAGTGACCAGATGCGTGGTCACCATGCCGCTGCCCAGGCTTTCATACTCGCGCAGGGAAATACGCTGGAGGCGCTCGATCAGGCGCAGGCGGATACGGTAGACAATGTCCTTGGCCAGACGCGCGAACAACCGCGCCTGCAGGACATTGAACAGCAAGGCGCCCAGCCGCAGGACCAGGGTCAACACCAGCATCAGACCGATGTAGCCCACCGCCTTCTGCAGGCTGTCGGGCAAGGCATGATCCATGATTTTCAGCGCAGCATCACCACGCCCCAGCAGTACTTCGTCCACCAGTAATGGCAGGAGCAATGGAATCGGCACGCTGCACAGCGCCGCCAGCACGGCCACGCCGTTGGCGATCCAGAGGGCTTTCTTGTGACGTAATGCCAGCCGCCGGATCTCGGCCCAGCTCAATCTGTCGCCGGGAGACTCCGGCTGCCGGAAAGAAGGCTCTTCATGCACTGGCTGCACGCTCCAGCCATCGCCCGAGCAGTGGCGCCAGTTCACTCAGGGGCTGATAACCATTGGTCAGCAACGCGAACTGCCCGTTGTGCTCGGCGAGCAGGGTCGGAAAACCGGCAATGCCAAGCCCCTGCACCCAGGCAAAGTCGGACGTCGTGGCCGCTCGCTGCTCAACGCTGTCAAAAGCGTCCGCGAACGGCTGACGGGCCAGCCCCGCCTGCTCGGCCAGTTCGACCAGCAGCGGTGCATGAGTGACATCGCGCCCTTGCGTGTAAAACGCCTGCTGAATCAGTTTGACCAGCGCCCACGCCCCTTGGGGATCAAGATGGCGGGCAGCGGTCACGGCCCGGCAGGCGGGTGTGGTGTCGTAGACGAAACCCTCCGGCAAGGCACCTTCCAGACGAAATGGCTGCCCGGTGGCTTTCTCTACCGCATCCCAGTGTTCAAGGATATAGCGCCGCGTGGAAGCGTCCAGCGCCGTGGTGCCGGAGCGCAAACCACCCATGACCAGATGCAGCGGCACGCCGCCCGCCTGTGCCTGTCCTACCAATGCCTCGGCCACCGGAGCGAAACCCCAGCACCACGAACACATCGGGTCCATTACATAGATCAGGCGGGAGGACATGGCTCAGGCCTCGGATTGCGAACGGTAGTTGTGACCAATCGGGTGTGGCTGATTACGGGCTTTTGCCAGCTCGATCTGCTTCTGCCGGTCAATGGCGCTGCGGCGAGTCTTTTCGCTCAGGCTGTCCCAGCAGTGCGGGCAACTGACACCCGGCGAATAATGCTCGCTGGCGCGGTCTTCGGCACTGATCGGTGTGCGGCAGGCATGACATTGATCGTAGTCGCCTTCGCTCAGGTCGTGACGCACCGTGACACGGTTATCGAACACGAAGCAGTCGCCACTCCACTTGCTCTCTTCCTGAGGGACTTCTTCCAGGTATTTGAGAATCCCGCCCTTGAGGTGATAGACCTCCTCGAAACCCTCGCCCAGCATATAGCTCGACGCCTTTTCGCAACGAATGCCGCCGGTGCAGAACATGGCGACCTTCTTGTGGACGGCCGGATCGAAGTGCTCCTTGATGTATGCCGGAAACTCGCGGAAGGACGTGGTCTTGGGGTCGATAGCGCCTTCAAAGGTGCCAATGGACACTTCGTAGTCGTTACGGGTATCGATCAGCAGCACTTCAGGATCGGTAATCAGGGCGTTCCAGTCCTTGGGCTCGACATAAGTGCCGACGCTCTTGTTGGGGTCCACACCTTCGACGCCCAGAGTCACGATCTCTTTCTTGAGCTTGACCTTGGTGCGATAGAACGGCTGCTCGTCGCAGAACGATTCCTTGTGATCGATATCGACCATGCGCGGATCGTTTTTCAACCAGGCCAGCAGGCCATCGATGCCTTCACGGCTACCGGAAACCGTACCGTTGATGCCTTCCTCAGCGATCAGCAGAGTGCCCTTGACGCCATTGGCGATCATGGCCTGCAACAGAGGCTCACGCAGGGCAACGTAATCGCTGAGGGTCACGAATTTGTATAGCGCAGCTACGACGATCGGCTGAGTCATCGGCTCTTGTGTCATGTATCTCTCCAGGTGGTGACCCTCGTAAAGGGCCTACCGGGCAAAAAAATCAGAACGAAAAACGCACCGGCCTTGCGGCGCGGTGCGGATTCTAGCAAAACAGGCGTTATCAGGATATTGCTTCGGGGCGGCCCCCGAAGCTCAGGTCAGTGACCGCCGGCGCAGGTCGGCGAAGCGGGAGCCGCGCCGATCCTTGTCCATTCCTCAGGCGTGTAGGTGTGCAACGCCAGGGCGTGGAACTCGCCCATCAGGCTACCCAACGTGGCGTAGACCTTCTGATGCCGCTTGACCGAGTTCAGGCCCGCAAACTGGTCGCTGACCAGAATGGCCTTGTAATGCGTCTGCTGTCCACGGCTGTGCATATGGCTCTCATCGAGCACTTGCAGGTGCTGCGGCTCAAGCAGCGCAAGTGCCGACTCGATTTTTTGTTGCATGCTCATGACCAGGCTCGCCTGTCAGGGTTTCTTGGGCGCAGCCGGGGCTGCGGCTTTGGCAGGCTCCAGCTCGGCGGTCATGTCGGCGAGCAGCTTGTTGACCACCGGCACGGCGCTTTCCAGCTTACTCTGGGTCAGTTGAGCCGATTGCTGAGCCAGCTCAGGCATTTTGGACATGACTTTCTTGCCCAGTGGCGACTGGTAGAACACGACCAGATCCTTCAACTCGCTCTCGGTGAAGTTGGCGGTGTAGAGCTTGACCATGTCCGGCTTGAGCTTGTTCCAGCCGATTGCCTGATCGACAGCGGTGTTGGCCTTGGCCTGATAGGTTTCCAGCAAGGCCTTTTTCGATGCAGGGGCCTTGGTTTCAGCAAAACGCTGGGCAAACATCTGCTGGACCTGCGCGTATACCGGAGCACCCAGCTTGTCAGCGTTGGCAAGCTTGAGGAAGGTTTCGGCACTGGCGTTGTGGCTGGCGGTGTCGGCGAGAACCTGACCGCTGGCGCAAACCAGGGCTACCGCAGTACAGATGGCACGAAGACGGGTCATCGAATTTCCTTAATCTGACAAACGAGGCATGACCTCAAGGCCGACCATTCTGCGCTTATGTTCGCTTTTGGCTCAACCCCCGCTTAACTCAGTGGTTGAAAACCCGCTAACACAGACCGTATGGGAACCCTGAAGAATTAAAGGCACCTAACCCTTACGCACCTTAAAGGAGTAAGACCAGTGAGCCGTACAGAAACTGACAGCATTGGCCCGATAGAAGTCCCTGAAGACGCTTACTGGGGTGCACAGACCCAAAGGTCGCTGATCAACTTTGCGATTGGTGACCAGTCCATGCCGCTTGCCGTGTTGCATGCCCTGACCCTGATCAAGAAAGCCGCCGCCCGGGTCAATGATCGCAATGGCGACCTGCCCGCCGATATCGCCCGGCTCATCGAGCAGGCCGCCAACGAAGTGCTCGACGGTCAGCATGACGCCCAGTTTCCACTGGTGGTCTGGCAGACCGGCAGCGGCACGCAAAGCAACATGAACGTCAACGAGGTGATTGCCGGACGCGCCAACGAACTGGCTGGCCAGGGCCGTGGCGGCAAGAGCCCGGTGCATCCCAACGATCACGTCAACCGCTCACAGAGTTCCAATGACTGCTTCCCGACTGCCATGCACATCGCAGCGGCACAAGCGGTCAAGGAGCACCTGCTGCCCGCCATCGCCGAGCTGTCCAATGGCCTTGCCGAGCAGTCGGCACGGCACATCAAACTGGTGAAAACCGGCCGCACCCACATGATGGATGCCACACCGATCACCTTCGGCCAGGAGCTTTCGGGCTTCGTTGCGCAACTGGATTACGCCCAGAAAGCCATTCGCGCCACCTTGCCTGCGGTCTTTGAACTGGCTCAGGGCGGCACCGCCGTGGGCACCGGGCTGAATGCTCCCAAAGGCTTCGCCGAGGCCGTGGCTGCGGAACTGGCGGCCCTGTCAGGACTGCCGTTCGTCACGGCGCCCAACAAGTTCGCCGCGCTGGCGGGCCATGAACCGCTCACCGCCTTGTCCGGGGCGCTCAAGACACTGGCCGTGGCCTTGATGAAAATCGCCAACGACCTGCGCCTGCTGGGCTCCGGCCCACGCGCCGGGCTTGCAGAAGTCCGGCTGCCAGCCAACGAACCGGGAAGCTCGATCATGCCCGGCAAGGTCAACCCGACCCAATGCGAGGCGCTGTCGATGCTGGCCTGTCAGGTCATGGGCAACGACGTGACCATCGGTTTCGCCGCCAGCCAGGGGCATCTGCAACTGAACGTGTACAAACCGGTCATCATTCATAACCTGCTCCAGTCGATCCGGCTGCTGGCCGACGGATGCCGCAACTTCAACGAGCATTGCATCGCCGGCCTGGAACCCGATGCCGCAAAAATGGCCGAACACCTGGAGCGAGGCCTGATGCTGGTCACCGCTCTCAATCCCCATATCGGTTACGACAAATCGGCGCAGATCGCCAAGAAAGCCTACAGCGAAGGGCTGACCTTGCGGGAAGCCGCCCTTGCCCTGGGCTATCTCACCGACGAGCAGTTCGACGCTTGGGTCCGACCGGAAAAAATGCTGGAGGCGGGTAGCAATGGCTGACCCAAAGAGTGGTGCAACACCTCTGGAAGGCAGTGGGAAACGTATCCTGATGATTTACGGCACACCGAAGACCGTCAGTTTCTGCCACGCCCTGGGTGATGCCTACTCGCAGGGAGCACGCAGCAAAGGTCATGTAGTGAGGATGCTCAAGCTCAGCGAGCTGGACTTCGATCCGATCCTGCATAACGGCTACGAGCAGAGTCAGAATCTGGAACACGACCTGCTCGAAGCCCAGCGCCAGATCCACTGGGCCGAGCATCTTGTATTCGTCTACCCGGTTTCCTGGGGTGGTCTGCCAGCCTTGCTGAGTGGTTTCTTCGACCGGGTGTTCATGCCCGGTTTCGCCTTCAGGACCCACGGCCGCAGACACCCGTCCAACGAGCTGCTCAAGGGCAAGACCGCGGAGCTGCTGTCAACCATGGACACCCCGCCCCGCTACTTCCGCTGGATCTACGGCGCACCGGCACATCGTCAGATGATTCGTACGATCCTGGCCTTCTGCGGAATCAGAACGAAACGCCTGACCGAATTCGCCCCGATCCGCACTTCCACCGAAGAACAGCGCCAGCAATGGCTTCGGCAGGCAGAACAACTGGGTAAATAGCCGCTGGCGCTATACCGCCAGCCGCTGCTTCCTGGCCTTCCAGCCAGCAATCATCGACGGCCCCAACGCCGTCAGGGCCGAGCCCAGCACCACCAGCACTGCACCGCCATAACCCAGCGCATTGATTTCTTCGGCCTGCACGTAGTCGGGCCACAACCATGCGGCAACAGCCACCGCTGCCAGCGTCACCAGCGGCGTGAGGGCCAGGGTTGCGCTGACACGCGAAGCTTCCCAGTGCGCCAAAGCCTCGGCAAATGCGCCATAGGCCACCAGCGTGTTCAGGCAACACGCCAGCAATAACCAACCCTGCAACGGGCTCAACTGCAAAGCCTCCATCGGATGCGCCCAGGGCGTGATCAGCAGCGCGCAGAACAGGTAGATCACCATCATGACCTGCAACGAGTTCCACACTGTCAGCAATTGCTTCTGGCTCAGGCCATAGAGACTCCAGACCACAGCAGCCAGAAAGGCAATCAGCACGCCGACGGTGTAATCACTCAACGAGGTAAACAACTCCTGAAGACGCTCATTGAAGAACAAGCCAAAACCGACCAACAGAACAAGCAGACCAATGCCCTGCCCAAGACTGAATCGTTCCTTGAACATACAGATGCTGCCGAACAACAGAAGAATGGGGCCGACTTGAATAATCAATTGCGCAGTCCCCGGGCTCAGCAGCCGCAGCCCCACCAGATACAGCACATAGTTGCCCACCAGGCCAAACACTGCCAGCGCCACCAGAATCTTGCCTTTGACCCCAAGCACCTTGAAGCTCGGCAAGCGCTTGACCGATGCCAGCCATATAAAGAGCAGGGCCCCGGATACCAGCAGACGGAACCAGGTCACCGTCACCGGATCCATCACTTGCAGCACTTGTTTGAGCTTGACGGGCAGGATGCCCCAGAGAAAAGCGGTCAACAGGGCAAGACAAAGGCCATACACCCAGCGGCCAGAAGAAATGTGCATCGGTCATCCCGGATCAGACAAAGCAGAGTTGTCAGTCTAGGCACAGATTGGCGCTGCTCACAGATACAGCTGGAAACGCATAACGCCCCCAATTGTTTTAGTGTTCGCGGTGATTGCGCTGATAAGTCTCATGGCCCATGGCCTTGATCTGCCCTTCGATCAAGGCATCGAAAGGCCGCAGCAGCTCGGCGAACGAATGCCCGGGCTCAAGGATTTGCAAGGCGTGAGTAATCGCCTCAAGCGTCGACAAGGCATCTGGCCCCGGTGCCTTGCGCAGGCGATAACGTGAAATCGGAGCAGAGCCCAATGTCACTCTGGGCAACCCGACCAATAACGGGTTGAGGTGCAGCAGTTTTCTCGCCTTGCGCCAGGTGCCATCCGGAACCACCAGCAGCATCGGCTGATCCTGATCGGCATAGGCCTTCAACGCTTGCGCATCTTCGCCCGGAAACAACAGGCGCGCCTGATAACCGGGCTGATTCAGCAGCGCTTCCAGATCCTCGAACACCTCACCCACCACAAGTTGCGCATTGACCAGCCCAAGGGCAGCCAGACGTGCAGTATTCAAGGCGTGACTGACTTCACTGGGATGTTGCAGCACCAACACGCGGGTGCGGCTATCCAGTTGTGGAATCAAGGCGCAGAGACAGTGGTTGTCAGGCCGCAGGCAGCGCTCGCAGCGAGCACGGGACATGGTTTTCTCTTCAATTGCAGACAAGGCGCGCAGTCTAGCCGATCACCCGACCGGCCTGAACCCGCTATCGGGCACCCGTCGCCCTGCACAGGCCGTCAGCAAACTTCAGCTAGCCTGAAACCGAGGGCTGGTTTATCCGAAGTTCCCGTAATCCTGACATGATTAAAATCCGGGGCTTCCATGAATCGCGAGGACATCAACCAAAGGGTGCTCGACATTCTGGGAGTCATTCTGGTGGACAAATCCGCACTGCGCGACGATGTGCCCTTCGAGGATCTCGTGCTGGATGAGCAGGACATCAACGAGCTTTTCGGGCGTCTGGAAGAAGAGTTCGACTTCGCGTTCCCGGCCTCCATAAGAGAACGCGCCATCCATAAACCCGAGCATCTGTCGCTGCCCGTGGTGGTGGATCTGATCGTACTGATGCGCCAGGTATAGCGGCAGGAAAAAGACAATTGAAAACAGATAACGGGACACGGCCTTGCGTCCCGCTCGGATGGAGCGCCAATACAGGTGACCGGCAGCGGTCAACCAAGGCTTATCGACGTGGGCGGCGACGCTCGTCCTCGGCGCGCACAGGTATAGGTTGCAGTTTGGGCCGTTCAATCAAACCCAGCGCAACACCCAGATCATGGAGCCAGTCTTGCAATTTGCTATTCATAACGCCCCCTTGAGGGAAAACCGGGCAACAGGCAATGCACCGATTGCTAATACTGATCATAGAAGCAAGTTTTAATTTAGCAGAGCATCTCGGAAAACATTTTTCCCGATGGAATCAATGTGACACCTCTGCGCGTTTCCTTCTAGTCTTTACGACAGACGGCTTTGCACTGTCGCAACCTCGACTATTCCGGCAAACGCAGCACGCCATCTTCGTCCGTCATGGCCCGCTCAAGCAAATCAGGCGGCAGGTTTTTGCTGGCCCGCGCGCCCAGCAACTTGAGCTGTTCGCTGCGGCTGACCAGATTACCGCGACCATCCGTTAATTTGTTACGGGCAGCGGAATAAGCTTTATCAAGTTGTTGCAAGCGATTGCCGACCTCATCCAGATCCTGAATGAACAACACGAACTTGTCGTACAGCCACCCTGCCCGCTCCGCGATTTCCCGGGCGTTCTGGCTCTGGCGTTCCTGCTTCCACAGGCTGTCGATGACCCGCAAGGTGGCAAGCAGCGTCGTCGGGCTGACAATCACAATATTACGGTCGAACGCTTCCTGAAACAGATTGGGCTCAGCCTGCAAAGCCGCCGAAAACGCCGCTTCTATAGGTACGAACAGCAAAACGAAATCCAGGCTGTGCAGCCCTTCAAGACGCTTGTAATCCTTGCCGGACAAGCCTTTTACGTGATTGCGCAAGGACAGCACATGCTGCTTCAAGGCCGCCTGACCGATCACCTCGTCGGCCGCCGACACATATTGCTGGTAGGCCGTCAGACTGACCTTGGCGTCCACTACAACCTGCTTGTCCCCTGGCAGCATGATCAGAACATCAGGCTGGAAGCGTTCGCCGTCCGGCCCCTTGAGACTGACCTGGGTCTGGTATTCGCGGCCTTTCTCAAGCCCGGCATGCTCCAGCACCCGCTCCAGAATCAGCTCACCCCAGTTGCCCTGGGTTTTCTGGCCCTTGAGTGCGCGAGTCAGGTTGGTCGCTTCATCGCTCAGGCGCAGGTTCAATTGCTGCAGGCGCTCCAGCTCCTTGCCCAGGGAAAACCGTTCGCGGGCTTCGTTCTGGTAGCTCTCCTCCACGCGCTTCTCGAATGACTGGATGCGCTCCTTCAGAGGATTGAGCAGTTGCCCCAACTGTTGCTGACTGGTTTCAGCGAAACGCTGCTCACGCTCATCGAAAATCTTGCCTGCCAGTTCAGCAAACTGGGCGCGCAACTCATTACGCGAACCCTGGAGATCGTTCAAGCGTTGCTGATGGCTTTCCTGTTGTTCACGCAACTCGGCATTCAAGGCTGCGCACTGGGCATCCAGACGGCGCAGCTCGTTTTCCTTGCTGGCCCGCTCAAGGTTCCAGCCATGGGCGGCATCACGGCCGTTATCGCATTCCAGACGCAGCAGCTCGACTTCGCGGCGCACCGCAGCCAGATCGGCCTGACGGGCAGCGTTGGCCTGGCTCAGGTCGCTGATCTCGTCGCGGCTGGCGTCCAGTTGGGCGTTGAGGCCATCCTGAGCCATCTGCGCCATGCTCAAGCGCTCATCGAGCAATGCCGTGTCGGCCTGCTGACGCGCCAGACGCCGCTGCAACTGCCAGACCCACGCCAGCAAAGGCAGCGCCGCCACACCAAGCCCCAGCAACAGGCTGTTCAGGTCCAAAGCCATAACGACTCCCTACATGCCGGATCATTGCCTGCGGCATTGTGAACAAAAGAAGATTCAGAAACGTCTGCGCGACAGAGGCAGCGACTCAAGGCAGGCATGATAGGCATTGCGGGGAAAATCGGGGGACATAACTCTACTCTCTTTTAGTGCAAGGTAAACCCTGCATATAACCGCCTGATGTGACGGGACAATCCACAGAAGCTGTGGATAACTCAGTGGACAACCCCCCTTTAACCTCCGCAAACCCATACAGAACGGGGGCTGCGCTCAAACTGACGATTTTTTCACCAGTAAAAAAAAGCGATGTTTTTCATTGACTTAATAATTCACCACAGTAAATCAAACTCTTAGGGCCATATGTGACAGTGATGTGGCAGCTTGTGCCGCTAATGTGAACAAGTAGATTTTACGTCCCCCGGACAAGCCACCCGACAAGGAAAAATATTTGTAAATATCCCTTTCATTTTTCCGGATATTGCATTAGTGTTGTCGCCGTTAGTACCAAGCTGAAAATCAATTCCGGTCGATAAGTCCCCCGACAAGCGCCAATCCATGTGGAAGCGGTGTCGACAACAAGGGATCGACCACCTCGATGGTTTCCAGACATGTCCTGCGCAACATGACCCACAAAGGGCAAAGTGCAATCATGGCCTGCATTGACCAGCCTGCAATTGATCAGGATCTGCACCCCGAGCGTCGAACCTTTGCTCCTGTTGTGCTGCCTGCCCTCCTAAGTACCTACCTGTCAGCCAGGGCGCCATACGATAAAGCGCGCTTCAACTGACGGCCTTGTTCCAGTCAGGTTCTTCGCCAGGCCCGCTTCGACACTCAAGCCAGCCCGCGTTTACTGGAGCTCTTATTGATGCACGGTATTGTTCCGTGTCGTTTCAGGAAACACTTTCAATGATGACTACTCATATCCAGACTCAGGATGCCATCCGCACCCTCACCCACGCTTTCGCTCCAATGGACTGCCTGATCATGGCAGCCCGCAAAGGCTCCTTCAGCTTTACCATCGTCAATGAACACGGTATTGCCCGCCACAGCGAACGCCTTTACCCCGATCAGTACTCCAGCGCCGAGCCGCTGCAGGCCGTGATCGAGCGGACCCGCCAGGCCCTGACTGCCTGAAGCCAAAAGCCGCTCCAAAGCCCCGCCCTCAAAGCGGGGCTTTTTTGTTTCTGCGCGCCCCATCTAATCGCCAACCGATCTATAGCACCGAGTGCAAATCCTAAAACGATGTAAAACATAATTTTACATTCCAATTATGAGACTACACTTCAACTCAAGCGGCCTTGGGCTGCTTCCAGTGGGCCCTGTCCGATTCACCGCTGCCACGCATCAGGGTCCGCTGGTCATTATCTAGCGAGCTGACTGTATTATGGGTATTGCAGCCATAGAATTATGCCGCCACGTAATCCGCCCCACCCTGGTTTATCTGGATCGTCAAAACCCCTGCGCCGAATCGCTGCTCCTGGGCATTGCGGCCAGCCAGTCATCACTGGGCGATGCGCTGGGCAGCAGACGCGGACATGGCCTGTACCGCATTCCCGAGTTGCGGCACCGCCAACTCTGGGACAACTACCTCGCACACGACCCGGACCTCGCCAGCCGCGTGCGCGGCCTTGCCAGCCAGCATGCCTTCCTGAGCGGACCGAATCTGGAACTGGCCGTCAACCTGCGCTACTCCACCGCCATTGCCTGGATGATGATCGAAGCCCAGACCGTCACCTTACCCACCGAAGACGATGCATTGGCCATGGCCAGAATCTGGCGACAGATCTTTCAGCCCCAGGGACGATTAAGGGACTTCGTGACAACTTGGCACTCGTGTGTAGCCCCTATTTATTTATCGCAACACGCATGATTGCGAAAAAACAAAGTTCTGGAAAATTCCCGCAGTATTATCGGATTGTCCTACAAAAATAGCTCTAAATCGGGCTCTTCAGCCTATAGCGCGTTCTCAAAAATGTTGGTAATTTCCGACCCGTGATCAACAAGGAGTTCTAATAATGAAAATAACGACAAAAGCAATTCACAGGACAACACTTGGTTTAGCCATTGGCCTGGCATCATCACAACTTCTCGCATCCGGTTTCGCAATCAACGAACAAAGCATCAGTGCAATGGGTACCGGCTTTGCCGGACGCTCCTCTTCCGCCGAGGACGCCAGTACGGTGTTCGGCAACCCGGCCGGCATGTCCCGCCTCAAGCGCGAACAAGTCAGCGTTGGCGCAGCGGCAATCATCGCCAAAACCGATATCAGCAATGCCAGCAGCACTTTCGGCGGCAGCAATGACGGCGACATGGTGCCGGTCGTTGGCGTCCCCATGGGCTACTACGTCAAACCACTGGACGATCAATGGGCCGTAGGCCTGGGTGTCTATGTGCCGTTTGGCCTGGTCACCGACTATGAAAACGGTTTCGCCGGCCGCTACTGGGCTGACAAGAGCCACGTACAGGTCATCACCTTCCAGCCGACTGTCAGCTACGCCTTCAACGACCGGGTTTCCATCGGTTTCGGCCCGACCATCAACCGCATCGAAGGCGAACTGACCTCCTCGACCATCAACGCCGCCTCCTTCGGCACCAACGACGGCAAGGTCAAGATCAAGGGTGACGATGTCGCTCTGGGCTTCAACGTCGGCATCCTGGTCCAGGCCACCGACACCACCCGCCTGGGCCTGACCTACCACTCCAAGGTCGACTACAAGCTCGAAGGCAAGACCAAGGTCGAAGGTGCCAGCTTCGGCCCCTTCAACGGCCAGAAGTACGACGCCTCTCTGGATATCAGCACACCTGAGTCGGTGGACTTCTCCATCACCCAGCAACTGGACGAAAACTGGACCGTGTATGCAGGCAGCACCTGGACACGCTGGAGCCGCCTGAAAGACATCACCGTCAACAACAGCGGTGTTCCGGCTGGTTTGGGTGGTGCCAACGGTGCAATCGGACGCATTTCCGAAGAGCAGGACTGGCATGACACCTGGGCCCATGCCATCGGCGCTTCGTACAAGGTCAACAACGAGTGGACCTTGCGCACCGGCTACTCCGTTGACCAATCGCCAACCAACAACGTGAACCGCTCTCCACGCATTCCGACCGGTGATCGTCAGATCGTCAGCTTCGGCGCTGGCTGGACCCCGAGCGATGCGATCACCATCGATGTCGCCTATTCGTACCTGTGGGAAGACGAAGCCAAGATTCGCAACGCCAGTACCTCCAAAGGTGCCTACAGCGCCGACTTCAAGAACAGCGCCCACGGTATCGGTACTTCGCTGACCTATCGCTTCTGATAACACCTGACCAGGGCAGGCCGAACAGCCTGTCAGCGGCCACAAAAAAGCCCGCGACCCTCACTGGTCGCGGGCTTTTTCGTATGGGTCACGGTTTTGAAGCGATCGCTTTCTCGATGGCCGCGATCAGATCAGGATCGTCCGGCTTGGTCATGCTGGAGAAACTGGCGACCACCTTGCCCTGGCGATCCACCACATATTTATAGAAGTTCCAGCGCGGCGCACTGCTCTGCTCGGCCAGCACCTTGAACAGGTGCGTCGCATCGTCGCCTCTGACCGGCTGCGGCTCGGTCATGGTGAAGGTCACGCCGTAATTGACGTAACAGACCTTGGCGGTTTCCTCGCCGTCCCCGGACTCTTGCTTGAAGTCATTGGAGGGCACGCCAAGCACTTCCAGCCCCTGGGCCTTGTAGCGCTGGTTCAAGGCTTCGAGCCCCTTGAACTGCGGGGCAAAACCGCAAAAGCTGGCAGTATTGACCACCACCAGAGGCTTACCGGCAAAACGCTCGCAGAGGTCGATATTTTCCTTGCTGCGCAGCTTCGGCAATTCGCCCTGCAGCAATGGCGGGCAATCGGCAGCCAATGCTGCGCCACTCATGGCGAGCAATAGAACAGGGACAGAAATCCAGCGTATTTTCATCAAGGCATCCCTACATTATTGTCTGGCCACACACGCTACTCCTTGAAGCGTCTGCACTCAACAGGCACCCAGCCCCAACTGCAAGGCCGCCAGCCCGACCTGTTGCCAGGCCCACCAGAGCAACCCCAGCACCACCACCCCGGCCAGGGCCGCAGCCAGAACAGGCCAGGACAGATTCACGCCACACCACCCTGAGGCTGCAACCGGGCCACCGGCCTCTCGCGCACGGGCCAGTTCAAGGCCGCCGCCATCAGGCTGAGCAGAATGGACACCTGCCAGATCAAATCGTAACTCCCGGTATGGTCATACACGAGCCCGCCCAGCCAGCCGCCGAGGAAGGAGCCCAACTGGTGGAACAGGAACACAATACCACCGAGCATCGACAGGTTGCGCACACCGAACAGCGTCGCCACGGTGCCATTGGTCAGCGGCACCGTCGACAGCCACAGCAAGCCCATTGCTATGCCAAACAGATAGGCCGTCGTTTCACTCAGCGGGATCCACAGGAACAGCGCGATCACCACCGCACGCAGCAGATAAAGCGTCGTCAGCAAGCGTGGCTTGGACATGCGTCCACCCAGCCAGCCTGCCGTGTAGGTCCCGAAAATATTGAACAGCCCGATCAAGGCCAGCACCGTGGTCCCGACCTTGGCAGGCAAATGTTGATCAACCAGATACGCAGGCAAGTGAATGCCGATAAACACGACCTGGAAACCACAGACGAAAAAACCCAGGGCCAGCAGCCAGAACCCTGAATGCGAACAGGCTTCACGTAATGCTTCACGCAGGGTCAGCTCACTGCCGACCGAAGCTGCCGGGCTATCCTTGAGCATGCTCACCAATGGCAGGATCAGCGCAACCATCACCCCCAGCACCAGCAAGGTGCTGGACCAACCCAGCCAGCCCAGCAGCCCCAGGGTTCCGGGCAGCATGGCGAACTGGCCGAAGGAACCCGCAGCACTGGCGATCCCCATGCCCATACTGCGTTTTTCGGGAGGCAAGGCGCGGCCGACAACACCCAGGATGACCGAGAAAGAGGTTCCGGACAGACCAATGCCGATCAGGATGCCGGCACTCAGGGAAAGGCTCGCAGGCGAATCGGCCATGCTCATGCAGATCAGGCCAGAGGCATAAAGCACACCGCCGATAAACACCACTTTCGCCGCACCGAAGCGATCCGCCAGGGCTCCGGCAAACGGCTGCGCCAGGCCCCACATGAGGTTCTGCAGGGCGATGGCAAAGGCAAAGACCTCGCGGCCCCAGCCAAAATCGGCACTCATGGGTGCCAGAAACAGCCCGAAGCCATGCCGGGTACCCAGGGACAGCGCGAGAATCAACGCACTGCCCAATAGAATCCAACCACTGGTACGCCAGACCGATGTCATTGTTTTTATGCTCCCCAAGGCTCGACGGACACTATTTACGTGGATATACCCGCAAATAATTACAGCGCGAAATTACGCCTCACGGGATGGTGGTGTCAATAGATTACAGGTGTCATCTTTTGCGAATGAATTCAATCACGAAGAACCCAACACAACCGCCAGCAATACCACCACCTCCAGCAACTCCAGCACAGCGCCCGCTGTATCACCGGTCGTCCCGCCCAGCCGGCGCAGCATCAACTGGCGCAGCCAGAAGAAACCCGCAGTTGCAGCAAGCACCGCAATCAGCCCGGCCCAACCGCCCAGCAGCACACAAGCGCCCGCACTGATCAGCAAGACCCACTGCCCGGTGCGCTTTGGCAGATGATCGGCCAGCGCCTGCCCCAGACCGCCCGCCCGAACATAAGGCGTGCTGAGAAACAGCCCGAGCATGGCGTTGCGCCCGATCAGCGGAGCCAGCAACAGCGCGATGCTGTTGTGGCTTTCGATCAAAGCCAGAATGGCGGTGAACTTGAGCAACAGGACCAGCACCAACGTTACCACGGCAATAGGCCCGCTGCGTGGGTCCTTCATGATGGTCAGGGTTCGTTCACGGTCGCCAAAGCCGCCCAGCCAGGCATCGGCGCTGTCTGCCAGCCCATCCAGATGCAGACCGCCGCTCAGCAACACCCAGGCCGTCAGCAGCAGCGCCGCATGCAACATCAAGGGAGTGCCGTCGAGCACCGCATTCAGCCCCATCAACAGCACGCCGAACAGCACGCCGACCAATGGATAGAACAACAGCGAGCGCCCCAGCTCCTGAGGCTGCGGCATCCCCGACAGGCGAATCGGCAAGCTGCTGAGAAATTGCAGGGCGATCCAGAACGGCAGCATCTCAGTTCTCCGTCAACACGCCGCCAGCGGCGACCTTGATGGACAGCAGCGCACCGTGACCGACCGTCACCTGCAACAACTGTTCGCGAGGCAAGCCTCGGGCCTTAGCCAGCAACAGGCGCATCACACCGCCGTGACTGACCAACAACACTCGCTCGTTGGCATGGCGTTGCTGCAAGCCTTGCACAGCGCCCAATACTCGCTCGGAGAAGTCCGCCACCCGCTCGCCATTGGGCGGCGTGAAAGCGTAAGGATCTTCCCAGAACAACCCCAACCCTTCGGCGTCGGTTTCCATCAATTGCGCGGCGCTGTGCCCTTCCCAGTCGCCGAAGTGCAGCTCCTGCAAGCCGGGCTCGACATGCAGCGGCAGCGTCAGCTTTGCGGCCAGTTCTTCGGAGAAACGCGCGCAACGCTGCAAGGGCGAGGTGTAAATCCGGTCCCACGGCCCTGCTTGCGCCACTGCCTCGCGCATCTGCTCCCAGCCTGTTGCGGTCAGGGCATCGTCCAGACTGCCGCGCAGGCCACCGCCCAGTTCGGTTTCGCCATGACGCAACAGATCCAGATGCAATGTCATGCCGGACGATCTGCCACTGCCGCTTCGGCGAACGTCGCCATCCCGTTGTGCAGTTCACAAGCCAGCCGCACCAGCGGCACCGCCAAGGCGGCACCACTGCCCTCGCCCAGACGCAGGCCCAGGTCCAGCAAAGGCTCAGCCTGCAAGGCTTCCAGCAGGTGACGATGCCCAGGCTCCGCGCCCCGATGGCCGAACAGCAGCCAGTCGCGGCAGGACGGGTTCAGACGCACAGCCACCAGCGCGGCAACACTGCAAATGAACCCATCCACCAGCACCGCGATGCCCTCCTGGGCACAGGCCAGATAAGCGCCCACCAGTGCAGCAATCTCGAAACCGCCCAGGCAGAACAGACTTTGCAACGGGTCACCCGCCTGCTCGGCATGCAAGGCCAGGGCACGCTCGATGACTTCGCTCTTGTGTCGCACACCGTCGGCGTTCAGACCGGTGCCGGGGCCGACCAGCAATTGCGCCGCGCACTCCAGCAACGAACAGGCGACCGCACTGGCTGCCGTGGTGTTGCCGATCCCCATCTCGCCGCCGATAAACAGTTCAGCGCCCGCCGCCTTGGCGCGCAGCACGCTGTCACGTCCGGCCTGCATGGCCGCCAGTCCTTGCTCGGCGGTCATGGCCGGGCGCTGAGTGAAGTCGGCGGTGCCTGCTCCGATGCGCAGATGACGCACACCGGGAAAATCCACTGGCGACACGGTGCCCAGATCGACCACATCCAGCTTCGCCGACAACTGCCGGGCCAGCACGCTGATCGCGGCGCCGCCATTGACGAAGTTATGCAGCATCTGCCCGGTCACTTCCTGCGGGTAAGCCGAGACGCCTTGGGCAACGACGCCATGATCGCCAGCAAAAATCGCGATCCACAGCTGATCGGCCTTGGGTTTGAGGCGCCCCTGCAAACCTGCGAGCTGAACCGCCAGCCGCTCCAGTTGCGCCAGCGAACCGGCCGGTTTGGTCAGTTGCTGCTGACGGGCCAGAGCGGCTTCGCGCATCGGCACATCGATGGCCTGAGCGGGCTTGAGCCACCAGGAGTTACTCATAATGCGGTTCCTTTCAAAGTCAGAGGCAAGCCGGCAACGGTCAGCACCACACGCTGACAACGCTCGGCAATGGCCTGATGCAACAGACCGGCTTCGTCGACATAGCGGCGGGTCAGCTCACCCAGCGGCACGACGCCCAGCCCGGTTTCGTTACTGACAAAAATGATGTCGCCCGGCAGTTCGCACAGGCATTCCAGCAGCGCCTCGCGCTCCTGAGCCAGACGCTCAGGGTCATCAAGCATCAGCAGGTTAGTCAGCCACAGCGTCATGCAATCCACTAGCAGGCAGTGCCCGATTGCAGCGTTTTCACGCAATACACGGGCCAGCTCTAGCGGCTCTTCAACCAGCCCCCAACTGTCAGGGCGACGCTGACGGTGACTGATCACGCGCTGATTCATCTCACCGTCCAGCGGCTGGCTGGTGGCGATATAAAGGACGCTCAGCCCCGACTCCGCCGCCAGCCTTTCAGCCAGGCGACTCTTGCCGGAGCGGGCACCGCCCAGGATCAATTGCAGCATTTCACTTCACCTCCAGGCCGCACAGCTCGCGCAACAGCGGGCCATCAAGGTGTTTTTCCACCAGGTCGGCCAGACGCTCGATATCCCGCTCCCGCAGCCCGTGATAATCCACCTGCTGCACATCCTGCAAACCCGCCCAGCGCAACAGCGCGCTACACGCGGCAGGCGACTCGAACAGGCCATGCAGATACGTCCCGAAAATCTGCCCGTCAGCACTGCGCGCGCCGTCACTGCGCCCATCGTCCAGGCGTACGGCTGCATTTTCCAATGCAGCGCCGCGGGTGACACCCGCGTGGATTTCATAGCCACAGACTTCGGCATCTTCCAGTGCCAGACGCCCGCGTACATTACGCAACTGTTTCTCGGCTTCCAGCACCGTGCTCATGTCCAGCAAGCCCAAACCGGGGCTGGAACCTGCCGCGCCCTCCAGGCCAAGGGGATCATGCAACTGCTGACCCAGCATCTGCAGGCCACCGCAAATCCCCAGCAGCTTGCCGCCATAGCGCAGATGCCGGTCAATGGCAGTATCCCAGCCGTTGGCGCGCAGGTAAGTCAGGTCACTGCGCACGCTTTTCGAGCCCGGCAGGATGATCAGATCGGCAGGCGGCACCGCCTGACCGGGGCCGATGAATTGCAGATTGACCTGCGGGTGCAGGCGCAGCGGATCGAAATCGGTGTGGTTGCTGATGCGCGGCAGCACCGGCACCACGACATTGAGCACCCGCTCGACCTTATCGGTCTGACGTCGATCCAGACCGTCTTCGGCCTCCAGATGCAGATCCATCACATACGGCAGCACACCCACCACCGGCTTGCCGGTACGGGCTTCAAGCCAGTCCAGACCCGGTTGCAGCAGCGCGATGTCGCCACGAAAGCGGTTGATGACAAACCCTTTGACTCGCGCCTGCTCGCTGGGCGACAGCAACTCCAGCGTGCCGACCAGATGCGCGAACACGCCACCTCGATTGATATCGGCCACCAGCAGCACCGGGCAATCCACCGCTTCGGCAAACCCCATGTTGGCGATGTCGTTGGCGCGCAGATTGATCTCCGCAGGCGAACCGGCACCCTCGACCATGATCACGGGGTACGTCTCGCCCAGGCGCCGATGGGACTCCAGCACCGCCTGCATGGCGATTTCCTTGTAGCCGTGATACGCCACGGCATTCATGGTGGTCACAGCGCGGCCATGGATGATGACCTGAGCACCGGTATCGCTATTGGGCTTGAGCAGCACCGGATTCATGTCGGTATGGGGCTCCAGCCCGCAGGCCTGAGCCTGCACGGCCTGGGCCCGACCGATTTCGCCGCCATCCGCTGTCACCGCACTGTTGAGCGCCATGTTCTGCGGCTTGAACGGCACCACCTTGACGCCCTGGCGGGTCAGCCAGCGGCATAGCGCGGTCACCAGCGTACTTTTGCCGGCATCGGACGTCGTGCCTTGCACCATCAACGTGGTCATGGGGTTTCCTTGCGGTATTTGAACAGTACATCTTCCAGACGCGACCAGTCGGCCTCTTCGCAAGGCAAGCCAAAGCGCAGGCTGCTGACCGCCCCCTGGCCCTCGAACAGACGCAGCAAGACTCCACGTCGAGCGCAGAAGTCATGCAGGGCCGGGGCCTGCTCGGTAACCACCCACTGAAACAGCGCGCAGCCGCCTTGGGGGGGCAGGCCGTGATTGCTCAGCAATGCCACCAGACGCTCACTGGCCTGATCGCAACGCTGGCGTTGACGGGCATGGCCTTCAAGGTCTGCAAGACACGCCTGACCCAGAATCCGTGTCGGCCCGCTGACCGCCCACGGGCCGATTTCTGCCGCCAGTGCCTTGAGCAGACCCGGCTCCGCCAGCACGAAGCCCAATCGCACGCCGGCCAGACCAAAGAACTTGCCGAACGAACGCAGCACGATCAGGCCGACGCGCCCCGTCTCGGCCGCCAGACTCGTGTCCGGCGTGTTGTCCATGAAAGCCTCATCAACCACCAGCCAGCCGCCGCGCTCGGCCAGACGGGCGTGCCATTCCAGCAAGCGCTCCGTGGTCAGGTGCAGCCCCGTGGGATTGTTGGGGTTGACCACCACCAGCACGTCGAGGCTGTCCAGGAAGTAATCCACTTCCTGTTCTTGCACTTCACGCACCAGAAATCCGCTTTTGCGCCATGCATGGGCGTGCTCTGCATAGCACGGCGACAGGACGCCGACGCGACAAGCGCTGCGCACGCGAGGCAAGGCCTGGATCGCGGCTTGCGAACCGGGCACCGGCAAGAGTTGAGGTACACCGTAATAGGCGCAGGCTGCGGCCTCCAGGCCATCGTCGGTTTCCGGCAGACGCGCCCAGGCCTGTGCAGAAATCTCCGGAATCGGCCACGCCCAGGGCGCAATGCCGGTGGACAGGTCCAGCCAGTCGGCACGGTCGATGCCGTAATGCTGCGCTGCCGCCCGCAGGCGACCACCGTGCTCAAGCATAGAACTCGGCCCCCACGCACAGGATCAGCAGCCACAGCCAGACGCCTCTTTGCACCAGTTGCCAGCCACGATCGATGGCATCCGCATCGGCGGGCACGCCTTCGCCCAGTGGCGGGCGCTGATGCAGTTCGCCGTGATAGATCGCTGCGCCACCCAGCTCGACACCCAGAGCACCCGCACCGGCGGCCATGACGGGACCGGCATTGGGGCTGTCCCAGGTCGGCCCTTGAGTGCGCCAGCAACGCAGAGCCAGGCGAGTCTTGCCCAGCAGCGCGTAGGTCAGGGCCACCAGGCGCGCAGGAATGTAGTTGAGCAGGTCGTCGATTTTCGCCGCCGCCCAGCCGAAGCGCTCGAAACGCTCGTTGCGATAACCCCACATGGCATCCAGCGTATTGCTCAGTCGATACAGCACCACGCCGGGCGCACCGGCCACCGCAAACCAGAACAGCGCGGCAAACACCGCATCGCTGCCGTTTTCCAGTACCGATTCAGTGGCTGCACGGGCGACTTCTGTCTCGTCCAGTTCGGTGGTCTGGCGGCTGACCAGATAACCGACCCGCCGACGCGCCTCATCCAGATTGCCCGAACGCAGGGCCTGGGCAACCGGCTCCACATGCTCGCCCAGGCTGCGCAGCCCCAGCGCGCAATACAGCGCCAGAATCTCCACCAGCCAGCCGACATAGGGCAGCCAGCTGAGGATGGTTGCCAGCAGCGTCAAAGGCACCACAGCCAGAAACCAGGCCGTGACGCCATGACTGCGCCAGCCACGTCCGCCGGAATTGAAACGCTGTTCGATACGGTCAGCCAGACGACCGAACGCCACCAGCGGATGTGAGCGTTTCGGCTCGCCGAGCAACGCATCCAGCGCTACCCCGGCAACGCTCAACAGCGCCACACTCATGGACTCACTCCCCATTGATTCTCATACAGCAATTCATTGAGTGGCCGCGCTTGCGCCCAGCCTTCCAGCACCAGCATCGGTGCCGGGTAAAATTCTTCTACCGGCCCCAGGCACAGAATCGCCAGGGGCTTTGCGCCTTCGGGCATGCCCAGCAGGCTGGCCAGCGCCTGAGGATCGAACAGCGACACCCAGCCCATGCCCAGCCCTTCGGCACGGGAGGCCAGCCACAGGTTCTGGATCGCACAGGACAAGGACGCCATGTCCATTTCCGGCAAGGTCCGACGACCGAAAATATGCTTCTCCCGATCGTCCATCAGCGCGGCCACCAACACTTCGGCACAATCGCTGATGCCCTCGACCTTGAGCTTCATGAACTCGTCGGCACGCTCGCCCAGGGCTTCGGCAGTACGTACCCGCTCTTCTTCCACCTGGGCCTGCATTTGCGCCCTCAATGCCGGGTCGCTGATACGAATGAAACGCCAAGGCTGCATCAGGCCGACACTGGGAGCCTGATGCGCAGCTTCAAGCAAACGCGCAAGTAACTCGGGAGCCACGCTGCCGCCACTGAAGTGACGCATGTCGCGGCGCTCGGCAATTGCCCGATAGACCGCGGCCCGCTCCTGGAGACTGAACGCCTGATCGGTCATGGTGTGAACAGCGCCGCAACCGCCTGAGGATTGGAAGGGAAATAGAAGTGTACGTAGGAAGCCGTCAGACGCCCGTCGCGGTACACCGCCTCTGCGCCTCGTCCGCCATTGGGGCTGACGCCACGGGCAATGGGCTGCAACTCGGTGCTGGTCAGGGAGTGGTGATAGGTGTGTCCGCGCAGCAAGCCTTCAGGCAACTCGACCGCTTGCAGGGCCAGAGCCGCCAGACGCTTTTGCATCACCGCCTCCCCCTTCAGCAGGCCCACCAGCTCTGCCCGCTGGCCTTCGACATCGGTCAGGGCATCGAGCAGATACAGCATGCCGCCGCACTCGGCCAGGATCGGCTTGCCCGCCTGATGATGAGCACGAATCGCCGCCAGCATCGGAGCGTTTTCGGCCAGCGCCGCATGATGAAGCTCAGGGTAACCACCGGGCAGATACAGGCTGTCAGCCTCAGGCAAGTGGCTATCGCGGATCGGCGAGAAGAACGACAGCTCCGCGCCCATGGCTCGCAGCAGTTCCAGGCTTGCCCCGTAGGCAAAAGCAAAGGCCTCGTCACGGGCGATGGCGATACGCACACCGGCCAGCAAGGGTTCGGCAGGTACAGGGTCCGGCGCATTGAAGATCACGGCAGGCGGCAAGAGCACGTCGCAAGTGCTGGCCAGCGCATCGGCGGCAGCGTCCAGGCGCAGGTCCAGATCGTTGAGTTCACTGGCCTGCACCAAGCCCAGATGACGGCTCGGCAATTCGATACCGGTTTCACGGGAAAGCGCGCCATACCAACGCAGGCCCTCCGTCAGGCTGCCTTCGAGCAACTGCGCATGACGCACGGTGCCTACCCGGTTGGCCAGCACTCCGGCGAACGGCAGGTCCGACTGATAACGCGCCAACCCCAGCGCCAGCGCTCCGAAGGTCTGGGCCATGGCCGTGCCGTCGATCACGCCCAGCACCGGCACGCCGAAGTGGCGGGCCAGATCGGCACTCGATGGCGTACCGTCGAACAGCCCCATGACGCCTTCGATCAGGATCAGGTCCGCCTCGGCGGCGGCTTCCCACAGCAGGCGTCGGCTTTCGTCGGCGCCCACCATCCACAGATCCAACTGGTAAACCGGCGCGCCGCTGGCCCGCTCCAGAATCATCGGGTCCAGAAAGTCAGGCCCGCACTTGAACACCCGGACCTTGCGGCCCTGGTTACGGTGCAGGCGTGCCAGCGCAGCGGTGACCGTGGTCTTGCCCTGCCCGGAGGCGGGCGCGGCAATCAATACTGCCGGGCAATGACGCGGCGCTCTCATACAGGGTTACTCACAACTCGATGCCTTTTTGCGCACGGATTCCGGCCTGGAACGCATGCTTGACCACGCCGATCTCGGAAACGGTATCGGACAGGTCGATCAATTCGGGTTTGGCGCCACGGCCGGTCACCACCACATGCTGCATCGGTGGCCGGGCCTGCAGGTCGCTCAGTACGTGTTCCAGATCCAGATAGCCATGCTTGAGGGCGATATTCAGCTCATCGAGGATCACCAGACCGATGCTCGGGTCACGAAGCATTTCACGGGAAACGTCCCAGGCGGCTTCGGCGGCGGCGATATCACGCTGGCGGTCCTGGGTTTCCCAGGTGAACCCCTCGCCCATCACGTGGTAGCGCACCTGCTCGGGGAAACGCCGGAAGAACAACTCTTCACCGGTGCTGTTGCGGCCCTTGATGAACTGCACCACGCCACACTGCATGTCGTGACCCATGGCCCGGGCGAGCATGCCGAATGCCGAACTGCTCTTGCCCTTGCCATTACCGGTCAGCACCAGCAGCAGGCCACACTCGTTTGGAGCGCTGGCAATGCGCTCGTC
Organism: Pseudomonas sp. Irchel 3A18; assembly: GCF_900187465.1. Taxonomy (NCBI): domain Bacteria; kingdom Pseudomonadati; phylum Pseudomonadota; class Gammaproteobacteria; order Pseudomonadales; family Pseudomonadaceae; genus Pseudomonas; species Pseudomonas sp. Irchel 3A18. The sequence continues at coordinate 321,889 of NZ_FYDI01000004.1, forward strand.
CATTACCGCCTTCTTGCGCTGCATGCGCGCCAGATGACGTTCGTCACGTTCGGGGGATTCGTTCATCTCAGCTCTCCGCTAGAGGGCACGCGAAAGCAGACGGAAGGACAGCATCAGGCAGCACGGCAAAGCCCTGCGCAGAGCATCGCCCGCCGTGATGCTGTTGAGTGGATCAGGCCGGTCTCCGGGCTCATGAGCAGGCATCTGCCTGGCCTGCGCGCCTTCCCGTGTCCTGGGACACAGTGGCATCGAGCGCAGTCTTGACTCATTTACCGTTGCGGGGGCAGCGCCGGGATCGGAGTTGCAAGGCGTCCTCACCGGCTTCCCTGTTTCACTCTGCCAATCGAGGATTGCAAAGCACCTGAAACAAGCCGCGAAGGGTAGAGGGTTGGGCTGGGAGCGTCAATCGACACAAGAGGATTGAACCTCGACAGTTCAGGTCCCTCCTATCTTTATCTGGCCACTGACCGTTATGGAGATCGGCATGTTCACACTCAGACCCCGGCTTGCCTTGCTGCTTCTGGTTGCAGGAGGCCTCACAGCCTGCGGCGAGTCTTCGACGCTGCAAGTCTCGGATGGCACCGGCCCCTCGCCCAGACTGCCCGAACCGAACAAGACCCTGATCCCCACCGTCAATATCGCCCCTGCCGTGGGCTGGGAAAAGAACGCCAAACCGGTCGCCGCGCCCGGCACCCAGGTCGCCGCCTTTGCCGAAGGCCTGGATCACCCGCGCTGGCTGTACGTGCTGCCCAATGGCGACGTGCTGGTCGCGGAAACCAATTCACCACCCAAGCCTGACGACTCCAAAGGCGTACGCGGCTGGGTCATGGAAAAAGTCATGGGCCGCGCCGGAGCCGGTGTGCCCAGCGCCAACCGCATCACCCTGCTGCGCGACAAGGACCACGACGGCGTGGCCGAAACCCGCACAGTCTTCCTGCAAAACCTCAACTCGCCGTTCGGCATGACGCTGGTGGGCAACAAGCTTTACGTGGCCGATACCGACCGCCTGATCAGCTTCCCTTATGAAACCGGCCAGACCTCCATCAGCGCCCAGGCCACCAAGGTCGTCGACTTGCCTGGCGGCACGCTGAATCACCACTGGACCAAGAACGTGATTGCCAGCAAGGACGGCAGCAAGCTGTACGTGACGGTCGGCTCCAACAGCAACGTCGGCGAAAACGGCATGGACCAGGAAGAAGGCCGCGCCGCGATCTGGGAAGTGGACGCTGCCACCGGCCAGCACCGGATTTTCGCCTCGGGCCTGCGCAACCCCAATGGCATGGACTGGGAGCCCAACACCGGCAAGTTGTGGACCGCCGTCAACGAACGTGACGAGATCGGCAGCGACCTGGTACCTGACTACGTGACCTCGGTGCAGGATGGCGGCTTCTATGGCTGGCCTTACAGCTACTACGGCCAGCATGTGGATGAGCGGGTCAAACCGCAGAAACCGGAACTGGTCGCCAAGGCCATATCGCCCGATTATGCAGTCGGCCCGCACACCGCATCGCTGGGGCTGGTGTTCGCCGACGGCAAGACGCTCGCAGCTCCGTTCAACGAAGGCCTGTTCATCGGCCAGCACGGCTCATGGAACCGCAAGCCACACAGCGGCTATAAAGTGGTGTTCATCCCCTTCAGCGGCGGCAAACCCAATGGCGCACCCGTGGATGTACTGACCGGCTTCCTGAGTGCAGACGAAAAAGCCCAGGGCCGTCCGGTGGGCGTGGTCAATGACCAGCATGGCGGATTGTTGGTGGCGGATGATGTGGGCAACAAGATCTGGCGGGTGACGTCAGCGAAATAAGCGCATCACCCTGCCCCGTGGGAGCGAATTCACTCACGAAAAAGAGCTTTGCGACTGAATTTGCTCCTAAGGGGCGGTGGTATTTTGCGCCAGGTTCGAGGGCTGGATCACGCGCTTGGCGTTGAGATAGGCCTTTTGCCAATACGGCTTGTCCAGGCTGTCCAGCTTCACGGTGCCACCGGTCGCCGGGGCATGTACGAAGCGGCCTTCTCCGACATAGATGCCCGCATGGGAAACCTGCGAGCCACCGGAAGTGGCGAAGAACACCAGATCACCGGATTGCAGCTGCTCACGCCCGACATTCGGCGCGCCCATCACAATCATGTCGCGAGTCGAGCGTGGCAACGAGATACCCGCCGCGTCACGATAGACATAACCGATCAGGCCACTGCAATCGAAACCCGAATCAGGCGTGTTGCCGCCCCAGCGATAAGGCGTGCCGACCAGCCCGAGCGCACGAAACAGTACGTCTTCGGCAGCCTGAGAGAGAATTTGCGGGGGAGCAGAAAGCACCGGGCGCTGAACGACACGGGGCTGAGGAGGTGGCGAGCTGGCACATGCACCCAGCAACGCTGCGATGGAAATGACCGCCAGACGTAACGTAATCGACATAACCACAACAACCTGATCTGGATGCGGCCAACACTGCCGAGAAGCTGAAAATGCAGACAGGCTCATGCCTGTCTGCGCACTGCATCATTTATGGCGCTTGAGTGTAGTCGATGTCATGGCAGTGGTCTGTACAGGCTCGCTGGAAGGAGCCATTGCCAGAGCACGCTTGGCCTCGATGAACGTCTTGCTCCAGTAGGCGTCATCGAGACTGTCGATGCGCACACCACCACTACGGCGGCTGCTGGAATGGATGAACTGATCGTCACCCAGGTAAATGGCTGCATGGCTCACACGACCGCGACCACGGGTGCTGAAGAACAGCAGGTCACCGGGCTTGAGGTCATTGCGCGACACCAGAGGCGCATTCACGTTGATCATTTCGCGAGTGGAACGCGGCAGGCTCATGCCAGCCTCTTCACGAAACAGATAACCGATGAAGCCGCTGCAATCGAAACCCGAAGTGGTCGAAGAACCACCGAAACGGTAGCGAGTACCGATCAGGGATTTGCCACGCTCCAAGATGCTGTCGGCCAGAACCGGCAACTGGTAAGGCTTGTTGTCAGCAAAACCGGCCAGTTCTTCTTCGGTGGCGAGTTCTTCCTGCAACATGGCTGCATCTGCACGGCGAGCCGGAGATTGCGAGCTGATCGAATTCTGGTACTGCGGTTGTTGCTCTTGAGAAACCGGTAAATTGGCAGAGCAACCAAACAAAAAAGTAACGAGTGCGAGGGGCACGAGGGGTGCGAAGCGTACTACTTGCATGGGCACGACCGTGGCTGAACTGTTAAGAAGGCGAGACTATGCCCGCTATCAAGATGATTTGCAAATTCAATCGAGTCAAATGTGACTTATGAGTTTTTCCATGACATGTGCTGCACGGCACTGCAGAAAAACGTCCATCTGGGCGCTGTGATCGGTGGGGGCCGGATTGATTTCTGCCGTGAATCCCCCGCAAATACGGGTGCGCAAGACAGGTTCGTGGATGTAGGGGAAGCTGGCAGTGGTGCCGATACTCAACACCGCATCAAAGCCTTTGGCCATTTCTTCATAGAGTGTTTCAAGAGCTTTCTCAGGCAACATCTCCTGAAACAGCACGACGGACGGTCGCAAAACGCCACTACACTTCTGGCACAAAGGCGGCAGCGGCCGCAGCAAGTGCTCACTCAGATGAGAGTCTTCTTCGCCACAGGACTGGCAAAACAGTGGAGCCATTTGCCCATGGATCTCGATCAGGCGTTCCGGCGGGCTGCCAGCGGCACGATGATAGCCATCGACGTTCTGGGTCAGCACCCAGCATTCGGGCTTCATCCGCTGCAATTGAGAAATGGCGTAATGCGCGGCATTGGGCTGGCCACCCAGACACGCCTTGCCCAGTTCGGCGATGTATTTCCAGCACAGCTCTGGATCACGGCGCAGCATCGGCCCGGACAACGCCACCTCAATGGGCAGGCCGTCATCGGTCTTGCCATTATAAAGACCGCCTACACCGCGATAGGTGGGCAGACCCGAATCCGCCGAAAGCCCCGCACCGGTAATCACCAGGATCCGCTGTGCATGGCGCAATGCTGCCGCCGTCTGCAGCAGCAAGGCCTGATCTACCAACCCAGGGTTTCCTTGAGGAAGGGAATGGTCAGCTTGCGCTTTTCCTGAAGAGAGGCCTGATCCAGACGCTCAAGCAACTCGAACAAAGCGTTCATGCTGCGGGTGCCACGGGTAAGAATGAAATGCCCGACTTCATCGGTCAGGTGCAGACCGCGACGGGAAGCGCGCAGTTGCAGGGCGCGCAGCTTGTCTTCATCGGACAGCGGACGCATCTGGAACACCAGCGCCATGGTCAGACGAGACTTGAGGTCCGGCAACTTGACCGGCAGTTCGCGAGGCGACTGAGAAGCCGCGATCAACAGGCGACGCCCGCTGTCACGCAGACGATTGAACAGATGAAACAGCGCCTCTTCCCATTCCGGCTTGCCCACGACCGCTTGCAGGTCATCCAGGCAGACCAGCTCGTACTGCTCAAGGTGATCGAACAGCTCGACGCCTTCATCGATGACTTCGGCCAGTGGCAGATAAACAGAAGGTTCACCCATCTGCTCGAAACGAAGGCAAGCTGCCTGCAGCAAGTGCGTGCGCCCTACCCCATCCTTGCCCCACAGATAAATCAGGCTTTCCGTCCACCCCGCGTCAGCCTCGCACAGGCGCTCGACATAGCCGAGAGCCGCAGCATTGGCGCCGGGATAGTAATTGATGAAAGTGGCGTCATCACGCAGACGGACACTCAGGGGCAGCTGAATCGGTTTCATGCTGACGGGCACGGTTCAGGCGAACCGTTAGGGACCTCTGGGAAAGTGCGCAAAGTTTATACCCGTGGCGTCGACGGCACAATGCGCCATACCCCAAGCAAAATCAAAGACTTGCGCTTTGACAGCGCAAACCTTCGCCAACAGGGCCCGGGCGGCCCTGCTGGCGAAAACGCCTGAACACCGAATTCAGACACGTTGAAAAGCCCTATAGATCAGGGTCTTCCATGCCGCTGTAGGCTTCAGAACCTTTATAGAGGTCATGAAGATGGCGCAACAAGACCATGATCACGGCCGCCACCGGCAACGCCAGCAGAATGCCGGTAAAACCGAACAGTTCGCCACCCGCCAGGATCGCAAAGATCACCGCCACCGGGTGCAGGCCGATGCGGTCGCCCACCAGCAACGGCGTCAGCACCATGCCTTCGAGCATCTGGCCGATCATGAACACGGCGACGATGCCCAGCAGCGGATACAACTCACCGCCGAACTGGAACAGACCGGCCACCAGCGCAGCGCCAATACCGATCACGAACCCCATATAAGGCACGATGGCAGCCAGCCCGGCGATCACGCCGATCAGCAGACCAAGCTCCAGGCCCACCAGCATCAGACCGGCGGCGTAGATCACGCCCAGACCGACCATCACCAGCAACTGGCCACGAATGAACGCGCCGAGCACTTCATGACATTCGCCAGCCAGTTTCACCACCTGGTCTTCACGATGGCGCGGCAGCAGGCCACGAACCTTACCCGTCATCAAGTCCCAGTCGCGCAGCAGGTAGAAACACACCACAGGGATCAGCACCAGATTGGTCAGCCAGCCGATCAGCGCGAGGCTCGACGCCGTGGCTTGGGACAGCACCACGCTGACGATATCCCCCGCCTGCCCCATATGCTCGGAAAGCGCGGTCTTGAGCTTGTCGAATTTCCAGAACCCTTCAGACAGGCCGAACTTGGCCTGCACCCACGGCAAGGCCGTATGTTGCAGCCAGTCGAGAATCTGCGGCGCCAGCTCATAAAGGCGGAACAACTGTTTGGCCAGCATCGGCACCAGCACCAGCAGCAAGGCCATCAGCACCAGCGTGAACAAACCGAATACCGCCACCACGCCCAGGGTTCTCGACATACCGAGCCTTTCCAGGCGATCCACCAGGGGATCACCCATGTAGGCCAGCAGCAGCGCTACCAGAAAAGGCATCAGGATCGGATGCAGCATGAATATGAACAAAGCCAGCAGGACAATCCCGACAGGCAAGTACCAACGCTTCGTATCAGTCATCAATGACCCCAACCCCAAGAGAAAACGTAATCCGGCACGCTTTGCCGGACTACCAACGGAAATACAGTTGCGGTGCAGACACCGGGACAATCATTGGCGCATCCGCAGCAGGAGCCGGTGAGGCGGCGGCATCGACTGGCGCTGCTGGCGGCGGTGTAGCGGCTGCCGCTTCGCTGGCGGGCACTTCCTGCAATTTTGCCAGGGACAATTGCGAGCGTAGCTGCTCCGGGCTGCTCGTGACTTCAAATGTCACGCGATCAGCCTCGACCGACTTGAGGCGGGCGCCGAACGGTTCGAGCAGATTGAGCAATTGCGCGTAACGCTCCAGATTCATGCCCTGCACCTGGAAGACCAGACCGGTGGATGCGCCAGGCTTGGCTGCAAAACGCGGAGCCAGCCGCTGGCTCACCGCCAGGAGAATGGAATCGGCCAGCGCTTCAGGGTTGGCACCCGTGGCGCTGCCCTGCTCGCGCTGATCACCCAGCCACAAGCGCCATTTGCCCTGCCACTGCCCGGCTTCTTCCTTGGCGTGCACAGCGAGAATCGCGTCGGCACCATAGCGCTCGGAGACCTCTTTCAACGGCGTAGCATCGTTGCTTTCAAGGTTCTGCGCGGTACCGACACCCTGTTCGCTCAGGTCAGCCAGGGGCAGGCGCAAAGGCAGGCCACGGTGTTGAGCAGCGCGGCGCAGAGGCTCGGCGGCAGCCTGCCCGTCACCTACCAGGTTGGAGCCCTCAGTGGAATCCAGCAGCCACCAGCCCAGGATCGATGGACGATTACTGCCCCAGATCGCAAGACCGGCCTGACGCAGGGAGCGGTCAGTGGTGGCCGGATCGAAATCCACCAGCAGGGTTTCCGGCGGTCCGGCTTCATAACCGTACTGGCTGATGATCTGTTGCGGATCCTTGCGCAACCCGGACAAGGCCGCGCCCTGGGCAGCCTTGGCATCGCCGGTCAGGCGCACGACCAGGGTTTCCAGAGCCGCCTGAGTGGCGCGAGTACGCTCCTCGGGCGACTGGCCGCTGACGGTTTCACGGACTTGGTACAAATTGCTCACGGTCTCGGCAAGGCCGGGCAGGCTGAACAGGGACAGGCAGCCGACGAAAAGGAATCTAGAAAAACGCATGGACAGTTCCCGAACGGAAAAACGGTATTGAAAACCGTATGAAGGTGTTCAACATGCCTCAGACAGCAGGTCGTTGCCAATCATTCACATTAAATTACAGCTTATTAAGGAAGGCCTGCGTCGCCCGTGGGGATTTTATTTTTGCCTGATACCCCCTGCCCGTCGGCCCAAGGATGGCTCACGGGCAGCAAGCCTGATAAAATCGCGCGCCTTCGCAGACTGGCGATGGTGGCGGCCCGAACGGCACTGCGCGAAAGCGCAACCCTGAACCGGCCCCGCCGCAGCGGTCGATACCCCCGAATCCCCCCTAAAGGCCTGGATTTTTATGAGCAAGCAACCCTCCCTGAGCTACAAAGACGCCGGTGTAGACATCGACGCCGGTGAAGCATTGGTCGAACGCATCAAGAGCGTCGCCAAGCGCACCAAGCGTCCGGAAGTCATGGGCGGCCTGGGAGGTTTCGGCGCCCTCTGCGAAATCCCGGCCGGCTACAAGCAACCGGTTCTGGTTTCCGGCACCGACGGCGTCGGCACCAAGCTGCGTCTGGCCCTGAACCTGAACAAGCACGACAGCATCGGCATCGATCTGGTCGCCATGTGCGTCAACGATCTGGTGGTCTGTGGCGCAGAGCCGCTGTTCTTCCTCGACTACTACGCCACCGGCAAACTCAACGTCGACACCGCAGCCCAGGTAGTAACCGGCATCGGCGCTGGCTGTGAACTGGCCGGCTGCTCGCTGGTTGGCGGCGAAACCGCAGAAATGCCTGGCATGTACGAAGGCGAAGACTACGACCTGGCCGGTTTCTGCGTCGGCGTCGTGGAAAAGGCCGACATCATCGACGGCTCGAAAGTGGCTGCCGGTGACGCCCTGCTCGCCCTGCCATCGTCCGGCCCGCACTCCAATGGTTACTCGCTGATCCGCAAGATCATCGAAGTCGCCGGTGCCGATATCGAAAACATCCAGCTGGACGGCAAGCCCCTGACCGAACTGCTGATGGCCCCAACCCGCATCTACGTCAAGCCGCTGCTCAAGCTGATCAAGGAAACCGGCGCGGTCAAGGCCATGGCCCACATCACCGGTGGCGGCCTGCTGGACAACATCCCGCGTGTACTGCCAGCAGGCGCACAAGCCGTGGTCGACGTCGCCAGCTGGCAGCGTCCGGCAGTATTCGACTGGTTGCAGCAGCAAGGCAACGTTGAAGAAAACGAAATGCACCGCGTCCTGAACTGCGGCGTCGGCATGGTGATCTGCGTTGCCCAGGAGCACGTTGAAACCGCCCTGAACGTACTGCGCGAAGCAGGCGAGCAACCTTGGGTCATCGGCCAGATCGCTACCGCGGCCGAAGGTGCAGCACAAGTCGAGCTGAAAAACCTCAAGGCGCATTGATGTCTGCCACCTGTGATGTCGTGGTGCTGTTGTCCGGCACCGGTGGCAACCTGCAAGCCATGATCGACAGTTTCAAGGACGGGGCCAGCCCCGTCCGCATCCGCGCCGTCATTTCCAACCGGGAAGACGCATTCGGACTGCAACGCGCCAGAGACGCAGGTATCGAAGCCTGCGTTCTTGATCACAAGGCATACGAAGGCCGCGAGGCCTTCGATAGCGCCCTGATGGAACTGATCGACACCTTCGAGCCACAACTCGTGGTACTGGCCGGATTCATGCGCATCCTGACGGCGGACTTCGTTCGTCACTACCAGGGTCGCCTGCTCAATATCCACCCTTCCCTGCTGCCTCGCTACAAAGGCCTGCATACTCACCAGCGTGCGCTTGAAGCCGGAGATACCGAACACGGCTGCAGCGTGCATTTCGTCACCGAGGAACTCGATGGCGGGCCACTGGTCGTACAGGCTGTGATTTCAGTAGAGTTGCAGGACTCGCCAGCCACACTTGCGCAACGGGTCCATGTGCAAGAACACCGGATCTACCCGCTGGCCATACGCTGGTTCGCCGAAGGCCGATTGCGTCTTGGCGATGAGGGTTCATTACTGGATGGCAAGTTACTTCCGCCCACCGGACACTTGATTCAAGACTAGGAGATACCATGCGTCGTGCCTTGCTCTTCGCTTTCGCTCTGCTCGCACTGCCTGCGGCACATGCAGCAGATCTTCAACCCTTCTCCGCCAGCTATACCGCCGACTGGAAGCAGCTTCCTATGAGCGGTACGGCCGAACGCAGCCTGGAAGCCGGCCCCAACGGTACCTGGACCCTCAGCTTCAAGGCCTCGATGATGATCGCCAGCCTGACGGAAGTCAGCACGCTGAAAGTCGACAAAGAGGTGATGCTGCCCCAGACCTACAACTTCGAGCGCAGCGGCCTGGGCAAGTCCAAGAAGGTTGATCTGGCCTTCGACTGGAACGCCAAGTTCGTGACCGGCACCGACCGTGGTGACGCCATCAAGCTTGCGCTCAACCGTGGCGTTCTCGACAAGTCCACTTACCAGCTGGCCCTGCAGCATGACGTGGCAGCCGGCAAGAAGAGCATGAGCTATCAGGTCGTCGACGGTGACGAAATCGATACTTATGACTTCCGCGTGCTGGGTTCGGAAAAGGTCGCCACCAAAGCCGGCCAGGTCGATGCCATCAAGGTCGAACGCGTACGTGACCCGACACAAAGCAAGCGCACCACCGTGCTGTGGTTCGCCAAGGATTGGGATTACCTGCTGGTTCGCCTGCAACAGGTCGAAACCGACGGCAAGGAATACAACATCATGCTGTTGGACGGCACCGTCAACGGCAAGGCTGTAAAAGGTAGCTGATCCTTTTTCGCGAATGAGCGGAACGCCGCCCGATTCGCTCCCACCGGAGCGAATCCATTCGCGAAAAGACTTCATGAAGAATCCTTCATTTCCCCCTCGCAAAACCTGAAAGCCCCGCCAGTCAAAGCCTCCAGCCCTGCAAAAAGTTCAATAGGCCAGTACCGGAAAAATTGCCTGTTTACTTAGCAAGCTAACCGATTCTATAAAAGAGTCCTGCGACACATCGCCGCAGTTTCTAGAGTCAGGAGCTATCAATATGACCGTTAAAGTTACTGAGCGTGACGAAGCCCACCTCTCTCATGAAGCCGTTGCGGATGGCATTCAGATCTGGGACGTTTACCAACAGGACCAGTTGGTAGGGATGTTTCACGTAGAGTCAGACGCCTATAACTACAAGGCGGAGCTGGAAGAGCAGGAAAACCAGCGCACTCACTAATAATTCGAGCGCAAAACAAAACCCGCCTTGAGCGGGTTTTGTTTTGTTCGCAAGAGACTTACCACATCAGGTCATCAGGCACCTGATAGGCCGCATACGGATCATCTGCATCCGGCGCTTCGGTCGGAGTGTTGAGCAACACGACACGGCGTGGGTCGCGCTCCTGGATCTTCAACGCCGCTTCACGGGGAATGATTTCATAACCGCCGCCGTGATGCACGATGGCCAGCGAGCCACTGCTCAGCTTGTTGCGCATCAGGGCATTGACCGAGATGCGCTTGACCTTCTTGTCATCGACGAAGTTGTAGTAATCCTCGGTCGTGAGCTTGGGCAGGCGCGAGACTTCGATCAATTGCTTGATCTGCGCGGTGCGGGCCTTGGCCTCGGCCTTCTCCTGCTGCTGACGATTGAGTTCCTGATCGCGCCTGGCCTTTTCGGCCTGGGCCTCCTGGGCTGCACGCTTTTGCGAATCATCGATCTGGATCTGGCCCTTGTGCGCCAGACGCTGTTCTTTCTGCTTTTCTTTGCCGACCTGCTTGGCCTGCTTTTGGTTGACCAGACCTGCCTTGAGCAACTGGTCGCGAAGGGAAAGGCTCATTGTCTACTCGCTTATGCAGATACCACACGCTCAGCCGCAGCCGGGCGTGCTCTTTTCCTGACGTTTGGCTTCGCCCCACAGAGCGTCCATTTCATCGAGAGTGCAATCTTCGATGGGACGCCCGGCCTGGTGCAATGCCTGTTCAATAAATCGGAAGCGCCTGTCGAACTTGCCATTGGCCGAGCGTAGCGCAGTTTCCGGGTCAACTTTAAGATGCCGGGCCAGATTGACGACCACAAACAGCAAATCGCCCACTTCCTCGGCCATACCCTGAGCATCATTCTCGGCCATGGCTTCGAGTACTTCATCCAGTTCTTCACGAACCTTATCGACCACCGGCAAGGCCGCAGGCCAGTCGAAACCGACCTGAGCTGCACGCTTTTGCAGCTTGACCGCACGGGACAGCGCCGGCAGAGCCGTGGGCACGTCGTCGAGTAATGAAAGCTGCTCGGGCGCCCCCGCCTTCTCGGCGCGCTCCTGAGCCTTGATCTCGTCCCAGCGCCGATTGACCTCTTCGTCGGTCAGGCGCGGTGTTTCCAATGGTGCATACAGCTCACCGGTGGGGAACACATGGGGATGACGACGCAGCAACTTGCGAACGATGCCGTCTACGACACCCTCGAACTCGAAACGTCCCTCTTCTTTCGCCAACTGGGCATAGAACACCACCTGAAACAGCAGATCGCCCAACTCACCGGGAAGATGATCGAAATCGCCCTGCTCGATGGCATCGGCCACTTCATAAGCTTCTTCCAGCGTATGGGGCACGATACTGGCGTAAGTCTGCTTCAGATCCCACGGGCAACCGTATTGCGGATCGCGCAGACGGGACATGAGAGTGAGCAGATCGTTGATTGAGTACATGGGGCTCCTTTCAGTCGCAGCGGCAGGCTGAAAGCTACAAGTTTCAAGCTACAAGCTCGTTTTTGCCTTATAGCTTTCAGCTTGCAGCTTAAAACTTACAGCCGCCTACGGCGTTCTGTTCCGCCGTGTCTCGATGATGTTCGGCAACTGGGCAATACGCCCCAGCAACCGACCCAATGCATCCAGCCCCGGAATCTCGATGGTCAGCGACATGAGCGCGGTGTTGTCTTCCTTGTTCGAGCGGGTGTTGACCGCCAGAACGTTGATCCGCTCGTTGAGCAGGACCTGGGTGACGTCACGCAGCAGCCCGGAACGGTCGTAGGCGCGGATGATGATGTCCACCGGATAGGTGAGCACCGGCACCGGCCCCCAGCTGACCTGAATGATCCGCTCGGGTTCGCGCCCCCCCAATTGCAGCACAGAGGCACAATCCTGACGGTGGATGCTCACGCCACGGCCCTGGGTGATATAGCCGACAATGGCATCCCCCGGCAGCGGCTGGCAGCAGCCGGCCATTTGCGTCATCAGGTTGCCGACGCCCTGGATCTGGATATCGCCGCGCTTGCCCGGTTTGTAGCCGGTGGCCTTGCGTGGAATCAGTTCAACATCGTTGATACGTTCCGGCTCGACCTGCTGCTGGGCAAGGTTGACCAGTTGTGCCAGACGCAAGTCGCCTGCGCCCAGAGCGGCGAACATGTCTTCGGCGGTCTTGTAGTTGGCCTTGTCCGCCAGCTTCTCGAAATCCACCAGCGACAGTGCCAGCCGTGCCAGTTCGCGCTCAAGCAGGGTTTTACCTGCCGCCACGTTCTGGTCACGGGCCTGCAGCTTGAACCAGTGAACGATCTTGGCCCGCGCCCGGGATGTGGTGATATAACCCAGGTTCGAGTTCAGCCAGTCGCGGCTCGGCGTACCGTGCTTGCTGGTGATGATCTCGACCTGCTCGCCGGTCTGCAGACTGTAGTTGAGCGGCACGATCCGGCCATTGATCTTCGCGCCACGGCAGTTGTGGCCGATCTCGGTGTGTACCCGATAAGCGAAGTCCAGCGGTGTCGAGCCCTTGGGCAGGTCGATGGCATGACCGTCCGGGGTGAAGACGTAGACACGGTCCGGCTCGATATCGACCCGCAACTGCTCTGCCAGACCGCCGATATCACCCAACTCTTCATGCCACTCGAGCACCTGACGCAGCCAGGAGATTTTCTCTTCGTAGTGGTTGGAGCCGGATTTGACGTCAGTGCCCTTGTAGCGCCAGTGCGCACAGACGCCCAACTCGGCTTCTTCGTGCATGGAATGCGTGCGGATCTGGACTTCCAGCACCTTGCCTTCCGGCCCGATAACGGCGGTGTGCAACGAGCGATAACCGTTTTCCTTGGGGTTGGCGATGTAATCGTCGAACTCCTTGGGAATGTGTCGCCACAAGGTATGCACGATCCCCAGCGCGGTGTAGCAGTCGCGCATTTCCGGGACCAGTACCCGAACGGCACGCACGTCATAGATCTGGCTGAAAGCCAGGCCCTTGCGCTGCATTTTGCGCCAGATGGAATAGATGTGTTTGGCACGCCCACTGATGTCGGCCTTGACGCCGGTGGCCAGCAGTTCGTTTTCCAGTTGCGACATCACATCGCTGATGAAGCGCTCACGATCCAGACGCCGCTCATGGAGCAGCTTGGCGATCTGCTTGTATTGCTCAGGCTCAAGGTAGCGGAAAGACAGGTCTTCCAGCTCCCACTTGATATGACCGATACCCAGGCGATGGGCCAGAGGTGCGTAGATATCGAAGACTTCACGGGCCACGCGATTGCGTTTTTCGTCGTCGGCATTCTTTACCGCACGAATCGCACAGGTACGCTCGGCCAGCTTGATCAGGGCCACACGCACGTCATCGACCATCGCCACCAGCATCTTGCGCAGGTTTTCCACCTGCGCCTGACTGCCCAGCACCAGAGACTGGCGAGGGCTGAGGCTGGCACTGATCGCCGCCATGCGCAGTACGCCGTCGATCAGCTTGGCGACGGTTGAACCGAAGCGCTGCTCGACATCCTGCAAGGGGATCACGCCTTCGCGCACGCCCCGATAGATGACGGCTGCGATCAGGGAGTCCTGATCGAGCTTGAGGTCAGCCAGGATTTCCGCGATTTCCAGACCGGTCTGGAAACTGGAGGTACCGTCTGCCCAGTGATTCTTTAAAGCGTTGTCCTTCTGCTCGGCTTGCCGGGCAAATTCGCAGGCCTCTTTCATGGCCTCCCGATCGAGGACCATATCGACGCTGACAATGTGATCCAGCCATGCATCGAGATTGATACTGCCGTCTGTGTTTATCGGCTGGTGCGCTCTCACCTGTACCATGCTGCTTACCTTCCCTACGGCGCGATGAATAGCGCCTTCAGTCGCCAGCCTTCTTGAGCGAATGCCACTTGCCGGGCAAGCAAGGACCGGCATTCGCGGGCCAGTCGGATTAAACGAGATTCCCTGTCAGCAGCTGACTCGATCCAATGAACCGCTGCTCACTTACTCGCTTCAAATAAAGCCATCGCCTCGACATGGGCCGTCTGTGGAAACATATCGAGTATTCCGGCACGTTTTAATCGGTAGCCCTGATTGACCAATTCGACCGTGTCGCGAGCCAAAGTTGCCGGGTTGCATGAAACATAAACCAACCGTCTGGCGCCTGATTTCCTGATCTGACGCACCACTTCAAAAGCCCCGTCGCGCGGTGGGTCCAAGAGTACCGCAGAAAATCCGTCAGCGGCCCAGCTTGCTTGTGTCAGCGGCTGGGAAAGATCCGCCTGAAAAAACCTGACGTTATGCAGATCATTACTCATTGCATTGGCAGAGGCACGCTCGACCATGGTCGCAACCCCCTCGACCGCAACCACCTCCCGGGCCATCCCGGCCAGCGGCAGCGCAAAATTGCCCAGGCCACAGAACAGATCCATCACTCGCTCGTCAACCTTGGGCGCCAGCCACTGCAACGCCTGCTCGATCATCGCGGTATTCACCGCCGCGTTGACCTGAATGAAATCCCCCGGCCTCCAGGCCAACTGCAGATTCCATGGATCAAGATGATAGCCCAATGCCTGATCCGGGTCTGCCGGTTGAGGCTCGCCTTCGCCATGCAGCCAGAGTTGCGCGTCATGCTCCTTGCAGAACCCTTGCAGCATGGCCAGATCACCCTCAGCCAGAGGCGCGGTGTGACGCAGCAACACGGCAATGGAAGAGCCGCTGAACAATTCAACGTGACCCAGCGACTGAGGTTTGCTGAAGCTTTTCAACAAGGCAGGCAGTTGCGTCATGATCGGTTGCAAGGCCTGTACCAGCACCGGGCAATGCTCGATGCTGACGATGTCCTGACTGGCTGCCGCACGAAAGCCCACATCCAGCCGCTTGGCCTTGGCATCCCAGCGCACGGCGATGCGCGCACGTCGACGGTAGGCCAGTTCGGAACCCGCCAATGGCGCAGCCCATTCATCCGGCACGACATTCGCGACCCGCTGCAACTGCTCGGCCAGCATGCGCTGTTTCAGGGCAAGCTGTTCTTCATGGGGCACATGTTGCACGCTGCAACCGCCACAGCGACCAAAATGCTCACACGCAGCCGGGCGGCGCAGGGCACTGGCCTGCAACACTCGCTCGGTACGCGCTTCGACAATCTTGCCGTGGGCATTGAGCACCCGCGCCTCGACCTCCTCACCTTCAAGGCTGCCTGCTACAAACCAGGTCTTGCCGTCGAGAAAGGCGATGCCGCGTCCGTCACTGGACAGGCGATCAATGGTCAGCCGCTGTTTCTTGCCAGCAGGGATCTGCGCAGCCTTGACGCCTCCAGCGGGTTGGAAGCGCAGCCCTCTTTGTTGTTTGGCCATCAGTTGGGCGCGTCGTAGACGCCGGTCGACAGGTAACGGTCGCCGCGGTCACAGATGATTGCGACCATGACCGCATTTTCGACTTCACGGGACAGGCGCAGCATGCCGGCTACAGAACCACCGGACGACACGCCACAGAAGATGCCTTCCTCGCGTGCCAGCCGGCGCATGGTGTCTTCGGCTTCAAGCTGGGCCATGTCGATGATGCGATCGACACGATCGGCCTGATAGATGCGCGGCAGGTATTCGTGAGGCCAGCGGCGGATGCCGGGAATCGCAGCACCTTCCATCGGTTGCAGACCGACGATCTGCACGTTGGGGTTTTGCTCCTTGAGGTAGCGCGAGGTGCCCATGATGGTCCCCGTGGTGCCCATGGAACTGACGAAATGGGTGATGGTGCCGCCAGTCTGCTGCCAGATTTCCGGGCCGGTGCTGGTGTAGTGCGCTTCGGGATTGTCACCGTTGGCGAATTGATCGAGCACCTTGCCACGGCCTTCGGCCTGCATGCGCTCAGCCAGGTCACGTGCGCCTTCCATGCCCTCTTCCTTGCTGACCAGAATCAGTTCCGCGCCATAGGCGGTCATGGCAGCCTTGCGTTCGGCACTGGAGTTGTCCGGCATGATCAGAATCATGCGGTAACCCTTGATCGCCGCGGCCATGGCCAGGGCGATGCCGGTATTGCCGGACGTGGCTTCGATCAGAGTGTCGCCCGCGTGGATCTGGCCGCGCAGTTCGGCACGGGTAATCATCGACAGCGCCGGGCGGTCTTTTACCGAGCCAGCCGGGTTGTTACCTTCGAGCTTCAACAGGAGGGTATTGCTGGTATTACCCGCGATGCGTTGCAGGCGCACGAGCGGGGTGTTGCCGACGCAATCGGCAATGGTTTGATACTGCAAGGTCATGGCGTATTCGCGATCCAGACTGCGGGGGGCACTATCATAACGGCAAACGCCCAAAGCCCATATCACGCAAAGTGCGCTTCTTATCACCAAAAGGAATAAGCGATATTTTTCGGCTCTTGCCTCACAAGCCTTGACTTCCCGCAACCCCAAGAGCGTATCGGCATGTAATATGCGTTTCAGGGTAAGCGGCTAGACTGCCCTGAAACGATATCGATGGACTGATTCCGACAGGTGGAGAAAGCTGTGCTGACCAAACTGGGTATAAAAGGCCGCGTATTACTGCTGACTATTCTGCCGGCCAGTTTGATCGCGCTGATGATGGGCACTTACTTCACGGTGATGCAGCTTCACGAGTTGCAGGGCCAGTTGCTGCAACGCGGTGAAATGATTGCCCAGGAACTGGCGCCCCTGTCCGCCCCCGCGCTGGGGCGCAGAGACAAGACCCTCCTGAGTCGCATCGCCTCCCAGACCCTCGAACAGGCCGATGTACGTTCGGTGTCCTTTCTGGACCCCGAGCGCAATCCCCTTGCCCATGCCGGCCCGAGCATGATCGCGCCTTCACCCATCGGTAACAGCACCCAGTTGCTCAACACGTCTGCCAACGATGCGACCCGTTACCTGCTGCCGGTGTTTGGCAATCAGCGCCACCTGACCAGCGAAATCATCCCCGCCGAAGCCGACCGGCTGCTGGGTTGGGTTGAACTGGAAATCTCCCACAACGGCACCTTGCTGCGTGGCTATCGCAGCCTGTTCGTCAGCAGCCTGCTGATCCTCTTCGGCCTGGCGCTGACTGCCATTGTCGCGGTACGCATGAGCCGCACCATCAATGAACCCCTGAGCCAGATCAAACAGGCGGTGTCGCAACTCAAGGACGGCAACCTCGAAGCACGAGTACCGCCGCTGGGCAGCGCGGAACTGGATGTGCTCGCCTCAGGCATCAATCGCATGGCTTCGACCTTGCAGAATGCCCAGGAAGAATTGCAGCACAGCGTCGATCAGGCCACGGAAGACGTCAGGCAGAATCTGGAAACCATCGAGATCCAGAACATCGAACTGGATCTGGCACGCAAGGAAGCACTGGAAGCCAGCCGGATCAAATCCGAGTTCCTGGCCAACATGAGCCATGAAATCCGCACGCCGCTCAACGGCATTCTGGGCTTCACCCATCTGTTGCAGAAAAGCGAGCTGACTCCGCGCCAGCGCGATTACATGAACACCATCGAGAAGTCGGCCGACAGCCTGCTGAGCATCATCAACGAGATTCTCGACTTCTCCAAGATCGAAGCCGGCAAGCTGGTACTGGAAAACGTGCCGTTCAACCTGCGGGACCTGTTGCAGGACACCATGACTATTCTGGCGCCTGCGGCCCATGCCAAGCAGCTTGAACTGGTCAGCCTGGTTTACCGCGACACGCCTCTGTCCCTGTCGGGCGACCCGCTGCGCCTCAAGCAGATCCTGACCAATCTGGTCAGCAATGCGATCAAGTTCACCCGCGAAGGCACCATCGTCGCCCGGGCCATGGTCGAAGACGAAACCGAGGAACACGCGCAGTTGCGCATCAGCGTTCAGGACACCGGCATCGGCCTGTCCAGCCAGGATGTACGCGCCCTGTTCCAGGCCTTCAGTCAGGCGGACAATTCGTTGTCCCGCCAACCGGGCGGTACCGGCCTAGGGCTGGTGATTTCCAAGCGCCTGATCGAGCAGATGGGCGGCGAGATTGGCGTGGACAGCACGCCGGGCATCGGCTCGGAGTTCTGGATCACGCTGACGCTGCCCAAGGCCCGGGAAGAAGTCGAAGAGCTGCTGTACAAGCCTCTGGAAGGCATTCGCGCTGCCGTGCTTGAGCACCATGAACTGGCCCGTCAGGCTCTGGAACACCAACTGGAAGACTGCGGGCTTGAAACCCTGATCTTCAATAACCTGGAAAACCTGCTCAACGGGGTGACCGCCGCCCACCAGACCTCCACAGCCATCGATCTGGCGGTGCTGGGCGTCACGGCCCATGAAATCCCGCCGGAGCGCCTGCGTCAGCACATATGGGATCTGGAGAACCTGGGCTGCAAGGTGCTGGTGTTGTGCCCGACCACCGAGCAGGCGCTGTTCCAGTTGTCGGTACCGGATGTCTATAACCAGTTGCAGGCCAAACCTGCCTGCACCCGCAAACTGCAGAAAGCCCTGTCGGAACTGATTGCGCCCAAAGTGGTGCGCACCGACGTTGTCCAGCCATTGGCCAGTCGTCCGCCAAAAGTCCTGTGCGTGGACGACAACCCCGCCAACCTGTTGCTGGTCCAGACCCTGCTCGAAGACATGGGCGCGCTGGTCGTTGCGGTCGACAGTGGCTATGCGGCGCTGCATTGCGTGCAGACCGAAACCTTCGACCTGGTACTGATGGATGTGCAGATGCCCGGCATGGATGGACGTCAGGCTACTGAAGCGATTCGAGTCTGGGAACTGGAGCGCCAGTGTACGTCCCTGCCCATCGTCGCCCTCACCGCCCATGCCATGGCCAATGAAAAGCGCTCCCTGCTGCAAAGCGGCATGGACGATTACCTGACCAAGCCCATCAGCGAGCGACAACTGGCTCAGGTGGTACTCAAGTGGACAGGCCTGGCCTTGCGCACGCCGCTGCCGGAACGTCCGTCCGATACCCAGCAGAGCCATGCCGGCCCGCTGGTGCTCGATCACGAAGAAGGTTTGCGTCTGGCTGCCGGCAAACCCGATCTGGCGACCGACATGCTGGCCATGCTGCTGGCATCGCTGGATGCAGACCGCGAAGCCATCCGTCTGGCACGAGCCGCCGAAGACATTCAGGGCCTGATCGAACGCGTCCATCGCCTGCACGGCGCCACACGCTACTGCGGCGTACCGCAACTGCGCGCAGCCTGCCAACGTGCCGAAACCCTGCTCAAACAGGATTCGCCAGAGGCTATCGAGGCGCTGGACGATCTGGATAAAGCCATTACCCGGCTGGCCGTTGAGGCACGTGTCACGGCCTGAAGCCGAGCCTGTTCGCGGATGAATCCGCTCCTACGCCACACGCGGCAGGAGTGAATTCATTCGCGAAAAGCCCAACTCCTCAAGGAAGACCACACCCATGCGCACCCTGATTTTCAGCAGCCAGACCTACGACCGGGAAAGCTTCCTGGCAGCCCAGGCAACCGATGGCCTGGAACTGCATTTCCAGCCAGCTCGCCTGACCCTGGAAACCGCCACGCTGGCCCATGACTACCCGGTGGTCTGCGCCTTTATCAATGACGACCTCAGCGCCCCGGTACTGGAGCGTCTGGCAGCCGGTGGCACCAAGCTGATTGCGCTGCGCTCGGCGGGTTACAACCATGTGGACCTGCAAGCCGCTCAGCGACTGGGCATCGCCGTAGTCCGGGTTCCGGCGTATTCACCCCATGCCGTAGCCGAGCACGCCGTGGCCTTGATCCTGGCCCTCAACCGCCATCTGAATCGCGCCTACAACCGCACCCGCGAAGGCGACTTCAGCCTGCATGGCCTGACCGGTTTCGATCTGGTGGGCAAGACCGTAGGCGTGATCGGCACCGGGCAGATCGGCGCAACCTTCGCGAAGATCATGTCGGGGTTTGGCTGCAAGCTGCTGGCTTACGATCCCTACCCGAACCCGGAAGTCCAGGCCCTGGGCGCCGAATACCTGAGCCTGCCCGCCCTGCTTGAACAGGCGCAGATCATCAGCCTGCATTGCCCGCTCACCGAGCAGACCCGCCACATGATCAACCGGCAATCACTGGCCACCCTGCAACGCGGCGCCATGCTCATCAATACCGGCCGGGGCGCCCTGGTGGAAACACCTGCATTGATCGACGCCCTCAAGACCGGGCAACTGGGGTACCTGGGGCTGGATGTCTATGAAGAGGAAGCGCAACTGTTCTTCGCCGACCGCTCGGACCTGCCCTTGCAGGACGACGTGCTGGCGCGCCTGCTGACCTTCCCCAATGTCATCATCACCGCGCATCAGGCATTTCTGACTCAGGAAGCCCTGGGCGCCATTGCCCGTACAACCCTGGATAATATTGCAGCGTGGAATGCAGGTACTCCGCAAAACCGGGTAGAAGCCCAAGCGTGATAAGATACGCGCAATTTGGAGGACCCATGGTCGAACACGATTTCCGCTACAGCATGCTCAACCCGCAACACACTCTCACCGAGTGCCGTACGCTGGGCCCCGGGCGTTATCAAGTCACCGGTAACGGCGGCTCGATCCACAACAATGACCAGTTACTGGTGACCATCAAGGGCAGCAAAAGCCTTTATATGCGTCTGTCGGTGGAGAAAGTCCGGCACCTCATCAACCCGCCCGGCCAATGGGTCGCAGTGGCCAATGGCCCGGTGTTCGACGAGTTGGCGATCCACCAGTGGAAGGTCAATTGCGACAGTTGCTCTGCCGAGCTGGACTTCGAGTTCATGGTCGAGAGCAAGCTTGGCACCAAGGCCCAGAAACCCGCCGCCGTTGCACGCATTGCCGAGCTGGGCTGGAAGACCGAAGGTGAAAAACACACATGCAGAAAGTGTCAGGAGAAAGCGGCATGAAACACCTGGCTGTACTGAGCCTGATCGGTAGTGCCCTGCTGGCAGGCTGTGCGACTGAGCCCAAACCCATCGAACAGGATCAGAGCTATGTGCTGGAGTGGATCGGCGAACGTCCGCTGATCGACAGCAGCCGCCTGACCATGACCCTGGGCGCCGATGGCCGCGCCTACGGCAACGCAGGCTGCAACCACTGGTTCGCGCCCTACACCCTCAAGGGCCAGACCATCAGCTTCGGCCCCATCGGCAACACACGCAAAATGTGCGTACCGCCCTTGATGGAACAGGAGCAGCGTTTCTTGAAAGAACTGAGCAAGGTGCAGCGCTGGGATATTTCGCCCATCGAGCAATTGCGCCTGTGGCCAGCCGAAGGCAAGCCATTGCGGTTCTGGCCTGAAGACTGATCAAGCCACACCCTGTGGCCTGTGGGGGCGAATGAATTCGCTCCCACTTCAGCCCTCGCCGCGCAATGCCTTCAACTTGTCCGTCACGCCCTGTGCGCTCTGCTCACCGAGCAACTGCGCACGCATCTTGCCTTTGTCGTCGATGATGTAGGTCACCGGAAGTGCTTCGGAAGGTGGCAGGTTGTAGCGCTCGGCAGGGTCCTGGGCCAGGACGGTGAATTTGATGCCCAAGGCATTGGAAGCATTTTTCAGGTCGTCGCCCTGCAGGTTGTCGAAATTGACACCCAGCACGCTGACCTTCTTGTCCTTGAGTTCCTCGGACAAGTGATTGAACTCGGGAATCTCGGTACGGCACGGGCCACACCACTCCGCCCAGTAGTTAATCACCAGCCAATGGTTGTCGATGCGTTCGCTGGACACCTTCTGGCCGTTCTGGTCCACGCCCAGGTCCGCGCCACAACCGCTCAACAGCAAACTGCCAACAAACATCGCTACCGCTGCCAATCGCCTCGCCATCTGTGCTTCCTTCCTCGACTTTCTCTATAAACGGTTCACCGATATGCGCCTGATCATGTCGACCCGCGCCGTCGCGCAGGTAGAATACGCGCCACTCTAGGCAAGATGCGACCTGCAAATGACTGATCTGACGCTTTATCACAACCCGCGCTGCTCGAAATCCCGCGGCGCGCTGGAACTGCTGCAGGCCCGCGGCCTGACTCCGGACATCGTTCTGTATCTTGAAACCCCACCGGACGCCGCACAATTGCACGACCTGCTGGGCAAACTGGGCATTGGCCCACGGCAATTGCTGCGCAGTGGCGAAGATGACTACAAGGCCCTGAACCTGGCAGACCCGAGCCTGAGCGACGAGCAACTGATCGCCGCCATGGCTTCGCACCCCAAACTCATTGAGCGGCCGATCCTGGTCGCAGGTGACAAGGCGGTTATCGGTCGTCCTCCAGAAAACATACTGGAGCTATTGCCATGAGCGATGCCTACATTCTGGTTCTGTTCTACAGCCGCAACGGCTCCACCAGCGAGATGGCCCGCCAGATCGCTCGCGGCATCGAAATGGGCGGCATGGAAGCACGCTTGCGCACCGTGCCCGCCGTTTCCGCCGACTGCGAAGCCACCGCGCCGCAGATCCCGGAAAACGGTGCGCTGTACGCCACGCTGGACGACCTGAAGAACTGCTCAGGCCTGGCACTGGGCAGCCCGACCCGTTTCGGCAACATGGCCGCGCCACTCAAGTACTTTCTGGACGGCACCAGCAACCTCTGGCTGACCGGTGCTCTGGTGGGCAAACCGGCCAGTGTGTTCACTTCCACCGCCAGCCTGCATGGCGGCCAGGAAACCACACTGATGTCGATGCTGCTGCCATTGCTGCACCACGGCATGCTGGTGATGGGCCTGCCTTACAGCGAAGCCGCCTTGCTGGAAACCACCGGCGGCGGCACGCCGTATGGCGCCAGCCACCATGCCGGAGCTGACGGCAAACGGCCGCTGGATCGCCATGAAACCGAACTGTGCCGCGCCCTTGGCCAGCGTCTGGCAAAAACCGCGTCGCAACTGGAGACCCCGCGTGGCTAAAAAGCCCAAAGTGCTGCCGCCCAGGGAATGGCTGGAGCCACGGGTACGCATCAGCCGGGCCGCGAGCCTGATCTGCTTTCTGGGCATGATCGCCCTGCTGTCGGTGTATTACCTGTTCATCGCCGACCTGCATGGCGCACGCCCCGGCGTGATTCTGGCCATCGAGCTGTTGCCCTTGCTGTTGCTGGCACCCGGCATGCTGCTGGGTAAAACACGAGGGCACTCCTGGACCTGTTTTGTCATCAACCTGTATTTCATCAAAGGCGCCCTGGCGGCCTTCGACCCGAACCGCTGGCTGTTCGGCGTGCTGGAAATGCTGGCCAGTGTGGCGGTATTCATCAGTGCGTTGCTGTATGTTCGCTGGCGTTCACAGCTTGATCGAACCCCGTAGGAGAGAATCGGGCGGCGCTCCGCTTATTCGCGAAGGCTGATATTCGCGAATGAATTCGCTTCTACGATATGCCCACTTATTTAATGGAGAACCGATGCACGATTACAAATGGCTGAACGAATACTGCCTGAACCGTTTCGGCTCCGCCAAGGCTCTTGAGGCGCTGCTGCCGGTGCCGCATACGCCGAAGCAACTGATGGCTTTCGGCGATGATCGCTATCTGTCGACCATGGCCTTGCGGGTATTTCGTGCCGGCTTGAAACACAGTCTGGTGGATGCCAAGTGGCCTGCGTTCGAGGAGGTGTTCTTTGGTTTCGATCCGGAAAAGGTCGTGCTGATGGGGGCCGACCATCTGGAGCGGCTGATGCAGGACACCCGCATCATTCGTCACCTGGGCAAACTCAAGAGCGTGCCGCGCAATGCGCAACTGATTCTGGATATCGCCCAGGAACACGGCAGCTTCGCCAGTTTCATCGCCCAGTGGCCGGTCGATGACATCACCGGCCTGTGGCAATACCTGGCAAAGCACGGTAATCAGATGGGTGGGCTTTCAGCGCCGCGCTTCCTGCGCATGGTGGGCAAGGACACTTTTATCCCGAGCCAGGATGTAGTGGCTGCCCTGAACGCGCAGAACATCGTCGATAGAGTACCGACCAGCAAGCGCGATCAGGCCATCGTGCAGGATGTCTTCAATCAGTGGCATGCCCAGAGCGGGCGTCCGATGTGCCAGCTCTCGGCGATGCTGGCCTTCACCGTCAACCACTGATTGCCGGTCAGATATTCACCACATTGACAAACCGCGAAGCTGCGGTTTCGTCCATGCGCAGGCTGGTGAAGTCGAACAGGTTGCGGTCGGCCAGTTGCGACGGGTGAACGTTCTGCAAGGCGCGGAAGATGCTTTCGGTCCGGCCGGGCGTTTTGCGCTCCCACTCGATGAGCATTTCCTTGACCACCTGACGCTGCAGGTTTTCCTGGGAGCCGCACAGGTTGCAAGGAATGATCGGGAATTCCTTGAAGTCCGAATACGCCTGAATATCCTTCTCATGGCAGTAAGCCAATGGGCGGATCACCACGTTGCGACCATCGTCGGAACGCAGCTTGGGCGGCATGGCCTTGAGCGAACCGTTGAAGAACATGTTGAGAAAGAAGGTTTCGACGATGTCGTCGCGGTGATGCCCCAGCGCCATTTTGGTGGCACCGATTTCATCCGCAAAGGTGTACAAGGTGCCACGACGCAGGCGCGAGCACAGCGAGCAGGTGGTCTTGCCTTCCGGAACCAGCTCCTTGACCACCGAATAGGTGTCTTTTTCAACGATGTGGTATTCGATACCCAGGGTTGCCAGATAGGCTGGCAGCACATGTTCCGGGAAACCCGGCTGCTTCTGGTCCATGTTCACGGCAACGATCTCGAACTTGATCGGCGCGACCTTCTGCAGATGCATCAGCACGTCGAGCATGGTGTAGCTGTCCTTGCCGCCGGAGAGACAGACCATCACCTTGTCGCCATCTTCAATCATGTTGAAGTCGGTAACCGCTTCGCCGGCCAGCCGACGCAGGCGTTTCTGCAGTTTGTTCTGATTGACTGAAAGGGTGCCCATGATGCTGGTGGTATCCGCTGGTGACTTCGGGGGAAAGGGCGACCATTTTACGCACAACCTGCGGATCGTTAAACCACTGGCTTATGGAACACTGCTATTAACAGGCCATGGTAAATCGCCAAACACTCTAAGCCCGTCGCTCATGGCCAGACCATGCTTTCTATACTGCGTGATGAGGTCGCATTCAGGCTTGTGGCCTTCAATCCACAAGATGAAGGAGTCATCCTATGATCCATCACGTCTGGGGACTGTTCACGCATCCCGATCGGGAATGGAGACAGATACGTGGCGAAGAAGAAAGCATTGGCCACATGTACCTCACTCACACTCTGATCCTGGCCGCGATCCCGGCGGTTTCCGCTTATATAGGTACGACCCAGATCGGCTGGGCCATCGGTGACAGCCCGCCAGTGATGCTGACCCACGCCAGCGCGATAGGTATGACGCTCATGTCATACATTTCCATGTTGCTGGGTGTCGCGGTAATGGGTGGCTTCATTCACTGGATGGCCCGCACCTACGACGCCACACCCACCTTGGCGCAATGTGTTGCGTTTGCCACCTATACGGCCACGCCTCTGTTCATCGGCGGGCTGGCGGCGCTGTATCCCCATATGTGGCTGGGAATGCTGGTGGGGACTGCGGCCATTTGCTACACGGTTTACCTGCTCTATGTCGGGCTGCCGACTTTCATGGATATTCCCGAGGAAGAAGGCTTCATGTTTTCCAGCTCCATCCTGGCCGTAGGCCTGGTGGTGCTGGTAGCGATCATGGCCTTTACCGTGGTGCTGTGGGGCGTCGGAGTCGGCCCGGAATACACCAGTTGAATAACCGTGCGGCGGGCAGCGCGCTCATGCAGCCCGCCACGGCGACCGACCATCCGGCACTCGGGGTTGCCAGCACGCCCCCGCATTACGGCATACTTGGCGCATCTGGAGAGCCACACAGCATGCCCGAGCAACTCAATTCCCGTGTAGAAACCTGTTACCAGCAAGCCGAAGCCTTTTTCAAACGCACCTTCAAACGTCCGGTCGTCAGCCTCAAGCTGCGCGGCCAGAAAGCCGGTGTCGCCCACCTGCACGAGAACATGCTGCGCTTCAACCCGCAGCTGTATCGGGAAAACGCCGAAGATTTCCTGCGCCAGACAGTGCCCCACGAAGTCGCCCACATGATTGCCCATCAATTGTTCGGGGACCGTATCCAGCCTCATGGCGAAGAGTGGCAACTGATCATGCGCGGCGTATACGAGCTGCCGCCCAACCGCTGCCATACCTATGCCATCGAACGACGCAGCGTCACCCGCTACATCTATCGCTGCCCCTGTGCCGGCAGCGACTTCCCCTTCTCGGCCCAGCGCCACAACATGGTATCCAAAGGCCGCCGCTACCTGTGCCGCCGCTGCCGTCAGACGCTGGTTTTCAGCGGTGAAACCCGCGTGGAGTAATCCCCGCCGCACAAAAATCGCCCCCATAAAAAAACCCATCCGAAGATGGGTTTTTTGTCATTCAGCGCGTGTTACACGGTCTTGCCAGTGTTCACAGGAGCCGGGCCTTCAGCGACACCCAGGTCATCTTCATGACGGGTTTCGACGATTGCCGAACCACCGGAAGCCAGCTCAGCCTGCAGCTTGTCGTTGTCCAGCTCGCCAACCCACTTGGCAACAACCAGCGTCGCGACAGCGTTACCGACCAGGTTGGTCAGAGCGCGGGCTTCGGACATGAAGCGGTCGATACCCAGGATCAGCGCCAGACCGGCAACCGGCAGGTGGCCGACGGCCGACAGGGTTGCAGCCAGAACGATGAAGCCACTACCGGTCACGCCAGCAGCACCTTTGGAGGACAGCAGCAGCACCAGCAACAGGGTGATCTGGTGAGTGATGTCCATCTCGGTGTTGGTCGCCTGAGCGATGAACACGGCAGCCATGGTCAGGTAGATCGAGGTACCGTCCAGGTTGAAGGAGTAACCGGTCGGGATAACCAGACCAACCACCGACTTCTGTGCACCCAGACGCTCCATCTTGATCAGCATGCGTGGCAGTGCCGATTCCGAAGAGGAAGTACCCAGTACGATCAGCAGCTCTTCACGGATGTAGCGAATCACCTTGGAGATGGTGAAACCGTGCGCACGGCAGATGGCGCCCAGTACCAGCATCACGAACAGGAAGCAGGTGATGTAGAAGCAGATCATCAACTGACCGAGCTGCACCAGGGAACCCACACCGTAGGCGCCGATGGTGAAGGCCATGGCACCGAACGCACCGATAGGCGCCAGCTTCATGATCATGTTGATGATGTTGAACATCACGTGAGCGAAGCGATCGATGAAGTCCAGGACCGGACGACCGTAGGCACCCAGGCGATGCAGCGCGAAGCCGAAGATCACCGAGAACATCAGCACTTGCAGGATGTCGCCGTTGGCAAACGCGCCGACGATGGTGTTCGGAATCACGTTGAGGATAAAGCCGACGATGCTCTGGTCTTTACCGGCTGTGACGTAGGCAGCGATCTTGGAGGCATCCAGGGTGCTGACGTCGATGTTCATGCCAACACCTGGCTTGACGACGTTGACCACGACCAGACCGATGACCAGGGCCAGGGTCGAGACGATCTCGAAGTACAACAGTGCGTAGCCACCGGTCTTGCCGACCGACTTCATATTCTGCATGCCCGCGATACCGCTGACGACCGTACAGAAGATGATGGGGGCGATGACCATTTTGATCAGTTTGATGAACCCGTCACCCAGCGGCTTCAATGCCTTGCCGGTGTCAGGGTAGAAGTGACCGATCAGGATACCGATAACAATCGCTACGATTACCTGAAAGTACAGAGTTTTGTAGAAGGGCTGACGAGTCGTCATTGTTGTTATCCTCAAGGGCGCCGTCGGCATCTCACCTGATGCACGCGAGCCTATAAAGCACTAACCCTCCTGCACTGGAGGGATTTGTTGTGTCGAGTTTGCACAGGGCAGTTCTCTACGACGACAAGAAGCAAGCGGCGTGCCACTCCCGGAAAAACGCTCCATGAGCCCGACTTACAAGGCGTCGCTGTGTAAACAGTAGTAGGAAAAGGCCATGATGGTGGCGGTTTTCCGCCGATAGGGAATAAAAAAACCGAAAGGGTGGCGGGTATCCGCCTCCACCCAAATCTCGCAGGAGCGAATTCATTCGCGATGCGTCATTGACGGCGATGGATTTTCTTGGGATGTACGAGCCTTCGCGAATAAATTCGCTCTCACGGAAATAGGTGGGGTGGAAGCGAACTCAAACACCATCACGCCAGAAAATGAATCCTGAACACTGCCCCACCCAGCGGCGAGTCGCCCAGAGTCAGGCGGGCGCTGTAGCTTTCGATGATGTCCTTGACCACCGCCAGCCCGATGCCCTGCCCCGGGTTCTGGCGGTCCAGTCGCTCACCGCGCTCCAGAATGCGCGCTCGCTGGCGCAGCGGGATGCCGGGGCCATCGTCTTCGACGCACAATTCGTCACCCGTTGCAGATGACTGAAAACTGACTCTGACTTCCCCCAGACAAAGCCGGTAAGCGTTTTCCAGCAAATTGCCGAGCATTTCCAGCAACGCGCCCTCTTCCATCGGCACCTGGCAGTCCTCGGGCAGGTCCAGCGTGACCTTGACCTGCTTGTCGCGGTAAACCTTTTCCAGGGTGTTGCACAGGCTTTCGACCACCGGGCGCAGCTTCACGTGATGCCGGACCAGACCGCTCTTGCGCAGGCTGGCGCGCTGCAACTGGTAACCGATCTGCTGGCTCATGCGCTCGATCTGCGATTGCAGGACCCGCGCCTGCTCCACATCCTCAGGCCGTTTGGCGATGTTCTCGCTGACACCCTGCAACACCGCAAGCGGCGTTTTCAGGCTATGGGCCAGGTCGTCCAGAGAATCGCGATAGCGAGTGCGTTGTTCGCGCTCGCTGCGCAGCAGGCGGTTCAGAGAGTCGGTGAGACGCAGCAGTTCACTGGGATGCTCTTCACTCAGGCTGTCCCGTGCACCGGCTTCCACCTGATCCAGTTCCTGGCTCAAGCCCTTGAGCGCGCGCAGCCCCCAGGTCAGCCCAAGCCACAACAGCCCCAGCAACACCAGCAAGGCGCCGCCGAAGCCCAGATAAAGTTTTTTCCGTAAATCGGCAATGGTTTCCTGATAGTCGCGCAAGGGTTGCACGGCCACGATACTGAACGCCGCATTGCGGCCGCCCAGCAGACGGATCTCGGCGTCGTAGACGAAATACTCATCGCCATTGGCTTCCTTGATCTTGGAAAACAGACTGCCCTGCCCGTCATAGTGCGGGCGGTATTTGATGTTTTCGCCTTCAGTGCCCAGCGAACGCCAGACCAGTTGCCCCTGAAGGTTATAGATGTAGCCCAGCAAGCGACTGCCCGGCAGATTGAACTGCTCGCTGGGCAGGAGCGATGGCATCAGCAGGCGACCATCTTCGACACGCGCCGCAGAAATCATGGTCGTTACGTCCGCCGCCAGACGCTGCTCGATTGCGCCACGCAATGCCAGGCTGAATGCGCCCTGCAAGGCAGGCAGCATCAGCAGCATGAAAATCACCGCCAGGGTTGCGGCGGCCAGCATCAAACGCAGGCGCAGCGAACGAATCATGTACAGCGCTCAGTGAACAGATACCCCATGCCACGCACCGTATCGATAGGTTTGAACGCCACGGCGCCTTCCAGCTTGCGACGCAGGCGGCCGACCAGCACTTCGATCACATTCGGATCGCGCTCATCGTCGTCAGGGTACAACTGCTCCATCAGGCGCTCCTTGGGTACCACCTGCTGATGATGAAGCATCAGGTATTCGAGAATCCGGTATTCATAAGCTGTCAGTGCAAGGGGCTGTTCGGACAGCGCGGCCTGCTTGCGATTGAGGTCCAGCAGCAATGGGCCTGCGGTGATGGTGGACTGGATGAAACCGCTGGAGCGTCGCAACAAGGCATTGAGTCGCGCTTCCAGTTCCTCGAACTGGAACGGCTTGACCACATAGTCGTCCGCACCGGCGGCCAGCCCTTCGACCTTGTCCTGCCAGTTGCCACGGGCGGTGAGGATCAGAATCGGAAACGCCTTGCCCTGGGCACGCAACTGACGAATGAGGTCCAGCCCGCCAATGCCCGGCAAGCCGAGATCGATCACGGCCAGATCATGATTGAACTGGCCGACCTGATACAGCGCCTCCTCGGCATTGGCCACTGCTTCCACCACATGACCGGTTTCGGTCAGGCGGGTCCACAAGTGATGGCGCAGCAACGCTTCATCCTCGACCACCAACAACTTCATGTAGCTCCCCCTAAGACAAATAATGAAACGACATCGCCGAATCGGTACTCGACAGCCTGGCGCTCAAGGGCAAACGCTGCGTTACATCATATCCGCCCAGCAGGACTTCCCGGCTGACAGATACACCATTGTAGGTGCCCGACAGACTGCCATAAATAGCCGGTGAATAAAGCGCCCCCGTTGTACCGGCCAGAGAATCCTGCTGCCCCATGCCATGACTCCAGCTATTGGCATCGTCGAGCCTCTCGCTGGTCTTGCCGAACTCGATACGTGCCGGCTCCAGTCGACCGTCACCGGCCTGCGCTGCAGCACTGCCACCCAGAAAAGCCAACGCCAGGAACAACTTGTTGATGTTCAGCATAAGGACTCCTTTTGCGCTCGGGGACGCTGTCAAAGTACGATTTCACAGTAGACCCCGTGGCCTGAACTGTTACTGAACGCGCTCTGAACCTGCGCTGAACGGAAGTTCAGGATAAAAAGGCGGAATCGTCTAAGCTGTGCCCTTTATTCCCTCCCGCTAGAAGGAACTGAACATGCGTATGTGGATTGCGTTGATCATGATGAGCCTGACCGGACTGGCCCAGGCAGCGATCAAGACCGAACAGATCGACTACCAGAGTGCCGACGGCACCAAACTGGTGGGTTATTACGCCTACGACGATGCCATCAAAGGCCAGCGCCCCGGCGTTCTGGTGGTTCACGAATGGTGGGGGCTGAACGACTACGCCAAGCGCCGCGCCCGTGATCTGGCAGCTCTGGGTTACAGCGCCATGGCCATCGACATGTACGGCGAAGGCAAGAACACCGAACACCCCAAAGATGCAATGGCCTTCATGCAGGCGGCACTCAAGGACAGCGACGCTGCCGACAAGCGTTTCGATGCAGGCCTTGAGCAATTGAAGAAGCAACCCCAGACCAACCCGGCCAAGATCGCTGCCATCGGCTACTGCTTCGGCGGCAAGATCGTGCTTGATGCGGCACGTCGCGGCGAACCACTGGCAGGCGTGGTGAGCTTCCATGGCGCGCTGGTCACCAACACACCGGCAAAACCGGGGATCAAGGTTCCG
The DNA here is from genome assembly GCF_900187465.1 of Pseudomonas sp. Irchel 3A18. Classification (NCBI taxonomy): domain Bacteria; kingdom Pseudomonadati; phylum Pseudomonadota; class Gammaproteobacteria; order Pseudomonadales; family Pseudomonadaceae; genus Pseudomonas; species Pseudomonas sp. Irchel 3A18. The sequence continues at coordinate 353,317 of NZ_FYDI01000004.1, forward strand.
ATGCTGGTCGAGCATGGTGCCAAGGACAGCATGGTCACGCCCGAAAACGTCGCTGCCTTCAAGAAGGAAATGGACGACGCCAAGGCCGACTACAAATTCGTCAGCATCGAAGGCGCGAAACACGGCTTCACCAACCCCGACGCCGACCGCTTGAGCCACGGCGACCATGGCGGCCCGGACATCGGCTACGACAAGGCTGCCGATCAGAGTTCGTGGGCAGACATGCAGGCGTTCTTCAAGAAAATATTTGGTTGATCAACCTTTTCGCGAATGAATTCGCTCCTACAGAACTGTGTGGGAGCGAACTCATTCGCGAAGCAAGCACAATGCCGCCCATGACTCGAATCCCGACATTCCCCACCTGTTGCTCCATCCCCACCCAACACTGGCCCCTGCCCCAGGCGGTGCCGGGGGCGGTCTTGGTCAGCAGCCATTTCGATCCGCAAAAACTGGCCGAAGGTGATTTTCAGCGTTGCGCCATCGCGCCGCCTGCCAGCATCCAACGCTCGGTCGCCAAGCGCCAGGCAGAATTCCTCGCCGGCCGGCTCTGTGCCCGGGAAGCCCTGTACCGACTCGACGAGCGTCTGTACGTCCCCGCCATTGGCGAAGATCGTGCGCCGATCTGGCCCGGCGATATCAGCGGCTCCATCACCCACAGCACCGGCTGGGCAGCCGCCATCGTTGCTTCCAGGCAGCAATGGCGAGGGTTGGGGCTGGATACCGAAAACCTGTTGAGCACCGATCGCGCCTCACGGCTGGCCGGGGAAATCCTCACCGCCGATGAACTGGCTGCCATGGCCGCAGGCCCGGAAGAAGACATCGCGCTAAGGGTCACCCTGACCTTCTCGATCAAGGAAGCGCTGTTCAAGGCCCTCTACCCTATCGTGCAAAAGCGCTTCTACTTTGAAGACGCGCAACTACTGGAATGGTCAGCCGATGGCAGCGTGCGCCTGCGCCTGTTGATGGACCTGTCCAGCGAATGGCACAGCGGCAAGGAACTGGAAGGCCAGTTCAGCCTGCACGATCAACACTTGTTGAGCCTGGTGAGCATCGCCGCCTGAATCAGCCCGGCAACGGACAATGCTCGCAGCGCCCGACCCATTCCACCTGATAACTCAGGCAGCAGGTGCGGCGCTGACGACGCTGGCCGACATGAGTGACAGCCTGAAACAACGGATTGCGTCTGCCGTCCGGGCGCACTTGCACAGCCAGCAAGGCCTGCCCGGCCTCCAGCGACGCCTCGCTGCACTCACCCAGTTGCACCAGACAACGCTCCAGATAATCCCCGGCACTGCACCACAACACGCTGCTGGCAAGGCCGCCATAAATGCTCAGTGCGTCAATGAACGGTTGCAGGTTATCGTCCAGCAGACCGGCGAAACGCTCGAAGGGATCGACCGGTAACACTTGATAAGCAGCGCCCTCGCCCAACAATTTCAACCCTGTCGGTACGCCCCGCTCATCCAGAGCCAACGCTACCTGCTCCAGATGCAAGGGCCAGTGCCAGCGATAAACAAGACTGCCCACCACCTGCGGCGCAATCACCTGCATGAAGTAATACTTGGCCCATTGCGACACCAGCACCGGCAAATGATCGGCCATCAATTGCGGCCCATAAAGCCCGGTCAGCAGCGCATCCAGGGATTCTTTCTGCAGCAGATCCGGCAACGTTCTTACCGGCCCGGGATGATCCACCGCCAGCAACGTCTGCCCGAATCGCTCCAGGGGGCCGGCGAACAATTCACTCATCGCGGTTCCTGAGTGCGCGGCCACACCAGAGTGAAACAGGCGCCGCCCAGGCTGGAGCTGCGATCAATGGAGGCTCGACCTTCGTGCCAGTTGATGATCCGCCGCACGATGGACAACCCCAGCCCGTGCCCGCCGGACGCCCGGGTGCGGCTGTCGTCCAGACGCATGAACGGTGTGAAGATCTGCTCCCAGGCACTTTCCGGCACACCGGGGCCATCGTCTTCCACATCGAGACGACAACAACCCGGTTCCAATCGATAGCTGATGCTGACCTGGGATTCGGCATGGCGCATGGCGTTGCTCACAAGATTCTGCACGGCACGGTGCAAGTAGCGCGGCTCGGCATCGACCCAGGCCGATTCGCCGTCACCGATAATCACGCACTCCCCACGCCCCACCCGGACATTGGCGCGCAAGGGCGCCAGCTCGGCAATCACCTGATTGATCAGCAGATCCAGATCGATACGCTGGAAGTTCAGGGTCGGCGCACCCTGCTCCAGTCGTGCATAGGTCAGCATCTCGTCCACCAGCTTGTCGAGGTCCTGGATGTCGCTGTCCATGCCGGTCATGTATTTGTTGCGTGCTTCGGGGGTCGTGGCGTCGCGGATCATCTCCAGGCCGAAACGCAGGCGCGATACCGGGGTGCGCAGTTCATGGGACACCGCACGCACCAGTTCCCGCTGGATCATCAGCGAACGCTGCAAGTGCTCGGCCATGCTGTTGAAAGCAATCGCCAGACGCCCGATGGAATCGGAGCCCTCGGTCGGCACCCGGGTTTGCAGGCTGCCTTTGGCGATCAGGGTAGCGGCGGCTTCCAGCGCCTGAACCCGTCGTTCAAGAGGCCGCACCAACAGGTAAACCACCACGCCGATAAAGCACAGCCCCAACAGCGCAATCAGCACCAGCAGTTGCGGCGGATAAGGATTCATCTGGTACAGCGGGCCGATTTCCAGCACCCAGTTGGTGTCGACGATCCCGGACAGTACACGGATGGAATCCCCGCCCTTGCCCAGCGCCATGACCGTGTCGCCTTCATAGACACGTCGCCGCTGATCGTCATCCAGATCAGCCTGATCCAGGGCAAGGAGTTTCAGGTCGAAACCGAAGCCCTTGCTCACCTGCAAGGCTTGCAGCCGGGCCGGTTGCTCATCCACCGGCAGGCGTACCAGTTCGTCGATCAATAAATAGATGGTCGCCCGCGCCAGTTGCTCGGTGATCTGCTGCACCTCGCCGGTCAGCAAAAGATGCTCGTTGTCACTGAGCTGACGATAGACTCTGGCCGCATGGGGGCCGATCTGCTCGACCACAACCTGCCCACGCTGCAAGCGACTGCGGGCGCTACTGTCCAGGTTCGCCTGCTCGACGCTCTGCAAGCTCAGCGGAATGCCCAGCAAGCGCTCCCATACCGCCAGCGCACGACGACGCTCGATGTCGTTCAGGGGGATCAGGTTATCGGCCATCACCGTAAAAGTACCGTGGGCCAGACGCTCGCGGTATTGCCCGCTGCGCTCCTGATTGAGCAGGTGCAGCGCCAGCACACCCAGCAGGGCCACCAGCACCAGCACGCCCAGCATGCCGCCATAGATGCGCAGGAAAATGGAGTTCATGGGTCAGCCGCTGAAGACAAAACTGTTCATGTCCTGCGCCGCTTCGGGCACGAACAGATAGCCCTTGCTGCGCACCGTCTTGATCAGGCGCGGGTGAATCGGGTCGTCACCAATGCGCGGGCGGATGCGGGAGATGCGCACATCGATGGAACGGTCCTGGCCGTCATAACCGACGCCACGCAAGGCCGTGAAGATTTCTTCCCGCGACAGGGTCCGCCCGGCATTGGCCACCAGCAGCCACAGCAGATCGAACTCGGCACCGGTCAACTCGATGCTCTGGCCCCGAAGCCAGGCCTCGCGCAAAGCGTTGTCCACCACCAGCGGGCCGAACACCAGACGGCGCAATTCGGCGGCCGGCACTTGCGGTGCTTCGCTGCGGCGCAGCAAGGCGTGAATACGCGCCAGCAACACCCTGGGATGAACCGGCTTGCAGACAAAATCGTCAGCGCCGGTGTCCAGGCCCTGGATCTGGTCGGAGTCGTCGGTACGTGCGGTGAGCATCAGGATCGGCCCCTCATAACGATCACGGACCTTGCGGCAGATGCTCAGGCCGTCTTCGCCGGGAAGCATCAGGTCGAGAATCACCAGATCAGGCTGCTCGTCGATAATGCGCGCTGCCGCCAGAGCGCCATTGCCCTCGATGGTGACGCTCAGGCCGTTACTCTGCAGATAATCGCAGGTCAGTTCGGCCAGTCGCTGGTCATCTTCGACGATCAGCACCTGCCAGTTTTCTTGCTCCACAAGCGGCCTCCTGATTGTTGTTATGCAAGGCGTTTTCATCACATCGTTGCGAGCGATTGTAGCAAGCGCGGGAACAAGCACACGACATGCCAAGGCGGCCTTGCATGATATGTTTTTTGTGATAGGGTTCGCGCCCGCAAAAATCCGCTTCGAGTCGCACATCAATGTAAAAAACGATGACAAACGGTCCGGCTCAGTAGTTATGCGGCCTACACGCGATATGGGCGATTCATACACAAACTACGCACAAGCTTATCCACAGGCTGTGCGTTGCAATTGATACCGCAAACGCATTATCTTGTAGCCCGATCCGAATCGACACCCTACATGTAGGGTTTTGTGGAGAAACACCAGCACGACTCAATCGAGAAATTCAAGCATTTTTCTTGAGCCTGCAAGGTTGAACTTTAAGACGTGTTCAATAGCCCAACCGACCGCGCCAGCCTCTGGCAAGCCGGTACACGTTTTGCAACATCAAACCAGCAATCTTCATCAGATTTTCAAGGGAGCGGAGCTATTGAACCGCTCCCCTTTCGACTTCAAAGCCCGGAAGTGCTGATCAGGCACTCCCAGCTCCGTTTTGAAGTCCTTTGCAGTCGCCCTATTTGGCGGCTGAATGCCTCAAGACGGATCGGTGGGTGGCCTGGCTGCCCGAACAAACTTAAAGAACGTGGAGACACCCATGCAAACAGACACAACTCGCGAGAACTCGCCGACCAATGCGCCGCAATCGGGCCAGGGCCAACAGGACCTGTCTGCGACCGCACCGGGTCAACTGCGCGTGATCAAGCGTAACGGCACTGTTGTTGCGTACACCGATGACAAGATCACCGTCGCTATCACCAAAGCGTTTCTTGCAGTTGAGGGCGGCAACGCTGCCGCCTCGTCGCGCATCCACGACACCGTTGCACGTCTGACCGAGCAGGTCACCGCGACCTTCAAGCGTCGCATGCCGTCGGGCGGCACCATCCACATCGAAGAAATCCAGGATCAGGTCGAACTGGCCCTGATGCGTGCCGGCGAGCAGAAAGTCGCTCGCGACTACGTCATCTATCGTGACTCCCGCGCCAAGGAACGTGCTGGCCGCGCTCCAGAAAGCGAAGTCCAGGCACACCCTTCGATCCGCATCACTCGCGCCGACGGCAGCCTGACGCCTCTGGACATGGGTCGTCTGAACACCATCGTCACCGAAGCCTGCGAAGGCCTGGCTGAAGTCGACGCCGGCCTGATCCAGACCGAAACCCTGAAAAACCTGTACGACGGCGTTGCCCTCAAAGACGTCAACACCGCACTGGTCATGACTGCCCGTACCCTGGTCGAGCGCGAGCCGAACTACTCGTTCGTGACCGCCCGCCTGCTGATGGACACCCTGCGCGCCGAAGCCCTGAGCTTCCTGGAAGTCGCCGACAGCGCCACTCACCACGAAATGGCCGACCTGTACGCCAAGGCCCTGCCTGCCTACATCGCCACCGGTATCCAGTACGAACTGCTCAACCCTGTGCTGGCCGACTTCGACCTGGTAAAACTGGGCAAGGCCATCAACCACGAGCGCGATCAGCAGTTCACCTACCTGGGCCTGCAGACCCTGTACGACCGTTACTTCATCCACAAGGATGGCGTGCGTTTCGAACTGCCGCAGATCTTCTTCATGCGCGTGGCCATGGGCCTGGCGATCGAAGAGAAAGCGAAAGAAGATCGCGCCATCGAGTTCTACAACCTGCTGTCGTCCTTCGACTACATGTCGTCGACCCCGACACTGTTCAACGCCGGTACCCTGCGTCCACAACTGTCCAGCTGCTACCTGACCACCGTGCCGGATGACCTGTCGGGCATCTACCACGCGATCCACGACAACGCCATGTTGTCCAAATTCGCAGGCGGCCTGGGCAACGACTGGACGCCGGTCCGTGCGCTGGGCTCTTACATCAAGGGCACCAACGGCAAGTCCCAGGGCGTCGTGCCTTTCCTGAAAGTGGTCAACGACACCGCCGTTGCGGTCAACCAGGGCGGCAAGCGCAAAGGCGCTGTCTGTGCCTACCTGGAAACCTGGCACATGGACATTGAAGAGTTCATCGAGCTGCGCAAGAACACCGGCGATGACCGTCGTCGTACCCACGACATGAACACCGCCAACTGGATCCCTGACCTGTTCATGAAGCGCGTCTTCGACGACGGCAAGTGGACCCTGTTCTCGCCATCGGAAGTGCCGGACCTGCACGACCTGACCGGCAAGGCCTTCGAAGAGCGTTACGAGTACTACGAAGCCCTGACCGAATACCCGGGCAAGGTCAAACTGTTCAAGACCATCCAGGCCAAGGATCTGTGGCGCAAGATGCTCTCGATGCTGTTCGAGACCGGCCACCCGTGGCTGACCTTCAAGGACCCGTGCAACCTGCGCAGCCCGCAGCAGCACGTGGGCGTGGTCCACAGCTCGAACCTGTGCACCGAGATCACCCTGAACACCAACAAGGACGAGATCGCGGTCTGCAACCTGGGCTCGATCAACCTGCCGAACCACATCGTCAACGGCAAGCTGGACACCGACAAGCTCAAGCGCACTGTCGACGTCGCGGTTCGCATGCTCGACAACGTGATCGACATCAACTACTACTCGGTACCGCAGGCCAAGAACTCCAACCTGCGCCACCGTCCGGTCGGCCTGGGCATCATGGGCTTCCAGGACGCGCTGTACCTGCAGCACATCCCGTACGGTTCCGATGCGGCTGTGCAGTTTGCCGACACGTCCATGGAAGCGGTCAGCTACTACGCCATCCAGGCTTCCTGTGACCTGGCGGACGAGCGCGGTGCCTACGAGACGTTCCAGGGTTCGCTGTGGTCCAAAGGCATCCTGCCGCTGGATTCGCAACAGATCCTGATCGAAGCCCGTGGCCAGAAGTACATTGATGTCGACCTGAAGGAAACCCTGGACTGGGCACCGGTACGTGCCCGCGTTCAGAAAGGTATCCGTAACTCGAACATCATGGCCATCGCACCGACCGCGACCATCGCCAACATCACCGGCGTATCGCAGTCGATCGAACCGACCTACCAGAACCTGTACGTGAAATCGAACCTGTCGGGCGAATTCACCGTGATCAACCCGTACCTGGTTCGCGACCTCAAGGCTCGTGATCTGTGGGACTCGGTCATGATCAACGACCTGAAGTACTACGACGGTTCCGTACAACAGATCGAGCGCATTCCGCAGGAGCTCAAAGAGCTTTACGCCACCGCGTTCGAAGTGGAAACCAAGTGGATCGTCGACGCCGCAAGCCGCCGTCAGAAGTGGATCGACCAGGCTCAGTCCCTGAACCTGTACATCGCGGGCGCTTCGGGCAAGAAACTGGACGTGACCTACCGCATGGCCTGGTACCGTGGTCTGAAAACCACCTACTACCTCCGTGCCCTGGCTGCGACCAGCACCGAGAAGTCGACCATCAACACAGGCAAGCTCAACGCAGTATCGAGCGGCGGCCACGGCCCGGACGACTCCGCGATCACCGCGCCGCGTCCAGCCGAAGCAGCCCCCGCCGGCCCGGCACCCGTGCCAAAGGCCTGCGCCATCGACGAGCCGGATTGCGAAGCTTGTCAGTAACACTCAGGTAACAAAGCCCTGAAATACCATCAACCCTCTGCTCATGCAGGGGGTTTTTGGTTTATGGCCGTCTGGAAAACGCGATCAGTCAGGGTCATCAATCACGTTGTGGGAGGCAGCTTGCTGGCGACGCTTCAGTGTACAGACGCAGAGTTTCTGTCGGTTCACAGGCCCTTTCGCCAGCAAGCTGCCTCCCACACGTTTTGTTTAGACCTTAAGTGATCGGTGTTAAATCAGTTGCTGCCGATCCGCGTCCAGAACTCTTCGGCAGATTGGCTGAGTGGCGCTGCCGGTCGGGTCAGATGAATTTCCAGAGGTATATCCCAGCTTTCGTCGAGGGCTCTGACCAGACGCCCATCGAGTATTTCCTGCTCGGTGAGGCTCTTGGGCAACCACGCCACGCCTTTGCTTTCCAGGGCCATGGACATCAGCACCGCTGCAAGGTGGGTGCTGAAAAGCGGTTTGAGGTGCAGGTAGTCTTCCTTGCCACGCAGGCGGTGAGCGACGATACGCCCCAGGCCAGACTCATGGGTGTAAGCGAGGTAAGGCAACGCCGCGGGAGACGTACCGAAGTGGGCAGAAGCGCTCGCCAGCGGCACAAGAACGTCCTCACCCACCTTCTTGCCGATGAACTGATCAGGTGCCAGCAAAGGCGGTACATCGGGGTGGCGGTGACAGAGCAGAAACTGAACCTGCCCATGTATCAGCATCTGTTCACAAACAGCCATGCTGTCGGAGTGCAGTTGCACCGACTCGATGGGGGCACCGTTTTCCGAGCTGCGAAGCCACTTGGGGAAAAATGTAAACGACAGGGAGTGAGTGGCCGCGAATTGCAGGGACCTGGCGGCCATGCCCGCGACCTCTTGAGCCTCGTTGCGTATCCGGTACAAACGTCTGGCAGCCTCCTGGGCAGCGGGCAGGATTTGCCTCCCCGCATCGGTCAGGATTGCTCCCTGAGGTGTACGCACAAACAACTCAACTCCCATCCAGTTTTCCAATGAACGAACTCTGCGGCTGAAGGCCGGCTGAGTGACATGGCGTGCTTCAGCGGCACGGACAAAGCTGCCGTACTCCGCAAGCGCTGAAAAGTCTTCGAGCCAGACGAGTTCCAAGGGCAATGCCTCCTGTGCATAGGGCGCGGCATTAATAGCATTGGGCGGGGGTCATCGCAAAGCATAACGTGGGGTCATCAACAACAAGAGGAACCCGCCATGCGTATCGTGGACATTCGTGAAAAAACTGTCTCTATCGCCTCCCCTATTGCCAACGCCTACATCGACTTCTCGAAAATGACCTGCTCGGTGGTCGCCGTCATCACGGATGTGATCCGCGATGGCAAGCCTGTCATTGGTTACGGTTTCAACTCCAATGGCCGTTATGGCCAGGGCGCCCTGATGCGCGACCGGTTCCTGGCGCGTATCACGGAAGCCGACCCAGACACCCTCATCGACCATGAAAACAACAACCTGGACCCGTTCGCCATCTGGAAAACCCTGATGACCAACGAAAAGCCAGGCGGTCACGGCGAGCGCTCGGTCGCCGTGGGCACCATCGACATGGCGGTATGGGATGCCGTCGCCAAGATTGAAGGCAAACCGCTGTATCGCCTCCTGGCCGACCGCTACCGTAACGGCGTGGCCGATGACAAGGTCTGGGTCTATGCAGCGGGCGGCTACTACTATCCCGGCAAAGACCAGACCAAGCTCAAGGCAGAAATGCAGAGTTATCTGGATCGTGGCTACGACGTCGTCAAGATGAAGATTGGTGCAGTGCCACTGGACGAAGATATCCGCCGTATCGAAGCGGTGCTTGAAGTGGTGGGGGACGGTCGTCGACTGGCGGTCGATGCCAATGGCCGTTTCGATCTGCAGACCGGTATTGCGTACGCCGAAGCCATCAAGAAGTACAACCTCTTCTGGTACGAAGAGATTGGCGACCCGCTGGACTATGCGCTGCAGGCCGAGCTTGCCAATCACTACGAACTGCCCATGGCGACGGGTGAAAACCTGTTCTCCCATCAGGATGCCCGCAACCTTCTGCGCCACGGCGGCATGCGCCCTGATCGCGATTACCTCCAGTTCGACTGCGCCCTGTCCTACGGGCTGGTGGAATACATGCGCACCCTGAAGGTGATGGAAGAAATGGGTTGGTCTTCGCGCCGTGTGGTGCCGCACGGTGGTCACCAGATGTCCCTGAACATCGCAGCGGGCCTGCACCTGGGCGGTAACGAATCGTATCCGGACGTGTTCCAGCCTTTCGGCGGCTTCGCTGACGGAATCCGTGTGGAAAATGGTTTTGTCGGTCTGCCGGATATTCCAGGTGTCGGCTTTGAAGCGAAATCCGCCTTGTATGCCGTCATGCGCGAGCTGGGCGAAGGCTGATCCCTCTTGATCTGCGGCCCCTGTCGAAGAGGCCGCGGATCAATCACCCAACGCCAAGCCACACGCCCATCACAACAATAAAATGAGGTGCTTCCCGTGGAAACTTCCAAGTCCCGCTGGTACAGCCAGCTTTATGTGCAGGTGCTTATCGGCATCGTGATCGGTGCCGCAATCGGTTACTTCGTGCCGGATATCGGAGCCAAGCTGCAACCCTTCGCCGATGGCTTCATCAAACTGATCAAGATGCTGTTGGCGCCCATCATTTTCGGTACGGTCGTCGTGGGTATCGCCAAGATGGGCAGCATCAAGGAAGTCGGGCGCATTGGTGTGAAAGCGCTGATCTACTTCGAGATTCTTTCGACCATCGCCCTTGTTCTCGGCCTTGTTGTGGTCAACATCGTGAAACCTGGCGTAGGGATGAACATCAACGCCAGCGCGCTGGATGCAAGTGCGATCAGCAAGTACAGCCAGGCGGCAAGCGAGCAAGGCGGCACCATTGAGTTCTTCCTCAACATCATCCCCCCTACCTTCCTGGGCGCATTCTCCAATGGGGTCATGCTTCAGGTTATTCTGCTCTCGGTCCTGATGGGGGTAGCCCTGGTTCAAATGGGCGAAACCAGCAAGCCGCTCATCAACACCATTGATCTGTTCCTGCAAGGCCTGTTCAAGATCGTTGCGATGGTCATGCGCCTGGCTCCGCTCGGGGCCGGTGCCGGCATGGCGTTCACCATTGGCAAGTACGGGATTGGTACCTTGCTTTCACTGGGCCAGTTGCTGGTCGCGCTCTACATCACGACCCTGATTTTCATTGTGGTCATACTGGGTGCGGTTGCCCGGTGGTCGGGCATGCCCCTCATGCAGTTTCTGCGTTATTTCAAGGATGAAATCCTCATCACCCTCGGAACCTGCTCGACTGAAGCCGTACTGCCGCGAATGATGGTGAAACTTGAAAAGCTCGGCTGCAAGAAATCCGTGGTGGGGATGGTGCTGCCAACGGGGTACACCTTCAATGCCGACGGCACCTGCATCTATCTCACCATGGCCGCCATCTTCATCGCCCAGGCGACCAACACGCCCCTGACCTTCATGGATCAGATGATTCTGCTGGGCGTATTCCTGCTGACCTCAAAAGGCTCGGCTGGCGTAGCGGGTGCGGGCTTCGTGACACTCGCGGCAACGCTCACAACCATCCATTCCATTCCTCTGGTAGGCCTGGTCTTGCTCCTGGGCATTGACCGGTTCCTCAACGAAGCACGAGCCGTGACCAACCTGATCGGCAATGGCATCGGCACCCTCGCCATTGCCAAGTGGGACAACTCGTTCGACGTCGAGGCCTGCGAGCGTGAAATCGCTGCCATGAAGCACGACAAGGCAGCAAGAAAGGCATTACTGACGCAAAAGTAATCGGCAAGGCACACACAACGTGTAGGAGGCAGCTTGCTGGCGAAAAAGACTTCAAAACCGACAGATATTCTGTGTCTGTACTGAAGTCGCCAGCAAGCTGCCTCCCACACAGTGACTTATGACCTTAACTGATCGGCATTAAAGGCTACGCATCGTCCTTTTTCAGGCTTTGAGGGCTGCCGGCGCATAGACCATCCATCACCAGATTCATCAATCTGGCCAGGCGTGGGCGCCATTCGCTCTGGGAATCTATCTGCCATATGCCGGCAATGGCCAGGAAGAAGTCGTCATTGGTCACCCCGCAACGAATCGTTCCGGCCTTTTCATTCGCCTTCAAAAGCAATTCGGCTGCTGACTGGATTGGCGCGTACCCCGACTTCCCCGGAAATTCATATGCAGAGGCGGCCTGTCGTATCGCGGTCGCAAGCCCGGCCTTTGTCATTGCGTATTCAGCGAGGCAGCCCATCCATTCCCGCAGGGCCTCCTCAGGTTTTTTTGTCGCGAGCAGCTGTTCTGCCAACGCGGCCACCTGCTGCATTTCGAATTGATAGACCTCGAATACCAGGCTCTCCCTGGTCGCGAAATGACGATAGAACGTGCCCTGCCCTACCCCGGCCTTTTTCGCAATCGCGCTCAGCGCAACTGCAGGATCGAGTGTCAGCTCGACCACCGCGACCTCCAGGATCCGCTCCCGGTTTTTCCGGGCGTCAGAACGCATCACCAATTCGTCACTCATGAACAAAGTTTTTCCTTCATCGCCTTGCAAGGCGGACAGCTGTCCGATAGCTTCCACAAGTGGACAATCGTCCGAATAAACACCATCACTGGATTTTACTATGAACAGCACTGGCAATACGATTCTGGTCACCGGCAGCACCTCAGGCATAGGCCTCGGCCTGGCGCTCGAGCTTCACAAGGCGGGCAACACCGTCATCATCGCGGGACGTCGCAAAGCGCTGCTCGACAAGATCGTATCGGAACATCCGGGCATCGAATCCGTAGTGCTGGACGTCTGCGATCCGCAGTCCATTCAGCGCACCAGCGAAGCGCTTGCGATCAGTCACCCGAACCTCAACGTCCTCATAAACAACGCTGGCATCATGCACTGGGAGGATCTGACCGCCCCGCAAGACCTGAGCACTGCCGAAGACATCGTGACGACAAACCTGCTGGGCACGATCCGCATGGTGTACGCATTCATCCCTCAACTGATCAAACAGCCCAAGGCAACGATCATCAATGTCAGTTCGGCTCTGGCATTCGTCCCGCTGCCTGCCACACCGACCTACAGCGCAACCAAAGCGGCCGTTCATTCGTTCACTCAAAGCCTGCGGGTTCAACTGGAAAGCTCGTCGGTCGAAGTGATTGAGCTTGCGCCGCCGGGTGTGCGCACCACGTTACTCGGCCAGGAAAACGACGAACACGCCATGCCCCTGGACGAGTTTCTGAATGAAATATTCGACCTGCTCAAGGTCACTCCGACCCCGAGCGAACTGGTCGTCGAGCGCGCCAAGCCGTTACGGTTTGCGGAAGCAAGCGGCTCACATGCTGATGTACTGAAAATGCTTTCGGGATACAAACCACCGGCAGAATGATACTGACCCGCACCTGATGCCATCGGTGGTCGGGCGACATCGCCTTGATGTAAACCGATGGCACTCACTACTCTGACTACTGGCCATTCGTCGATTTACCGACAGCAAAACCGCCAGCATTCAAGCGCATGAAATTTTCGCACTCCTCTGAGAGCCGCTGTCTACGGGCAGGTGCAACTCTTGACCCAGGTCATGCTCTAAACAAACGCTCGGAAAAGGTGGCCAATGAGCCATTGCCGGAAAAGCCGAGGCACTATATCCTGCGTTTCTGATTGTAAAAAACACTACATAAGGGATTTCCGCTTCGTTTGCCGCCCATTTTCGGTGCAATGAAAATGAACGTGCCAACCTGAAAAAAAGCGCGAAATCACACAGCAAATTCAATGACGGATGAACAAGCTGCGGAGAAAAATCTGTATACTCCCGCGCTTGCTCCAGGGCACTCAAATGACCATTTGCAAATGCAAAGCTGGCTCACCTGAAAGCAACCCCGAAAACCCGTATTGCTCGCGTGTGAGCCGACCTCACAAGCGCACTGAACGACCGACAATTTCATAGATCGGCGATCACTAAAGACTCCGAGTAAACCTCGAACATTCACTGCCAGCGTGCACCTGTCGCAACGCTGGCGATCCACAATTGAAAATCCAACCGCGGTTGCCGCAGGCACCCTCACGCACAGGAGCTTTACCACCATGCTGAGCTGGGACGAATTCGACAAAGACGAAGGCGAAGTAGCCTCCAAACCCAACCAGGCTGCACAGGCTCACGAAGCCACGATGGATCGCCTGGACAGCGCCGGTGGCGCTGCCGCACTGGAAGCCCGCGCAATTACCGCCAGCGACTCTGCCGCCCTGATCCGCGCCAAGAAAGCACTGGATGCTCTGGACGTTGCCGAAGGTCTGGCTGAACTGGAAGGTGCTTCGGCCCGTGTCGCTGTCGATGAAAAGCGCATGATCAACTGCCGCGCCGACCTCAACCAGCTCGTGCCTTTCAAATATGACTGGGCCTGGCAGAAGTACCTGGACGGTTGCGCAAACCACTGGATGCCGCAAGAAGTCAACATGACCGCCGACATCGCCCTCTGGAAAAACCCGGAAGGCCTGACCGACGACGAGCGCCGCATCGTGATGCGCAACCTGGGCTTCTTCTCCACCGCCGACTCGCTGGTTGCCAACAACCTCGTGCTGGCCGTGTACCGCCTGATCACCAACCCCGAGTGCCGCCAGTACATCCTGCGCCAGGCCTTCGAGGAAGCGATCCACACCCACGCTTACCAGTACTGCATCGAATCGCTGGCCATGGATGAAGGCGAGATCTTCAACATGTACCACGAGATTCCATCGGTCGCCAAAAAGGCAGCCTGGGGCCTGAAATACACCCGCTCGATCTCCGATCCGAAGTTCGAGACCGGCACCGTCGAAACCGACAAGGAACTGCTGCGTAACCTGATCGCCTACTACTGCGTTCTGGAAGGCATCTTCTTCTATTGCGGCTTCACCCAGATCCTCTCCATGGGTCGCCGCAACAAGATGACCGGCGTTGCCGAGCAGTTCCAGTACATCCTGCGCGACGAATCCATGCACCTGAACTTCGGTATCGACGTGATCAACCAGATCAAGATCGAAAACCCGCACCTGTGGGATGCCGAGATGAAGGAAGAAGCCACGCAGATGATCCTGCAAGGCACCCAGCTGGAAATCGAATATGCCCGCGACACCATGCCTCGCGGCGTACTGGGCATGAACGCTGCGATGATGGAGGACTACCTCAAATTCATCGCCAACCGTCGCCTGTCGCAGATCGGCCTGAAAGAAGAATACCCGGGCACCAACAACCCGTTCCCATGGATGAGCGAAATCATGGACTTGAAGAAAGAGAAAAACTTCTTCGAGACTCGGGTTATCGAGTATCAGACTGGCGGTGCGTTGAGCTGGGATTGATTGGTTCTTCTTCTCCCCCCTCTTCGCGAATGAATTCGCTCCCACGGTGCACAGTGAATGTGTGTGGGAGCGAATTCATTCGCGAAAGCCCAGGAACATCCATCACCCGCGGATAAATCCGCACCCCTCCCTGAATTTGATGTATGCCTTACCTGGCTGATATCAGGGCAGCTCTCCTACCAGATAACTGCGATGCGTTTTACCGATGCGCTCAATAGACGCTTGAGCGACCCCGGCTTGCGCCGCATACAAAGGCCATTGCATTACGGCATCGTGTACCTGCCGGATGACCTTACTAGCATCCATACCTCGAACCAGCCTTGCGACTGACAAAAGATCGTCGAGGGTGAAGGCATCGCGCTTCCCGTTAATGGTCATTTGGTGGGTTTCAACCCATTCGCTACCTGGCAGGTAAGACCATGAAACGTCATATGCAGGCGTCAGGTACCAGGTCCCGTCCGTATCCATCATGAAAGCGATGTTTTTTGTGTGATCATCCTGATTCCGAGCAATCACGTTAAAGACCATACGACGATAGAACTCTTCAGCCTCATCTCGCGAACATCCAAGCGTACGCAGCACAGTAAATGCTTCAGCATAGGAGTACTGGCCCGGCCTTCGAAAGTCCGCATGGTCCAGAGCGCACAAGGTTGCCATATGAATCTTCTCGCCTTGAGCCGTTCGATCAAAGCGCTTGGTCATGAAGTGCGCCCGACCACCTTCCTCAAGCAAGCGGCACTCAGTCATTGTTATACCAGCGGCCCTCGCCATGAGGTGATACGCAAACTCGATTCGTCCATAACCTTGACTGTCTGCCAGGACATTCGAGTTTTTGGCGACATCAAACTTCAGCAGCCAATATTCAAATCCTGCGGGTGCAGGCACCTGACCAGAGCGGATTTCAAGCTTGTCGTTTATCGCAATGATCGCCTTGGCCCGCGCACCGCCAGCACTTGTACCGATCTGAATCAGATTCTGCAGCGCAGCATCGTCAACCGAGGGATCCTTGGCGGTCAGCCGCTCGGCCAGAGACTCACGTCCGGAAAGGACCTCGCTGGCAATACGCACCAAAGCGTCAATCTGAATACTCTCGGCTTTATTTTGCTCACCAGCCAGTGCTGGCCGGTACTCAAGGGCACCCATCCCTCGTGAACCCTGGTATAGCAATCTTTCGACAGGGGTAAACGTCATCCTGCTGCGCCCTTGTTGCGCCAGCCACGCATCGATGAGTGCATTACCAAAGTCATCCGGAAGTGAATCGGCCAGTACTGAAGGCAGCCCCTTGAAGGTGTCACGGTTCAGACTCTGGAAAATATAGGTGTAGCCAGCACGCAGAGGCATATGGATAGGGGATATCTCAAGCCCTGTGCCTACGAACTCAGGAGCGTATTCGAATTCGCCAATCTGGGCTTCAGCGTTCCAGTTCAAAGCGCCAACATAGACGTCCCAGAGGTATATTCTTGCGATCACCAGCCAAGGTCCTTCTTCACGTCCGGATTGCCGATGAGCTTCGGCTTATCAATTGTTGTTTTACGCAGGGCAGCCGTCGGCTTTTCAGCTTTGGAGTAAGCCGCCCTCATCCGCTGTTTTCCCTGCATCTTTGCCATCTGGATCGGACTCGCCCGGACCTCAGCAATCATTGACGACAGGCGATCAAGCTCACCCAGCGCCCGAAGTACGGCGATCACATTCACCAGAGTCCCCTTACCGGAAGCGATTTTCCGATAGGTTTCTCGCGAGATGCCCGCTTCGTGCGCAACCACGTCCTGATGGATATTGCGCTTGAGTCGTATGGCTTCGATACGCTCGCCAATGACAGCCGCGATTGCATCATCGGTCATGGAAATGGTTTGCATAGTGCTCTCATTCCTATGCGCAAAGCGTTAAATATATGTTTTTTGCCCAGAATTTTAGGCGTTGTGAATTGATATTAGGAGGAATCCATAAAAATGCATAGCGCCTTTATTTCTAGGCACAAATACCAAATAACGACTATAACGCCTATAAATCTATGCATTAAACAACGCAAACCCGAGACAGCAGGATTTACGATACCGACGCCCTGAAAGCTTGGGGATGAGTGACTGATTCACCTTTGAATACTCACCAGTCGTGGTGAGTGAAAGATTGCCCAACAGCTTCTCGCCGTCGAGAAAGCGGTGTGTCAGGCGAAGTGAGGCTGAAAATGTGTTGCCTGTCACTGGGTCGTCGCGGCCAAGGCCCCTCCCACAAGTGACAGTTATGACTTAACTGATCAGCTCACGGCACAAACGGTGGCGCCTCGTTGATTTCGATGATCAGCGGGCGATCATTCGGGGCTTCGCGCAGCAGGGTTTGCAGGTGCGCATGGTCACGGGCGCGTTCGGCGGCGCAGCCGAAACCTCGGGCAATTGCGAGGAAGTCCGGGGTGTAGATGTCCACGCCTAACGGCGTGATATCCCGGCGTTCCATGTAGCGCTTGATCTCGCCATATCCCTGGTTATTCCACAACAGCACGATGACCGCGATTCGCGCTTCCACGGCGCTGGCCAGTTCCGGCAGCGTGAACTGGATGCCGCCGTCGCCCATCAGGCTGATCACCGTTCGCTCAGGCTCGGCCAGTTTGGCGCCGAGTGCGGCGGGCAGGCCGTAGCCCAGCGTGCCGTAGCCGGTGGAGGCGTTGAACCAGCGGCGCGGGCCATCCAGGTCAACCAGATGATTGCCGCTGTACACGGTCTGGGTCGAGTCACCGACAAAACGCGCCTCGGGCAACACTTCCAGTACGCACTCGAACAGCTTCCGGTAATGCGCCCAGCCGCTGAAGTCTTCAGCCAGTTGTTCGCGCACCTCAGCCGCCCTCTTCGCTCCCGGACTGTCGGGGCTTGCAGCACGAACTGGCAACTCGGCCAGCAAGGCGCGCATCGCCTGACGGGCATCGCTGTGGATGGCCAGGCTCGGAGCATGGTTGCGGGTCAACTGTTCGGCATCGATATCGATACGGATCAACTCGCCGCCAATCCGGAAATTACCGTCGAACACCACGTCGTAATCGGTTTCGCCCAGTTCGGTGCCAATCGCCAATACCACATCAGCTTCCAGCGCCAGTTGTCGTACCGGCACCAGCGACTGGTTGCTGCCCAGCAACAACGGATGATCCCCCGGCAACAGGCCTTTGGCGTTGATGGTCAAGGCCGTCGGCGCATCGAGACGGGCCACCAGTTCACGGGCCTCGTCCATGGCCGCGACGCAACCGCCGCCCAGCAGCAAGAGTGGGCGCTGTGCAGAGCGCAAACGTTCTGCTGCCTCATGAATGGCCGCCAGATCCGGCACCGGTCGGGCAATGACCTGACGTGGCAACAAGGCCAACTGATCGGCTGGCGCGGTGATGATGTCCAGCGGCAACTCGATGTGTACCGGCCTCGGGCGCTGGCTGTCGAAGACTGCAAAAGCACGCGCCAGCACGGCGGGCAATTCTTCGACGCTCATCAGGGTATGGCTGAAGGCACTGACACCGGCGACCATGGCGCGCTGGTTCGGCAATTCATGCAGATACCCGTTGCCCAGCCCCAGCCGCGCCCGCTCGTTGACACTGGAAATCACCAGCATCGGAATCGAGTCGGCATAGGCCTGGCCCATGGCGGTCAGGATATTGGTCATCCCAGGCCCGGTGATGATGAAACAGACACCCGGCTGGCCACTGACACGGGCATAACCATCGGCCATAAAACCCGCGCCCTGTTCATGGCGCGGCGTGATATGGCGGATGCCACTGTCTGGCAACCCGCGATACAACTCAACAGTGTGTACGCCGGGAATACCGAACACGGTATCGACACCCCAGGCATGCAGTTGCTGGACAAGAAATTCACCACATGTGGTCATGCCGTTACCTCCTGTTCCAGACCGATAAAGCGGCGCACCCGTGGGTCGCCTTCGCTGCGGATCGATGCAGGCGAAGCATCGGTCACCACATGGCCGTTTTCCATGAACACGATGCGGTCGGAAATCGACAGCGCAAAATCCATTTCATGGGTCACGATCAACATGGTCATGCCGTCGCGGGCCAGGTCACCGATCACCTTGAGCACATCGCCCACCAGTTCCGGGTCCAGCGCCGAGGTAGGTTCGTCGAACAGCATGATGTCTGGCTCCATGGCCAGGGCACGGGCAATCGCCACCCGCTGTTGCTGGCCACCAGACAACTGATGCGGGTATTTGTCGGCATGTGCCAGCAGCCCGACCCGATCCAGCAGCGCATGGCCCTTGCGGCGTAGCTCGGTGGAATCGGCCAAACCGTGATAACGCGGCGCGAGGATGACGTTATCGAGGATGGTGCGATGCGGAAACAGGTTGAAGTTCTGGAACACCATGCCAATGCGCCGGATACCCTGGCGGATGACCGGCGCATCGTCACGCTTGCCTGCCTTGATGAAGTCATTGCCGAACAGCACGATCTCGCCACGATCAATGCTTTCCAGGCTGTTGATAGTACGGATCAGCGACGTCTTGCCCGAGCCGGACGGGCCGATGATGGAAATCACCTCACCAGGCTTGACCACAAGGTCGATGCCCTTGAGGACTTCGTGATTGCCATAGCGCTTGTGAATGCCGCGCAGCAACAAGGCATCGGGTTGCCCTGGCACCGGCTCGTTACGTTTTTTGCTGTCACTCGCCGGTTGGCGCAGGGCCTGGGCCTGTGTGTCATCGAGGGTGCCAGCGTTCTTGCGTGACAGGTCCAGATGACGCTCGGCCCATTGCAACAACCAGCCAAACAGCGTGACGATCAGCACGTAATACACGGCCACGGCCGCCAGGGTTTCCAGCACCAGAAAGTTCTGCGCATACAGGCGCTGGCCGACCAGCAGCAACTCGTTCAGGGAAATCACCGACACCAGCGAAGTGAGCTTGACGATGGTCACGTATTCGTTGGTCAGCGTCGGCAAGGAAATACGAATGGCCTGGGGAATGATCACCAGCCGCTGCGCGCCGATCCCGCGAATGCCCAGCGCCTTGGCCGCTTCACGCTGGCCCTTGAGCACCGACAGCAACCCACCGCGATGGATCTCGGCCATGTAGGCGGTTTCGGTCAGCACCAACGCGATCAAGCCGGAATAGAACGGCTGCGACAGCACGCTGCCGGTCATGGGAAACAACTGCGGCAGGTTGTAGACGAACACCAGCAGCACCAATAACGGGATGCTGCGAAACAGCCAGATATAAAAACTCGCCGGCATGCGTAACCAGGCATGGCCGGACAGTTTGGCACTGGCCAACAGAAAGCCCAGCACCAGCCCGATGGACCAGGACAAGGTGCTCAACTGAACCACAGTAAGGCAGGCTTTCCAGAAGGCAGAGACAGAAAACAGCGAGAAAAAATAGGCCCAATCAAATGCCATGATGACCTCGGTGAATCAGATAAAGGTTGCAGGAGCGAACGGGCAAGCGCGCTCCTGCACAGTGGCAGTATTTACGCCGGGTCCAGGTTGTACTTCTTGAGCAACTGGCTGTACTCGCCGCTCTGTTTGTAGGCCTCGACAGCACTGCGCAGTTTTTCCAGCAGCTCGGTGTTGCCCTTCTTCACATAGACGCCCAAGGTCTGGGCATACAGTGACTTCTGCGAGCTGATGACGATGCGGCCACGGGCCTTGTCGATGATCATCTGCGCAGCGGCGGAGATTTCCAGATGGGCCTGGATGTTGCCGGACATCAGCGCCTGGGACGCCTCGGCCGTGGTCGGGAATTCGCTGATCAGGATCTCGCCCTTGTTCTGCTTGGCGCAGTAATCGCTGGACACCGCCTTGAGCTGGTTGATCCAGTTGGTACCCTGCTGCAGACCGACTTTCAGGCCGCACAAGTCCTCAGGCTGCTGCGGTTTGGCGGTGCTGTCGCTGCGCACCATGATCGCTGCGCCCACCTGCGCGTAAGGAATGGCTTCCGCCTGCTTGGTGCGCTCCTCGGTGATGTACATGCCCGAAATGATGGTGTCGAAGCGGTTGGCATTCAGGCCCAGAATCAGGTTCGGGAAGCGTGTGTCGACGAACTCGACCTTCAGGCCACCGATCTGCTTGGACAGGGCGGCGGACACTTCCGGGTCGAAACCCACAACCTTGTCGCCGTCGTAGGACTCGAACGGCGGATAGGAGATTTCCATACCGACCTTGAGCGTGCCCGGCGTGGCAGTCGGTGCCGCCTGGGCGCTGCCCGCGAACAACAGAGACAGGCCGAGCACAGAAGTGGCAAGGCGCGAAAGCGTGGAGTTTTGCATAGTCGTCATTCCAGGTTGAGGGAAAAGGCAGATCACAAAGTCACGCTCTGGTTTTTCAGATGCCCGAAGCTTGAAGGCTTTCTGGCGCGTTCCGGCAAGGCAATCTGCCCACTGGCCACGCGCTGGCGAAGGTATTGATACGTCTGCAAGGCCTGGGCCCACATGTGCTCGCCAATGGCGATGGGCTCGTAATTCTGTTCAGCCGCCGCGAACTGCGGCAACGGTTTGATAAGGGTGTGGTAGTCGCAGGCATAAAACAGCGGGAACGAATAGCGCTCCTGCCTGACCTTGCGCACTCGATGGGCCGTGGCGACAAAAGCACCGGCGGTCATCACTTCCAGCATGTCGCCGATGTTCACCACAAAGGCATCGCCCAACGGTGGTGCGTCGATCCACTCGCCCTGCTCGTTCATCACCTCCAGGCCCGGCTGATCAGCCTTGAGAATGGTGAAACACTCGTAATCGGTGTGCGCGCCAATGCCCGGAGCATCCTGCGCTTCGCCGTCGTAGGGGTAATGGATCAGGCGCAGCTTCGAGGGCGGGAAACAGGCCATGTCATCAAAGGCATGCTCATCCAGCCCAAGGGCCAGGGCAAAGCCGCGAAACAACTGATGCCCCAACGCGAACACGGCCTTGTAATACGCCTGCACCGACGCCTGAAAACCCGGCAGGCTCGGCCAGTCATTGGGCCCCAGCAGCGGCGTACCGGCGAGCACCAGCGGGTTGTCGGCGGGGACTTCAAAACCGATGTCGAACGCTTCCTTGTGATCCGGCTTGCCGGTGCCATACACCTCCTCGCCTTCAGGCACGAAACCCTTGTGGCTCTGGGACGTACCGATGTAATGACGCATCTTGGCGTCCAGCGGCTGGGCGAAATACTGCTCGGCGGCGCGGTGCAGGTTGTCGACCAACTCGGGGGCGATGCCATGGCCGGTGATGTAGAGAAAACCGACCTGCCGGGCCGCATCGCCAAGTGCCTGGGCCACGGCTTGGCGATCCTCCAGACGCTCGCTGAACAGACCGTGAATATCGACCACGGGAATCCGGGTGAAAGCTGAACGTTCACTCATGGCAGCAGGCTCTCTGGACGATTGAAAAAGGCATTGAAATGCTCGCGTTCGGTACGGCCCATCCAGGCATTGAGGCTCCACAGATCGGCCACCGGCACATCGGTGAAAGGCAAATGATGCAGATAACCATCGGGGCCGAACTCGGGCGTCAAGGTGGTCCCGGTAAAACCACGGGCCAGTTGCGAACGCCAGATCGCTTCCCAATGCTGCTGATGAAACGCCAGCGCTGCGGCGTATTCCGGAGCCGCCGGGTGCGGCACCTGAGGGCCTTGGTCGTAGCCCACCCGAGCCTGAATGTGATGAACGCGCTCGACAAAGGCACCGAGATCGTCAGCCGGGTCGTCCAGCAGCCGCTCGCAGGTCACCACCCAATGGCTGATATCGCTGGTGAAACGCAGGTCCGGCACTTGCTCGATCAGTTGCAGGGTCAGCCACGGATTGAACAACGAACGCGCCCGGTGCGTCTCGAAACTGCACGTCAAACCGCTGCGCGATGCAATCTCCAGCGCCTCACCCAAAAAATCCACCTGCTGGGCCAACGGCCAGCGGTCATTGCCAGCCAGCACATTCACAAAGCGCGGCTCAAGCTCGGCGGCCAGTTGCAACTTGTGCCTGAAATCGGCCAGATGCTCAGCCGGCGTGGCCGACTGCAACGGCAGCACCGGCGTGGAAGTGAACAGCGTCGCGATATACGGCACCCGGTTGTCACGCAGGAAAGCCGCGAACGCCGCACGCTCGGCCTGCTGCTCGGGGATACGCGCTTCAAAGCCCTCGAAACCCGCTGCATGGGCTTCATCCAGCGCCTGCTGCCACGTGCCGCGATACCCCCACAAGGTACGAAAGATTTCCAGCTTCATGGGCTGCTCCAGCGTCTGTCACGGTTGGTCGGTGGGAGCGAGTGAGGCTTTATCGACGCACCACACCCGGCAACACACACAGCATTTCGTACAACAGATTGGCCCCCAGCAACGAGGTATTGCCGGTGGTGTCATAAGGCGGCGACACCTCCACCAGATCGCAACCAATCAGATCCAGCCCCTGGCAACCGCGAATGATCTCCAGCGCCTGAATCGTGGTCAGCCCGCCGACCTCCGGCGTGCCGGTGCCGGGCGCCCAGGCCGGGTCGATGCCGTCGATATCGAACGACAGATACACCGGCCCGCCACCCACCTTCTCCCGCACCTCGGCCATCAGCGGCGTCAGCGACTGGTGCCAGCACTCCTCAGCCTGCACCACACGAAAACCCTGCTTGCGGCTCCAGTTGAAATCCTCGGCGGTGTAACCCTGAGCGCGCAGGCCGATCTGCACCACGCGGTCGCTGTCCAGCAAGCCTTCTTCCTGAGCGCGGCGGAACGTGGTGCCGTGGGCGATCTTCTCGCCGAACATGTGATCGTTGACGTCGGCATGGGCATCGATATGCACCAGCCCGACCTTGCCGTGCTTCTTGTGAATGGCACGCAGGATCGGCAGCGTCAGGGTGTGGTCGCCGCCCAGGGTCAGCGGGACGATGCCATGGCCGAGAATCCGGTCGTAGGACTCCTCGATGATCCGCACCGCATCGAGCAGGTTGAAAGTATTGATCGCCACGTCGCCAATGTCCGCCACGTTCAAGGAGTCGAACGGCGCCGCGCCTGTGGCCATGTTGTAAGGACGGATCATCACCGACTCGGCCCGAATCTCCCGAGGCCCGAAACGAGTACCGGAACGCAGCGACGTCCCGATATCCAGCGGAATACCCACAAACGCGGCATCCAGACGATCCAGCTCTTCGGGTGCCTGCACATGGGGCAAGCGCATCATCGTGGCGATACCACCGAAACGGGGCATCTCATTGCCGCCCAGGGGCTGGTGGAAAGTCTTGTCCACGGGAGGCCTCACCTTGTTCATATTGAAAGTAAGGCCATTCTGGAGAGCCGCGACAACCAGACACATCGCTGCCAGCAAATAATTACTTCAGAGATTTCTAAACTATCGCCAGATACACTGCCACCTCGTACCAGCCCGACCAATCCCTGTGGGAGGCCGCTTGCTGGCGACAGCCATATTCACAGGAGCCCCCATGTCCTCAGCCCTGCCCGACCTCAAACTGCTGCGCATCTTCGCCAGCGTGGTACGCCATCAGGGCTTTGCCGCCGCACAACAGGAACTCAACCTCTCCACCTCCGCCATCAGCACCTACATGAGCCAGCTCGAAACCCAGCTTGGCCTTGTGCTCTGCCACCGAGGCCGTGGCGGCTTCAGCCTCACCAGCAAAGGCGAGCTCTTCCACCAGGAAACCCTGCGCCTGCTGGCCGAACTCGAAGGCTTCGAGCGCTACAGCGCCGCCCTCAAAGGCGAACTGCGCGGCACCCTCAACCTCGGCGTGCTCGACACCACCGTCAGCGACCCGGCCCTGCCACTGGCCGACGTCATCGGCGCCTACAGCAAAGAACACCCCGCCGTACACCTGCACCTCTCGGTACTCAGCCCCGCGCAACTGCAACTGGGCTTACAGGAAAACCGCATCGACCTCGCCATCGGCGCCTTCTCCATCCGCATGAACGGCCTCATGTACCAAGGCCTCTACCGCGAACAGCACTGGCTGTATTGCAGCGACCGCCACGAACTCTTCGACCAGCGCCGCATCCCCGCCGAAGTCATCACCCAACAGCGCATGGTCGGCCGCGGCTACTGGAGCCAGGCCGAACTCGCCCGCCACGGCTTCAAACACAGCGCCGCGACAGTGGAATCCATGGAAGCGCAACTGATCCTCGTACTGTCCGGCGCGTATATCGGCTACTTGCCGGAGCACTACGCGCAATTCTGGGTGGATCAGAAGCGGCTGAAAGTGCTGCTGCCGACAACGTTCGGGTATCAGGCACCGTTTTCGCTGGCGTTGAGACGCGGGAGATCGAAGGAGCCACTGATAAAGAGCTTTCGGGATCGGTTGAAAGGATGCTTCGAGGAATAGGTGTGAACAGTAGCCTTCACGCAGCACTTGAGAAGAAATGCGCACCCGTGGGAGGGGGCTTGCCCGCGACAGCGCAAAGAAGCCATCCAAATAAATTCAATATCTTACGACCAAACCGTAGGAGCGCGCTTGCCCGCGAAAACTGAAGTTCAGTCAACGAATTCCTCGCTCAAAATAACGCTGTGGCAAGTACACCGGGATTGATCTGCGCTCGATGCCAGTCAAACCGCAAGGCCCAGACCCGCTTCGTTTTCACAGAAGTTCTGATAAAGTCCCCCATTGCTAAAGTCTGCTGACATGGAGTCACACATGGCAAAGCCTGCCGCACGCATAAGCGATCCGACCAGTTGCCCAATGCCTTCTATAAGCCAACAAGACCGGGCAAATGTATGGTGGGCATTATCCGATGCATTTGTGGATAACGAAATTGACTACGCAGCCATTGCAAAACAGGTCGAGCACCTTGAGCCGGAAGAAGTAAAAAGCATTCTCTATTCAGAGGTTGCTCCTATTTGCCATTCCAACCTTGGTAGCGTGATTCCGACCATCTGGCTTTGCTTCAACAGAGATGAGCTGGAAACAGATATTAAAGAAATGCTCGAAACTCGTAAGAAAAGCTCGTTTCGACGTCAGCGTGACAAACTACTCACCCATTGGCTGAGCTATAGATATAAATACATCTGGCAAGAAATAGCCAAACATTACCAGAACAACGAAGATCAGCAGCATGGCTGAAATGGTCGTGCTCTGCCTGCGCGGCACGCTCTATTTCAAGGGAGCCCATACGCCTCAGGCACGCGAGGCGGTATGCCAATGCTTCGATGAGTTCAAGCATATTGCCGAGCCCCATCTAACTTGGCTATGGCGCGAAGAACCGCCAGAGGGAAAACCACTAACGCCATACAGTAAAGCCAAACCCCTGCGCGAAATGCTGGCGGCCATGAGCGAGAATTATCCTCTGAGCTTTTACTACACCAGCGGCAAGCAACCTGACGATGCCAGTGCCTGGTACTTCGAGTTTTTTGGCCAGCCTGCCTGGGAAGCCAAAATGGGAGACGACCTGAGCGTTCTGGAGTTCTCCGTTCCCCTGCTGTATCAGGAGCAGAACCCGCTCAAGTTTCTGCAACTGTTTATCGACTTCTCGAAACGCCTGAATCCGCAGCAGGGCTACGCAGGCCATGCCTATAACCTCTCGATAACCAAACGGGATGACAACCAACCCACAGAAGCCTTCATGGCCACACGCATGCCCGGACTGGATGTAGGCACTGCGGCGCTCTTGGCTAACCGCCCGCAATTCAAGGCCAGCAAGATCAAAACGGTCAGTTGGCTGACACTGCTTGATAAAGAACGGTTGGAGTTGGCAGGCGGGCTAGAAGCATTGCGCATGCAACTGCCACCGAGCCACTTCGCCTTATACCGTTGCGAGGAAGCCTTGGTGATACAAGCCGGAGCCTATCCATACCTGAGCGGTGATGCCGAAGACCCGAAACCGTCGGCATACGTACTGCTGAACCACGCGCTTAAAAGCATTCGCTATGAAACTGTAGGCTCCCTGCACGGCGGCTCGCATGATGGTGAATTGCGCTTGGTTGGCTGGTCGGCTGATCAGTGGCTCAAGCGTCTGGATGTGGATGAGAGTGAATTGCATGTGTGGAGTGCCAGATTGCTTGGTAATGAGCCCGGTCTGGATGGATCGAATACTTTATCGGAGCGTTTGTAGGGCAATTGTCATGATGTACTTATCGATGGACAGTATTCATCCATGGTTTGCAGGTCATTGCCAGCTAGCGCCTCAGCGAGCGTTGGCAGCGTGATGATGAAAAAACTGATGGTCGTAGCAGCCTTGGCGGTGCAGGCTTACGCTTATGGGGTTTCTGCCAAATCAGATGATTTTTTGCTCGAAAGGGCTCTCAGCCACGCCAGACGTTTTTTTTCTTCAAACTGGTATTATGTTATCTGTTTTGAACATGAAAATAGCACATACTGTACATCCATACAGAGGGCTACAGAGGTATCACCTTGGATTCGATCGAAATTTGCGCCGGTGCAGGTGGTCAAGCTTTAGGCCTTGAGCAAGCGGGCTTTGACCATCTCAATTTGGTGGAAATAGAACCGTCGGCATGCGCAACCCTCCAGTTAAATCGCCCTAACTGGGTTGTTAAAGAATGTGATGTTAGGGAATACAGTGCTATTGCTTTTCATGGTATCGATTTACTAGCAGGCGGAGTGCCATGCCCTCCATTTTCCAAGGCAGGAAAGCAGTTAGGGGATGCAGATGAGCGTGATTTGTTTCCAGATGCATTGCGACTCGTCGACGAGTGTCGGCCAAGAGTTGTAATGCTAGAAAATGTAAAAGGCTTACTGGATCCAAAATTCGCAGAGTATCGTAAAAAAATTGTTGAGGAGCTCAAAAAGCTCGGCTACTTTGCTGAATGGAAGTTGCTAAACGCTAAAGACTATGGTGTTCCACAACTTCGTCCAAGAGCTATTTTGATAGCTCTTCAACCAGACTTAATAGATTTTTTTGAATGGCCAACACCACATCCAGAAGCAGCATCGACGGTAGGAGAGGCACTCTATGATCTTATGGCTCTACATGGCTGGAAAGATGTAGACCATTGGAAAGAGCTAGCGTGTCAAATTGCCCCAACGTTGGTGGGAGGAAGCAAAAAGCACGGTGGTCCTGATCTGGGACCAACAAGAGCTAAAAAAGCATGGGCGGCTCTTGGCGTTAATGGTATGGGAATTGCCAACTCTGAGCCCGAAAAGGATTTCGTAGGTTTTCCAAAACTCACAGTCAGAATGGCGGCACGAATTCAAGGCTTCCCAGATAGCTGGCAATTCAGTGGAAAAAAAACCGCCTCATATAGGCAGGTAGGCAACGCATTTCCACCACCAGTTGCTCGTGCTATAGGAGAGCAAATAAATCTTGCGCTTACAGCGTCGGCAAAATCAAAACTCAAACGGGCCTAATTAAAAAATACACTATAAAAATATAAATTTTAAAAAATCACCGCTCTTAATATAGCCCTCATAAAAAATCACAGAGGGCTTTATACCACCCCGCCTCCAGTTACGAACTGCCAAGCCCACGGAACCGAAAGTCTACTTATTAAGCTGCTATATCCTTTAACAGCCAACCAGCAAATCTTGCATTCCTCCTAGCATGGCCTCATGATATCAACCAAATCATGAGGACAATACCTTGACAGAAGAGATTTTTTTTGAACAGGATGCTGCACTTGAATCCGTTGCTGACTTTCTCATAAAGAAAAAGGATCTGCAGAAGGTTATCTCGCAAGGGCTTCGTCAATCTTTTGACGAAGTCATAGACGGAGCAAGAACCGGTAGATACAGCATCGCACAACTAGAAAAAACAGAAAAAACTTACATAGGAACGAAAGTAGAGATAATTATAAGAGACAAACTATCGCTTGAACGAGGCAGAATTTTAGACAATCTAATATGTGACAATGAAGTTGATACAAAATTCTCATTAACCGGTAATTGGATGATTCCGAGAGAAGCGATAGGTCATCTATGTATTCTGGTAAGTGGCAGTGATGATACTGAGAAATTTAGCATGGGGTTACTAAGAATGACTCCAGATAACCTTACAACCGGCTCAAATCAAGACGGGAAGAAAAGTGTTTCTGCTGCAGGAAAAAACAGAATTTTCTGGTTAATCAATAACGCACCAATGATTCCAAACTTCTTAATGAAACTCCACCCAGAAATACGACAATCGATCATGTCAAAAGAAAGTGGCGTACAAAGAATAAGGGCTTTATTTACCAATGTAACAAGCCAAATAATCCCTAGAACAGCCATAGAGCAAGTTGCACAACAAAAAGACCCTCTTAAACGAGCAAGAGAGGCAAAGGACATTCTTGCACCAGAAGGATATAAAGTACTGTGTGCAACTTACGACGTAGATCGACAACACTTTATCAACAATGGATTCACAAACTTTAAGGAAGGTGATTGGCTTTCATTAAAGCTTTAACCTTAAAGTCAACAACTAAAACCCAAGTAGTTACTGCCCCTGAACATGCCACCACACTTTGCAAGAAGCTAGCCGCAGCTCACTCCTGAAAAACCAAGCCAACACAATCGCAGCAATGCATCGGATAGCAATCTGGTGTATTGCCACGCCTACTAAAGCAGTAAACTTTGTAGCCTTCCAGAACAAACAAAACCAAAAACCAATTACTACCACCATAAAACTCACCCCCCTAACTTTTCAAACAATAGTCCTCCACAAAAAACATTACTAATTAAACACTTAAAAACTTAGCCCGAGAAACTCACCTAACAACTCCGCATCCAAATCAAAAGTTACAACATATAACTTCAACCCCGCCGAATACTCAAAAACCGGCAACGCCTCCTGAAACCCTGCCCGCCTCGGATAAATCAACACTAAATCCCCCTGCCCGCCAAGATATTTATGACCATACGCAAAAAGCTGATAGAAATCGTCCTGGCTCAGCCCATAGTTTTTAACGCCAGGCCCAGTATCCAAACACTTCCATTTAGTATCCAAAACCCAGCGTTTATCCCCTTGGGTAATCATCAGGTCAGGCCGGAGCTGAAAGACTTTCCTACCTTTATGCTCGCAGAGGAATTCGTTTTTGACCCCAACATCCAAGGTTGTGTCCGGCGGCAGAGAATCCCGCAAGCATGCCGCGACGTAACGCTCGAATAGCTTTTCCATTGGGAACAGCAAGCTCATGCCTTTCCATTCACCAGAAATCGCCAAAGGTGTCTGTTGCTGAATGATCAACTCGCACCAAGGTTTGACCGGTTGGTAGTGAGCCATGAGCCGGTCGTTTCGCCATTGTTTGAAGTCTGCAATGGTGTCGCGGCTCGTTGGGATTTCCAGCAGCATTGAGCGTAACTCGTGAGATAAGCGCCAGTTGCGTGGGTCTTGGGTAGTTTTGCAGACGATATCCAATGCCGTTTTGAGCAGACGATTCTCAGGGCGATCAGGAAGGAAGATATCGTGACGAATCTGGAAGTGGTGTTGTCGCCCAGGCGGCTGGCGCATTTGTCGTGCAGTGTTGAGTTGGCCACGTAGATAGCGTTGCTCTTCTTCAATCCGTTGGTAGTCGAAACGCAGGCCACGCTTGATTAAATGGTCGAGCGCGTCGAGAAAGCTACCCATCACCCATTCGGTCAGTGGGGCATCGAAACGTTGCAGTGCTGTGGCACCAACCTCACGGGTAGGAAGATTCAATGATTTTTGAATCATGCGCCTGAGCAATGCGCGGCTCTGCTGGATGCAATCGCCTTCATCAAAATGCTTGGGAAGAATTTCGATGCGAGTGCCGCAAGGGGTTTCCAAAACGCCTACATAGTTATCGAGCTTGAGCCAACGACGATCCTCGATCTGCACCAGTGCTGCGCCGGCTTTGCTGAACCTTGAGCTCTGCTCGCACAACCAATCGAAAGCCGAAGCCGAAACTTGTGCCCTATCGAGGTTTGGGTTTGGGACATGACTCGTTGTGAGCCGGGCATACTCACGAACGATAAGGGTGGTTTTCACCTTTTTCTCTCATCGAGAGCTTTGATGACCCTTCTGCCCAGATGACGTGTATTAAGTTTTGAGCCCGAACCGAACTCAACAGAAATGTTGTATTTTTCTGCGAACTCCCGCAGCACTGGCAAAGCCGGACTAACACGAACACCTTCACGAAGAACCACGATCGAACCACTGGCTAAAAGCTGCACGGTGACCCCATCTTCACTAGCTTCCTTTACCACAAGCGGCTGCGATATTTGAGAGGCATGATCGATAATCCCAAGATAAGCCTCAACCAGACCAAATGCCTCAACGTTCAGCTCCCAACGCTCGTTACTCTGGTTGATGGCAACCGAATCTCCAAATAAAACACTAAGGTCTTGATTAGGCTGAAGGAGAAAACGATTTTCTACGGCTTTGCGTTGGTCATTCAAAACCCATTGAATTCGCTGCCAATCCTCAAAGAAATACTCTTGAAGCAGCGGGAGAATTTGCTGTCGGAATATATCCTCCAAACGCTCCAACGTGGGCTCAGACTTGAGGGGTATGAAGTATGCGTGACCGAGGCAATGGTCCCGATCAAGCAATACTGCGATTCGTTGGTTCATCACGTCTAGGAGACTATCGATAGCGATGCCCTCAACCGTGACGTTATGAAGCAATTCAGGATTCGGCGGGACTTCGGTAAAGGTGAAGCGTCGACGAAGAGCGATGTCCAAAGCAGCCAGCGAACGGTCAGCGGTGTTCATGGTGCCGATCAGGTAGACGTTATCGGGAACACTGAAACGCTCCTTCGAGTAAGGCAACGTAACTTCTAGCGCTTCAGGCGAGCCAGCGCGCTTAGACGGCTCAATTAAAGTAATCAGTTCGCCGAAAATGCGAGAGATGTTGCCACGATTTATCTCGTCGATGATGAGGACTTTAGGCGTGTGCTTCGGCAACGAGCTTGGCTCAAACAATCCTGACTCAGTTTGGCCAACCATGTGACGGACCATTGAGGGCAAAAAGTTTTTATAGCCGTTCATGACAAACGGATCAAACGTAGAATCAGGGACTTTCTCAGCCCAGGCCTTATTGCCCAAATCCTCTGTACTCAACTGCCCCTCGCGAACAAGTGTCGCAAGCGCGTTCATCAAGCTCATTCCGATGGCCAGATGCTTACCTAACGGTTTTTCTATCTCCACCACATCCTTCGAGGCATAAATAACCTTGTAACCGCCAAAACGATTCCCCACTTTAAAAGCGTTATAGCCGCGATAAGCTGACTCACAAACACTTTTGAAAACTCCCGGCACAACTGAATATCGAAGCTGACCATCTTCACCAGTTTCGGCACGCAATCCCTCTACAAAATCTTCATAACTGAAGCTTTGATGGAAGGTCACGAAATGTACATCACCTACTGCAAGCAGCTCGTCGAAACGGGCTTTCAGCGCAGTTCGATCGTTCCTGTGCTGAGTAAGGTAGGACTGATCAAGAATCTCCAACGTCGCATCAATGGTCGCGTAGGTTTTCCCCGTTCCGGGTGGGCCGAAGAAAATCTGGTTGAGCGAAGGCATTGCTGAACGTCCCTGTAGGAAAAGTCCGTCAACAGTATCTAGATTGCCAGCATGGGTAAAGTCAGCTTGTGCTGCTGATGGGCAGAATATCTGCCTTCCGACGAATGTTTCATAGAAACGTCCGACACCAACGCTAGCCCTCCTCTGATATCTGCAGCGCAGCAATACCCGTATCGTTCACGCCGGTGCCTAAGAAACACCCAACGTAAAGTCATCACTCCAAGCAAAAGCTGGGTTTCATGCTGCTCGAATGAGCAAGTGATTCTCTGCTATCGGGGTGGCTCGTTGGGGTTTCTTGCCCCATCTCTACGTTGGTCCGAAACATTTCAGCTAACCGGTAGAGGCCAATAATGCTAAACGAAGCTCAAACAACCAGTACTCCACAGCGTCATGCAGAAACATTCACCCCCACCACCTTCCTCCGCTACAACCGCCAACTCCGCGCCCTCCTCCTTGAAACCCAGGCCTGGTTCTCTGCCCGAGACCTGAGCAAGCTCATTGCCTGGCCGCTCAACGAGCGCACCACAAGCAAGCTTGATTCAGACCAGCGCCGTACGCTCTGGCTGGAAACTCATGGGCGTACTGAGGAGGCGTTGATGATCAGTGAGTCGGGGCTATATGCGTTGCTGGTTCATCACTATCACCCCGAGCATCGCAGTTTGCGGCACTGGATTACCAATGAGGTGGTCGCGGCGTTGCGGGATGCGCAGGAGCCACCGGTGGAGAGCATGCCGAATCTGAGCCTGCTGCAATGGCCGGGGTTGTCGTTGAGCATGTTGCATTGGCAGAACGAACCGTGGATCCGGTTGCGGGATGTACCGCAGGTGTTGCCATGGCCTGGGCAGGGACTTGAGGAGCAACAAAGCCGGTCGAATGGAACCTGGTTCCAGGGTGCGGCGAGGTTTTTCCAAGGAGCGTGATGAAGTAACGCAAGTGAGTAGTTGATTACGTGGGTATTCTGGCCCGTTCATTTCACAGATGAGCGGACCAGCGCCCTCCTCGTTACACCTTATATCCATAGATGAACTCAATCTCGGAATAGTCCTACATACTCATTAAAGTCTCGCCCATAAACTGATCAGCCATTTATCAGGATGATTTTTATATGGCTCATCACGATTACATGACCATTAAGGGTGATACTCAAGGCCTCATGTCAGAAGGTTGCTCCGACGAGAAATCCATTGGTAATAAATGCCAGAAGGGGCATCTGAATGAAATCATGGTGCTGTCCTTTGCTCATCAAATGAGCAATGTCGGAAACATCAAGCACGCTACCCATCGTCCGATTATTATCGTCAAGAACGTTGATAAGTCTTCGCCTTTGCTGGCTCAGGCTCTGGCCAATCGTGAGCCTGTAGATTGCATGATCGATTTCTATCGCACATCGCCCAAGGGCCTTCAAGAGAAGTTTTATAGTATTGAAATAAAAGGTGGGCTTATTTCCGAGTTAATGCTGGATATACCGCACGCCATCTTGCAGAACGGTGCAGAAGCTCAAGAGCATATATCCATCCGTTACAGCGAAATCATCTGGACTCACCACTCGGCCCGAACACGCGGACACGCTTTCTGGGGTGGGGAATGAACCATTGAGTACAAAGGAAACCTCAAAGAGTCATGAGCTTTGGAAAGTAAACGAGGCGGCGTCCCTGTTAGCAGGACAGGCCTGTACCGTAGCGGCTCGGCATATCAACGACGGAATGCTCCGGCTTCAATTCAATCGGGAAGTGGCTTATTACGCCAGGAGCATTGTCAGGGATGTTGAGCAAGGCGATAAGACTGTCGAGCAAGGCTTGAAAGCGATACAGGATGAGCAGGAAAGCTTGCTTAATCAGTCTTTTGAAATTGGCAAAAAAGGAATCGGTGTAATCGCTGGTGGGCTGCAGGTAGCAGGAGGTGTGGGAGTTTGTTATGCATCAATGGGTACGCTGTGTTTATTATTTGGCGGCTCATTAATAGCTCATGGGACCAACAACGTTTATGAAAATGGGCGCAACCTCATAACGGGACGTTCTGACACAGAAGGGCCCTTGCGCAAGGGATATCAGAAACTTGCCAGAATCAGCGGATATGATGACTGTGTAGGGAATGTAGCTTACGGATTAGTTGATATATCGCTTTCTGTCTATGGCGCGGGAAGACTAGTACTAAAACCTGATTCATGGCGACTTTTTAAGTACATTCATACAGATTATATTAGAGCCTATAAGATAACTCCCACTAAAGTTGTCGCTGTTGATTTAATTTCAGACGGCATCACATTCGACAGTATTATTGACCAGTGGAGATGCCAAAATGACTGACACTTCTATCTATGCGGCATTTATATTCCTCTCCTTACTTTTTTACATACCTTCACTTTTGTATAGTCGCTATTTCTCTGGAAAAAGGTTTTCACTCTTTATAATCTGGCCCGTCTTAGCCTACAATGTCGCATTAGGAAACATTCATGTACAGTTTATAAAACTCAGTATCCTTCCCGTCTTCGGAGCAGTAGACAACTCAATCCTGGGTTGGCTGTCTTATTTTCTTATTTTTGCTCATGGCTTTTCATTGCCTTCACCAAAAGAGAGAAAAACGAATCCCAACATAATAAAATAACGCCCTACAAATGGAGGAAGAACAATGAATGAAGCCATTATATTCACATCATTCACGCTACTCACCCTTATAGCCTATTTGATTTCATTGTGGGCAAGTCTTTTCTTTTCCGGAAACGACTACTCTCCCACAAAAAGATGCATCTTAGCCGTCTACAACACTGTTATTATGTTTATACACATGTCTTTCATCAAGCTAAGCACACTTCCCTTTGTAGGAAAGCAAGATAACTCCATCTTTGGCTGGCTTTCTTTTGTCATGCTCTTTGCACACGCTTTTACCCACATAACACCATGGGTACATCGGATCAGAATCGTAAGAAAATAACTACCTAAACTGCATGAACCACCTATCTATTCCACCTTCTCCATATGGGCAACGCCATAATTTACTTAACATTCACACTCATGAGCATTGCCTTTTACCTGCCTTCACTTTGGGCACGATCTGCATTCTCTGGAAAGAATTTCTCAACGGTAAAATTCTGGGCCGTCATGACATACAACATATTTTTTATTTATCTTCACATGCGCTTCATAGAAAAAGAAAAACTTCCTTTCCATGGCACTCAAGACAGCTCAACACTTGGCTGGATTTCATTCGCACTGATTTTTGCTTACGCCTCATCCTCTGCCGTGCCTTGGGAAAGAAAACCGTGGTTCGCACGAAAAACAGGTTTTAAACACCGTGAGCGTTGAAAACCACTATTTCCGAAAAAAGGAAGATATACCCTTTGATATATGGAAGGATCGGAGAAAGTAGATTAACCGCTCAGTGACAAGAGAGTAGTTTTGATGTGATCGATCTTTTTCGCGAATGAATGCGCTCCTACGGAAGTATGTGGAGATTTAAAAATCCCCATAACCCGGTAGGAGCGAATTCATTCGCGAAGACATTTATCGATTAAACCGCTCCGCAAGGCTGTGCAGGTACTCAGCCATTTCTTCCAGCTCTTTGCTGATCTGTGAGCCTTGCTGCGCCTGGCCGGCGCTTTGGTCGCAGAGTTGGGCGATGCGGGTGATTTGCTGGCTGATGTTTTCTGCTACGTGGGTCTGTTCTTCCGAGGCGGAGGCCATTTGCTGGCTCATGCCGGTAATCCGGGTGACGGCCTGGCTGATGCCGTCGAGGGCCTTTTGCACGGCTTCGACGCTGGCGACGCTTTCCTGGGAGATCTGTTCGCCTTTGCTGGCAGTCTGCACGGCTCGGTCGGCACCGTCGCGCAATGAGGTGATGATCTGCTGGATCTGTTCAGTCGAGGACTGGGTGCGTGAGGCCAGCGAGCGAACTTCATCGGCTACCACGGCAAAACCACGACCTTGTTCACCCGCACGAGCGGCTTCGATGGCGGCGTTGAGGGCCAGCAGGTTGGTTTGCTGGGCAATGGCGGTAATCACGTCGACAACGCTGCCGATGGATTGGGTGGCGCTGGCCAGTTCTCCGACGGCGGTGCCGATCTCGGTCACTGAGTTGGCCATGTGACGAATCGCCAGCAGGCTGTCATCGGCAAGGTTGCGGCCTTGCTGTGCCAGTTTGTCGGCTTCTTCGGCGGCATGGGCGGTGCTTTGGACGTTGTGAGTGACTTCCTGAATGGTCGCCGCCATCTGGTTGATCGCGGTGGCGGACTGGTCGGTTTCACTGCGCTGTTGATCGAGGGAGCGCGCTTGTTGATGCGACAGTTGCGCCGATTGCCCGGCGTGCTTTCTGACGCTTTCGCCGGTATCCACCAAGCGGGTCAAGGCGGTTTGCAGGCGCGCTTCTTCGCTGAGCAAAGCCAGGTCGAGTTGCGCCTGAGGCCCGCGGTTGTCGCTGTAGGTCAGGGCAACCAGTGGGCTGGTAAACGCCTTGGGGTGGTCGTCGAGGGTTTTCTGGATGCTGCTTCGATGGCGGGCTTCGAGGTAGCCACCCAGGGCGACCAATACCACCAGGATCATGACGAAGGATGCATTGTCGTCCAGCAGGTACACGCCCACCATCAGGGCAAGTGCGCAGAGAACCATCGGCAACTGGCGCAGCAGGTGGTATTGCGCACTGCCGAGTTTGGAAACCGCAGATTTGCCTGCACGCAACCGCGCATAGAGCGCTTCGGCACGGCGTACCTGATCGCGGGTCGGGAGCGAACGCACCGATTCATAGCCGACAATGCGACCGTTTTCGTATACGGCGGTCACGTAGGCGCTCACCCAGTAGTAGTCGCCTTGCTTGGAGCGGTTCTTGACCACGCCCATCCAGGGTTTGCCCTGTTTGATGGTTTCCCACATGTGGGCGAAGACCGAAGGTGGCATGTCCGGATGGCGGACCAGGTTGTGTGGCTGGCCGATCAGCTCTTCACGTGTAAAACCGCTGAGCGCTACGAAGGCATCGTTGCAGTACGTGATGTGGCTATTGAGGTCGGTGGTGGAAATCAAACGTTCAGAAGCGGGAAAGGTTCTCTCGTTCTGGGTGACAGGCATGTTTACACGCATCTAGAAGACCTCTCCCTGATAAAATCTTCATCAAATACCGGGTACCTTGAAGGTTTAGCACAGTCTTTCAAAGTGACAACCGGAATCGCATTGGCATATTTATCGACCCTGTTGACAGGGCCTTTAATTATTGTTGTGCTGCATTTTCAAACGATTGAAGCGCCATTTATTTTTACGGCCGTTCACGCGTAAAGAGGTAGAAGCTTTGGCGGCCAAGAGAGTCACTGATTGCCCTGCTCTGTTTATTTAAACATCTGCTGCACGAGTGTTTAACCGCACTGAAAAGCCGCTGTTGGCGCTGGCTGTCCATGCGCTTGAAAAGCCATAAATCCTTTGCTTCATCCCGTTGTTCTCTGCACCATGAGCGTCCATTTCAAAGCGACTCGCCCCGGCAACGCCATGTCACGCAAACCCCCTTCACGCCTTGAAGCCCTTGTCCATATGGCTGCGAAGCTGCCCGGCTGGCTGAGCAAGCCCCTGATTTCGTGGCTGGTCAGACGCAGACCCCGCGACGTGCCAGAATCACCTGCGACTGCAAAACCTCATGTGCAGCAACCCGTTGAGCCGGTGGAAAAAACACCTGCTGCTCCGGTTATTGCAGTACGTGAATCGGTTAAAAAACCAGCGCCTCCCAAGCCGGTCATAAAGCCTGTAGCGCCCAATTGCCCGCACTGTAAAAAGACCATGATCATGAAAGTGGCTCGTACCGGTGGTAATGCCGGTGGCGACTTCTGGGGATGTAAGGATTATCCAAAGTGCCGGGGCATGCGGGGTATATTCAGGACGTCATGAACACGCTCCACCTTTAACTTTGTGTATGTTTTTAAACAACTTTTTAAACTGTCAGCCAGTGATCAACGAGGACATCCCATGCAGTCGTTCAGTCTTAAAGCCGTGATGCTGTGCGTTGCATTGACCAGTTGCCAAGGCATTGTGAGTGCCCAGGCGGCGACAAAGCCCGCTGCCGAGAAGCAGGCTGCTGCCAGCCAGAAAGCTTCGTTGCTCGACGGCAAGTTGACGTTCACGCTGCCGGCTGGTTACGTGAAGGGCGAGATGCCTGAAATCGATGCGAAGGCCATTGCGCAAGGCGTCAGTGGCGCGCTTTACACCAATCAGGCGCAGAAGCGGGTGTTGATCGTCACGGAAACCCCGATCCCGATGGATATGCAGGCCAGCGATAACGACCGCCTGGTGCTGGATGGTCTGGTGGCCGGGACATTGACCCAGCAGCGTTCCAGTTACAAGGATTTCAAGGAGCTGGGCGAGAAGACAATCGTCAAGAAGAACGGCCTGGGTGTCCGTCAGATTGATGCCTCAGCGACCATGAGCGGCGCGAAGGTGTTGAGCACGACCGTTGTGGCGGCTTCCGGGAGCCGGTCGGCGATTCTGAATGTGATTTCCAATGCGAAGAATGCGGTGGAGCATGAGCAGATGGTGAAGACGGTTATTGGAGAGTAGGAGTTATAAGCCTCAAGCGGCAAGTCAAAAGCTTGTAACTTGCAGCTCTTTCGCTCTTTCCTACACCCGCAGGGATTGGGCAAGCAGTTCGATCAAGGCCTGCACCTTGGGCAATGCTTCGCGGCTGCGGGGCCAGGCGAGGTGAAGGGGTAGGCCGTCGGTGCTGAGGTGCGGGAGGATTTCTACCAGTTCGCCGCGCTGTAGTTGTTCTTCGATCAGCCAGGTTGCCAGTTGGGCGATGCCGCATGCGGAGGTTGCGGCGGCCACCAGTGCTTCGCCGTTGCCCACCACGATGCGGCCTTCGATGGCACGGGTTTCGGGTTGGCCCTGGGCATCGACAAACAGCCATGGGCTGGTGCTGCCATCGCCTCTGCCGAACTGGATGCAGTCATGCCCGGCCAGTTCTTCGGCGCTGTGGGGGGTGCCGTGGCGTTTGAGGTAGGCCGGCGCGGCGCAGAAGATCACTCGCTCGGTGCCCAGACAACGATGCCCCACGCCCGCTGGCCAGACGTTCGGCCCGCCAATGCGTACTGCCAGGTCGATGCCCTCTTCCAGCAAGTCAACAAAGCGATCCGTGAACGTGACGCGAGGACGCAGCCTCGGGTGCTGCCCGGCAAATTTCAGAATCAGGGGCAGCACGTTTAGTCGCCCGAATGTGGCTGGCAGGTCGATGCGTAATTGCCCGACAGGTTCGGAGCGTTGCGCCAGCAATGCGGTTTCTGCTTCTTCCAGCTCAGCAAGAATGCGCAGGCAGACGCCGTGGTAGGCAACGCCTTCCTCCGTCAACGCCAGGGTGCGGGTGGTACGCTCGAACAGGCGCATGCCCAGGCGGCTCTCCAGTCGGGCCACGCTTTTGCTGACGGCAGAATTGGTCAGGTTCAGACGCTCGGCAGCGT
This sequence comes from Pseudomonas sp. Irchel 3A18, assembly GCF_900187465.1. Classification (NCBI taxonomy): domain Bacteria; kingdom Pseudomonadati; phylum Pseudomonadota; class Gammaproteobacteria; order Pseudomonadales; family Pseudomonadaceae; genus Pseudomonas; species Pseudomonas sp. Irchel 3A18. The sequence continues at coordinate 393,102 of NZ_FYDI01000004.1, forward strand.
AGGTAAAGCTGCCTGCATTGGCAACGGCGACAAAGGTGGTGATGCCCTTGAGTCGATCAGGAGAGAACACGCTGAGCCTCCAATTGTGGAAATAATTTCAATAGTGCCTCGAAAAACCGCCAAAGATAAGAACTCTTTTCCGTAATAAAATGACACACTCCTTAAGTTCCGGTTGGGTGTCATGTCGTATTCAGAATCTGCTTCCAGTGCCGCTGCCAGCGGCGAACGTTCCACGGGCACGGGTGTGTCCATTGCCATTCTGGCGCTTGCGGGCTTTGTGATTGTCACCACCGAGTTTCTGATTATCGGCCTGTTGCCTGCGCTGGCGCGGGATCTGGGTATTTCGATCTCGGTGGCAGGCTTGCTGGTCACGCTATTTGCCTTCACGGTGATGCTCTTCGGCCCGCCGCTGACGGCGATGCTTTCCCACCTGGACCGCAAACGCACGTTCATCGCGATTCTGCTGATCTTTGCCGCTTCCAATGCCCTGGCAGCGGTGTCGAGCAATATCTGGGTGCTGGCCGTCGCTCGTTTCATCCCGGCGCTGGCGTTGCCTGTGTTCTGGGGGACGGCCAGTGAAACCGCCAGTCTGCTGGCGGGCCCCAAAAATGCGGGCAAGGCCGTGGCGCAGGTTTATCTGGGGATTTCCGCCGCCATGCTGCTGGGTATTCCGTTGGGTACGGTGTTTGCCGATGCCGTGGGCTGGCGCGGTGCGTTCTGGGCGCTGACGGTGCTTTCCGGGTTGATGGCCTTGCTGCTGGCCCTGTCGATGCCGCATCTGGCGCCTACCGAGAAGGTCGGCCTGGCCCAACAGGCCAGAATCCTGCGCGACCGGCATTTCATGATGAACCTGCTGCTGTCGATCCTGCTGTTCACGGCGATGTTCGCGGCCTATACCTATCTGGCCGACACGCTTGAGCGTATCGCCCACGTTGCGCCGGCTCAGGTCGGTTGGTGGCTGATGGGCTTTGGTGCCGTGGGTTTGATCGGTAATGGCCTGGGCGGACGTTATGTAGACCGCAGCCCGCTGGGCTCGACCATGGTGTTTGCCTTGCTGCTGGCGCTGGGCATGAGTGCCAGCGTGCCGATGGCCGGTTCATTGCCGTTGCTGGCGGTGGTGCTGATGGTGTGGGGCATCGCGCATACGGCGCTGTTCCCGATCTGCCAGATCCGGGTGATGAAGGCCGCCCCTCAGGCCCAGGCGCTGGCTGGCACCTTGAATGTGTCGGCGGCCAATGCCGGGATCGGGCTGGGCTCGATTATCGGCGGCGCGACCATCGAGCATCTCGGGCTTGAATCGGTGGGCCATGTGGCAGCCGGGGTTGCGGTGCTTGCCATTGCGGTGGCCTGGTTGACGCTGCTTCAGGGGCGTCGGGCGAAGGGCTGAGCCTGCTTGTTCGCGAATGAATTCGCTCCCACAGAAATTGGCTTACGGCCAGGCAGGAGTGAATTTATTCACGAAAAGGCGACAGCAAGATATCGTTTCGTCCCTAATTTGAGGATTACGGGCAAAAGGCTCTTCCCATGGTGCCGCCATCGGGGGAAACTCTTGCCTTTCGGTCAAACACAAGGGTTGCTGGCCGGGTCTTACAACAGTCCGGTAAGCGCTATGAGCACACGACAAGGCAAAGGTCTTTCATTTGCCAAGAGAATTTATGCGCCACGCACCCTCGGCGTGGGCATAGGTTTCTTCACTGTGGTCGTGTCGCTGTACCAATTGAACGCTGCGCAGTGGTTATGGTGGCTGGCACTGGCCAATGCTCTTATCTGGCCGCACATCGCGTATCAACTCGCAAAACGCTCACCTCAGCCCTACAAGACGGAATGGCGCAACCTGCTGACCGATTCCCTTGCGGGCGGTTTCTGGGTCGGGGCGATGGGGTTCAGTCTGCTGCCCAGCGTCACGGTGCTGGCGATGATGGCCATGCACAATATTTCAGCCTGTGGCCCGCGGCTGATGCTTCAGGGGTTTGTGGCGCAGTTACTGGGGGCGATACTTGCGCTGGTGCTGGTGTCACCGGTAATCAATACCGACAGCACCACGATGCAGATCTATGCCTGCCTGCCGGTGCTGTTGATTTACCCGATTTTCATTGGCTGGATGAGCCATCAGCTTGCACTCAAGCTGTGGGAACACCGCAATCTCCTGAGCGAGCTCAGCCGCACCGACAGCCTGACAGGCCTCATCAATCACGGCTCCTGGAAAGACCTGCTCGAAGCCCAGTTCATCAGGAGCCGCAAGCAAGAGCTGCCCTGCGCCATCGCGCTGATCGACATCGACCATTTCAAGTCCATCAATGACACCTATGGCCACATCATGGGCGACACGGTGCTCAAGAACATCAGCGAAGCACTGTCTGAAAACCTGCGCGATACCGACCTGGCAGGCCGTTATGGCGGCGATGAGTTCTGCATCATCCTGCCTGCCACCGGCGCCAGACAGGCCAGCGAGATCCTTGAGCGCCTGCGCAGTGTGGTCAAGGAAAACATCGACATCTTGCTTCCCGACCTCAATATCAGCCTGAGCATCGGTATTGCGGCCTATCAGCCGCATATCACGGATGCCGCCATGTGGCTGAACGAGGCGGACAAGGCGCTCTACATGGCCAAGGCCAATGGCCGCAACCGGGTGGTCAGCATTCAGGATCAGTCACCGGACCTGATGCGCTTGACAGCACAGAGCTGACACCCCGGCGTTGGCCGCTCAATGAGAATTCCCAGCCAGTACGCACAGGTTTTCCAGCAGCCATTCGGGGGTGCGGGTTTCCAGAATCACGCTCAGTGGCTGAGTCAGGTTGAGCTTGCCGTAAATGCCCTCTTCATGATCGAGATGACGTTGCTGGACTGCCCGATAGTTGATCGGGTAGATGCTCTGTTCGACGGGCAGCAGGCCATCGAAATGTTCCAGCAGACCGTGGAAGACAATCCGCCGCTCGACCGTGTCACGGGTGGTGGCAATGAGCTTGGCGAAGTACTCGCTGTCGCGCTGGCGCAGCGCCTCGCCTGCGGCATAGCGCTCGGCCTGGGTATAAGGCGCCGCTTCGTCATAGACGACACAACACAGAAACTCCCGGGACATGCCAGTGAAAGGGTTCTGCTCAACCTGTCGCCGACGGTAGCGCCCAAGGATGAAGCGTACGGTCTTTTCAGCCAGCAACTGGTGCTGGCGGTCATTGATCTCATAGAGGTCTTCAAAGACCGTTGCCTGCCTTCCCAGCAGCGGCACTTCCCGGGAAAACCTGGCGAACAGTCCTCTGGGGCCCAGCAAGTTGGACTGCTGCTCACTGAGTTGCGCCATGGACAGGGCTGACTGCCTGGCCGCAAGGTGTTGAAAGTCCATCAGGACAGTGATGCCTGACGCATGAGGGTCCAGCCGCATCGATGGGTGGGGCTGGTCCTCATTCTGAATAAAACAGACCGTCATGGAATAACTCCTTTTTATTGTTTGCTCTTTCGTTGTGCCCAAGTGTTCAAAGCCGGTGTTGGTCGTCTTTGCGCACACGTGAAGGAGCGCCGAAGTTCAGTTGCTGGTTCCGCGCTCAAGTTTCATCCGGCAAAGTAAAGCCACGACAGTCTCCCCAACTGTCATGCCCAGACTTCAAGGCCGCCGGACACTTTATTTTTGATTGAATAAACCGAACGCAGCCCGCTGCCTGATCACACTAACCCGCCACATTCCGTATAAAACGAATTATGTGCAGTCTGCCTCGTTGCACAACCCGACAGATGTAGGGGGTTGTGCGTTTCTTCTTGTCATCAGCCGGGCCACGTAACGTGCAATAAGCTCGGTACGGGTCTTCACCTGCCCTTTTCTGAGCAGCGAGGAAACGTGATCGCGTACGGTATAGCCGCTGATACAGAGCTGCTGCGCTATTTCCTTGTTGGTGCAGCCTTGCAATAGCAGCCCCAACACCTCCTGTTCTCTGATTGTCACCCACATGTTGTTTCTCCTTGTGATTAGCCTGCCCACACAAAAACTGTAGGAAGTGTCTTACGCGCGCCGTCCGTGGCATCAGTAACAAATCGGCACACTGGCAAATTTATCTGGAACTATTTCTAACACCGCGCGCCGTACAGAAAATAAATAAAACCCAAATAAAGGAAACCGCTCAAAAACTTTAACATCAAAGAAAATTCCTACACTACTGCCAGAACACTCCCAGCTAAATCATTTAAAACCCCCATAGAAAAGACGTTCCACCCCGCATTTCACTACTGGGTAAATAGAGTTAACGGCATGAGTAACGGATTGCATACAGGAAGCGAAAGATAAACTTGCCCAATGAGAATTACAATCAGTTGTTACAATTGGATCCAGTGATGGACACATATTCAAACACACGTCACAACAATGTATGTCACACCCATTCAACCCGTCTGCCAAGGGGACAAACGGGCTGATATTCAGGGTATCGACGCCGAGCCGGCGTGCCTGATCAGGGCTTGAGGTCGAACAGCGCCTTGCCGCTCTGCATGTCGAAAGGTGCGGAAAAGTGCTCATGGACGGCTTTCCAGCCTTCGGCAGTCAGCAGGTAGCCAGCGCTGGCCCTCATCCATGAGCCTTTCATCTCGCCGCTTTCATCGGCGGCGCCGCAATGATTCAGCCAGTGGGCAAAGGCCACATCACCATCGGCATGGATGGTGAGGTCCTGCATCTCAAACAGCATGGGGCCCTGGCACATGCCCAGGCAGTGTTGCCAGTGCTCGCGATAGGCTTCGATGCCTTTGAACTGCAACTGAATGATCGCATCGTAAGCGACCACTTGCGGGTGGTAATAAGCGGTGATTGCGTCCAGATCCTTGTTGCGCACAGCCATGGCCCATCTTTGCAGCGATGCCTGAATCTGCTCCCTGGCATTGTCGTCATAGGTGCTCATGAACACGCTCCTGGCCGTTGTCGGCCCGGTTTCGTCAGATGCGGCACGTGCAGGCTGTTGCAGGTTCAAGGTCTTGGCACAACCGACACATGCTGCAGGAATATGGGTCGCCGCCTGTAGGGCTTCTGGAGGAATGCCCGGTCTCTTCAGGTAGAAACCCGCCAGTTGCTCCCGCGCCTGTCACGCTGCTCCCGCAGACGGGTTGCGCAATGCCGGGAGGCATTAGCAAGCGTAGCTTCCCGGCAGAGAAAGAAAGGATCAGGCCACAAGCAGCCGACTGAATGCAGGCTCAAACGCGACAGGTCAGCCCGTCATCCACGGCCATGCCCTTGTGCAGGCCGAAGACCGCAGCGGTGAGCAAGCCGACACAGCCCATGACCACGCCATAGGCGACGCAGACCCACGGGCTCCAGGGCATCAGGGCGATCAGCATCAGCGGCGTGGTGCTGGCCCAGAGTGCGTAGGCGATGTTGTAGGTGAAGGAGATGCCCGATACCCGGATGCCGGGCGGGAACAGCCCCACCATGACCGACGGCACGACCCCGACAATACCGCTGGCCAGACCGGCCATGGCATAGGCGACCGTCAGCGGCAGCCATTGCAGGACAAGGCTGGCGTACAACACGCCGATGCCCAGCGGCAGCAACAGGCTGTAGACGATCACGCCCCGCCAGGCACCGATGCGATCCACCAGCATGCCGGCCAGCACACAGCCGATGTTGAGAAAGACAATGCCGATAGCGCTCAAGGCAAAGGTGTCGCTGGCGCTGATGCCAAAGCTTTTCTGCATGACGGTCGGGGTAATTACTACCAGCACCACCACGGCGGAGGTCAGCACGCAGGTGAGCAAGGCCGCGGGCAGCAGCGACTGGCGATGTTCGCGCAATACCTGGCCCAACGGCAGGCCCTGCCTGTTTTCGCGCTGTGCCTGCATGGCAACGAATACCGGGGTTTCGCTGAGCCAGCGACGCAGCCAGACACCCACCACGCCAAATACACCACCCAGCAGGAACGGGATGCGCCAGGCGTAATCCAGAACTTCCGCAGGAGTGAACACCCGGGCCAGCCAGGTCGCTGTCAGCGCGCCCAGCAGATACCCGAACGTCAGCCCGGCTTGCAGAACCCCGAGGGCATAGCCGCGATGCCCCGCAGGCGCATGTTCGGCGACGAACACCCAGGCGCTCGGCACTTCCCCACCCACGGCGGCACCTTGCAGGATGCGCAGCGCCAGCAGGATCAGCGGCGCCCAGTAACCGATCTGGGCGTAGGTGGGCATGATACCGATCAGCAGGCAGGGTAACGCCATCATCAGGATGCTCAGACTGAACATCCGTTTGCGGCCCAGACGGTCGGCAAAATGCGCCATCAGGATGCCGCCCAGCGGACGTGCCAGATAGCCGGTGACGAAGATGCCGAAGCTTTGCAGCAGGCGCAGCCATTCGGGCATGTCTGGCGGGAAGAACAGCTGGCTGAGGGGCAGAGCGAAGAATACGAAGATGATGAAGTCGTAGATTTCAAGAGCGCCGCCCAGAGCGGCAAGGCTCAAGGTCTTGTAGTCGGCCCTGGAGAATGGCTGAGGGCGTGGTTTAACAATGGCTGTCATGAAGCCCCCGTAAACATGTCTGAAAAGAACGCCTGCGCGCGCAGGACGCGAAGGATAGCAAAGCTGGTGGTTGCGGACCTTGTTCGCGAATGAATTCGCTCCTACGCGCGCTGAAGGAGCGAATTCATTCGCGAAAGACCCATTCAGAAATTGACCGAAGCCGACAAGGTCGCCGTTCTCGGGGCGCCCATGAACAGGTAGTCGTCGCCCAGATATTCACCGGCATCACGCCAGTAGCGCTTGTCGAACAGGTTGTCCACGGTCAGGCGGAACACGGTGTCGTAGTCGCCCAGCCGAGTGCTGTAGCGGCTGCCGATATTGAACAGAGCGTAGTCGTTGACCTTCACCGTGCCTTCGCGGTTGGCGTATTTGCTGGCGCTGTATTGCATGCCGCCCAGTAACGCCAGGCCCCGGATCGGCAGGCTGTAGTCCGCCTGAAGGCTGGCGCGGTATTTCGGGACATTGAGCGCCTGATGGTCTTCATAAGCCTCAGTACCGCTGCCTTCAACCCGCGCCCGGATCGCCGCTGCACTGGCCGATATTTGCAGACGCTCGGTCACCCAGCCATTGGCGCCCAGTTCCAGACCCGTGTTCTTCTGCTCGCCCTGCTGAACGTAGGTGAAGGTGCCATCGTCGTTGGGTTTGGAGTACTGATAGGCCTGACGTGCCTGAAACAGAGCCGCTGTGAAGCTCATGCGCTGCCAGTCGTACTTGATGCCCGCTTCCAGTTGTCGCGAGACGGTGGGCGCAAGAATTTCACTGGCATTGGTGGTGAACCAGGCCGCCGTACCGCCCAGCGACAGGCCTTTGCTGTAGCTGGTGTAGAGCGAAATGTTTTCCACCGGTTTGTAGATCAGTGCCGCCTGGGGCAGGAAGATCGAACGCTGGGTATGACGCTGTTCGCTGCCATCTTCGGCGTAGGCGTGCTCGTCGAGACGCACCTGACGCCCGCCCAGAACGGTCTGCCAGTGTTCGTTGAAGCTGATCCGGTCTGTCACGAACAGCCCGTACTGGCGGCTGTCCAGGCGGCGTTCGCTATCAGGCAGCGGCAAGTTCGAAGGCGATACCGCATCAGGGGTTGAATCGATGTTGCCCGAGCCGACCATCTCGTTGAAGGTGCCACGGGTATCGACGGTACGCCGAAACGCGCTGGTGCCGAAGGTCAGCTCATGTTTGAGCGAGCCGGTGTCGAAGGTGCCGGTCATGGCCGCTTCGACTTCATCGTTGCGGCGGGTGTCGTCCGGGCTGCGGAAGTCGTAGATGTCGTAGCCGCCTTCGGCACTGAAGTGATTGGGAACCGCCTCGGCAGCACAACTGGGCGAGCCGTAGCAGCCCCAGGCGAAGGCGCTGTAGTCGTCGATCACCACGCGACTGCGTGAAGCACTGAGGCTGCCCTTCCAGGCGTCGTTGAACCGGTACTCGAAGCGACCATTCATGTTCAACGAGTCGATGCCCACCGGGTTCGACCAGCTCTGATAACCCAGCAGCCTGCGCGGCGAGGCGTTATGAGGCAAAGCCGTGCCGCCGAGCAATTGATAACCCGGCACCGAGCGCTGCTCTTTAGTCTGGTATTCGACGTCCAGTTGCAGCAAGGCGCGGTCACTGATGTTCCAGTCGAACGCCAGGGAAGCGAAATCACGCTGGCCATCGGCATGGTCGACGTAGGAGCGCAGGTCTTCATGGGCAAGGTTGGCGCGTAGACCGAACTGATTTTCGCTGCCGAACCAGCCACCAACGTCGGTCGCGATATAGCGCCCGCCGTGTTCATTGGTAGACACGGTCACAGAGCGCACATTCTGGGCACGTTTGGTCTGGTAGTTGATCACGCCGCCCGGCGAGGCGGCACCGCTTTGCAGACCGGACAAGCCTTTGAGCAGTTCCACCTGCTGTTTGTTTTCAAGCGCCACGTTCTGCTCGCCCGCGATGGTGCGTCCGTTGATGCGATAGCTGTTGGCGGCATTCAGGGAAAAGCCACGCACCACAAAGTTCTCGTAATAGCCCACCGGGGCATAGCCCTCGCCCACCGAAGCGTCATTGCGCAGGATTTCACTGAGCAATCTGGCCTGACGGTCCTTGATCAGGGCGTCGGTGAATACCGAAACCGATGCAGGGTTGTCGAGCAGGGCCGTCTCGCCAAAGCTGCCGACCGACGCTTCGCGGGCCTGATAATCCGGGCTGGACGCTTCGGCAGTACCCGACACGTTCACAGCCTCCAGACTCACCGCTTCTGCAGCCAGCAGTGGTGAAGTGACAGCCATGCCAAAAGGCAACAGACACGAAACCAGACGTGCAGCAGGTCGGCGTGACGTACTCATCGATGAACTCCAGGGTAACGGGAACCAGGACAGAGGCGAGCACCATCTGGCCGGGGGCAACCTTTTACGTTCACCGCTGTTTTTTTACAACCTCTGTCTGCACGCGCTGTGCAATTACCCGCAGGCCGTTTTCAGGAAAAACAAGCTGTTTCGCATATTTAAGGATGAATTAAGTAAGGCGCATTAATCTGGCTTCAACAAAACAGTTGAACGAACCAACTGGTAAAGCATCCATTTAAGCAGTCCCATCAGAAGGAATACACCATGAAACTTATGCCTGCTCTTTTCACCGCTTTTGCCCTGACCACTGCTGCCGGTATGGCACAGGCTGATATTGGTCCTGACGAAGTGATTCGTCTGCAAAAGTCCGGCGCGGTCGGAGACTTTGAACAGTTCAACAAACAGGCTCTGGCCAAACACCCAGGCTTCCAGATCCACGACACCGAGCTTGAAAGGCACGCCGGCCGTTACGTGTATCAGATCGAGCTGAAAGACGCCAAGGGCGTGGAGTGGGACTTCGAAGTCGACGCCAAGACAGGCGAAGTACTGCGCGACGCTCAAGACCGCTAAGCGTTGTACCCAAGCTTCCCTGGCTTGAAAAAACTCCCGCATGACACGTTCATGCGGGAGTTTTTATTTATTGTTGCAAACCGACTTTAAGCAACTTCCCTTTATCGTCATCGGTCAGCAGATACACGTAACCATCCGGCCCCTGACGAACATCGCGAATACGCTGTTTCATATCGCCCAGAAAGCGTTCTTCATGAACAATGCGGTCGCCTTCAAACTGCAAACGGATCAACTCTTCGGTGGCCAGTGCTCCGATAAACACGTTGTGGTCCCAGGCCTTGAAAAGACCATTGTTGTAAAACGCCATGCCGCTGATACCCGGCGATTTTTCCCACACATGGAAAGGCACTTTGGTGCCCTCGACAAACTTGCCCTTGGCTTCCGGGATCGGTTGACCGGAATAGTTGATGCCATGGGTAGCCAGTGGCCAGCCATAGTTCTGGGCACGTTCGATGATATTCAGCTCATCGCCACCCTTTGGACCATGCTCATTGGTCCACACGGTTCCGCTCCAGGGGTTGAGGGCCGCGCCCTGCTGGTTGCGATGGCCGTAAGACCAGATTTCCGGACGCACGTTGTTCTGCCCGACAAAGGGGTTGTCTTTGGGGACATTGCCATCGGGGTAGATGCGCACGACCTTGCCCTGCAGCTTGTCCAGGTCCTGGGACGTTGCACGGTTGTTGTTTTCGCCCAGGGCGATAAACAGGTAGCCGTCGCGGTCAAAGACCATCCGCGAGCCGAAGTGGTTACCCACCGACAGTTTTGGCTGCTGGCGGAAAATCACGGTGAAATCTTCCAGTTTGGTCAGGTCAGCCGACAGACGACCACGGCCGGCAGCGGTGCCTGCGGTTTCGCCTTCGGCGGCCGTCTTGCCGCTGCCTTCGGAGTAGGTCAGGTAGACCATGCGGTCCTTGGCGAAATCAGGGGACAGCACCACGTCCAGCAAGCCGCCCTGCCCTTTGGCCCAGACTTGCGGAACACCCGAGATCGGGCCGGAGAGTTTGCCGTCCGGCGAAACGACGCGCAGATTGCCTGAACGCTCGGTCACCAGAATGCCTTTCTTGTCCGGCAGGAACGCCAGCGCCCAAGGATGATCCAGCCCGTCTGCCACTTCGCTGACACTGACAGTGCCCAGTTCGCTCTTGTATTGCTTCACGGCCTCGTCGGCCGCGCTGGCAGTCAACGGCAAGCTCGACATCACCGTGGCACACATTGCCGCGATCAGGGTTTTTCTAAACATGGGCGATTCCTTATGCATTGAGTAGAGGTCCCGACTACTGCGGGGATGGGTTATGGGCGTTTGGGAGTCGTATTCTGATTATTCTGGATGGTCGGGCTGGGCGGTGGCTGCCGGGTTGGATAGCCATTGCGGATCCCGCCGTTTTCCAGTGTAGGTTGGCGAGGTGCGGGGACGATGTTGGGCTGCACCTGCGGCGTGCTGGGCTGGGTGCCCTGGCGACTGTTGGGGTTGGCGCGGTGGATCGGGCTGTTATAGGGATTGCTGGTTGCCCCGTTGCGGCCCGGCTGATCCTGCGCCTGGGCAACGCCGATGCCTGACAGGCCAACCAGCAGCATCATTGCGAGGTTTCGCACAAAACTGTTCATCACTTGCCCTCAAGGGAAATGGTTAGGCTTTGATAGCGATTGGGTTGTCAGGTTCGGTCTTGCATGGCAGATGAGCAAGTTTATAACGAGGGAGTTTGTAACAAGGATGGTCTGAAGCCGTGTCAGAGAGCCTTCGCGAATGAATTCCCCACGCACGCACTGTAGGAGATTCATCCGCGAAAAGGTCGACCTCAGGCTCTCTGCGGAATACTCGCGGTGAAGGTCGTGCCATGTTCGGGGCTGGAGAGGACGATCACATCGCCCAGATGCGCCCGGACAATCTCCCGGACAATGAACAACCCCAGCCCGACACTGCGACTTTCATCGGTATCACTGGCGCTGCGCACGGCTGGCTCGAACAGGCTCTCGATCTGCTCGGGCGGTATCGGCTCACCGAAGTTATGCACCGACAGGCGCATCAAGTGCGGCTCCAGAGTCGAGGTCACCACGATTTCTCCATCTACCGAACCGTAGTTGATGGCATTGGCAACCAGGTTGCCGATGACCTGCCCCAGACGGTCGGCATCTGCATGGCATGGGCCCTCGCCTTCACGGCGATGAGTGATGACATGGCCAGGGAATGACTGACGCAACTCTTCGACACTGCGCTCCGTCACTGCATGCAGATCAATGGCCTGAGGCGTGACCGAAATGCCGCGCCCGACCCTGGCATCGGTGAAGTCCAGGAGGTCGACGATCATGCGCTGGGCTCGGTCAGTCGCATGATTGATATGGCCCAGCATGCGTTCCTGTCGAGGCTTCAAAGCGCTGCGACCCAGCAGACCGGAGGCCATCTTGATCGCCGCCAGCGGGTTGCGCAGGTCGTGACTGAAAATGCTCACCATCTGCTCGGCAAAGATCGCCCGGATTTCCGCTTCGACATGGGCCAGACGCAAGCGGTTGCGGGCCGACGTCAGCTCGGTCTGGACACTCATCTGTTGCAGCAGCAACTCTTCGGCAAGTTTTTGCGCCGCCAGCAGCTCACGTTCGTATTTGTTGCGTTCTTCGGCGATAAACAGCGCCAGCTCATTGAAAAAGACGCCGTCATGTTCCCGGCGTATGCCATTGAGCATCATCGGAATGGAGCGACCGTCCGCATGAATCAGCTCAAGTTTGACTTCGGCAACCGAGCCCCGGGCATGGAGCAACGGCGCCCAGTGAGTCTGATGGAAAATCTTGCCCGCCATGTTCAGCAGGTCTTGAAACCGCCGCCCCAGCAGCGCCTCGCGCTCCACACCCAGCCAGACGCAGAAGGTCTGGTTGACCCGCTCGATGGTGCCGTTTTCCCGAGTCAGCAACAAACCACAGGGAGCGCCCTCGAACAGGTCGTCGCCGTCAGGTACGGCAGGCGCATCAGATGACATGTTCTGCATATCCAAAAGGTTGCAAAAACTCACCCATTGCTGCGACACAGGCCTTGGGAGCACTCATATGAGGGTAATGACCCACGTTTTCGATCACACGCAATGTACTGTTCTCAATGACACGGTTGAGGTATTCGCCCACCTGGACGGGAACGATCATGTCATCACTGCATTGCAGAATCAGGGTCTGGCTGGAAAAACCCTCTACGTCCTTGCGGTGGTCAGACATGAAGGTCACGCGGGCAAACTGCTTGGCGATATCGGCGTTGGTGCTACAGAAACTGTCAGCCAGTTCCTCGCCCAGCTCAGGCCGGTCGGCAGACCCCATGAGCGTCGGCGCCATGGTGCTGGACCAGCCCAGGTAGTTGCTTTCCAGGGTATGCAGCAATGAGTCGATGTCCGTGCGGCTGAAACCGCCCACGTAGCCTTCATCATCAAGGTAGCGCGGCGACGGGCCGACCATGATGTGCGCGGCAAAACGGCCGGGCTCCTGGAGTTCGGCCAGTACGGCGATCATGGCGCTGACCGAGTGCCCGACATGAATCACCGGGCCGGGATTGGCGAAATCACGGACCACTTCCAGCAGATCGCTGGCATAGCCGCGCAGGGAGGCGTATTTGTGCGGGATGTAAGCCGACAGTTCGGACTTGCCACTGCCCACCAGGTCGAACAGCACGACCTTGAAATGCTTGGCAAATACAGGCGCAATAAAGCGCCACATGTTCTGGTTGCAACCAAAACCGTGAGCAAAAATCAATGTGGCCGGTCCATCGCCCATGACGTTTACGTTATTGCGTCGCTGAACCGGCATTACGGGCTCCGTGCTTCATGAAGTAACTGAGCCGAGATTATCACCCTTCAGAGAGCCCGCGAAGGCTTGCTAGCATAAAGCCTTTATTCGCCGATATCTTCACTCCACAGTTCGGGCTTGCTGGCGATAAAACCGTGCATCATGTGCTGGCATGTCGTGTCGTGAAGCACATCGACTTGCACCCCGCGAGAGCGCAACAGCTCTTCCTCGCCCATGAATGTCTCGTTTTCTCCCACGATGACCTTGCCGATGCCGTAGAGCAGAATAGCCCCGCTGCACATCGCACAAGGCGACAAGGTGGTGTAGAGCACCGAATCCCGGTAGACACTGGCAGGCTGGCGGCCGGCGTTTTCCAGTGCGTCCATCTCGCCATGCTTGATGGCGCTGCCCTCCTGAACCCGACGATTGTGTCCACGGCCAATGATCTTGCCATCGTGAACGATGACCGAACCGATAGGAATCCCGCCCTCAGCCAATCCCTGTTGCGCCTCGTCAATGGCGGCCTGCATGAATAGGTCCATGGTGTTTTCCTCGCTTTCGCTGTTTCTTTCAGTACCTAGCGGGCGAGCGACTTCTGCGCATTGCCCAGTGCTTGGGCAACGAAGGTCTTCAGCAGTTCGGATGAACGCTCTTTCATCCGGGCGCCGACTTCGTTGTTCCTGGCCTTGAGTTTGTTCATCAAGGGCAAGGAGCCGCTGCCTTCATTAAGGGACTGCAATTCCTGCGCCGAAAAGGACTGGGCATAGGCGGACGCAAGGTTGCGGTCCCATTGCACCTGGTAAGTGGGCTGCAGGCGTTGCAGTTCTTTCTGCACCAGATCCTGAGCCTGAATCTTGCCAATCGATTCCACGATGCTGCCAAAGGTGACGGTGCGTGAAGCGACCTGATAACCCAGCCAGCCCAGACTGTCGCCCAGGTGGCGCTCCTGAACGAACAGCAGCGCCGTATCGTCCGCCTCATCGGCATGAGCGTTCTGGGCCAGCGCCCAACTCAGCAGCAGGCTGCATCCCAGGAACATCAGGCGTGTCCTGGATACAACGGGCAGACCGCGATGGTCGTTCATGGCCTCCTCCTGAGATGAATTGACTGAACGTTTGAACTTAACAGTTAATCCGCGCTTTACCAGAGTCGGGGTCGTATCCCGGCGATTCATGCCGCTATCAGGAATATCTGTCTGCCAGGTCGATGATTTATGCTTGCCCGCCTCGAAGATCAGAGCCCGATCATGCCCGACATTCAGTTCAGCACCCTGCCCGACACCTGCCGCCCTTTGCTGGACAAGTTCTACCGCGAACACAAGTCCTCCATGCGCGCAGTGCCTCGCGGAACGCTGTGGGTGGCGAAGCAAACGCAGATCGTCGGCGCCCTTTGCCTGAGCGAAGTCGCTGACGGGCATTGGCTGACGGGGCTTTTCGTGGACCCGCAACTGCGTGGCCAGGCCATTGCCCGCCGTCTGATAGGCCATGCAGTGGAGCCATTGAACGGTCCGGTCTGGCTGTTCTGCCATCCAGACCTTCAGACGTTCTATGAAGTGAGCGGTTTCGAGACGGCCCAGAGGCTGCCGCATTCACTGGGGGAAAAGTTCATGCGCTTCAGCCGCAGCAAGGCGCTGGTTGCCTTGTGCCGGACCGGCGCCTGAGTCATTCGTCGGCGTTGGGGTCCATGTCCGGGAACATGACCTCGATAAAGCCGAACTTGCTGAAATCCGTGATCCGCGAAGGGTACAGACGACCGATCAGGTGATCGCATTCGTGCTGGACCACGCGGGCGTGAAAACCCTGGGCAGTGCGCTGGATCGGCTGGCCATCCGGGTCGAAGCCTTCGTAGCGAATGCTCTGGTAACGATCGACCATGCCTCGCAGGCCGGGCACCGAAAGACAACCTTCCCAGCCTGCTTCAAGGGTCGGGCTCAAAGGCGTGATCAGCGGGTTGAGCAGGATGGTCTGGGGCACGGCTTCGGCCTGGGGATAGCGCTCGCTGCGCTCGAAGCCGAATATCACCAGTTGCAGATCGACACCGATCTGCGGTGCCGCAAGGCCGACGCCGCCGACACTTTCCATAGTCTCGAACATGTCGGCAATCAGCGTCTTGAGTTCGCTGCTGCCGAACATCTCGCGGGGCACGGGAGGCGCGATGCGCAGCAAGCGCTCGTCGCCCATCTTCAGAATCTTGCGGATCATGATGAGTGTCGGTCTCTCGAACGAAAAGGCGATTCTGGACCCTGATTCAGGATTCGTCAGCCTTTAATGTGCTGTGTACCGAATGATCGCGCCCCAGCCCCGAAACATGCTGTTTGGCGGTGGAGTCCACGCCATTGTCGCCGGCTTCTTTTTCACCGGCATCCTTGCCTTCCTGGGACATGTGCTCGATCACCGCATTCATTTCCGCACCGAGCAGCAACACCGCGGCCGAAATGTAGAAGTACAACAACAGCACAATGATTGCGCCGATGCTGCCGTACATGGCGTTGTAGTCGGCAAAGGTCTTGACGTAGAAACCGAACCCCAGGGAAGCGATGATCCACACCACCACGGCCAGCACGGAGCCTGGGGTAATGAAGCGAAATTCCTGTTTCACATCGGGCATGACGTAGTAGATCAAGGCCACGGCAACCATCAGCAGCAGGATGATCATCGGCCAGCGCAATACGGTCCACAGTGTGACGATGAAGTCTTCCATGCCGATCTGCGAAGCGAACCAGCTCATGACCTGCGGGCCGACCACCATGAAGCCGGCTGCGGCCAGCAGCATGCCGGCAATGCCCACGGTGTAGAGAATCGATAGTGGAAAACGCTTCCAGATGGGGCGCCCTTCGACCACATCGTAGGCGGCGTTCATGGCGCTCATCATCAGGCGTACGCCAGCTGAAGCGGTCCACAGCGCAATGACGATACCGATGGACAGCAGGCCGCCCTTGGATTGCTGCAACTGGTCGATCACCGGGTTGACCTGTTCCAGCGCCTGGGGCGGCAGAACCAGTTCCGATTGCAGGCGCAGCCAGGAGAAGAAATCCGGCAGATGCAGGAAACCGATCAGGGCAATGAGGAACAGCAGGAACGGAAACAGCGAAAACAGCATCTGGTAGGCCAGTGCCGACGCGTAAGTAGACATCTCGTCATCGAGAAATTCGGTGACGGTGCGAACCATCACTTTGCCCAGTGGCAATTGACGCATGTGAGGAAAGATCATGGCGTCTCCTTGCGCTAAACCCTTTTACATTATATCGCCGGGCCGACAGTTGCGATTGTGCGGCTGCCCATGTGCCAACAGTATTGCAGTGGCGTCAAATGGACTGAGCGAGCTGTAAAAGGTTTCAAGCCATGATGGATAAAGGCCATCTCGGCGATGACCTTTATCCGTTCTCCTTCAGGGCTACGCCTTGTCTACACCCTTTTTCAGTACTTCCTTGGTTTTACCTTTGGCTTGCTGGGCTTCGCCCTTGAGTTCCTGCGCCTTGCCTTCGGCCTTCAACCTGTTGTTGTCGGTCGCCTTGCCGATGCCTTGCTTGACGTTACCAGCCACTTCATTAGCTTTGCCTTTGATTTTGTCGCCAGTACTGCTCATGACGTTTCTCCCGGGTCTTGAAGACCGTTCTGAAATCAAATGTCGTAACCTCGACAAGAAAATTGACCGGAGGCCGTCGCGCAGAGTTTCAATTATTTTCTGACCAAAGCATGCCGTTCGTCCGCTGATGGGCAGGCCTTGTTTACGGTGTTTGTGCGAGAATGCGCGTCGCAGTCAGTCTGTGCCCGGCACACTGAACAAACCGATTCACAGGAACGTTATGAAACTCGATAAAAAGCTGGCCATCGCACGCAGGAACCAGGATCTGGGCGGCGCAGTGCTGGGCATCAACAACACCCATTTCGCCATTCTGGACACCAAGCGCAACATCTGGTGGTTCGACCTGCCTGTGACACGCCTGCAAGTGGGCCAGTACGAGTGGCTGCACCTGCTGCTGCACACCCCGGCGACCGATCAGTTGCTGCACCTGAAGGTGACCACCGTCTTCATGCGTGATCACATGGAAGGCCTGGAAGTGCGCAACGCTGGCAAACGCAAGCCGACCGTGAGCCTGGAACTGAGCGCCGACAAGGACTCGTTCCTCAAAGACATGCGCCCCAAGGGCAGCAACCTGAGCTTTGCGGGTTTTCTGCAGAAGTAAGACGTTCAGGCCAGGCGGCGTGTCGCCAGATACCCCGCCGTTGCGGCCAGGGCTGAAACCACAGTCCCCCAGGCCAGATCGACAAGGGCCAACTGGGCAGGCCAGCCTTGCAAGGTCGCCCAGTTGGTCAGATCGTAAGTGCCATAGGCGATCAGCCCCAACAGCCCGCCATAGAGGGTTGCATGCCCCGTGCGCTGCACCTTGAGCGCGGGCAGGACCGCAAATATCACCAGCCCCGCCCCATACAGCAGATAGAACACCACTGCAGGCCCGAGCAGTGGCGTGGCCAGCATCAGCGACCCGAGCCAGTCACGATAGGTCGAGCCCATGAGCAATCCCAGCCAGACACCGTCCAGGATCAGAAAAGCCAGAAGCGTACCGAAGTAAGCCGTGAGGATTTTTTTCATGGGCGCACCCTGTATCAGGTCAGTTCGATACGGTCAGGGTGAATCACAATCTGACCTTGTTTATACAAGGCACCAATCGCTTTCTTGAAGTTCCCTTTGCTGACACCGAACAGACCGCTGATGACCTGTGGATCACTCTTGTCGCTGACCGGCAGCACGCCGTTGTTCTCACGCAATTTGGCGAGGATCTTGGCGTTCAGGCTGTCAGCGGCTTCGGCACCCACGGGCTGCAGGCTCAGGCTGATATTGCCATCGGAGCGAACTTCCTTGATGAAGCCTTTTTCCTGTTTGCCGGGGCGCAGGAACTTGAACACTTCGTTCTTGTGGATCAGGCCCCAGTGCTTGTTGTTGATGATCGCCTTGAAGCCCATGTCGGTGGCTTCGGCAACCAGCAGGTCGACTTCCTGACCAGCGCTGTAATGGGCAGGCGTCTTGTCCAGGTAGCGATCCAGGCGTGCAGTGGCGGTGATGCGCCGCGTTTTCTTGTCCAGATAGACATGAACCACGCAATAATCTCCAGCCTGCAGGGTGCGCTTTTCTTCGGAGTACGGCAGCAGCAGGTCCTTGGGCAGCCCCCAGTCCAGGAACACGCCGATGCTGTTGACCTCGACCACCTTGAGGCTGGCGAACTCACCGACCTGAACCTTGGGTTTTTCAGTGGTGGCGAGCAGCTTGTCTTCGCTGTCCAGATAGACGAAAACGTTGAGCCAGTCTTCATCTTCGCAAGGAATATCCTTGGGGATATACCGATTGGGCAGCAGGATTTCGCCATCCGGCCCACCGTCCAGGTACAGGCCGAAGTTAGTGTGCTTGACCACTTGCAAGCTGTTGTAACGCCCGATTAAAGCCATTTGCAGATACCCTCATTACGTGGGCGGCATTCTACCCGACTTTGCGTCTGCATTCGCGCTGCACACGGCATGCGCTGCATGGCCGGGCCCCGCTCGTCAGTTGCCATGGTCAGCAGAAACTTTCGGCATCCATCGCGCCCCACCCCAACTCTTCATTAAAAACAGCCAGTTAAGCGCGCCATGACACGTTTCGATGCTTATCGAGCCCGTCCGCTCATGCCACTCAAGCCCCAGATAAGCCAGCAGGAACCCGCCATTTCCTGTACGATGGCTGGCCGTACGAAGTTTATGAAGGTTATGGCAGTCATGCGTATCAAGGCATCCCACACCAAAGCAAAACCAGCTCCAGCCGTTGAAACGAGCGATTCGATCAATGCGCAGATCGCAGCTTTCCTCAAGTCCGGCGGCGAAATCCAGCAAATCGCCAAAGGCGTGAGCGGCCAGACCTTTACCCCGTCCAAGCACATCAACCTCGGCAAGAAGTAATTCTCCCCGACTGCTTTGCGGTTTCTATGCGCCTTGCCAAAACAGGGCGCTAGCTACACCTCCCGTCTCACTGCTAATCTCCTTCAGTATCTCCAAACCAAGAGCAGGAAACGCTCTGGTAGCAGACCCCTTTTGCTTTGCGGAATGCTTGAATGAAGAACTGGATGCTTTTCGGCGCTCTGATCTACCTCGGTGGTTGTGCCTCGCAGCACTGCGAAAACGGCCCCAATGAAAATCCCCACACTGACAGCCAGTGCCGTGCAGGCCACTTGCTGTATCAGCACGACATGCTTCAGGCCAAGCTGCTGATCAGCGAAGCGGATCGTGAAAACTATGAACTGGCCGAAGCCATGCTGCGACGCGCCGCCATCGACGATGCTTCCGGCGAAGCCGAGTTCTATCAGGCGATCCTGCTGATTCGCGAACAGGCCGATCAGAAGCAGATCATCGATCTGTTGCAGACCGCAGCCGACAAATACAAGCATCCTCTGGCCATTGCCCTGCTCTCCCAGCAACTGAGCATGAGTGATCCGAAAAAGTCCGAACGTTATCGCGCCGAGTATGCCGAGCTCGATGTTGCCAAGAGCGGCTACCCCTCGTTCGAGCAGGCTCTGGTAGTGATTCGCGGGCTGATCATCCCGCCCGGCGAGACAACAGCCAGCAACTGACGCTCCTGCGGATCGACGAACGGTCCGCATCCCCGGCATTTCATCGGTATGCTTGCGAGGCTCTAGCTCGCGGCTTGTGTCGGGCCCCTGCGCCGATTTCGATACGCCATTATGACCACACTCCTCGACGCACAAGGAGTGAGCCATGCTCAACCCTCGATTACAGATACTCGCCCTCGGCACCGTTCTGATGTGCCAGCAGGCCTTTGCCCAGGTCCTGGAGCGCAGCCTTGGCGACTTCAATCTGAAACTGGCGACTACCCCAGCGCGCAGCATGGCCCAAGGGCTGGTAACACCCAGCGGCAGCTCCGGCTCATTCCACGGAGGCCTGGACCTGACCCATGACAGCGGCTTTTACTTCGGTCAGTGGTCACCGAATATGGGATTTACCGAAGATACGTCCCTTGAAGTCGACTCGTACATGGGCTTCAAGAAACCCTTCGATAACACCCTGGGTTACGAGCTGGGGGTGATTCGCTACAGCTATCCCGATACCAGCCAGATCGACAGCCATGAGTTCTATGCCGGGTTGCGCGTGCTCAACAGCCGCGTTGGCGCGGCCTTCAGCAATGACGTCGGTACTCGCAACAGCACGGTCTTCATCGATCTGGGCGGGATCGAGCAACTGGGCCTCGGGGTTCGCATGCAATACGCCAATCACCAGTTCGATACGCCACAGGCCGGCGATGACGGTTCATTGATCACGGGCTTCAACGACTGGTCCCTGAACCTGTCGCGGCCATGGCTGGGAATCGACATGAACCTGATCTACAGCGGATCGAGCCTCAGCGGCAGTGATTGCAGCGTCTACAGCGGCCACAACCCGTATTGCGAAGGGACGTTCACCATCAAGGCCGTTCGCTCATTCTTCTAGGCCCTGTACGACACTTCCCGTAACCGGTTTTCCTGAAACGTCGCGAGTAAGTTGAACTGCCAGCCCCTACACTCCTCTACAGTCACTCAGCCTGTCCAGGAGTTGTCATGCATCGCTTCAAAGCCTTCATTACGCTGTTGATGGCCTTGCCATTGCTTGTTGCATGCAACCAGGTGGGCCTGGCGTATCGCAATCTGGACGTGATCATTCCCTGGACGCTCAGCGACTATCTGGACATGAACAGCCCCCAGAAAAGCTGGCTCGACGAACGCCTCAAACAGCATTTGAGCTGGCATTGCAGCACGCAACTGCCCGACTACCTGACGTGGTTCGATCGCCTTGAAGAAATGGTAAAGACCGATAAAGTCACCCAGGCCGAACTTGAAGCCCGCACCGAAGAAGCCAAGGAAGCCCTCGCTAAAATCTCCCGCCAGGTCACGCCTTCGGCTGTCGAGCTGCTGGCCCGCTTCGACGATAAACAGGTTCAGGAGATGCAGAACGCCTTCGCCAAGGACCAGCGCAAACAGGAAAAGAAATACCTGGACGACTCTCTGGAAAGACAGATCGCCGAACGCGCCGCACGCATGGAAAAGCGCATGACACCCTGGCTGGGCAAATTGAATCCGGCGCAGAAGGCACGGGTACAGACCTGGTCGGCGTCACTGGGCGAGCAGAGCCGGGGCTGGGTAGAAAACCGCGCCCGCTGGCAGAACCTGTTCCTGGCGACAGTACAGCAGCGTCAGGCCAAGGACTTTCCAGAACGCATCGCCGCGCTGCTGCAGAATCGCGATACCTTCTGGACCCCGGAATACCGCGAGAACTACAACAGGGCCGAGCACGCCGCGATTACGCTCATCGTGGACGTGGTCGGCCAGAGCACACCCGACCAGCGCAAATTGCTGCTGGCCAGGATCGCTGACATGCGTGAGGACTTCGCGGATCTGGATTGCCTGAAGGCCTCACAAAAGCATGACGGGGGTCAGGCCACCTGAGCCTTGGAGGCAACCTCATCGAAGGTCGCAGGGTCCAGCGCATCGGCCTGCTCGTCCAGCACCTGGCGCGGATGATCGTTGCCCGGAATGCTGCTGTCGATCATGGACAGCAGGCTTGAGCCGCGAGCTGTCAGGATAAAGTTGGTGCCGGTACCACCCTCGTCTTCAGGGCGCGGCTCGATGTAGCCGTGCTTGAGCAACAGCGCTTCCAGATCGGCCGCCTCGGTCTTGAGGTGATCCAGATTACCGACAGACTCGCCTTCGGCAGCCTTGGCAACCGCATGATCCTCGGCGTATTTGCGCGGGGCAAAGGACTCGCCAGCGCTGTTCTGTACTTCATGAAGCAGACGTTCGATAAGGTCCCAGTTATAAGCCATTTTGTAAAACCTCCGTCCAGCATGGATGAATAGCCCATGACATCCCGCCACGGGCTTGCTACTCAGAGGTTGTGACCTGTTGCGAGGGTGGCCGTTCAGCCGGGGAGATCGAAGGCTTCGCGAATAAATTCGCTCCTACTCTGCAGGAGCGAATTTATTCGCGAATGGCAGATTATTCAGCCGCAGGTGCCGGTGTGCTGCGTTTCTTCAACGGCGCCATGCCGTCCTTGCTTACCAGCGAATCCGACTTGGGACGGTTGACGGACTTGCGCTTGGTCGGTCCCTTGGCGGCAACTTTTTTCTTGTCGCCCTTGGTATCGGTCTTTTTCTTCTTGGTGCCGACAGCCTTGCCCGACGCCTTGACCTTCTTCGGTCCGCCGTAAGTGCCTTTGACTTCCTTGATGGTCCGACGCTCGAAGCTTTGCTTGAGGTAGCGTTCGATGCTGGACATCAGGTTCCAGTCACCGTGGCAGATCAGCGAAACCGCCAGACCTTCACTGCCCGCACGCCCGGTACGGCCAACGCGGTGAACATAGTCATCGCCGCTGCGTGGCATGTCGAAGTTGATGACCAGATCCAGGCCATCCACATCCAGACCACGAGCAGCCACGTCCGTGGCCACCAGGATTTTGGCGCCGCCCTGCTTCAGACGGTCGATAGCCGCTTTGCGGTCTTTCTGGTCCTTGTCGCCGTGCAGCACGAACGCCTTGTATTCCTGAGCAACCAGACGCCCGTACAGGCGGTCAGCCATGGCCTTGGTGTTGGTGAACACAATGGCTTTCTGGTAAGTCTCGTTGGCCAGCAGCCAGTTGAGAATCTGCTCTTTATGGACGTTGTGGTCAGCGGTGATGATCTGCTGACGGGTGCCGCTGGCCAGCTCACTGACGTTATTGAGCTGCAGGTGCTGTGGGTCTTTCAGCACCTTGCGGATCATGTCCCGCAGGCCAGAACCGCCCGTGGTGGCCGAGAACAGCATGGTCTGCTGACGGTCGGCACATTCGCCCGCCAGACGCTCGACGTCTTCGGAGAAGCCCATGTCCAGCATGCGGTCGGCTTCGTCGAGGACCAGCACTTCAACCAGTTTGAGGTCCAGGTTGCCAGCGTTGAGGTGTTCAAGCAGACGGCCCGGGGTGCCGATCAGAATGTCCGGCACCTTGCGCAGCATCGCGGCCTGAACCTTGAAGTCTTCGCCACCGGTGATCAGGCCGGCCTTGATGAAGGTGAACTGCGAGAAACGCTCGACTTCCTTGAGGGTCTGCTGAGCCAGCTCGCGGGTCGGCAGCAGGATCACGGCGCGGATATCGACACGCACCCGAGCCGGACCGATCAGGCGGTTGAGGATCGGCAATACAAAAGCCGCGGTCTTGCCGCTACCGGTTTGCGCAGTCACCCGCAGGTCACGCCCTTGCAATGCCAGCGGAATAGCGGCGGCCTGCACAGGTGTAGGCTCGACAAATTTAAGCTCGGCCACAGCTTTAAGCAGGCGTTCGTGCAGGGCGAATTCGGAAAACACGGGTGCTACCTCGACGAAAAACAAAAATACAGCTGCATAGCGTAACGGTTTCGAGCGCCGGGGCCGAGTTTCTTTACCACTGTGGGTGGATTTTGTTGCTCGACCGGGCATTTAGCCGCGCTCTGCGAGGCCGGAATGCGCGAATCGGAGGGCATCGCTGGATGACCGGTATTGAGCATGCATGACAGACGATCAGTACCGGAAGATTGCCGGCAGCCTAAAAAATGGTCATATTGTGGGCATATGCCCATTAAATCAGTGGCACTTGCCTTGCTGCTGATGCCCTTGCACTGATACCGGATCTGCCATGTCAAAACTCCCCCCGGTGGTTGCTCAGCAACCCGCAGCGACAGCATCGCCCCCCACCAACTCTGCCCGCGAAAGACTCCTCACCGGGCCGATTCTTTCGACGTTACTGCTGCTCGCCTGGCCAACGGTCGCCGTACTGCTGGCACAGACCGCCGTGACCATGGCCGAGGCCTATTACGTAGGGCTTTTGGGAACGGCTGCATTGGCAGGTGTCGCCCTGGTATTTCCGTTCTACATGCTGATGGTGACGATGTCCGGCGGCGGAATCGGAAGCGGCGTGGCCTCGGCGGTAGCCCGTGCTTTTGGAGCGGGAAACGAACACGATGCCGATTCGCTGCTGATGCACTCCATCATTCTCGCGGTTTTCATCGGCCTGGCATTTACAGTGGCCGCGCTCCTGCTGGGGCCTTTTCTCTACCACGCCATGGGCGGGCGCAGCGAAGCCCTGGATGCGGCCCTGAAGTATTCCAACTATCTGTTTCTGGGCGCGGTGCCCATGTGGATCGTCAACATGATCACCGCATCGCTTCGTGGCTCGGGAAACGTAAAGATCCCCGCGCTCATCACACTCATAGGCGCAATCATTCTGATCCCGGCTTCCCCGGCGCTGATCTTCGGGTTTGGCCCGATCCCGGCAATGGGGATTGCAGGCGCTGGGACTGCCTTTGCCATCTTTTACGTGACGGCAGCGTTCTTTCTCGTGCACTACATGATGTCGGGCAAGTCAAACCTCACTATCCGCAAGGTTGCATTCGAGTGGCGCCTGATCAGGGAAATATTGAAAGTCGGCCTTCCTGCTGCGCTCAGCACCGTCATGACCAACCTGATTGTCATCCTGATCACCGGCGCAGTCGGCCTGGCGGGCACAGACGCCCTGGCCGCCTTCGGGATTGCTTCGCGCCTGGATTACGTGATGATTCCGCTGCTGTTCGGTTTATCGGCCGCAGTCTTGACGATGGTGGGGATCAACATAGGCGCAGGCAACACCGAGCGGGCCAGAAAGATTGCCTGGACCGGAATACTGGTCGGCACCGCTTTTGTCGGGGTCATTGGCTTGATCGTCGCTGTCTTCCCGATGCTGTGGTTGCAGTTTTTCAGCACCGACCCCGCCGTGCTGGAGCCCGCAAAAACCTATCTGCACATTGTGGCGCCATTTTATGCCGCACTCGGATTCGGCTTCGTCTTCGGGTTCGCCGCCCAAGGGGCTGGCCATGCAGGTGCGCCTTTCATTGCGATGACCACCCGCATGCTTCTGGCCACATCGTTGAGCTGGCTGGCCGCCTGGTATCTGGAGCCCCAACTGTCGAACATCGCCATTGCCACGGCTTTTTCGCTGGTGGCATACGCTCTGATCAGTTACTTCGCGATGCTCAAAGGGGTCATTCGAGCGTCATGAGCGGTCCTCACTCTTCGGTGAGAAGGCGTTCGTCATAGGCAATGCTGAGCAACGCCTTGCACAGCTCACCCGCCGCGTCCTCGCCGAAGGTCTTGAGAAACCGCTCCTGAGCCTGTCGCCACAAGATCCGGGCGTCGTGGAATGCCTTTTCCCCTTCGACCGTCGCCATGATCAGTCGACGTCGGCGATCGGCAAGGCTGGTTTGCTGCGCAACGAGCCCGTCGCGCTCAAGGGGTTTCAGGTTATGGCCCAATGAGGAGCGATCCAGAACCAGCGCATCGGCCAGTTCCTGCAAGGTAGGGGGTGATTTGGCCCGAGGAACCAGCTCTGCAAGAATCGCAAACTGGGTCGAGCGAAGCCCCGAAGGGGCCAGAGCATCATCATAAAGCTGAGTCAGCCGCCTTGAGGCCTTGCGCATTGCCGTCGCGTAGCAGCGCACGGGCGGTTGAACAGCCATTTTTGAAACGCTCTATTGATGTGGGACCTGCCGGAGTATAGCGAGGTCGACAGCTCCACCACCAATAGCAACTTGAACGACAATGTTCGTTTCCAGAAACCAGGCCTCACTGCGCGGAGAAGTCGATGTGAAAAAAAGTGAGCTACCAGTCAAAACCTGTGCGACTTGCGGACTGCCTTTCACCTGGCGCAAGAAATGGGCGCGCTGCTGGGATGAGGTGCGTTACTGCTCGGAGCGTTGTCGGCGACATAAACGTGTTGCCTGTAATTGAGTCGTCGCGGCCAAGGCCCCTCCCACAAGTGACAGGTATGCCTCAATTGATCTGCATTAGCCCTACTGCCCCCTCACCAGCAAAGGCCTGGCCCCGAACCGGCTGATCCAGAGCGACACCACAATCAGCACCCCTCCAATGAACAGACGGCTCAGTGACTCGTGCTGGTTCCAGATCAACAGGTTGACCAAAAGGCCCACCGGCACATGCAGGACGTTGAACACGGCCAGGGTCGAACCTGATACCAGGCACGCGCCCTTGTTCCACCAGTACATACCCAATGCTGTGGAACACAGCCCCAGGAACAGCAGAACGCTCCATTGCTGGGCGTCGGTGGGAACGTTCTGCGGATTGCCGAACATCAGGAAGGCCGGCAGGACTACCGCCAGCGCACCGAGGTAGAAATAGCCGAAACGCCGATAATGCGGCAGGTCGCTCGGGTGGCGCGCCACCAGATGTTTGTAGAGCACCTGCCCGGCGGCGTAGGTGAAGTTGGCCAGTTGCAGCAGCAGGAAGCCACCGAGGAAGTCGCCGTCCAGCCCGTCATAGCGAATCACGCCTGCGCCCAGCACCGCGACGCCAGCAGCCAGCAAGGCCCATGGATTGAAACGCCGGTTGAGGGCATCTTCGATCAGGGTCACGTGCAGGGGCGTCAGGATGGTGAACAGCAGCACTTCCGGCACCGTCAGCACACGGAAGCTCAGGTACAGGCAGACATAAGTGATGCCAAACTGCAGCGCGCCGATCAGCAGCATGCCGCGCATGAACCTTGGCTCGACCTTGCGCCAATGGGTCAGCGGAATGAACACCAGCCCCGCCAGCACCACGCGAATCAGCACGGCCAGATAACTGTCGACATGACCCGCCAGATAGACACCGATCAGGCTGAAGGAAAACGCCTGGATCAGCGTCACGATAAGTAGATAACCCATGAGCGCCCCTTTTTTGAAGGTCGCGAACATAGCGGGTTGCTGGTTTGGGTGTCTAGTCGGAGATTGATATCGAACGGTTCTGTAGAGTGCCTTTTGAATGCCGCCTCGCGACTGAAGTCGTTCCTACACAGTCTGAAGGAAAGACTTCAGTCGCGAAAAAGGTCAGGCCACTTCAGCGAGCCTGGCAATCGCCTGGTTCAAACCTTTCTCGCTGAACTCGCCGCCCATGTTCAAGCCTTCGGCATGGATGAAGCTGACATCGTGGATCCCTACAAAACCCAGCACCTGACGCAGGTAGGGTTCCTGATGATCATTGTTGCTGCCGGCATAGATGCCGCCGCGGGCGGTCAGCACGTAAGCGTGCTTGTTGGTCAGCAAGCCTTGAGGGCCGGTTTCGCCGTATTTGAAGGTCACGCCGGCACGCAGCACATGGTCGAACCAGGCCTTGAGGGTGCTGGGGATGGTGAAGTTGTACATCGGTGCCGCCAGGACCAGTACGTCGGCAGCAATCAGTTCATCGGTCAGCAGGTTGGAACGCTCCAGCGCAGCTTGCTCGAGGGCAGTACGCTGCTCGGCAGGCTTCATCCAACCGCCCAGCAGGGTTGCGTCCAGGTGAGGGACAGGATCGATGGCCAGGTCACGCACCGTGATTTCATCGCCAGGGTGCGAATTCTTCCACTGACTGATGAATTGCTGCGTCAGTTGACGTGAAACCGAATCCTGTTGGCGGGCGCTGCTTTCGATAACCAGTACACGGGACATGACCTGTGATCTCCATCCAAGAATGTGTTGAGTTGATGGAGAGAAGGCTAAACGTGAACCTATCGATGAAAAAGCGCAAAAACCTGCTCCTATATATCTAATTATTTGTCTTATCCGTAGGAGCGCTCTACCCTCATTGCTATTCAGGCTCACAAGTGAGCGTGATCCGCAGCTTGATAATGCTGCGATTGAACTTGGAAGAGACATCGACGCTTTTCCCGGCGGCTACCTGAACACGACGAGTGCGTGGCGCTTCGGGGCCGTTGCGAAACACCACCGAACACTTGGCATCGACACTGCCGTAGTTGTTCACGGTAATGGAGCCGGTGTCGTGGTAGGTGTCGTGGCTGTTGTAGTCGATCTGTACGCCCTCGTACTTCTTTTCCACCTCGATGGGGTAGGCAAAAGCACTCAAGGGCAGCATCGCCAGCAGTACGCAGCACAATCTGTTCATCCGACAGTCTCCAGAGAAAGGACTGTCAGATTAGGACAATAGGGATGGAAAGAGGAATAACAGAATGAAAGCCCCTCGCGTGACCCTCGATCAATGGCGCACTTTGCAGGCCGTTGTCGATCACGGTGGTTTTGCCCAGGCCGCCGAAGCGCTGCACCGTTCACAGTCGTCGGTCAGCTACACCGTGGCGCGGATGCAGGATCAGCTCGGCGTGCCGCTGTTGCGTATCGATGGCCGCAAGGCTGTATTGACCGAAGCCGGTGGCGTGTTGCTGCGCCGTTCCCGGCAACTGGTCAAACAGGCCAGCCAACTGGAAGACCTTGCTCATCATATGGAGCAAGGCTGGGAAGCCGAGGTGCGTCTGGTCGTCGATGCGGCTTACCCCACGGCGCGACTGGTGCGGGCCTTGACCGCGTTCATGCCGCAAAGCCGTGGCTGTCGGGTGCGGTTACGCGAAGAAGTGCTGTCCGGTGTCGAGGAAGTGCTGCTTGAAGGCGTGGCCGACCTGGCTATCAGCGGCTACAACATTCCCGGTTATCTGGGCACGGAAATGAGCACCGTGGAGTTCACGGCAGTTGCCCATCCCGAACATCCCTTGCACCTGGCCAATCGCGAATTGACGTTCCAGGACCTGGAAAGCCAGTTGCAAGTGGTGATCCGTGACTCGGGCAGACAACAGCCTCGTGACGTCGGCTGGCTCGGCGCCGAACAGCGCTGGACGGTCGGCAGCCTTGGCACGGCGACCACCTTTGTCAGCAGCGGCCTGGGCTTTGCCTGGCTGCCGCGGCACATGATCGAACGGGAACTCAAGGAGGGTGTGCTCAAGATCCTGCCGCTGGACAAAGGTGGCAGTCGCAATCCGTCGTTCTATCTTTACTCAAGTAAAGACAAGCCGTTGGGGCCGGCAACACAGATCCTGATCGACTTGATCCGAACGTTCGACACGGCCCCGCTGACAGCGGCATTCGCGGCGCCTCAACAAGCCTGACGGGGAAGGACCCAATGACTTTTTTCGAACACGATGGCTGTTCACTGCACTACGAGGAATACGGCCAGGGCGAACCGGTATTGCTGCTGCATGGCCTGGGCTCCAGTTGCCAGGACTGGGAATACCAGATTCCGGTGCTGGCCGAGCACTATCGGGTCATCGTCATGGATGCACGGGGCCATGGTCGCTCGGACAAACCCCATGAGCGCTATAGCATCAAGGGCTTCAGCGCCGATGTCGAAGCCCTGATCGAGCATCTGCATCTGGGGCCGGTGCATATCGTTGGCCTGTCCATGGGCGGCATGATCGGCTTTCAGATAGCGGTCGATCAGCCTGGCCTGCTCAAGAGCCTGTGCATCGTCAACAGTGCGCCGCAGGTGAAGGTCCAAAGCTTCAGCGACTTGATGCAACTGATCAGGCGCTGGACGCTGTCGCGGGTGGTGAGCATGAACACGCTGGGGCATGCCCTGGGCAAACTGCTGTTCCCCAAACCGGAGCAGGCCGAACTGCGCCAGAAAATGGCCGAGCGCTGGAGCAGGAATGACAAGCGCGCCTACCTGGCCAGTTTCGATGCGATTGTCGGCTGGGGCGTGGAGAAAAAACTGTCACGGATCACCTGCCCGACGCTGATCATCAGTGCCGATCGCGACTACACGCCGGTGGCCCTCAAGGAGGCCTACGTCAAACAGTTACCCAACGCCCGGCTGGTGGTCATCAAGAACTCCCGCCACGCCACGCCGCTGGACCAGCCCGAGCAATTCAATCGCACCGTTCTGGAATTCATTGCGTCAACGAAGGTCTGAAAACCGCATGCGGGGTTTCAGGCTTTGTTCACACTGGGCAAAAAAAGCCAAACGTGGTTACCTTGCCAGCCACAGTCGACATCATCACTGAAGGACTCTCTGCCCCATGCTGAAAAAAATCGCCCTCGCCGCCTGCTCCGTGTTGTTCGCAGCCAACCTGATGGCGGCCCAGCCTCCAGCCAAGCCCACTCATGTGGTGCTCGACACCAGCTTCGGCCAGATCGAACTTGAACTCGCTGACGAAAAAGCGCCGATCAGCACCCAGAACTTCCTGGGCTATGTCGACAGCGGTTTCTACAACAACACCATTTTCCATCGCGTGATCCCGGGCTTCATGGTTCAGGGTGGCGGCTTCACCCAGTATCTGGTGCAGAAGAACACCAAGGACCCGATCAAGAACGAAGCTCAGAACGGTCTGCACAACGTACGCGGCACCATCGCCATGGCCCGCACGTCGAACGTGAACTCGGCAACCAGCCAGTTCTTCATCAACACCAATGACAACGCCATGCTCGACAACGGCGTACGTGACTACGGTTACGCGGTGTTCGGCAAAGTGGTCAAGGGCATGGACGTGGTGGACCAGATCGTCAACGCCCAGACCAGCAACCAGAAAGGTATGCAGAACGTGCCTGTCGACCCGATCCTGATCAAGTCGGCCAAGCGCGTCGAGTAAAGGGAATTCGGACGCATGCAGCCCAGGCTCAAGGCCGGCTGCATGCGCTCTGTCAGGGAGAGCCTCCAATCATCAAGGAGAACCCACATCGCGTGGGGATCATAGCCAATGCTTTATCGTCGTTTTGAAAAGCTGATCGATACCTTCCGAGACGCACCTACCGCCTCCCCGCCCAATACCGTTCTAGCGTTCTACGTCTATTACCTGCGCCAGGTATGGCCCGTTTTCACCGCGCTGCTGGTGGTCGGCCTGATCGGAGCGCTGATCGAAGTCGCGCTTTTCAGTTACCTGAGCCGCATCATCGACCTGGCCCAGACCACGCCCGCCAAGGATTTCTTCACGGTCCATGGCAGCGAACTGATCTGGATGGCGATCGTGACCCTGCTGCTACGCCCGGTCTTCGTCGGCCTGCATGACCTGCTGGTGCATCAGACCATCAGCCCCGGCATGACCAACATGATTCGCTGGCAGAACCACAGTTATGTGCTCAGGCAGAGCATCAACTTCTTCCAGAACGACTTCGCCGGACGCATCGCCCAGCGCATCATGCAGACCGGCAACTCCCTGCGCGACTCGGCCGTACAAGCCGTGGATGCCCTCTGGCATGTGCTGATCTACGCCATCAGCTCGCTGGTGCTATTCGCTGAAGCGGACTGGCGACTGATGATCCCGCTGATGCTCTGGATCGCGGCTTACATCCTGTCGCTGGTCTACTTCGTGCCAAGGGTCAAGGAACGCTCGGTGGTGTCCTCCGATGCGCGCTCGAAACTCATGGGCCGGATCGTCGATGGCTACACCAACATCACCACGCTCAAGCTGTTCGCCCACACCAATTTCGAGGAGCGCTATGCCCGCGAAGCCATCAGCGAACACACCCACAAGACCCAACTGGCTGCCCGGGTAGTCACCGCCATGGATACGGTCATCACCACCATGAACGGCCTGCTGATCGTGTCGACTACCGGTCTGGCCCTGTGGCTCTGGAGCCAGTCGCTGATCTCGATGGGCGCCATCGCTCTGGCGACAGGACTGGTGATCCGGATCGTCAACATGTCCGGCTGGATCATGTGGGTGGTCAACGGCATTTTCGAGAACATCGGCACCGTGCAGGACGGGCTGGAAAGCATCTCGCAACCGGTCACGGTCAACGACAAACCTGATGCGCCGCAATTGAAGATCGCCAAGGGCGGCGTGAAGTTCGAGGGTGTGGATTTCCACTACGGGAATGGCAACGGCATCATTCACAACCTCAACCTGGATATCCGGCCCGGTGAGAAAATCGGCCTGATCGGCCCTTCCGGTGCAGGCAAGTCGACGCTGGTGAACCTGCTGCTGCGCATGTACGACGTGCAGGCGGGACGGATTCTGATTGATGGCCAGGATATTTCCGAGGTCACCCAGGAAAGCCTGCGGGCACAGATCGGCATGATCACTCAGGACACGTCGCTGTTGCATCGTTCGATCCGCGACAATCTGTTGTATGGCAATCCTGGCGCGACCGACGAGCAACTGTGGGACGCCGTGCACAAGGCCAGCGCCGAAGAGTTCATCCCGCTGCTGTCCGACTCCGAAGGCCGCACCGGTTTCGATGCTCATGTGGGGGAGCGTGGTGTGAAGCTGTCCGGTGGTCAGCGCCAACGTATCGCGATCACCCGCGTTCTGCTCAAGGACGCGCCGATCCTGATCATGGACGAAGCCACATCAGCGCTGGACTCGGAAGTCGAAGCCGCGATTCAGGAAAGCCTGGAAACCCTGATGCAAGGCAAGACCGTCATCGCCATCGCTCACCGCCTGTCCACCATTGCCCGAATGGATCGTCTGGTGGTGCTGGAAAAAGGCCAGATCGCCGAAACCGGCACCCACGCCGAACTGCTTGCCCATGGCGGGCTGTATGCACGGCTGTGGCAGCACCAGACCGGCGGATTTGTAGGGGTGGATTGAGTTTCAGAGCTGTGGGAGCGAATTTATTCGCGAATGAATTCGCTCCCACCACAGACATATTTATTCGCGAACAGCCCGTCAATCAAACCTGCCGATACGGCAAAGCCCCTCGGGCATCCTTGGCATATGCCAGGATGCCGACCCGCTCCTGCTCCAGAAAATCACTTACGGCGTCCTTCAAGCCTGGATGCAGCAGGTAATGCCAGGAGTGGGTGATCTGCGGCTCGAAACCCCGAACCAGTTTGTGCTCGCCCTGGGCACCGGCATCGAAGCGCTGTAGCCCTTTTTCGATGGCGTAATCCATGCCCTGATAGAAACAGGTCTCGAAATGCAGACGGTCGAACTCGGCCAGGCATCCCCAATAGCGGCCATAGAAACTGTCGCCCCCTGTCAGGCTGAAGGCCATGGCCACCGGTCGCTGGCCCTGGCGCGCCAGCACCACGCGAATCGCTTCGGGCATGCGTTCGGCCAGCAGGCTGAAGAACGCTCGCGTCAGATACGGCGCCTGCCCACGCACTTCATAAGTATTGGAATAGCAGGCATACACGAAGTCCCACAGCACTTCGCTCATCTGGGCGCCTTCGAGCCACTCGAACTCGATCCCCTGCCCCGCCACCTGTTCACGCTCCTTGCGCATCTGCTTGCGTTTGCGCGAACTCAAGGCGTCGAGGAAATCCTGAAAGTCTCGATAACCGCGGTTGTGCCAGTGAAACTGACAACCGTAGCGCTGCAACCAGCCAGGCTGAGCGGTCAGCAAGGCATCGGCGGCAGGGTCGGTGAAATTCACATGGGCGCTCGACAAGCCTTCGCCTTGCAGATAGCCCGGCAGCCCCGCGAGCAATTGCACACCCGCCTCAGGTGTTCGTGCCAAGACACGCGCACCGCTTACCGGGCTGAACGGCACAGCAGCAAGCAGCTTGGGGTAGTAGGCGATGCCCGCACGACGGCAGGCATCGGCCCAACCGTGATCGAACACGTACTCGCCGTAGGAATGCCATTTGCGATAAGCGGGCAATGCCGCAATCAGTTCGCCGTTCTCGTAATGCAGCAAATGCTCGGCTTTCCAGCCCGAACGAGGGCCAAGGCTGCCGCTGTCTTCCAGTGCACTGAGAAAGGCGTGTCGCAGAAAGGGCTGACCATCGGGAACCAGCGTATCCCATTGGGCGGGCACGACATCACTGAGGCTGGCGGTCGGGACGAACATGGGGACGTTCCAGGCTGATCGGAGAACGCAGCAGTATCCCCCATCGAAACGCAATGTTCACGAATTGTTGCTCCGAAGGCTCTAGCCCGCATGTTTCAGACTCTGAATCGTCACCAACATGCCATCGTATTGCCACCTTCCTGAAATAACCAGCCGCAATACTGGCGCCTGTTTTTAGAACAGAGGGTACTAACCCTCACCGCGCCCTGCCTGTTGGGTGGTTTTTACAAGGATGGTTTTCCCCATCCGCTATTCAGTTATGGAGATTGACATGCGTCTTGTTTCTACACGTACTGCGGCCGCCCTTTCCGGCAGCCTGGCACTGGCCATGAGTGTTGGCGCCAATGCCGCAGTCGACGCCAAACTGCTGGACATGCTCAGGGCCAATGGCTCGATCAACCAGGCTCAATACGCTGAACTGCAGACCGAACTGGCAAAAGACCAGCAGGCTCAGAAACAGGCTCTGGCCGATGTCCAGCAGAGCAAATCCGCCTCTCAGGCCGAGTTCGAGAAAAAGATCGCCTGGGCCACCAAGACTCAGTTCAAGGGCGATGTGCGGGTACGTCAGGAAACCATCAACATCGACGGCCAGACCAACGCTCAGGACAAAGACCGCCAGCGTATCCGTGCCCGTCTGGGTGCCTACACCGAAATCAACCCGCAGGTGAGCACCGGCATTCGTATCGCCACCGGTGGCAGCAGCGATGCACGCTCCACCAACCAGGATCTGGATGGCTACTTCGTCAAGAAAGACCTGTGGCTGGACCTGGGCTACATCGACTATGCCCCGACTGCGGTCAAGGATCTGCACGTGATCGGCGGCAAGATGAACCAGCCGTGGGTCAGCATGGGCGACGTCATCTGGGATAGCGACATCAACCCGGAAGGTCTGGCTGCCACCTACAAACTACCGCTGGGCGGCAAGACCGAGCTGTTCGGCAGTGCCGGTCATTACACCCTCAAGGACAACATCGACGGCGACGGCACCCAGTTCCGTCACGACCTGACCATGTACGCCGGCCAGTTGGGTGCTCGTTTCGCACCGACCGACGACCTGAAAGTCACCCTCGGCGGCAGCCTCTACGGTTTCCGTAACGACAAGGACAGTGCTGCCCTGCGCGTCAACGGCAACACCACCGACCAGTTCCGGCTGTATGAAGGTTTCGGCCAGATAGACATAAGCGGCCTGGGCTTGCCTCTGGCGCTGTATGGCCAGTACGTCGTCAACAATGACAGCACTGACGATCAGGACACTGCCTGGCTGACCGGTGTGAAAACCAAGGTGTTCGGCTTCAACCTCGACTACAACTACCGCGATACTCAGCGTAACGCAGTGGTCGGCGCCTTCACCGATTCGGACTTCGCCAACGGCACCACAGGTTCACGTGGCCACAAGCTGAAAGTTGGTTACGAAATCGACAAGAATTTCTCTGTCGGCGCGACTTACTTCCTGACACAAGCCGACTACGCTACTTCAACCAGCCCGCGTGATTCGGATGTGAAGACACTGCAGCTGGATGTAGAAGCCAAGTTCTAAAGAAAACTGGCTGCGCGTCAAGTTTTCATAAAGCTGCACGCTCTCGTTTTTACAGGCTGGCCTTGGCATATCGATCCCCATCATCCGTCGATCTGCCAATGCCGGCCTGTCTTTCTTTTCAGGCTCTGTAACCGTTCCGAGCCTTGATCAGCGCTTGCGCAAGATCACGCTGCCAATCGAATACCCCGCCCCGAAAGAACTGAGCACACCCAGTGCGCCTTTGGGCAAGTCGTCCTGATAGGAGTGAAAGGCGATTACCGAGCCGGCCGAGCTGGTGTTGGCGTAGGTATCGAGAATCACCGGTGCTTCTTCAACGCTGGCTTCGCGCCCCAGCAGCTTCTTGACGATCAGGTGGTTCATGCTCAGGTTGGCCTGATGGAGCCAGAAGCGTTGCACGTCGCTGGCATTGAGCCCGTTCTCGTTCAGGTGAGTGCCCACCAGCTCCGCCACCATCGGGCAGACATCGCGGAATACCTTGCGGCCTTCCTGGACAAACAGTTTGTCCGGCGCGCCTTCGCCCTCATCCGAGGTGCGATTGAGAAAGCCGAAGTTGTTGCGGATGTTGTTGGAGAACGTGGTCAGCAGTTTGGTGCTGACGATATCGAACTGGTACGGGGAAGTGGCCAGATCGGCGCGCTCCACCACAACAGCCGTGGCACCGTCGCCAAAGATGAAATGGCTGTCGCGGTCGCGGAAATTCAGGTGCGCGGTGCAGATTTCCGGGCTGATGACCAGCAACGCACGAGCCTGGCCCAGTTGCACGCTGTTGCAGGCAGCCTGAATGCCAAAGGTGGCCGAGGAACAGGCGACGTTCATATCGAAGCCATAGCCCTGGATGCCAAGGGCCGACTGGATTTCGATGGAAATAGCCGGGTAAGCGCGTTGCAGATTGGAACAAGCGACGATCACGCCATCGATATCGGCAGCCGTCTTGCCTGCGCGCTGCATGGCCTGTTCGGCAGCCGCCACGCCCATCTGGCAAAGAATCGACCACTCGTCATTGGAGCGCTCCGGCAGGTTCGGCTTCATGCGTTGCGGATCGAGGATGCCTTGCTTGTCCATCACAAAACGACTTTTGATACCCGAGGCCTTTTCGATGAACGCAACGCTGGACTCGCTCAGCGCCTCGACTTCACCACGCTCGATGGCCGCAGCGTTATCGCTGTTGAATTGGGCGACATAGGTATTGAAAGACTGCACCAGCTCTTCGTTCGAGATGCTGTTGGCCGGGGTGTACAGGCCTGTGCCGC
Organism: Pseudomonas sp. Irchel 3A18; assembly: GCF_900187465.1. Classification (NCBI taxonomy): domain Bacteria; kingdom Pseudomonadati; phylum Pseudomonadota; class Gammaproteobacteria; order Pseudomonadales; family Pseudomonadaceae; genus Pseudomonas; species Pseudomonas sp. Irchel 3A18. The sequence goes on from NZ_FYDI01000004.1 coordinate 429,560, forward strand.
TGATGACGACGTTGTGCACGGTCGTTCCTCTCTTATGAATGTTGCGGGTAGTCGTACGGTAAGTGGCGGCCAACAACTTATTGGAACCAGCGTACCAACACACATGTAAAAACCGCCTGCTGGGGCAAGACCACACCCCGCGGCACACTTCAAGGCAAGGCGCGAAGTGTGCCATAACGGCGGGGGTTTAGCGCTAGTCAGGCGACCGGCAACGGCATGCAGTCTGTGTAGGACCGCAATAGCGCTATCAGGCTTCCACCTGACTCCACTGCTTGTTCAGGCGTTTATCCGATACGGGCATTCGGGTGCCCAGTTGCTGGGCGAACAGGGACACACGATACTCCTCCAGCCACCAGCGGTAGACTGCCAGTTCCGGGTCGCGCTTGCCTTCCTGGGCATGTTTGGAGGCGCGGGCCTGGTATTGCGCCCACAGGCCGGACAATTCGATGCTCCAGACTCGGTCCTTCTGCACCTGCGCCGGCAGTTTTTCCAGGCGCATTTCGATGGCCTTCAGATAACGCGGCAGCTCCTTGAGCCATTGGGCTGGGGTTTCACGCACGAAGCCCGGATAGACCAGTTGCCCCAACTGGGACTTGATGTCGTTGAGTGCCACGGCTTGGGACAGGTCGATCTTGCCCTTGAAACGCTTTTGCAGGCCGTGCCAGAGCTTGAGAATTTCCAGCGTCAGCTTCGCCAGACGCTCGGCATGCTCGCTCCAGTTGCCGCGCTTGCGCTCGGCCAGCGACAACAGACCTGCGCCGTCACGGGGCAGCTCCGCTTCGCCTTCCAGGATGCAGGTGTCGAGGCTCGCCAGCAGAATGTCTTCCACCAGCGCATCGATACGCCCAAGCTCCCGATGCAATAAGGCCAGCTCGGTTTGCCCCGGCAGCTTGCTGCGCAGAAACTTGGCAGGCTCTGCCAGTTGCTGCAAGAGCAAACGCTGCAAGGCTCGGCGATGTTGATACTCAGCTTCGGCCTGGGTCGAGAAGCGCCCTTCCTTGACCGTGCCCGCCTCTTCCACCAGAGCCGGATACACCGTCATGGACAGGCCGGCAATGTTTTGTTGAGTCTTCTGAGCCACCGGCGCAAAGACCTTGGCTTCCACCGGCTGCTGACTTTTCGCACTTTGTGGCACGGCCAATGCAGCCTGACTGGCCTCGGCAAAACGCGCCGTCAGTTCAGCCAGGTCACGCCCTTCACCCAGGAACTTGCCGCTGCCATCGAGGATTTCCAGATTCATCTTCAAGTGGCTTTCAAGCTGCTGAGCCGCTTCGGCCCAGGCTTCGTCCGACACTCTGGCGCCAGTCATGCGCAGCAGTTCACGCCCCAATGCCTGAGGCAACGAGCCTTCGCCAAAAGTGATGCGTTGCAAGGCCGCCTTCACGAAATCGGGCACCGGCACGAAGTTCTTGCGGATAGCCTTGGGCAGGTTGCGGACCAGTGCAATGCACTTGGTTTCCAGCAAACCCGGCACCAGCCATTCCAGGCGCTCGACCGGCAACGACAGCAACAGCGGCGCAGGCACGCGCAGGGTGACACCGTCACGGGGATGGTTGGGCTCGAAGTGGTACGTCAGCGCCAGGCTCAACTCCCCCAGACGCAAGGTGTCGGGATACTGAGCAGCCGTCACTTCACTGGCTTCACGGGCCAGCACGTCTTCCTCGCGCATGATCAACAGCTGCGGGTCTTTCTGGCTGTTGACCTTGTACCAACTGTCGAAGGTGGCGGTCTGGTGAATCTCGGCGGGAATCCGCGCCTCGTAGAAACTGTAGAGCGTGTCTTCGTCGGCCAGAATATCGCGACGCCGAGCCTTGGCTTCCAGCTCGTCCAGTTGCTCCAGCAGGCGCGTGTTGGCGCTCAGGCACTTGGCGCGGGACTGAATATCGCCACGCACCAGCCCTTCGCGGATAAACAGCTCGCGGGAAACCACCGGGTCCACAGGGCCGTAATGCACCGGACGACGAGCGACCACGATCAGGCCGAACAGGGTGATCTGCTCGAAAGCCACCACCTGCCCGCGCTTCTTCTCCCAGTGCGGCTCGAAGTGGTTTTTCTTGACCAGATGCCCGGCCAGCGGCTCGATCCAGTCGGAATCGATTTTGGCCACCATCCGCGCATAGAGCTTGGTGGTTTCCACCAGTTCGGCGGTCATCAGCCATTGCGAGCGTTTCTTGCCCAGACCAGAAGAAGGATGAATCCAGAAACGCCGCTGCCGCGCGCCCAGGTAATCGCCCTCTTCCGCCTTCTGGCCGATCTGGCTCAGCAGGCCGGAGAGAATCGCCTTGTGGAATTTGGGGTAATCGGCCGGCTCCTTGTTGATCGCCAACTGCAAGTCACGGCAGATCAGGCTCAATTGCCGATGGGAATCGCGCCACTCCCGCAGCCGCAGGTAATTGAGGAAATTGCGACGACACCAGTTGCGCAGCGGGCTGGCCGTCAGCGCCTGACGCTGCTCCTCGAAACCGCGCCACAGATTGACCAGCCCGGCAAAGTCAGAGTCGGCGTCCTTCCATTGTGCATGGGCCTGATCGGCAGCCTGCTGACGCTCGGGCGGACGTTCGCGCACATCCTGCACCGACATGGCGCTGGCCACGATCAAGACTTCCTGAAGACTGCCCTGCTTCGCTGCTTCAAGCAGCATGCGACCCATGCGCGGGTCAACCGGCAGCCGAGCCAACTGGCGGCCCAATGGCGTGAGCTGGTTTTCGCGATTGACGGCGGACAGCTCCTGCAACAGGTTGAAACCGTCGCTGATGGCCTTGCCGTCCGGCGGCTCGATAAACGGGAACGCCGTGATTTCACCCAGCCGCAGGTGCAGCATCTGCAGGATGACCGCCGCCAGGTTGGTGCGCAGAATCTCCGGGTCCGTAAATTCAGGACGCCCGTTGAAATCCTCTTCGCTGTAAAGACGCACGCACAGCCCAGGCTCGACCCGGCCACAACGGCCCTTGCGCTGGTTGGCGCTGGCCTGGGAAATGGCTTCGATGGGCAAGCGCTGAACCTTGGCGCGATAGCTGTAGCGGCTGATACGCGCCGTACCAGTATCGATCACATAACGAATGCCCGGCACGGTCAGGGACGTCTCGGCCACGTTGGTCGCCAGCACCACGCGCCGCCCCGGATGCGACTGGAAGATGCGCTGCTGTTCGGCGGGTGACAGGCGCGCATACAGCGGCAGGATTTCCGTGTGCTTGAGTTGAGCCTTGCGCAGCACTTCCGCCGCATCACGGATTTCCCGCTCGCCGGGCAGGAACACCAGTACATCGCCAGGGCTCTTGCGCTCGCTGCGCTCGAAAGCCGCCAGTTCATCCAGTGTGGCCAGAATCGCCTGATCCACGGTCAGGTCGTCTTCGACGCTGTTGCCTTCTTCGTCCTGCTCGCTGGTGAGCGGGCGATACCAGGTTTCCACCGGGAAGGTGCGACCGGACACTTCGACGATAGGCGCCTTGTCGAAGTGCTCGGAAAAACGCTGCAGGTCGATGGTGGCCGAGGTGATGATTACCTTGAGGTCCGGACGGCGCGGCAGCAGGGTTTTCAGGTAGCCCAACAGGAAGTCGATGTTCAGGCTGCGTTCATGGGCCTCGTCGACGATGATCGTGTCGTAGCGCTCCAGAAAACGGTCATGCTGGGTTTCGGCCAGCAGGATGCCGTCGGTCATCAGCTTGATAAGGGTATTGCTGTCGCTTTGATCCTCGAAGCGCACCTGATAGCCGACCAGTGCGCCCAGCGGCGTGCTCAGCTCTTCCGCGACCCGGCTGGCAACGCTGCGCGCCGCGATACGACGTGGCTGGGTATGGCCGATCAGGCCATGCTGGCCGCGACCGATTTCCAGGCAGATCTTGGGCAACTGGGTGGTTTTACCCGAGCCGGTCTCTCCAGCGATGATCAGCACCTGATGCTTGAGCAGCGCTTCCTTGATTTCATCGCGCTTGGCGGCAATCGGCAGGTTTTCGTCATAGCGAATCGGCGGCACGCTGTCGCGCCGGGAAGTCACCTGGGCAAAAGACGCCTGCACCTTCTCCACCCACTGAGCCAGCTTCGCGTCGTCAGGCTTCTTGCGTAGCTCGTGCAACTGACGACGAAAACGATGGCGATCGCTGATCATCGCGTGATCGAGGTTTTTCAGCAGTTGGTCGATGGAGAGGCTTTCTTCGGTCATCAGGCGCGCAGGGTCTTTTTGAAGATGCGGGGCGCGGATTGTCGCAGATTTGCAGGGGGGATGCTTTTCGCGAATGAATTCGCTCCTGCCACAGGAGCGCATTCATTCGCGAAAGCAGGCTTACTTCTTGACGCCCAGCTTTTTCAGTTCTTCGTCACGCAGTTCGCGGCGCAGGATCTTGCCGACGTTGGTGGTCGGCAGGACATCGCGGAACTCGACACTGCGCGGCACCTTGTAACCGGTCAGGTTGGCGCGCATGTGTTCCATGACCTGCTCTTTGGTCAGGGTAACGCCCGGTTTAGGGACCACGAAGACCTTGATCGATTCACCGGATTTCTCGTCCGGTATGCCGATGGCTGCACATTGCAGTACGCCCGGCAAGCCTACCAGCACATCTTCCAGCTCGTTGGGGTAGACGTTGAAACCCGAGATCAGAATCATGTCTTTCTTGCGGTCAACGATACGCATGTAGCCATCGGGCTGGATAATCGCGATGTCGCCCGTCTTGAGCCAGCCTTCAGCATCGAGCATTTCGTCGGTGGCCTCCTGGCGCTGCCAGTAGCCCTTCATCACCTGAGGGCCCTTGACGCACAGTTCGCCCACTTCACCCAGTGGCAACTCGTTGCCCGCATCGTCGATGACTTTGCACAGGGTTGAAGGCACGGGAATACCGATGGTGCCTATCTGGATGTTGCTGATGGGGTTGACCGTCGCCACCGGGCTGGTTTCGGTCATGCCGTAACCTTCGCAGATCGAGCAATTGGTGACTTCCTTCCAGCGCTCGGCCACTGCCAGTTGCAACGCCATGCCGCCAGACAGAGTGACTTTCAGGCTGGAGAAATCCAGGTTGCGGAATTCCTGGTTGTTGCACAGCGCGACGAACAGGGTGTTGAGCCCCACGAAACCGCTGAACTTCCACTTCGACAACTCCTTGACCATCGCTGGCAGATCGCGAGGGTTGCTGATCAGGATGTTGTGGTTGCCGATGAGCATCATCGACATGCAGTGAAAGGTGAAAGCGTAGATGTGATACAGCGGCAGCGGCGTGATGAGGATCTCGCAACCTTCATGCAGGTTGGAACCCATCAGGGCCTTGCATTGCAGCATGTTGGCGATCAGGTTGCGGTGGGTGAGCATCGCGCCCTTGGCCACACCTGTGGTGCCGCCGGTGTATTGCAGCACCGCGACATCGGAGTTCGCGGGCGAGGCTTCCTTGACAGCCTGACCACGGCCCTTGCTCAGGACGTCATTGAACTTGATGGCGTTGGGCAGGTGATAAGCCGGCACCATCTTTTTCACGTATTTGATGACGCTGTTGATCAGCAGTCGCTTGAGCGGCGGCAGCAGGTCGGCCACTTCGGTAACGATGACGTGCTTGACCTGGGTCTTGGGCACGACCTTCTCGGCCAGATGCGCCATGTTCGCCAGACAGACCAGTGCCTTGGCACCGGAATCATTGAACTGGTGTTCCATTTCCCGCACGGTGTACAGCGGGTTGGTGTTGACCACGATCAGGCCGGCCCGCATGGCTCCAAATACTGCTACAGGATATTGCAGGACGTTGGGTAGCTGGACCGCGATGCGATCGCCGGGCTGCAGGTCGGTATGCTGTTGAAGCCAGGCGGCGAAAGCACCCGAGAGTTCGTACAGCTCGCCATAGGTGATGGTCTTGCCCAGGTTGCTGAAGGCCGGTTTATTGGCGAAGCGCTCACAAGACTGCTTCAATACGGCCTGGACGTTGGGGTACTCATCAGGATCGATGTCGGTAGCGATACCGGACGGGTATTTATCCTTCCAGAAGTTCTCGATCATGCAAGCCAGCTCCGTAGCGATAGCGAATTCTTCACATCGCTGTACGCGATGATTTTTTTGTGTTTTGGAATTATGCAGTTCCCGCTTTTTCCGCTGAATGACTGGCAGAAAGCGGGCCGAGATTAGCAGCTTTGCCAAAGGCCGCCTAGAGGCAAAAAAGCCCTCACCAGTCACATTCATGACTCTTGAATAGCAAAACGTCATTTTTAGAGCAATGATTCTATTTGTTACGAATGTAACTGAAAACAGGGGGCCAAACGCCCCGCCCCATATCCTGCAATTCCTTCTTCTAAACGCTGCGTCCATGCGCGGACAACCACTATTCCCCTCTCCAATACCTGCTGCAGGCCACCGTGAATCTTGCAGTCGGGCAACCTGAAGTCGTCATCGGCGATACACTGAATGAACACCTCATTCGGGCATCGATCCAGACTCGGGAAATAACCATGAACCACGAAGCCTTCTGGCTCGATGCCAGTGATAACACCCGTCTGCATGTCAATGCATGGCTTCCGGCAGATACGCCAAAAGCCGTCGTGATGCTGTCTCACGGCATGGCAGAACACGGTGGTCGTTATGAAAGGCTGGGCACGGCACTGAATGTGGCTGGCATCGCGTTGTATGCCCATGATCAGCGAGGACACGGGCTGACGGCCGCCAACGGGGAACAGGGTCATTTCGCGGACAAGGACGGCTGGAGCAAAGTGGTGGGCGACCTGGCAACCCTGAGCCAGACCATTGGCCAGAAACACCCTGGCCTGCCGCTGTTCCTGCTGGGCCACAGCATGGGCAGCTACATTGCCCAGGCGTATCTGATGCACCACGGCGCCAGCCTGCAAGGCGCGATTCTCAGTGGCTCGAATTTCCAGCCGGTTTCGCTCTATCGCAGTGCTCGCCAGATTGCGCGCCTGGAACGCTGGCGCCAGGGGCCCAAGGGGCGTAGCGCCCTGATCGAATGGCTGTCGTTCGGCTCGTTCAACAAGGCATTCAAACCAGCACGCACACGCTTCGACTGGCTCAGCCGCGACCATGAAGAAGTCGACAAGTACCTCTTCGATCCTCTTTGCGGTTTTCGCTGCACCAATCAGTTATGGTTCGATCTGCTCGGCGGGCTGCAGAAAATCAGCAAGCCGTCCAACCTGAAACAGATCGACCCGGGCCTGCCGTTGCTGATAATTGGCGGCGAATGTGATCCGGTGAGCGATGGGAAGCGTCTGAAAGATCTTGCTCATGCATTGGGAAAGGCAGGTCATCAAGTCGTGCAACTTGAGATCTACCCCGAGGCGCGACATGAACTGCTCAATGAAACCAATCGCGATGACGTTACCCGTGATTTGATCGACTGGCTGCTGCGCTCACTCGAACAACCACGTCCGCACCGGGCCGAATGACTCCTCCCGGTCTAAATATCCATTTTCAGGACAGCCACATGACCCAGGTCACCAACACACCTTACGAAGCACTTGAAGTCGGTCAGACTGCCAGCTACAGCAAAACGGTGGAAGAACGTGATATTCAGCTGTTCGCCGCGATGTCGGGCGATCACAACCCGGTCCATCTGGACGCCGAATATGCTTCAAAGACCATGTTCAAGGAGCGTATCGCTCATGGCATGTTCAGTGGTGCGTTGATCAGTGCGGCAGTGGCCTGCGAGTTGCCTGGACCGGGCACTATCTATATCGGCCAGCAGATGAGCTTCCAGAAGCCGGTGAAACTGGGCGATACCCTGACCGTACGCCTGGAAATCCTGGAAAAGCTGCCGAAATTCCGCGTGCGCATCGCGACCCGCGTATTCAACCAGAACGATGAGCTGGTGGTGGATGGCGAAGCGGAAATCCTTGCTCCTCGCAAGCAGCAGACCGTTGACCTGACCGTGCTGCCGGAAATCACCTTCGGCTGATAGTAGAAGCCAATTCATTCGCGAAGACCCATTGAATCCGATAAAGATATGTCGTGCTCGATGCTGTCTCGCGAATGAATTCGTTGGCTTTTTTCAAAAAAAATGGGCAACCGAAGTCGCCCTAAATGCCTTGCGTGCTCTTGTTATGGAAGGCCTGAGCCTTACTTGCGCTTTTGCGAGTCCTTCCAGATGAAAAGTCCGAAGCCTGCGAAGAAAACAAGCATCAGGCCGACGGTGACGACACCTGCGACAACCACATTGTCCAGAAACATAACTTCGCCTCCTGCTCTGCCCGTTCGATGGAGCTAGATTAACCACAACGGCGCGCAAAGAAATTGACCCAGATCAGTGATCCCGAAGCTCGACAGGTGAGCGTGGGGACAACTGATCCGGGTCAACGGATCTGAAACGGGGTATGGAACAGCAGGTATCAGCGCTTTTTCGGCTTCTTGCCGGGCTTTTTCTTGCCACTGAGTGGCATCGCCTGTTCAAAGGCATTGCGTACTTCATTAAGGCGTTTGTCGTTCAGATCGTGAACACGCCTGGCGCGCTCGGCGCCCAGATCGATCAGCTTTTCATCTTCGCTCATGACTGCAGCTCTCGGACACTCGGTATCAGGAGCAATAATGCTCAATCGCAGCGACGATGACCAGCGAGGATGCATCGCACCTCACACCTCGACATCGACCCACAGGCCTTGACGCGGCTCATTGTCGATCAGGGGAACGACAGGCACGGTGTTGTCGGCATTCAGGGAAGTGCCGGGAACGGCAAACTGCTCGATGTGCTCACCTTCTTCTTCATGATGCTGACGCTGTTGCTGCTGGCGCTGCTGCTCTTCACGCAGCATCAAGGCACTTCGCTCGGCATCTTCATGGCGAAGGTCGATATTGGTTTCACTGGAGCTCGGTTGCACCGGGGCGACAGGTGGTATGTCCGGCATGCGCTTGGCCGGGTCCAGTTGCGACGTCACGGGTACCACACTCAGCGGAAGCGTCGGTTGCAGCATGATTTTCGTCTCCTGTTATTTGGGCTTTCGGCTGCCATTCCGTCGACTTGAACGCCTTTCGGGAAAACTTTTCGACTATGTTTGGCGTAATAAGTGCCCGAAAGGGCGTATTTGTCATGATTGATGCCGATAACAGGTGTTTTTTCACTACCGCCTTTGGCTTCAGGGCGTGTTCCGTTAACATAGTCGGCTTTTTCAAAGCGGGAGTCAGGCAGCATGGCGCAGCAGTATCAACCGGGGCAACGCTGGATTAGCGACAGCGAAGCCGAGCTGGGTTTGGGCACCGTTCTGGCACAGGATGGCCGCTTATTGACCGTGCTCTATCCGGCCACTGGCGACACGCGTCAATACGCACTGCGTAATGCTCCATTGACCCGGGTACGTTTTTCTCCGGGCGATGTGATCACGCACTTCGAGAACTGGAAGATGACCGTGCGGGAAGTCGAGGATGTCGACGGGCTGCTGGTCTACCACGGCCTCAACGCACAGAACGCAGCCGTTACCCTTCCGGAAACCCAGTTGTCGAACTTCATTCAGTTCCGCCTGGCTACCGACCGCCTGTTCGCCGGGCAGATCGACCCGCTGGCGTGGTTCTCCCTGCGTTATAACACCCTTGAGCACACCAGCCGTCAGTTGCAGTCCTCTCTGTGGGGTCTGGGCGGCGTGCGTGCCCAACCTATCGCTCACCAGTTGCACATTGCCCGTGAAGTCGCTGACCGCATCGCGCCACGGGTTCTGCTGGCAGACGAAGTAGGCCTGGGTAAAACCATCGAAGCAGGCCTGGTGATCCATCGCCAGCTGCTTTCAGGCCGCGCCAGCCGCATCCTGATCCTGGTCCCGGAAAACCTTCAGCACCAGTGGCTGGTTGAAATGCGTCGTCGCTTCAACCTGCAGGTCGCCCTGTTCGACGCCGAGCGTTTCATCGAAAGCGATGCCGGTAACCCGTTCGAGGACACTCAGTTGGCGCTGGTCGCCCTGGAGTGGCTGGTCGAGGACGAAAAAGCCCAGGATGCCCTGTTTGCCGCAGGCTGGGACCTGATGGTGGTCGACGAAGCCCACCACCTGGTCTGGCACGAAGAAAAGGTCAGCCCCGAATACTCGCTGGTCGAGCAACTGGCCGAAGTCATTCCCGGCGTCCTGCTGCTGACCGCAACCCCTGAGCAACTGGGCCAGGACAGCCACTTTGCCCGCCTGCGCCTGCTGGACCCGAACCGCTTCCACGACCTGCAGGCCTTCCGCGCCGAAAGCGAAAACTATCGTCCGGTCGCCGAAGCCGTTCAGGAACTGCTGGACAAGGGCAAGCTGTCGGACAAGGCCCACCAGACCATTCATGGCTTCCTGGGCGCCGAAGGTGAAAGCCTGCTGAGCGCCGTGAACGCTGGCGATGAAGAAGCAAAGGCGCGCCTGATCCGCGAGTTACTGGATCGCCATGGCACCGGCCGCGTGCTTTTCCGGAATACCCGTGCTGCCGTTCAGGGCTTCCCTGAGCGTCAGTTGCATCAGTATCCGCTGCCCTGCCCTGCCGAATACCTGGAACTGCCACTGGGCGAGCATGCCGACCTGTACCCGGAAGTCAGCTTCCAGTCGCAGCCGGAGATCACCGAAGAAGAACGCTGGTGGCGCTTCGACCCACGGGTTGACTGGCTGATCGACACCCTCAAGATGCTCAAGCGCGTCAAGGTACTGGTCATCTGCGCCCATGCCGAAACCGCCATGGACCTGGAAGACGCGCTGCGCGTGCGTTCCGGCATCCCGGCCACCGTGTTCCACGAAGGCATGAACATTCTGGAGCGCGACCGCGCAGCGGCCTATTTTGCCGATGAAGAATTCGGAGCACAGGTTCTGATCTGTTCGGAAATCGGCAGTGAAGGCCGCAACTTCCAGTTCTCCCATCATCTGGTGCTGTTCGATCTGCCAGCGCACCCGGACCTGCTGGAGCAGCGTATCGGCCGTCTGGACCGTATCGGCCAGAAGCACACCATCGAGCTGCATGTCCCCTTCCTGGAAACCAGCCCGCAAGCGCGTCTGTTCCAGTGGTATCACGAAGCGCTCAATGCCTTCCTCAATACCTGCCCGACCGGCAACGCCCTGCAACACCAGTTCGGCCCGCGCCTGCTGCCGCTGCTGGAAAGCGGTGACGACGATGAATGGCAGAGCCTGATCGACGAAGCCCGCACCGAGCGTGAGCGTCTGGAAAGCGAACTGCATACCGGTCGTGACCGCCTGCTGGAACTCAACTCCGGCGGCGCTGGCGAAGGTGAAGCACTGGTGGAGGCGATTCTGGAGCAGGACGACCAGTTCACCCTGCCGATCTACATGGAAACCCTGTTCGACGCCTTTGGTATCGACAGTGAAGACCATTCGGAAAACGCCCTGATCCTCAAGCCGAGCGAAAAAATGCTCGACGCCAGCTTCCCGCTGGGCGACGACGAAGGCGTGACCATCACTTACGACCGCAACCAGGCGCTGTCTCGCGAAGACATGCAGTTCATTACCTGGGAACACCCGATGGTTCAGGGCGGCATGGATCTGGTGCTGTCCGGCTCCATGGGCAACACCTCGGTGGCGCTGATCAAGAACAAGGCCCTCAAGCCGGGCACCGTGCTGCTGGAACTGATCTACGTCAGCGAAGTGGTCGCGCCGCGCTCCCTGCAACTGGGTCGCTACCTGCCGCCTGCTGCACTGCGTTGCCTGCTGGATGCAAACGGCAACGATCTGGCCAGCCGCGTTTCGTTCAGCACCCTGAACGATCAACTGGAAAGCGTGCCACGCGCCAGCGCCAACAAGTTCATCCAGGCACAACGCGACGTGCTGACGCCCAGGATCAACGCCGGTGAGGAACGAATTGCCCCGAAACACGCCGAGCGCGTGGCCGAGGCACAGCGTCGTCTGGCAGCCGATACTGAAGAGGAACTGGCACGCCTGACAGCCCTGCAAGCCGTCAACCCGACCGTTCGCGACAGCGAGCTGGTCGCCCTGCGCAACCAACGCGAACAAGGCCTGGCCATGCTTGAAAAAGCAGCGCTGCGCCTGGAAGCGATTCGGGTGCTGGTAGCTGGCTGATAGCTTGCTCGCGAATGAATTTGCTCCTTGTGCTGGAGCGAATTCATTCGCGCAAGGCCGTCACGCTTACCCAGGATTCAGCATCCTGTCGGTCATCCGCTTGGCATCTCTCGTGAAACAACGCGAGGCCAGCAGCAGAAACACCAGGGTCATGCCCAGGGTCACCGGGATCAGGTACATCGCATCGTGCAATCCGGTGGCCTTGAAGCTTTCATCCATCTGCACCGCCCCCGCCAGCGTCATCGCTTCATGGGCATAGTGATCGGATAACCAGCCAACCACCACCGGCCCAAGCCCGCCGCCCAGCAGATACAACCCGGCAAAGAACAACGCCATGGCCGTCGCTCGCAGACGCGGCTCCACCACGTCCTGAATGGCGGTGTAGACGCAGGTATAGAAGTTATAGGCGAACAGCCAGCCGACGCTGAATACCGCCACAAACACCCCGATTTCGACCCTTCCCGCGTGCAAGGCATACCCCGTCGCCAGGGTGGCGACCAGCATGCTGAACACCGCAAACAACAGTCGTCCGTTGGGCGAGCGCTGGTGCAGTTTGTCCGCGATCAGGCCGCCCAGGGTCAGGCCGATCAACCCGGTGACGCCGACAATGATCCCGGTCGCCACCGCCGCTTCCTGCAGAGACACCTGAAAGTAGCGTTGCAGCATCGGCACCATGAACGAGTTGCAGGCATAGGTCGCGAAATTGAAGGTCAGCCCCGCCAGCACCAGCCAGCAAAAGGTCGGGATCGACAGAACCCGACGAACCGGCTTTTCGATCTTCTCTTCGGACATCTGCACACTTTCGGCAGCGCCACGCTTGGGTTCACGGATAAAGAAGATGAACACCGCCAGAATCAGGCCGGGAACCGCCGCGATAAAGAACGGGGCACGCCAGCTGTCGAACGCCTTGACCATCGCACCGATGGTGAAAAACGCCAGCAGAAGTCCCAGCGGCAGGCCCAGCATGAAAATGCCGATGGCTCGCGAGCGACGATGGGCCGGGAACAGATCACCGATCAATGAGTTGGCCGCTGGCGCATAACTGGCCTCACCGATCCCGACCCCCATGCGCACCAACAGGAATGTCCAGAAGCTGTTGGCCATGCCGTTGACCGCCGTCAGCCCGCTCCAGACGGCAAGCCCCCAGCCCATCAGTTTCTTGCGTGAGCCCGTATCGGCCATACGCCCGAGAGGCAGGCCTGCAATCGCATAGACAAGGGTAAACGCCGTGCCCAGAAGCCCGAGCTGGAAGTCGCTCAGGTGCCATTCCTTGCGAATGGGCTCGGTGATGATCGCCGGAATCGCTCGATCAAAGAAGTTGAACAGGTTGGCCAGAAACAGCAGAAACAAAACGCGCCAGGCATTGGAAGCCTGGACGGAGCTGTCGGTCGGGGGGTTGTTCATGAGGCATCCATCCCTTTTTTCTTCCTACTCTAGAGCCCTGCTGACAAATCGACTGTAAACATTCGTAAAAGACCTCAAATGCAGGAGCCCAGGTTTTTATAACCATTGGTTATTGAGGCAATTCCATTTTTTTGAGTGTTGACACTGGCAGGATTCTTTCAGCTTCTATACTCATGTCTATTCGCCAGGCTGAGACTTTGTGCGAAAAGTCGGAGAGCGATGCTCAGGCAAGGTGAAACGCAGCATGAGCGATGCGCAGCCGCTTTACGTACATAGCCTGAAGCCTTGGTGAACCCTGGCAGTGAACAATAGGGCTCGCTATGGAATGGCTCGGTTTGAATATGTTTGTCGGTTTTCCGGCTAACGGGCAATTACTGATCAACTGCAGTCATAACTTGTTTCTGGTAGCGCTGGCCTACGGGGTCGCTTGCGCAGCCTGTTTTGCAACGCTGGACATCACGGATCGGATCATTCAGGTCGAGGCGAGCAAGAGCCGCCGCGTCTGGAAGGCCCTGGCCGCGCTATGTCTGGCGGGCGGCATCTGGGCCATGCACTTCATCAGCATGCTGGCTTTTCAGGCACCACTGAAAATCAGTTATGACCTGCCCATCACCATCTCGTCCCTGCTAATCGTGCTGGCCGGCGGGCTGCTCGCCGTCAAGGCGCTGAGCCTGGAAACCCTGACCATCAAGCGTTGCCTGGTCACATCCGTGATCATGGGGCTGACCATCAGCATCATGCATTACGTCGGCATGGCAGCCATGCGCTCAGATGCCATCCAGTATTACGAGCCGAACATGTTTGCCCTGTCGATTCTGGTTGCCATCCTGGCCAGCGTGGCACTGCTGACCCTTTCCAGGCATTTGCGTCATCACAGCGGGATGTTTCACCAGATGTTCAAGTACGGCCTCAGCCTGCTGCTGGGCGCAGGCCTGCTGACCATGCACCTGATGGGAATGGAGGCCTTGCAACTGCTTCTGCCTCTGGAAGCGCAACTACAGATCCCCAACACCGAAAACAGCCAGCAACTGGGGCTGACCATCGCGATCATCACCCTGCTGATCATTGCCGGAAGCATCAGCGCGGCGATGGCCGACAAGAAGCTGCAAAGCAAGGAACACGACCTGCAACGAGTCAACGCCCTGCTCAGCCAACTGGATCAGGCCCGGGTGTCCCTGCAGCAGGTTGCGCACTACGACCCGCTGACCAACCTGATCAACCGACGCGGTTTCAACCAGATATTCGGAGAGAAGCTGCTGGAGCACAGCGTCAGCAACGGCATGCTGGCGGTGATGTTTCTGGATATCGACCACTTCAAGCGCATCAACGACAGCCTGGGCCACGACGCCGGGGATGAACTGCTCAAGGTGATTGCCGAACGAATCCGCAGCGCAACGCGGATTCAGGATGTGGTGGCCCGCTTCGGTGGCGACGAGTTCTGCATCCTGCTCAGCATTCCCGACTACGAAGAGGCGCGGCATCTGGCCTATCGGGTCATGCAGAAGATGAAGGAAACCATCGCCCTGGCAGGCCGGCGCATGGTGATGACCACCAGTATCGGCATCGCGGTCTTTCCCCGTGACGGTGCAACCTGCGACGAACTGCTCAAGCACGCGGATCTGGCGCTGTACCAATCCAAGGGCAACGGCCGTAACCGGGTCAATTTCTTCAGCCCGGCCCTCAAGACCAAGGCCAGCCTGGAGCTGCATCTGGAAGAAGAGCTGCGCAACGCCCTGCGCGAAGAAACGGGCCTGCAGGTCTACTACCAACCCATCGTCGACCTGCGGACCGGTCATGTCGCCAAGTTAGAGGCACTGGTGCGCTGGCATCACCCACAGCATGGCCTGCTGATACCGGATCGTTTCATCGGCATCGCCGAAGCCAACGGGCTGATCGCCGAACTGGACAACTGGGTATTACGCCGCGCCTGCAAGGACCTGGGCGCCCTGCGCCTGGACGGGTTCGACAAGATGATCATTGCGGTGAACTGCTCGGCGCTCAATCTGGCCAGGGATGAACTGGTCCATGAAGTCGAACAGGCGTTAAGCGAGGCCAATGTAGCCCCGGGGCGCCTGGAACTGGAGGTGACCGAGAACGCCCTGATGGGCAATATCAGCAACACCATCGTGATGCTCAAGCAAATTCGCAGCCTGGGTGTTTCGCTCTCCATCGACGACTTCGGGACCGGCTATTCATCACTTGCCTATCTCAAGCGCCTGCCGCTGGACACCCTGAAGATCGACCGCTCCTTCATCATCGACATTCCCAAGTCGCCACAGGACATGGAGATTGTTCAGGCGATTATCGTCATGGCTCACACCTTGCGCCTGAAGGTCGTGACAGAAGGCGTGGAAACCCCGGCGCAACTGGAGTTTCTCAGTCAGTACGGCTGCGATTATGTGCAAGGCTATCTGTTCAGCAAACCACAACCTCTGGAACGCCTGCTGCCACTGGTCAAACAGATGAACCAGCGCGAGCCGGCCAGCCTGTTGCCAAACTCCGCGATGCTTGAAGGCAAGGATCTGGACGCCGACACCCCACGTTCACTCGATCTTTTCAGTGAACTGCCGGGCATTGAAAACCAGGCCATTCGCAGTGCCAACCGCACCAAACGCTCAAGGTGGTCGGATTGAAAAACAGGAGGCCGGTAAAGACGCGCCCTCCCGGATGCGCCATCACAGTGCAAATATCAGTCCCGCGCCCTGTTCTGGATCAGGACCCAGGGCGAGACCACCACCGCCCACAGCAACGGATCGCTTTCAACAAGCTCCATCGCCTTTGACTCAGACACCTTGCCGACCTGTCCGCTGGCCAGCCAGGCGGAAACCTTGCTGGCATCATTTTCAGCCATGGCTTGGGCAACTTCGATCAGATCCAGCGGTTCCTCGACCCACAACAGGGCACCCTTGGCAAAGAATGGTTGCAATTCTTTCCAGGTAATCGAAGCGGTTTCGCCAAGCAGTTTGGCATAGAGGGTGCTAGGTTCTTGCGTCATGGGTTTCACCAAAAGAAAAATCGGCGCAATGATAACGCCGCCTTTTCCGCAGACAAACCCGAATGCGCATTAATCGATCGTCGGAAAGTTATTCAGGAGTCCATGAAATGGGGGTCGTATTCATGGGCTTAATTGGTTGAATTATGTAACTTTCTTTCGATTAAGCGACATCAATCGATTTCCCTCCCTGCGCCCAGCTTTTCAAGCCATCAACCAGCACTCTAAACTGTTCCGGTACAGTTGGCAGAGTGGGGAGGCGATCGGTTATCACGTCCGATCCTGCAGCTTTAGCCATCAGGATTATAAAAACTACAACGCAAGAGTGGAGCATCATGACTAAGGGTACCAAGAAGCTTTCGAAGCTGTTTGCCGCATTGGTTATGGCGGGAGTTGCCAGCCATTCGTTCGCAGCAGATACCATCAAGATCGGCATCGCGGGTCCAAAGACCGGCGCAGTCGCCCAGTACGGCGACATGCAGTTCAGCGGTGCGAAGATGGCCATCGAACAGATCAACGCCAAGGGCGGCGTTGATGGCAAGAAGCTCGAAGCTGTCGAATACGACGACGCCTGCGACCCGAAACAAGCCGTGGCCGTGGCCAACAAGATCGTCAACGACGGCGTGAAGTTCGTCATCGGCCACCTGTGCTCCAGCTCGGCTCAACCGGCTTCGGACGTCTACGAAGACGAAGGCATCATCATGGTGACCCCGGCAGCTACCAGCCCGGACATCACTTCCCGTGGCTACAAGCTGGTGTTCCGCACCATCGGCCTGGACAGCGCTCAAGGCCCGGCCGCAGGCGACTACATTGCCAAGCAGGTCAAGCCGAAAGTCGTTGCCGTCATCCACGACAAGCAGCAGTACGGTGAAGGCATCGCCACTGCCGTCAAGCAGACCCTGGAAAAGGACGGCGTCAAAGTTGCCCTGTTCGAAGGTATCAATGCTGGCGACAAGGACTTCTCTTCGCTGATCGCCAAGATGAAGCAAGCCAACGTCGACTTCGTCTACTACGGCGGCTACCACCCTGAACTGGGCCTGATCCTGCGTCAGTCCCAGGAAAAAGGCCTGAAAGCCGGCTTCATGGGTCCGGAAGGCGTGGGTAACGCGTCGATCTCGCAGATTGCCCAGGATGCGTCCGAAGGCCTGCTGGTCACCCTGCCAGCCTCCTTCGATCAGGATCCGGCCAACCAGGCGCTGGTTGAAGCCTTCAAGGCCAAGAAAGAGGACCCAAGCGGCCCGTTCGTGTTCCCGTCCTACTCGGCCGTGACCGTGATTGCCGACGCAATCAAGATCGCCAAGAGCGAAGACACCGACAAGGTCGCTGCTGCCCTGCGTGCCAACACCTTCAAGACTCCGACCGGCGACCTGGCATTCGATGCCAAGGGCGACCTGAAAGACTTCAAGTTCGTGGTTTACACCTGGCACAAAGACGGCACCAAGACCGAGGCGCCCGTGAAGTAATCACGCGCCCTTGATCGACACCAGAGCCCACTGCTACCTCAGTGGGCTTTGTTTTGCGAGGCGCATGGGCCCCACAGGGTCCTGACGTCCCTGAATATCTTGAAACCGTTACCCGTGATTCACGAGGGTCTGCTGTCGCTTGCGCACGGCTCGTGCTGAAACGGCAACAGACCCAGCTGCCTCAAACGAGGCCTCAGAGCACGACGAGCAGCCGGTAAAGACTCAACCAGTGAAACACAGAGCAGGTTTTTAGGAGCGCTGTAATGCCCGAGATAGACATCTATCACTTTTTCCAACAGCTGGTTAATGGCATGACCATTGGCAGCACTTATGCCTTGATTGCCATCGGTTACACCATGGTCTACGGCATCATCGGCATGATCAACTTCGCCCATGGCGAGGTATACATGATCGGTTCCTACGTGGCGTTCATCGCCATCGCGGGCCTGACGATGATGGGCCTTGGCAGCTTGCCACTGCTGATTACCGCAGCCTTCGCCGCGAGTATCGTCGTGACCAGTGCCTATGGTTATGCGATCGAACGTGTGGCCTACCGGCCATTGCGCGGCAGCAACCGACTGATCCCGCTTATTTCTGCCATCGGCATGTCTCTATTCCTGCAGAACACCGTGCTGCTTTCCCAGGATTCCAAAGATAAGTCGATCCCCAACCTGATTCCCGGCAACTTCGTGTTCGGCTCTGCCAGCACCCATGAAGTCGTGATCTCGTACATGCAGGTGCTGATCTTCATCGTGACCGTGGTCGCGATGCTCGGCCTGACCTGGTTCATCTCCCGCTCTCGCCTGGGCCGTGCGTGCCGCGCCTGTGCCGAAGACATCAAGATGGCCAACCTGCTGGGTATCAACACCAACAACATCATTGCCCTGACCTTCGTCATTGGTGCAGCCCTGGCCGCCATTGCTGCCGTGCTGCTGAGCATGCAATACGGCGTGATCAACCCCAACGCGGGCTTCCTGGTCGGTATCAAGGCGTTCACCGCTGCGGTGCTTGGCGGTATCGGCAGTATCCCCGGCGCCATGCTGGGTGGTCTGGTACTGGGTATAGCCGAGGCATTCGGTGCCGACGTATTCGGCGACCAGTACAAGGATGTCGTTGCGTTCAGTCTTCTCGTATTGGTGCTGTTGTTCCGGCCGACCGGCCTGCTTGGCCGTCCGGAGGTTGAAAAAGTATGACCAAGAATCTCAAGTCGGCGTTTTTCAGCGCCTTGCTGGTGCTGGCTGTCGCCTATCCAGTGCTGGGCCTCAAGCTGGAAATCGTCGGGGTAAACCTGACGGTCATTGGCGCCAGCAGCACCACGGTTGCAATCATCCTGAGCTGCGCCGCACTGATGTTCGTGCGCGTGCTGTTCCATGAACAGATATCCGCTGCCTGGCGCGCGTCGCCGAGCCTGCCGAGCGTACCGTCCAAGGCCAGCAACTTCCTGACCCTGCCGAGCACCCAGCGCTGGTTCATCCTGGCACTGGTCATGGTTGCTCTGGTCTGGCCGTTCTTCGGCTCCCGTGGCGCGGTGGATATCGCGACACTGATCCTGATCTACGTGATGCTGGGCCTGGGCCTGAACATCGTGGTCGGTCTGGCCGGCCTGCTGGACCTGGGTTATGTCGGTTTCTATGCCGTCGGCGCCTACAGCTACGCCATGCTCTCCCACTACTTCGGCCTGGGTTTCTGGATCTGCCTGCCGATTGCCGGGTTGATGGCTGCGCTGTTCGGTTTCCTGCTGGGGTTCCCGGTATTGCGCCTGCGCGGTGACTATCTGGCCATCGTGACCCTGGGCTTCGGTGAAATCATTCGCCTGCTGCTGCGCAACATGACCGAGTTCACCGGTGGCCCGAACGGCATCAGCAACATCGAAAAACCGACGTTTTTCGGCCTGACGTTCGAGCGTAAGGCAGCTGAAGGCATGCAGACCTTCCACGAGTTCTTCGGCCTGACCTACAACTCTATCAACAAGGTGATCTTCCTCTATCTGGTCGCCCTGCTGCTGGCTCTGGCCGCGCTGTTCGTCATCAACCGCCTGCTGCGCATGCCTATCGGGCGTGCCTGGGAAGCGCTGCGTGAAGACGAAATCGCCTGCCGGGCACTGGGCCTGAATCCGACCATCATCAAGTTGTCGGCCTTCACCCTGGGCGCTGCGTTCGCAGGTTTCGCCGGTAGCTTCTTCGCCGCCCGTCAGGGTCTGGTGACGCCGGAATCCTTCACCTTCATCGAGTCGGCAATCATCCTGGCCATCGTCGTCCTGGGCGGCATGGGCTCGCAGCTTGGTGTCATCCTCGCTGCCATCGTGATGATCCTGCTGCCCGAGTTGATGCGTGAATTCAGCGAATACCGCATGTTGATGTTCGGCGCCATGATGGTGCTGATGATGATCTGGCGTCCTCAAGGTTTCCTGCCTATGCAGCGCCCTCACATGGAGCTGCGTAAATGAGCCGTCCATTACTGCAAGCATCGGGTCTGAGCATGCGCTTTGGTGGCCTGCTGGCCGTCAACGGCGTTGGCCTGACCGTCAATGAAAAGCAAGTCGTGTCGATGATCGGCCCCAACGGCGCCGGCAAGACCACGGTATTCAACTGCCTGACCGGCTTCTACAAGCCGACGGCGGGCACCATCCTGCTTGATGGCGAGCCGATCCAGGGCCTTGCCGGCCACGAGATCGCCCGCAAAGGCGTGGTCCGGACCTTCCAGAACGTGCGTCTGTTCAAGGAAATGACCGCCGTGGAAAACCTGCTGGTCGCCCAGCATCGGCACCTGAACACCAACTTCCTGTCCGGCCTGTTCAAGACCCCGGCGTTCCGCAGAAGCGAGCGCGAGGCCATGGACTATGCCGAGCACTGGCTGGAAGCCGTGAATCTCAAGGAGTTCGCCAACCGGGCGGCCGGCACCCTGGCCTACGGTCAGCAACGCCGCCTGGAAATCGCCCGCTGCATGATGACCCGTCCGCGCATCCTGATGCTCGACGAGCCGGCAGCCGGCCTGAACCCCAAGGAAACCGAAGACCTCAAGGCACTGATCGGCGTGCTGCGCAACGATCACAACGCCACGGTCCTGCTGATCGAGCACGACATGAAACTGGTCATGAGCATTTCCGACCATATCGTGGTGATCAACCAGGGCACGCCTCTGGCCGACGGCACACCGCAAGAGATCCGCGACAATCCTGAAGTGATCAAAGCCTACCTGGGGGAAGCGTAAATGCTGCAGTTTGAAAACGTTTCCACCTTCTACGGCAAGATCCAGGCGCTGCACGACATCAACGTCGAAGTCCGCAAGGGCGAGATCGTCACCCTGATCGGTGCCAACGGCGCAGGCAAGTCCACGCTGTTGATGACGTTGTGCGGATCACCTCGCGCCCATAGCGGCAGCATTCGCTACATGGGCGAGGAACTGGTGGGCCTGGAGTCGTCGGTCATCATGCGCAAGAGCATCGCCGTCGTGCCGGAAGGCCGCCGCGTGTTCGCCCGCCTGACGGTCGAAGAGAACCTGGCCATGGGCGGCTTCTTCACTGAAAAAGGCGACTATCAGGAGCAGATGGACAAGGTCCTGCACCTGTTCCCTCGCCTCAAGGAACGCTTCACTCAGCGCGGCGGCACCATGTCCGGCGGCGAACAGCAGATGCTCGCCATCGGCCGTGCGCTGATGAGCAAGCCCAAGCTGCTGTTGCTGGACGAACCTTCGCTGGGTCTGGCACCGATCATCATTCAGCAGATTTTCGAGATCGTCGAACAACTGCGTCGTGACGGCGTGACCGTGTTCCTCGTTGAGCAGAACGCCAACCAGGCCCTGAAAATCGCCGACCGCGCCTATGTTCTGGAGAACGGTCGCGTGGTGATGCAGGGCTCCGGTGAAGAACTGCTGGTGGACCCGAAAGTACGGGATGCCTACCTGGGCGGTTGACCTTTGGGTGTGGGAGCGGATTTATCCGCGAAGCTTCGCGAATAAATTCGCTCCTACGGCCAGTGTCGCCCCTTGTGATGAGGCGGCAGGCTGAGTAACGTGGCGGCACTTATCTGGAGGCCTCCTCATGTCCGCTGTTCGCTCCACCTTTGTATTCGCTCTCTTGCCACTGTTCGCCGGGTGCCAGATGCTCGGTCTTCCACTGGGCAAATCGCAGGATGCGACCAAGGTGTCTACCGCCGGCATGATCCGCATGCAAGGCGACCTGATCGGGGAAAACGGACAACTGCTGTTCAAACCATGCCATGAGCAACGCCGTTACCTGGTCAAGGATCGCGGCAACACCGGCATCCTTCAGGAAGCCGCTTCGCTGGCCGACAGCAAGGGCCAGGTGTTTGCCGATCTGCGAGGCAACTTCGTTGCCAGCAAGGCCGTCAACAGTGACGGGCAAGTGGACCTGTATCAGTTCTATCGCGTCGAACGTCCCGACCAGTCCTGCGAAGACCTCAACTTCAAGCGCCTGACCCTGCACGCCAGCGGCAACAAGCCTGCCTGGAACGTCAATGTCGGAGGCAAGGGCATGGTTCTGGAGCGTGAAGGTCAGGAAGCGCTGGCTTTCCCTTACCTTGAAGAACAACTGCCCGACGGCAGCTTCAGCGTCAGCACCGAAGCCAACAATCAACGTATCGAACTGTGGGTCACCCCGCAGCGTTGCGTCGACAGTGTCAATGGATCGGTACAGCACCTGACCGCCGAGCTGCGCGTCAACGGCCAGACCCAGCGTGGCTGCGGCTATTACGGCGGTTCGCGCAACGATTGATGCGCCATCAGGCCAGCCGACTCGCCGTGGCAGGGGTTCAGGGCTTATAATCGCCGGTTCTTGTAGTGCTGTCGGGCTGAACCTGCGGCCCGAAAACTGGACCCCTTAATGTTACGAATCACCGAACTCAAGCTGCCGATCGATCACCCGGACGAAGACCTGCGCGCTGCCCTGTTGCAGCATCTGGGTATCGACAGCAGCGAACTGCTGGACTTCACACTGTTCAAGCGCAGCTACGATGCGCGCAAGAAGTCCTCCGAGCTGTTCTTCATCTACACCATCGACTTCCAGGTTCGCGACGAAGAAGCCCTGCTGCGCAAACTGGCCAATGACCGCCATGTCGGCCCGGCGCCGGATGTCAGCTACAAAGTCGTGGGCCATGCTCCTGCGGATCTCAAAGAGCGCCCGATCGTGGTCGGCTTCGGCCCCTGCGGGATTTTCGCCGGGCTGCTGCTGGCCCAGATGGGTTTCAAGCCGATCATTCTCGAACGCGGCAAGGAAGTTCGCCAACGCACCAAGGACACCTGGGGCCTGTGGCGCAAGAATATCCTCAACCCCGAATCCAACGTGCAGTTTGGCGAGGGCGGTGCCGGGACCTTTTCCGACGGCAAGCTCTATAGCCAGATCAAGGACCCGAAATTCCATGGTCGCAAGGTCTTGCACGAGTTCGTGAAAGCCGGTGCACCGGAAGAAATCCTCTACGTCAGCAAACCCCACATCGGCACCTTCCGTCTGACGGGCGTCGTTGAAAACATGCGCCAGCAGATCGAAGCGCTGGGCGGTGAAGTGCGCTTCCAGCAGCGTGTCACCGACTTGCTGATCGAAGATGGCCAGTTGCACGGTGTAGAACTGGACAGCGGCGAGCGCATCGAGTCCCGCCACGTGATTCTGGCCCTGGGCCACAGCGCCCGCGATACGTTCCGCATGCTGCACAGTCGTGGCGTGTACATGGAAGCCAAGCCGTTCTCGGTGGGTTTCCGTATCGAGCACCCGCAATCCCTGATCGACCGTGCCCGGCTGGGCAAATACGCCGGTCACCCGAAACTGGGCGCTGCCGATTACAAGCTGGTGCACCACGCCAGCAACGGTCGTTCGGTGTACAGCTTTTGCATGTGTCCGGGCGGTACTGTTGTGGCGGCGACCTCGGAACCAAACCGCGTGGTCACCAACGGCATGAGCCAGTACTCGCGCAACGAGCGCAACGCCAACTCGGGCATCGTGGTCGGCATTACTCCGGAAGACTATCCAGGCAGCCCGCTGGCCGGGATCGAGTTGCAGGAGCGCCTGGAGTCCCATGCCTTCCTGATGGGCGGCAGCAACTACGAAGCTCCGGCGCAACTGGTCGGCGACTTCATTGCCGGCAAGGCTTCCACCGAGCTGGGCAGCGTCGAGCCGTCCTACAAGCCGGGCGTGAAGCTGCTGGACCTGGCCGACGCCCTGCCCGCTTATGCCATCGAAGCCATTCGCGAAGCATTGCCTGCGTTCGACAAACAAATCAAAGGCTTTGCCCAGCATGACGCGATCCTGACCGGCATCGAAACCCGCACCTCCGCCCCGCTGCGCATCACACGTGGCGCGGACATGCAGAGCCTCAACGTCAAGGGCCTGTACCCGGCAGGTGAAGGTGCCGGTTATGCCGGTGGCATCCTGTCAGCAGGCGTGGACGGCATCCGGATTGCCGAAGGGCTGGCGCGCAACATGTTGGGGATTGAATAAAACCCACCCGCTGAGGAGCGAATTCATTCGCGAATGAATTCGCTCCTACAAGCCTGCGCGCTGCACCCCCTCGGGCAAGGCCTTGCCTTGCTCGGCGCAGGCTGCAACGCCTTCGATCAACCCCGCCAGTTCATACCCCTGAGCCTTGAGCCAGGCCTCATCGTAATAGGTGCTGGCATAGCGCTCGCCACCATCGCACAGGATTGCCACGATCGAACCCTCCTCTCCCGCTTCGACCATCTGCCGGGCAGCCAGCAGTGCGCCGATGAGGTTGGTGCCGCTTGACCCGCCGACCTTGCGCCCCAGTCGCCGGGCCAGGTAATGCATGGCCGCCAGTGACAGCGCATCCGGCACCTTGACCATGGCGTCGATCACATTGGGCAGGAACGAAGCCTCGACACGCGGCCTGCCGATGCCTTCGATGCGTGACCCGCACTCCAGCCGCAGGCTGGCATCGCCGCTGCGGTAATAATCGAAGAACACCGAGCGCTCGGCGTCGGCGCACAACACTCGCGTGGCGTGCTGCCGATAACGAACGTAACGCCCCAGCGTCGCCGTCGTGCCGCCCGTACCGGGGCTGGAAATCAGCCAGGTCGGCTCCGGGTGCTTTTCAAAACGCAGTTGCTGAAAGATCGACTCGGCAATGTTGTTGTTCGCCCGCCAGTCAGTCGCCCGCTCGGCATAGGTGAACTGGTCCATGAAATGCCCGCCGGTTTCCCGTGCCAGCCTTTCGGACTCGGCATAGATCTGCGTCGGATCCTGAACCAGATGGCTCTTGCCCCCATAGAAAGCAATCTGCTCGATCTTCGCCCGAGAAGTGCTCGCTGGCATCACTGCCACGAACGGCAGGCCCAGCAAGCGGGCGAAGTAAGCCTCGGAAATCGCCGTGGAACCGCTGGACGCCTCTATCACCGGTGCTCCAGCCTTGAGCCAGCCATTGCACAGCGCATACAGAAACAGCGAACGTGCCAGACGATGCTTGAGGCTGCCGGTGGGATGGCTGGACTCGTCCTTGAAGTACAGTTCCACGCCAGGCAACCCTGGCAGAGGCAAGGGAATCAAGTGAGTGTCGGCGCTGCGCTGGAAGTCTGCTTCGATGATACGAATGGCTTCACGGGACCAGGGACGGTTATCGATCATGGACTGACTGCTCTTCTATTCCGAATGACCGGAAGTTACAAAAAGTTATTGAAAGCAGGATTTTAGGAAATAGCCTACAGCCAAAACAGGCACAGCTAAGACTTAATAAGTTACACAATTGTTAGACTTCAGAAACTGCAACAGCGTCGTTACCTTTAGAACCAAAACGAATATAACTTTTGTTTTAACCCCGGCAGGTAAACGTTAGGGTAACGGGCTTTTTCCTTGAAACCATGGAGCATAACCGCACCGATGCGAAATACGATCATACGTTTCTTTCAACTTGAAGCAGCAGGCGGCCTGCTGCTGATCGCTGCTGCTGCCCTTGCCCTGATTATCAATAACTCGCCGTTGTCATGGTTGTACAACGAATTCCTCAATATCCCGGTAGTGGCCCAGATTGGCGCAATCAAGATCGCCAAGCCCCTGTTGTTGTGGATCAACGATGGCTTGATGGCGCTGTTCTTTCTGGTCATCGGGCTTGAGGTGAAACGCGAACTGCTTGAAGGCCATCTGTCCAGGCCCTCGCAAGTGGTATTACCGGGCGCTGCAGCCATTGGCGGCATGGTTGTTCCGGCGCTCATCTATTATGCGCTCAACAAGGACAACCCTGCCGCCTTGGGTGGCTGGGCAATTCCCATGGCGACCGATATCGCCTTTGCCCTGGGCGTGCTCGCACTGCTCGGCAAGCGCGTACCGGTGTCGCTCAAACTGTTCCTCATGACCCTCGCCATCATCGACGACCTTGGCGCGATCATCGTCATTGCGCTGTTCTACTCGGGCGAACTGTCGAGCCTGTCGCTGATCCTCGCGGGTGTATCCATTGTGGCCCTGATCGTGATGAACCGGCTCGGCGTAGCCAAGCTGGGGCCTTACCTGCTGATAGGCCTCGTGCTGTGGGTTTGTGTACTTAAAAGTGGCATCCATGCGACGCTGGCCGGCGTGGTCCTGGCCTTCTGCATACCGCTGCGCACCAAAACCGAAAAAGCGTCACCCCTGCTGAACCTGGAGCATGGGCTGCACCCGTGGGTCGCCTATGGAATCCTGCCGCTCTTCGCCTTTGCCAATGCCGGTGTTTCACTGACGGGCATTACGCTGGACAGTTTTACCCATCCGGTACCCATGGGGATTGCGGCAGGCCTGTTGATCGGCAAGACGCTGGGAGTCTTCGGGCTGACCTGGCTAGCGATCCAGACGGGTCTGGCGAAACTGCCGAGCGAAGCCAACTGGGGACAGGTGCTGGGCGTTTCGATCCTCTGCGGGATCGGTTTCACCATGAGCCTGTTCGTGGGCTCGCTGGCCTTCGAGGCTGGCGTCAGTGACTACGCGGGAGAAGATCGCATGGGCATTCTCACCGGCTCCATTCTCGCGGCACTGATGGGCTATGCCGTCATGCTCATGTGCAGCAGAAAGAACCGGGTGTAGTTACCCCATAAAGAAAAAACCCGAGCCAAGGCTCGGGTTTTTCATGACTGACCGACAGATCAATGCGATACACGGCTCGTGCCATTGACGGTCATGATGCGCACGCGCTCGCCGACACGGAAAATCTCGTTCTCCTGCACCTGCTGCACATAGGCACGCATGCTGCCGTCGTCTTCACGCACGGTGATTTCAACACCTTGAGTACGGGTCAGGCCTTCT
Source organism: Pseudomonas sp. Irchel 3A18 (assembly GCF_900187465.1). Taxonomy (NCBI): domain Bacteria; kingdom Pseudomonadati; phylum Pseudomonadota; class Gammaproteobacteria; order Pseudomonadales; family Pseudomonadaceae; genus Pseudomonas; species Pseudomonas sp. Irchel 3A18. The sequence goes on from NZ_FYDI01000004.1 coordinate 456,594, forward strand.
TCGGTCATGGAGCCGAGCAGACCACCGGCAACAGCACCGATCACCGCTGCAACGACACTACCGCGCCCACCACCGATGGCGCTACCGCCTACACCACCGACCACGGCACCGGCACCGGCACCGATTGGCGTCTTGGTGCCTTCGATTTTGACAGGTCGCAGAGATTCGACAGTACCCAGGCGAACGGTCTGTACAGTCCTGGCTTCGTCACGGGAGTAAGAATCACCGGTGAGATTCGAGGTACAGCCGCCCAGTGTCAGCGCCATCGCGGTGAACGAGGCGGCCAGAAAAGCAGACTTGCGCATAAAGGCATCTCCAAAGGAACCAGTGGCCATTAGACTCCGCCCTGTCGACGCTGTCACGGCCCCGTTCCTGCAATTTAAGTTCATTCAGGTGTCATACAGCGACGCCACGTGTAGCGCTATGACGACCTGGTAACAGAATAATTCCCACGCATGGTAGCTGCGCGTCACTCACTGTTCGTTTAATTAAAGCTCAGGGTGCCAGACGTTCCCGTGTCCATTGATCGTCTATCAAACGATAGTTCAAACGATCATGCAAACGACTTGGACGTCCCTGCCAGAACTCGATCCGTTCAGGCAAAAGACGATAGCCGCCCCAATGGTCCGGGCAATGAGGCTGTGTATCGAGAAAACGCTGCTCGGTCTGTTTGATCATGCCTTCAAGCTCTGCACGATCGGCTATGACGCAACTTTGCGGTGATGCCCAGGCGCCCAGGCGACTGCCCAGTGGGCGAACCTGGAAATACGCATCTGACTCTTGCGCACTGACCTTGACCACACGCCCTTCGATACGCACCTGACGCTCAAGGGTCGGCCAGAAGAACGTCATGGCAGCAAACGGACGAGCAGCCAGGTGCTGCCCCTTGGCACTGTCATAGTTGGTGAAAAAGGTGAAGCCCAGTGTATCCAGCCCCTTGAGCAGCAGCACCCGGCAATGCGGACGCCCCTCTTCATCGACCGTCGCCAGGGTCATGGCATTGGCTTCTACGGGAGCCTGTTCTGTCTTGACCGCTTCGTCGAACCATTTGTGGAACAGGGCAAAGGGTTCATCGGGTGCCTGCGCTTCGGTCAAACCATCGCGGGCATAATCACGGCGCATATCGGCCAGGGCTTGGGTCATGACGGGTTCCTTCACCGAAATAATGCGAAGTCTGACCCGAACACTCCCCTGAGGGAATGATACGGGTCAGTCAGGCGATCAGTTGCTGGCCTGATCGCCGGTTTTCTTGGCTGCATCCTTGGCAGGCGCGGCTTTGGCTGGAGCGTCCTTGGCTGCAGTGGTTTTCTTGGCTGGCGCCGTGGATTTGGCTGGGGCAGCTTTCTTGGCGGTAGTGGCCTTGGCAGGTGCAGCCTTCTTGGCCGTGGAGGCCTTGGCTGTGTCCTTCTTCGTCGCAGCCACTTTCTTGGCCGGAGCAGGCGCTGGCGGCATGACAGGCTTGACGTCCTGAGTCGCAACCATGGTCGGTGTGGCCGGTGGCAAGGCGTATTTGCTCATCAGCGCAACCATGGTGTCCTGAGGTGTCAGCAGGATTTCGACACGACGGTTGAGCGAGCGGCCCTGGGCGCTGTCGTTGGCAGCACGAGGCATCACGGCACCCATGCCGCGCAGGCTCAGGCGATTACGCTCCAGACCACTGAGGCGGAAGATCGCAGCAACGGATTGTGCACGTTCCTGGCTGATTTTCTGGTTGGCAGCCGCGACACCCGAAGTGTCGGCGTGGCCAAGCACCAGTACGGCAGCCTTGGAGTCACCTTCGACAGCCTTGGCCAGACGGGTGATCGGGCCAAGGGTCACGGGCAGCAACATGGCTGGACGGTCAGGGTTGAACGAAGTGTCGACCGGCGCGGTGATGGCCAGCAGGTCTTCACGTCGCTCCAGCTCGAACGGGCTGTCCTTGATCGCCGCACGCAGGCGCGGTTCGTACTCGTCGAGCCAGGCCTGGGTGATTTTCGGGTCGGGCATCGGAGCAGCCTTGGGCTCGTCCTTCTTGGTGTCATCACTGCTGCCGAACGGCCAATACCACGGGTTGCTCTTTTCAGTCTTGGCGAGGGAATCAGCAACCACAGGCGCCTTTTGAGGAGCCGGGGCCGACGCCGGAGCAGGAGCTTTTGCTACATCCGCTGGAGCATCCTTGCCAAAACCAAACTGCCACCAATGGCTGCCCGTATCGGCAACATCGGCAGAATCGGTTTTAGGGGTTTGGGCACAGCCGGTGACGGCAATACACAGGGCGAGAACGAGACTTTTATTAGATAACATGGATGACCCACAGCAGTATTGATAACAAGGGACGTATGAACTTGGCTACGTCCGTATAACACGCATAAAGACTCAGTTGGAAAAAGAAACCGTCGTACGGTTCCTGTTACACCTCACTAACTGACAGTCGGTATGAAACAAGCACTTATGAGCGATAGTTACTGCAAACACTCACGCAGAGTCCTGACCAGCTTCTGGGCACGCGGATCCATCAGCACGTAAGGCCCCAGCGTGTGGGTGACAAAGCCGAAAGCGACCTCGTAATCAGGGTCGGCAAAGCCCACCGAACCGCCTGCTCCCGGATGCCCGAACGCCTTTGGCCCCAGGCCGTAAGTGGCGTTGGGCACACCTGGCTGGTCGAGCATGCACCCCAGGCCAAAACGTGTGGAGGTCATCAGGGTCTTGTCCTGACCGACGCTGTGCTCGCGGGTCATTTCATTGAGCAGTTCGGCCTCAAGCAGGCTGCCATCGAGCAGGCCGTTGTAGAACCCGGCAAGGCTGCGCGCATTGCCATGACCATTGGCCGCCGGCTGCTGCATGCGCCGCCATTCAGGCTTGTTGGTGCTGGTCATGATCGAAGGCGGATTGGTGAAGGCCTTGGTGGCGATGGCCTCGGGCTCGCGCATCAGCGCCTGCAGCAGGCGCTGGGCAGCTTCGTCCCCCATATTGCCCTTGCTGCGGGCGATATGGGCCACGCGCTCGAACTCCTCATCGGCCAGCCCGACATGGAAGTCGAGCCCCAGAGGTTTTGCGACCCGCGCCACAATGGATTCACCCGGGCCACGCCCGTCGGCACGGCGCAACATCTCGCCGATCAGCCAGCCATAAGTGATCGCCGCATAGCCATGACCCTGACCTGGCGTCCACCAGGGTTGCTCGGCCGCCAGGGCCGTTGTCATGGTGTCCCATTCATAAAGGGCGGTGGCGGGCAGTTGTTCGCGCAAGGCAGGTAAACCGGCTTGGTGGCACAGCAACTGGCGCAAGGTGATCGAGCCCTTGCCTGCTGCTGCAAACTCGGGCCAGAGCCGGGCAACGGGCTCGTCCAGTTTCAGCTTGCCCTCATCCACCAGTTGCAGGGCAGCTACCGCCGCAAAGGTCTTGGTGCAGGAAAACAGGTTGGCAATGGTATCGCTGTGCCAGGCCTGCGCGCCGTCCTTGTCGGCGGTACCGGCCCAGAGGTCTATGACGGTTTCGCCACCGACCTGAATGCACAACGCCGCACCACGCTCCTGAGGGTCGTCGAAAAGCGCAGCGAACGCTTCACGCACTGCTTCAAATTTAAGCTCGAAATAGCCCTGAATCTGCACCCGCTGGCTCCCGCAAGACTGTTGCCTGAAAAGGCGTGCATTGTTTCAGCGATTGGCGGCTTTGGGAACTGCCGCCACCCTGCAGATGCTTCAGGAAATTTCGCGATGGAAGGGTGGCAGCGCATTGAGGATCGCCTTGCCATAGCGTTGCGTCACCACACGCCGGTCCAGCAAGGTAATGGTGCCGCGATCCTCTTCGGTGCGCAGCAACCGGCCACAGGCCTGAATCAGGCGCAGCGAAGCATCGGGCACAGCGATTTCCATGAACGGATTGCCGCCACGGGCTTCGATCCACTCCGCCAGCGCAGCTTCCACAGGATCATCCGGCACCGCGAATGGAATCTTGGCGATGACTACGTGCTCGCAATACGCACCGGGCAAGTCCACACCTTCGGCAAAACTGGCCAGCCCGAACAGCACGCTGGAATCGCCGCCATCAACCCGCGCCTTGTGCTTGTTGAGGGTTTCCTGCTTGGACAGGTTGCCCTGAATGAAGACCTGCTTGCGCCAGTCGCGGTCCAGGCCGTCGAAGACGTCCTGCATCTGTTTGCGGGATGAAAACAGCACCAGCGTACCGCGAGAGCCTTCCACCAGATCCGGCAATTCACGAATGATGGCTGCCGTGTGCGCGGCTGCATCGCGAGGGTCGGCCTTGAGGTCAGGCACCCGCAGCAGGCCGGCATCGGCATGGTGGAACGGGCTGGGAACAATCGCCGTTACCGCGCCTTTTGGTAACCCGGCACGCATGCGATAACGATCGAACTTGCCCAGCGCCGTCAGGGTCGCGGAAGTGACCAGGGCGCCATAGGCGATGTTCCAGAGATTGCGCCGCAACATTTCGGCGGCCAGGATCGGGCTTGCATTGACCTCGATATCGAACAACGCGCCGCTGTCCGCCAGGGTCAACCAGCGCGCCATCGGCGGGCTGTCTTCCGGGTCTTCGGCGGTAAAGGCAGTCCACAATTCCCAGTTGCCATGGGCGCGGGCCAGCAGACTGCCGAACAGTGGATACCATTCTTCGGCCTGATGGCTGGCGATGCCGATATTGACCTCGCCATCCATGCCGTCCTTGAGCAGTTCGGTGAGCCGGGTGAACAGATCGTCCAGGCGCGCAAACCCCTTCTTCAACTCGATGCCCATCTCGCGAATGTGCTCGGGAATGACGCCGCCCACGAAACGATGGCGTGGACGCTCACGGCCCTGCATGTCTTCACCGGCGCGGAAGTCGGCCAGTTGCTCGCAGGCACCGAACATGAACTGCTGATGCCCCTTGATCTCCCGTGCCAGTTCCGGCACCTGTTCGATCAGCTTGCCCAGATCGCCGGGCAGCGGGTGCTGGGCCAGGAGCTTGGCCAGGTTCTTGGCCGTCTGCTCCAGCCAGTCGGCCGTGGAGCGCAGCCGGGTATAGTGGGCAAAGTGGCCGATGGCCTTATCCGGCAGGTGGTGAGCCTCGTCGAACACATACATGGTATCGCGGGGATCGGGCAGCACCGCGCCGCCGCCCAGTGCCAGGTCTGCCAGCACCATGTCGTGGTTGGTGACAATCACATCCACCTTGCCCATGCCTTCGCGGGCCTTGTAGAACGCACACTGCTGGAAGTTCGGGCAATGACGGTTGGTACACTGGCTGTGATCGGTGGTCAGGCGCGCCCAGTCCTGATCGGCCAGTTCCTGAGGCCAGCTGTCGCGATCGCCATCCCACTTATTGCCGGCCAGCTTCTGGAGCATGCTGGTAAAGAGTTTCTGGCTGGCTTCGTCGACCTCGATCTTGAAGCCCTCTTCCTCGAACAGTTGCGCAGTGGCATTGGCGGTATCGCCTTCCTGCAACAGCATGTCGAGCTTGGACAGGCACATGTAGCGACCGCGCCCCTTGGCCAGGGCGAAACTGAAGCTCAGGCCGCTGTTGCGCATGAGATCGGGCAGATCCTTGTAGACGATCTGCTCCTGCAGGGCGACAGTGGCCGTGGCGATGACCAGCCGCTTGCCCGCCGCCTTGGCAGCCGGTATGGAGGCGATGGCGTAGGCCACGGTTTTCCCGGTACCGGTGCCCGCTTCCACCGCAACCACAGCCGGGTCACCCGAACGTCGTCCTTCTTCATCGGTATCGATATCGCCCAGCACCTTGGCGACCTCGGCGATCATCAAACGCTGGCCATAGCGAGGCTTGAGGCTCTTGGCTTCGAGAAAACGCGAGTAGGCGCCCTGTATCTGGGATTTCAATTCGGTACTGATCATTGTCTCGGGTTCGGCGGCACGACAAAAAAGGCTGGATAAATTTTCAGTGGTTCTGAGTGGGCGCTATCATACCGCGCTAAATCCATCCGCGCAGAACGGAGTACCTGATGACCGCTTTCGCCCCTGTCTACACACTGCATGTTCTGGCCGCTCTGGTCTGGGTTGGCGGGATGTTTTTCGCCTGGATGGTCCTGCGACCGGCCGTCGGTTCGGCACTGGAAGGTCCGTTGCGCCTGAAATTGTGGCTCCAGGTGTTTCCTCGGTTTTTCGCCTGGGTCTGGGCCGCCATCGTGGTATTGCCCATCACCGGCGTCGGCATGATCCAGCTGAACTTCACCAGTTTCGAGACAGCCCCACGCTACGTGCAGGTCATGATGGGATTGTATGTGGTGATGGTCGCCCTGTTTCTGCGTATCCAGTCGTTACAGCTACCGGAGTTGCAGCGCGCCGTAGAGGCAGGGCAATGGGCCGAGGGTGCTGCGGCACTGGGCAGGATCAGGCGTCTGGTGGGCATCAACCTGATTGTGGGCCTGACCGTGGTTGCGATTGCAGCGGCACGGCCGACTTTCTGAAGAGAAAAATCTGTCCGTAATATCAGCCAGGCCCGACACAAACTTGCACAGGGCCTGACGAGGTTACGTCACAGACGCTGCAGATTCAGTGTTCCGGCAGGTCCTGCGGCACCTGGCTGACCCGTTTGACCGGGTTTGCCCGGCTTGCCGCCATCGGCTCGATAAACGATGCAGCCCTTGGATTCTCCGCCCTTGCCCGGCTTGCCACCCTCGCCGCCCGGACCTGGGGCTCCGCCTTCGACATTGACCTTAATCCGCTCGGCAGCAAAGCTTTGTGGCAACTCAAGGCGAACCTGCGCACCGGCTGCGCCGTCACGGCCACTGCCGCCATTGTCACCGTCATAACCACGGCTTGCCTGTCCCCAGACACAACCCGGCGCCTGACCATTGCCACCATCGAGTCCGGCATAGCCTCGCGCACCAGCGCCGCCACGAGCATCGACGGTCAGTTGCTCGGCGTTCAGGCTTTGCAGGCGCAGGATCAGATTGCGCCCCGGCAAGGCCGTTTTTTCAAAGGTGCCCGGCGCACCACGGGCCATGATCTCGCTGCCGGTACCCAGTTCGCCATGGTTCACCACGAGGCTGAACGTCTGCGAGCCAGGCACGATGGCGATACGCGCTTCATGCCCCAGTACCAGCTCCCCCACCTTGACCTCGGTAATATTCGAGGGAATCAGCAAGGTGCCGTAATCCGCCACTTCCAGACGCTCGACCTGCAAGACATTGTTGTTACCCGGCAGGCGCATCAGGGAATGCGACTCGACACTGATGGTCTGCGCCAGGACCAGCGGGCTGAACAGGGCTGTCAGCAGAAGAAGGTTACGCATGAGAGGACTCCGCTGGACGACGACCGATGGCCTGGACATGAAAGATACCGAAAATGAGGATTTTCCCTCGATCACGCCAAGGATGCTTGCGACCGCGCAGGCGGCCGTTGAACATGACCAACTCCAGCAAATGGGCCAACAGCACCAGCGCACCTGCGATGCTGATCATGGTGCCGAACGGACTGGGGGCCTCGATGACCGAATTGACCATCACCACCAGCCAGAACCCCAGCGTCAACAACTTGCCCAGCCCCCAAAACAGCTTCATCGTCCGCTCCCATGCTCATGATGCTTTTTAGCTGCCGCACAGTAGACGTCCTGCACACCAAATATGCCAGCGGTGTGTTGAAAAAAGACCGGGCAACAACTGCATAGGAGCCAGGACTTTCAGTTTCAGGCCTGGCTGCTGGCCTTGCCCTCGATGACAGGCTGAACCACCGGTGCCGGGCGCTTGTACCACCAGACGCCCAGCAGCACAGCGGCGACGCCTAACCATTGCAGCGCTGCCAGCTTTTCATCGAAAAAGAAGAAGCCGATCAGAATCGCGACCACCGGACGAGCCAGCGCCGAGACGGACGCCAGCACGACATCCACATGGCGCAGTGCATAGGCCATCAACCCGTGCCCCAGCAGTTGGCTGATCAGGGCCAGCAGCGCAATCACCATCCAGCCATAAAGGGTGTCCGGCAGAATCTGCTGACTGGTGAGCAGGGCCACCGGCAACAGCAGCAAGGCACAGGTGAAGCTGTTCCAAATAATGATCTTGCGGGACGAGAAGCAGTCGCGCAGGGATTTGATCAGGATCAGATAGATCGCATAGAACAACGCCGAATTGAGGGCCAACAGGTCGCCGGTGACGCCCTGGCTGGAGAATGTCAGGCTGGCGCTGCCATCAAACACCAATAGGCAGGCTCCCGCGATACTCAGGGCCAGCGCCAATACCTGAGAGGTGCCGATTTTTTCCTTGAGAAACAGAAAGGACAAAATCGCCACGAAGACCGGCGACAGGTTCATCAGGATCGAGGTATTGGCCATACTGGTCAGTTTCACGGCCCAGTGGTTGGACAGCAGATCAATGCACGACACAACGCCCGACAGCAGCAACAATGCCAGCATGGTTCTGCGACTGCGACCCGGCGCGAGGTTTTCCACCTCCGGGCTTTTGCCGGGCGGCAAAGCGGTAAACGCATAGGCCATGCCGCCTGCGATGAACATACGCAGCATCAGTGTCGAAGTGGCATCCACCTCGCTGAGTTTGACGAATGCAATCGCCGACGCCACACCGATGGTGCTGACGATCAGTGCCAGAACGGGCAGAACAGACTTATTACCCACCGTCATGACGGGTCCTCGAAGTTATACAAGCAGTTATATGAGTTGGGTGGCGCAATGAATGCCGCCAAATTGCTTCTGGTGTTCGGCGAAAGAGACCCGATGGACCTCATAGCCACGTGCCGACAACCGATCCAGCAGAACCGAGGGCGCGTTGTGATCGATCCAGACATGCTTGCCCAGAGAGAACGCATTGGCGCACCAGGCCGACATCATCGACTCGTCCAGCAATACCGGCTCAAGATCCGCAACCTCCGCGGCCTGACGCAACGTCAGGTTCTCTTGCTCAAGCTGCCATCCCGAAGACGTGCGGCGATAGACGCTGACCCGTGAGCGATCGATGGCGTCCGCCCTTCTCGCGTCGATCAGCAAGTCACCGCGCAACAGGGCTACATAGTGGTCGAGGTGAAACTGTTCGGGGTTGTGCCAGCCATCCTCGACCGCCAGCACGACATCGCTCTTGAGCAGGTCAGACTCCAGCAAGAAGTGCAGCGTCTCGACCTGAGTCCGAAAGCCGGTGTTGATCACCGACACACGCTCGTTCTCCTGATAGTCACCGCCTTCGAGCACATGATCGAGTTCCATAAGGGAATAGCCATGGGCAGCAACGACCTTTTTCACCACCTCGACTTCACGGGCCCGGTCCTGGCGTTTCAGGCGCCCGAAAACCGGCTGGCCGCCGACATTCATGAAATGGTCACGCGGGAACAGCAACCCGTACAACGGATGAATCTCATACGTTTCGTAAGTGGCGTCAGGGCTGATCCGGCCAAGTTCATCATCGTAATGCAGCCGAAGCTTCGGCTGGTTGATGATGATTTGCGCCAGCTCCTGGCGGCTGCTGCGCGTCAATTGCTGGCGGGCAATACGCTGGCGTTCCAGTGGAACGTCGTCGGCAAAACGCAGCGCATTACCGGCCAGTTGCCGCATCTCTTCCAGCGGGACCTGCGCGCCCTCTTCGTTGAACAACGCGTCGGACAGAAAAGCCGTCGGGATACCTGCCGCATTGAACGATGCGTCCAGCACCAGCACATCGGCATCGGCCTGGCGCAGCGAGTAAGGCTGCTGCGCCTCCATGAATACCGACATGGCCACGGGTTGTGCAATGGAGGGAAGTTGCAGGAGAACCTTCATCAGCCAGCTTCCTGCAGCGAGCCGGCACGGATGGAAGTCTGCAGGACATCCATGCAGTACAGGATGGCCTCTTCCACCTCAGCCTGAGTTTCGCCCACAAAATGCAGTCGGGCCGGGATTTCTTCGTAGCTGAACTCGCTGGACTCGCCCTTGCGCTGAACACTGCTATAGGCCAGCAACGGGTGGGACAGCTGCATCTTCGAGTCGAAGGCAAAGCCCGTAGTGAAAGGATTGGGCATCATCAGAAAACCGGTGATCCGGGTTTTGACAGGCGGGACAGGGTCCTTGAGTGCGGCACGGGTCCACAGCTCATACAGGTCGATGCCCTCGCTGCGCATGGCGACAAACGGAATCTCGCCACCGCCGACCCGGCCACCAATCTCCAGAAACACCAGTTCGCCGCGCCGCTCGATAAGCTCCAGATGGATGGCCTGGTCCTTGAGGTTCAGCCGAACACAGACTTCCCTGGTAAAAGCCTTCACCGCCTCGATGAACCGGGAATCATCCACGGCCACCGAGCCCAGCGGCTGGCCGTTGCGGAAATCCAGGCAGGTGTTCAGGTATTTCGACACCTTGAAGTAAGGCGTACTGCCACCTGCCAGAATGGCGTCGACATGATAGATATCGCCTTCTATGTACTCTTCAACTTCATAGCCGGTGAAATCCAGCAGGTCAGGAATATCGGTCAGTCGATCGATCTTCACGACACCATCGGAGGCCGCGCCAACCTGGGGTTTGAGGATGACCGGGTAACCGTGCTCGTGGCAGAACACCTCGACGTCCTGACGCGACAACACATTCCGGTATTGCGGATACCGTACCGCCGAGCCCTTCAACGCCTCTTTCATGCTGGCCTTGTTCCGGCACAGCAGGTTGTCAGCGATTTTCGCACCACTGATATTCAGCTCGGTACGCACCAGTGCAGCGGCATCCAGATCGTATTCCGAGAAAGCGATGACAAAATCGATGGCGTGCAGACTATGAATGGCCTGCGCTTCCTGCAGAATCACGTCGGCATCCAGTGCGCCGAGTTCAACCACTTTGAAACTGACCTTCGGATCGATCAGCCCCGCACGCCCCGCCAGGGAAATATAGGAAACGTCGACCTGAGCGTGATCAATGTATTTGCGGTAATCGGAAAGCTCGTCATCGTAGCGGTTAATGATCAGAACATGCTTCATACGATTGCTACCTCGTTATGTACCCGCCCGACCAGGCTTCTGACCGCATCCTCATCCGCGCCACCGAACATCACGTAGCCAACCCGGGAGGTCCAGTCCTGATCCGAGCCCAGCGCATCGCCGGTACTGAAGTAGATCTGATGCGAGAGGTAATACGGACTGTCGATAAGCTCACCGAGGCCGTGCAGCCGGGTAAATTCGCTTTTCTCGCCGCGGGGAATGAAGGCGATGGCACTGACACCGCTCGTCTGTGGTACGACAGGTTTATCGATGCTCAGGTATTCACAGAGCGTTTCGAGGGCCAGATCGATTCCGCTGGCCCGCTTGATCAGCTCGACAATGCTGTCGCCCGGAAGACGAGCCGCCAGTTCGACCGCGACTGGCTGGCCTTCAGGCGTAACCCGCAGCTCAAGATGGAAAGGGCCGACGTTCAGGCTGATGGCATCCAGCACCGCCAGCGCATAGTCGGTCAGGGTGCTGCGAAACGCTTCATCGTAGCCCTGGCCGACAATGTGGCCGATCTCGACAAAATAAGGCTCCGAGCCAAGCAGTTTTTCGGTGATGGAAGCGATGGTGACCGTGCCGTCCTTACGCACTACACCTTCGATGCTGTACTCGTTGCCGGGAATGTACTCTTCGACAATCAGGCGTCCACTGGCGGTAAAGCCCGTGTCATTCGGCAGCGACTCACGAAAGGCATTGACGGCCTCGACCAGCTCTTGCTGGTTATAAAGCTTGCGTACCCCGATGCTCCCGGCCATGTCCACCGGCTTGACCACTGCCGGAAAACTGAAACCTGCGGGCACTGTCACCGGATCATCGGTACTGAGCAGAAAAAAGCCGATATCGCTGAGCCCCTTTTCGGTCAGGCAACTGCGAAAGTTGAACTTGTTGCGCACCTGCTGCACGGCGTTCTCGCTCAGATGCGTCTTGCCTTGCGCGGCACCCAGGCTGGCAGCCATCGCGACGGCATATTCCACCCCGGGAAGAATGGCGCTGACAGTGCCCAGTTCATTGATTGCCGCCATCTGCGCGTCGAAATCGCCCGTGTCGATCCGGATGACCTGGCGAATCTTGTCGTGCTGCTCGGGACCAAGCTCCTGCTCGCCCCCGTCGACGGAAAAGACATATACATCAACGCCCAGTTGCTGCGCTGCATTGAGATAGTTGATGCCGGATGAAACAGGATCGATGACAACTATGGACATTGTTCAGTCTCCGACTATCCAAAACTTTCGAGTTCACATAAGGGAAGGTTCTTGAGCTTGCCGATTACCAGATCCGACCCGACACCCACTGTCAGCGCATCCACTGCCAAGTGTTCGCCAATATCGAAATTCGCACAGGTCCAGTCAGGAAAAGGAATGTTGACGACATTGACCTTGCATTCGACGGAACTGCGAAACCTTTCAATACAGCCTGAGTGGTAGACGGAAAGACTGGTGCGATTGACGGCATAGACTTCAACTTCACCGATATTGTGTTTCAGCACCAACTCCTGCGCACGACTCAACGCTGCTCCCATGCCGCTGCCACCGCTGACAATATTCAAGCGGCTCATGACATCTCCATAATCAGGCAAAGAAGGACTGACGATGGAGTATTCCAGCCGGTCGCCAACGGATAACGTTGCAAACAGACTTGAGAACAGTCCGCCGGGGCGCAACTTCACATGAAACGTGATGCTGTCATACGCTTTCTTGCCGAGTATGACAACGGAATAATTACGCACCGCTGAAGTACCGGGATGCTTCAACGTCACGACGGATTTGGCGTTATAAAAAACCCGTTTGACCTCCAGGACGACTTCCATGACCTGTTCGGACAAATACGTTTTACTTTTGAGCCTGGCGGCATGAAAGCTGCTGATCGCGGGGACAATATCAATATCCGTTTCTGCCCTGCTTATACAGGGCAGAAATTCGCTTTGTACTGCAACTTCCACACCGTCTTCCAGAACGCGGCCTGACACCAATCGGCATCGACACACTCTGCACACACCTTTAAGGCAACCTTTTACGAGCGTTCCGGAAGGGATTGCATCAATAAGAGGCTGCCTGCTGTCGGCGGTGTAGGTCTGCTCTCCAACGCGGACACTATAAGTTGCCATTACACCGGCCTTCAGTGATGTGTATTAAAGCGTTGAAGCACGCAGAGCCTGGAAGTATTCGCCCACCATCGGGATGAACGCCTTGATATGGACAACGGCCTTGTCCAGATCCTTTTCATCCTTGATGACCGAGGCCAGCATGTTGTTCATCATGCCGCTGTGGTCTTCCGCCTCGTCGAACGCGACGTGAGAGGCTGCGCCACTCACCGCTGGCTGGCCCATGCTGGCGCTGGCTTTCTGGGTGATGAACGAGCTGTATTTATCGCCGTAGTACTCCAGGAACCAGTCCCAGGTGATCGCCGGCAGCGGGCCGAACTTGCTGACGCACAGGTTCAGGTAGCCCATCAGTTTCCAGGTTTCCGGAAAGGCAAACTCGGCCTGGACATCGGATTTGGAATAACCGTAGGTGATGAGATCCTGACCGAACATTTCATCATGCCCAAACTCATCGTACAGATAGTAGGAGAGTTGTTTGGCAGCCGAGATATTGTCGACGGCGGCAACCTGGACAGCACGGGCATCCAGTTCGTTGTTCATGTGAATGCGGATCACGCACTCCAGGATGTGACGCTTGTAGTAATGCTCATTGAACCAGTCCCCCTGGTGGAACTCGCCCATGATGTTGTCTTTCTTGAATTCTGCATCCAGGCAGGCATCAACGGTGGACTCAAGCTTTTTCAATATCACATCAGTGGAAATCATCGGTTATACCTCTCCATTATGGTCATCAGATATCAATGACTTTATTATTTCAGCGAGATGCTGATCCCTATCACATGCCACTACAGCGTAAAAAATAACCCCTTTCACAAATGGCTGGAAAAATAGCCTGTGACGCTCTCGACAAAAGAGCAGGCAAGACTACTATTACAAAGCCATCATTTAATAAACCCGTCCAGGGGAGCGGCAGTATTAGCGCAGTCGATTTCAAATTCAAGACCTGATACCGAATTAACTTTTTACTCCCTGCTATCGAAATCCTGCAGACATACCCGATAAATATCCAGGAAATCATCCTGAACTTTCTTACTCTTCGGACAGCAGAAAACATGACGACATCGCTGAAGCAGCGGTCATATAAATGAATTCACGAATTCAGCGTCCGACGCACTGAACCTGCGCGTGTTCAGCCCAACGTTATTTGCACACTGTCAGTACACAAGAAGCGCAGACTATTGCAGGTAATGCCGCACAGAAGTGCTCGGGGGCCATGTTTTCGATTTTCTGCTTCCATGCACAACATTCCATTGGATCCAATTCTCGCCAGCATCCTAATACCCCCAATAAACGTCTGCAAGCAACTTTCTGATCTATGCAACAAACAAAGGGTTTGGTTACCGACCGGCGTATTGCTCAAAAGCCGGGGTCGTGATCGCTTTCCAGAGTCCGCCCGGCAGGCTAGTCTTGCAAGTCAACCAGAGGACTTTCGATGACCGTCGGCTATTCCACCCGCACCCCGCAGCAAGCCCTGGCCGCCCTGCTCGACCGCTACGCTCCCGAGCGCCTGCTGCTGGTCGGAGCGCAGGAGTTTCCTGCGCTGCACGCCTTCCGAGAAGCACACCCTCAGACCGAGGTGGCGCAGGCGGCTCCCGGTAACCTGCCGGCGGAACTGGCTGCACAACGTTTCGACCTGGCCCTGGTGGTCGATTGCCTGGAGCACATTCCCAAGCGCACCGGCCTTGAGTTGCTGGGCGGCATCCGCAACCTGAATGCCAGCCGCATCGCGGTACTGGCCGACCTGCAAGCCTGTGGCTGGCAGGAAACCGACTTCTTTTCACTGGCCCTGCAATCGAGCGAACGCTTCGTGCGTGACGAGCAGGTCCTGACCCTGTTCACCTACGACTTGCGCGAATACAAGCAGGTCCCCGACTGGCTGAACTCGAAATTCTGGGCCAACCCGGAAAACTTCGGCAAATACTGGTGGTGATTCATGATTAGCGCTATTTGTCCCTGCGGCAGCGGGGATCTGTTGTTGGCCTGCTGCGGTCACTTTCATGCGGGACAACCTGCACCTTGCGCCGAGAAGCTGATGCGCTCGCGCTATAGCGCTTATGTGCTGGGCCTGATCGATTATCTGGTCGACACCACGCTCCCCGCACAAAGAAGCGGACTGGATCGTCAATCCATCGCTCAATGGAGTGCGCAAAGCACCTGGCTGGGACTTGAGGTGGAAAGTTCGGAAGTGTTTGGCGGCAAGCCCGAGCACGCCTTCGTCACTTTCACGGCTCGCTGGCATGACGGCAGCGGTGAGCACAGTCACCGCGAGCGCTCTTCATTTGTGCAGAACCAGGGCCGCTGGTATTTCATCGACCCCACCGCCCCGCTCAAGGCCGGCCGCAATGACGCCTGCCCTTGCGGGAGTGAACAGAAGTTCAAGAAGTGTTGTGCGAGTTACATTGGCTGAGTCTGGAGTCGTTGTCTTCGCGAATGAAGTCGCGCCTACGCAGGCTTGTGTAGAAGCGAATTCACCGCCTCCCTTTAGGGCGCGAGCTTCAGGTGTGAAATATCGGGATTGAGCGCTTTCACGGTCGGTTTTGCCTGCCCCATATCGCTGCCGGCCGGGGCCAGGCTCAAGGCGGAAAGGTCCAGCGCCGGTGCCGACTGCTCAGGCTTGGGGTCCTGCATGTCACTGCCGACTGCGGCCATCGACAAATCAGGAGCATCGACGTCCACGAAAGCCGCCATGTACAGGTCCCGAGGCTTGACCTGCAAACGCCCGTTGCCCGACTCGGCAGGCGGCGGTGCCAGCTCCACTTCTTCGGCCGGCAGGTTCATGTCCAGCACTTCGACCAACGCACCCGCACGCTCCAGTGTCGCGCGGTATTTCTCGGCGGCCTCGGCATCAAGGTTGCTTTTCAACACCAGCCGACGCCCGGAAAACAGCAACGCCAGGCGCTGCTCATCGGCCTGAAACAGTTTGCCCAGATTAGCCTGTACCCTTTCAGGCTGGGCACCGGGAACCAACTGGCCGCAAAAGACAATTTCATAGAAGTTCATGCACTGGCACTCATACTGCTTGTGACAGGAGTATGGCGCAGCCTCGGCAGCCCCAACAAGCTAGCCAGTTGCTAAACTCAGCGTACATACGGAGCACCACCATGTTCATCCGGGCAACCATTACAAGAACGATAAGCCTTGCGCTGCTGCTACTGGGGCTGAGCGGTTGCTCGACATGGAGCAGCCTCACCTCCTTTCAGGACCCTGATGTCCATCTGCTCAGAGTCCAGGTCGTCAAGGCCAGGCTGACGCAGCAGGATTTCAACCTGCACTTTGTCGTCGACAACCCCAACGACTCACGCATCTTGGTTCGCGGCTTTCGCTACAAGGTCATGCTCAACGATGTGCTGCTGGCAGACGACAGGTCCAATGACTGGTTTTTTGTCCCCGCCAACAGCCAGAAGACATTCGTGGTGCCGGTCAGGACCAACCTCTGGCGACACGTGAAGTACATCGCCGAACTGATGAAAAACCCCGACGAGAAGGTTCGTTACCGGCTTGAAGGCAGGCTCAAGACAGGAATCATCTTGCGCCACAGCACCACAATCGAACGCAGCGAAACGGTAAACCTCCGGGAACTGCTGCTCAAGAATCGCTAAAGGTATTGCTGCACGCGCATTTGCGAGATAATGCGCGCCGATTCGATTACGGAGTACCCCCGATGAACCAGCAAGCCCATGTCCATGGCCCTGATTGCAACCACGATCATGACCATCACGATCACCAGCACGGCCATGTTCACGGCCCGAACTGCGGCCACGCTCACCAGGAGCCGGCGCGCAATGCCCTGAAGGACGTTGGCCGCAACGATCCTTGCCCATGCGGCAGCGACAAGAAATTCAAGAAGTGCCACGGCGCGTGAAGCGCTGAGCATTTTGCCAACGGCCTGCCTTGCAGGCCGTTTTCATTTGTATGGAGAGTTCAAGGGAGAGTAAAACAGTCGGTCTTGATCAATCACATGGAGCCTTCAATGATCGACCTTCATTACTGGACCACTCCCAATGGTCACAAGATCACCCTGTTCCTTGAAGAAACGGGCCTGCCTTACAAGATCTTCCCGGTGAACATTGGCAAGGACGAGCAGTTCGAGCCTGGCTTCCTGAAAATCGCGCCCAACAATCGTATTCCGGCCATTGTCGATCACGAACCAACCGATGGCGGTGAGCCTCTGAGCCTGTTCGAGTCCGGCGCAATCCTGCTGTATCTGGCGGACAAGACCGGCAAATTCATCTCTCAGGATTTCCGTGGCCGTCAGGAAACCCTGCAATGGCTGTTCTGGCAGATGGGTGGCCTTGGGCCGATGGCAGGCCAGAATCACCACTTCAACCGCTTCGCCAAGGAAAAGATTCCTTATGCGATCAAACGCTATGTGGATGAAACCGCCCGTCTGTACGGCGTACTGAACAAGCGTCTGGCCGACCGTGACTTTGTGGCTGGCAGCGAGTACAGCATTGCAGACATGGCGATCTATCCATGGATCGTGCCGCATACCTTTCAGCAGCAGAACCTGGATGACTTCCCTCACCTCAAGCGCTGGTTCGAAACCATTGCCGGGCGTGAGGCTACCCAAAGGGCGTATGCGCTGGTCGAGCAGATCAATCCACAGAAGCCTTGATGATGCTCTTCGCGAATGAATTCGCTCCTGGCCGGCTGGGGGTGGATTCATTTGCTTTGTAAAATCCTGAAATAAACTCCCCTTCCCGTCTTGCGTGGCGCCTGTCCGCTCTCTAACGTAGCGACCTTTACATACGCCACCCCCGCGGGAGTTTCGCCATGGCCTCGCCAGCCCCTTCATTTTTCCTGAGCCGATTCAGTGCAGCCGCCATTGCGGCGAGTTTCCTGAGCCTTGCGGGCTGCCAGTTGGGCGGTGGTGACAACGAGACATTGCTGCCCGCCTCCGGAGTATTCCCGGTCAAGGGGCTGGCACAGAACGTATCGGTACGCCGCAACAATCTGGGCATGCCCCTGATAGAAAGCAGCACATACCACGACGCGCTGTTCACGCTGGGCTATGTACATGCCGCTGACCGCATCACGCAAATGGTCGGCATGCGCCTGCTGGCGCAAGGGCGTCTGGCGGAAATGGCCGGGGCCGATGCTCTGGAAGTCGACCGCCTGATGCGCTCGGCCAGGCTCAAGCAACGCGCCAGCGAGCTTTACAACGCATCATCGCCGCGCCTCAAACGCTTTTTCGAGGTCTATGCACGGGGCGTCAACGCCTACCTGTTCCGCTATCGCGACAAGTTGCCAGAGGACCTGGCCAGCTCCGGCTATCGCCCGGAATACTGGCAGCCCGAAGACTCGGCGCTGATCTTCAGTCTGCTGAGCTTCAATCTGTCGGTGAACCTGCAGGAAGAACTCTCGGCGCTGGTGCTGGCACAGAAAGTCGGCAGCGACAAACTGGCCTGGCTGCTGCCGACCTATCCCGACGAAGCGCTGCCCTTCTCGGAAGCCGACAAGCTCAAGGGCCTGAGCCTCAACAATCAGGTGCCTGAGTTGAACGACCTGACCAGGGTCGCACTGCAGCTTTCCGATCTAAACATGCTGGGCGCAGCCGCCGCCAGCAACTGGGCCATCGCGCCGCAGCGCAGCCGTAATGGCAAAAGCCTGCTGGCCAGCGAAATGCAACTGCCTGCCGGGATCACCTCGGCCTGGAGTTTC
Organism: Pseudomonas sp. Irchel 3A18; assembly: GCF_900187465.1. Lineage (NCBI taxonomy): Bacteria > Pseudomonadati > Pseudomonadota > Gammaproteobacteria > Pseudomonadales > Pseudomonadaceae > Pseudomonas > Pseudomonas sp. Irchel 3A18. Next base: position 475,233 of record NZ_FYDI01000004.1, read on the forward strand.
GTGCAGTTGCGCGCACCGAAGTATCAGGCGTCTGGCGCCTCGATTGCCGGCCTGCCGCTGGTATTGAGCGGCTTCAACGGCAAGCTGGCCTGGAGCCTGAGCAACGTCAAGGGCGACAATCAGGACCTGTTCCTGGAAAAGCTCAAGCGCGAAAACAATCGCCTGTTCTATATGGCTGACGGCAAATGGCAGCCCGCTATCGCCTACGAAGAAACCTTCCTGGCCAAAGGTGGCCGTCCGCTGCGTGAAACCGTGTATGCCACGCGCCACGGTGTACTGCTCAACGCCAGCGCCACCCCGCTGGGCAACGGCCTGGGCCTGGCCCTGCAAACCCCGGACTTCAAGGACGACAAGAGCCTCGATGCCTTTTTCGACCTGTCCCGTGCGCCCAACGTAGAGAAAGCTTTCGACACAACCCGCGAGATTCGTGCAATCACACTGAACATGGTGTTCGCAGATGCCTCGAATATCGGCTGGCAAGTCACCGGCCGCTACCCGAACCGTCGTGAAGGTCAGGGCCTGCTGCCTTCTCCGGGCTGGGACGGCACGTTCGACTGGGACGGTTTTGCCGACTCGATGCTGCACCCTTACGATCAGGACCCGCGTCAGGGCTGGATAGCGACCGCCAATCAGCGCACAGTGCCCAAAGGCTACGGCATGCAGTTGTCCAATTCATGGGGTTACCCGGAGCGGGCCGAGCGCATTGCCGAGCTGGCCAACAGCGGCAAGCAGGACACCCGCAGCACCATCGCCATGCAATACGACCAGGCCACGACTTTTGCCGCCAAGCTCAAGAACATGTTTGAAGCGCCAGGCATGACCAAACCGCTCAAGCAGGCCATCGACGCTCTGCCCGAAGCCGAGCGGGCCAAGGCTCGGGAAGCCTACAGCCGCCTGATGGCCTTCGACGGCAAGCTCACCCCGAACTCCGCCGATGCAGCACTGTATGAGCTGTTTCTGCAGGAAAGCGCCAAGCTGACCTTCCTCGATGAGCTGGGTCCGGAAAGCAGCCTGGTCTGGCAAGCCCTGAGCGCCAACGCCAGCTCGTCCTACTCGCCACAGGCCGATCATTTGCTGGGCCGTGAAGACAGTCCTTTCTGGGACGACCTCAAAACCCCGCAAAAAGAAGATAAGCCCGCCATTCTGGCTCGCAGTCTGGCAGCCGCCATCACCGCTGGCGACAGCCTGCTGGGCACAGACCACAAGGCCTGGCAATGGGGCAAGCTGCATCGCGAGAACTGGACGGCACAAACCAGCCCTCTGGCCAAAGCCTTGGGTGGCAACCACTTCAATCGCAGCGCCAGCGCAACAGGTGGGGATCACAGCACCATCAATGTTTCGGGCTATGAGTGGGGCAAGGGCTTGGATACTCACGCGACGCCTGCCTTGCGCATGATCGTCGACTTCAGTCAGGCAGAGCCCATGATGGGCCTGATCAGCACCGGCCAGTCGGACAACCCGGCCAGCCCGCACTACGCCAACAGCATCGAGCCGTGGATCAAGGCGCAGTACCAGACGATTCCGCTGCAACAGTCCAACTATGAAAAAGGCTATGGCAAACAGCGCCTGACCCTGACGCCCGGCAAGTAACCCTCACAAGGCACCAAAATGGAGCGGCGCGCGCGTGACGCCCCATTTTGGACAGCCCTCTTGAACAACAATCATCCCTGTCGTCCAGACCATACACAGCACGTCCAATCCAGCGGCTTCTGCGTGCGCAGGCCGAAACACCGATGATGGCAAGCTAATGCAGCATTGCGACAACTGTTTATATTTAAAACGCACGTTCGTCTCTTTGGTTCGGAAATTGCTACTTCTTGCCCGTCTGGCATCCGCCGGTAGCAAGCCTGGCGTGTTCTCTACGCTCAATCTGGTTAAGGACTGAATAATGAAAAAAGCATGGCTGACCCTTTCCGCACTGGCTCTGTGCCTGGCCGCTGGTAGTTCCATGGCCAAGGAATACAAGGAGCTGCGTTTTGGCGTCGATCCTTCCTACGCTCCTTTCGAGTCGAAAGCCGCTGACGGCAGCCTGCAAGGCTTCGATATCGACCTGGGCAATGCGATCTGTAAAGAACTGAACGTGACCTGCAAATGGGTCGAAAGCGATTTCGACGGCATGATTCCAGGCCTCAAGGCCAAGAAATTCGACGGTGTCATCTCTTCGATGACCGTTACCCCGGCCCGCGAGAAAGTCATCGACTTCTCCAACGAGCTGTTCTCCGGTCCGACCTCGCTGGTGTTCAAAAAGGGTGCAGGCTTCACCGCTGACCCGGCCAGCCTGAAAGGCAAAACCGTCGGCTACGAGCAAGGCACCATCCAGGAAGCTTACGCCAAGGCCGTTCTGGACAAGGCAGGCGTCAGCACCAAGGCCTACGCCAACCAGGATCAGGTTTACGCTGACCTGACTTCCGGTCGTCTGGATGCTTCCATCCAGGACATGCTGCAAGCCGAACTGGGCTTCCTGAAATCTCCGGCAGGCGCCGGTTATGAAGTCAGCGAGCCCGTAGACAGCCCTCTGCTGCCATCCAAGACCGCCATCGGTATCGCAAAAGGTAACAAAGAGCTCAAGGCTCTCCTGGATAAAGGTATCAAAGCGTTACACGATGACGGCACCTACGCCGAAATCCAGAAGAAACACTTTGGCGACCTGAATCTGTACAGCGGTAAATAACACCCCCAACGCCCATCGATTTCGGCGATGATCCGCCGCCGCACTCGATGGGCGTTTTTGTTTATTGCCCGCTCAAGGCTTGATCCATGCTCGATGCATTAATACAAAACCTGGGACTCTCGGCATTCAGCTTGAAAGGCTTCGGCCCGCTGCTGCTTCAGGGCACCTGGATGACCATCAAATTATCGGTACTGTCGCTGTTTCTGAGCATCGTGCTCGGGCTGATCGGCGCCAGTGCCAAACTGTCCAGCTCGGCACTGCTGCGTGTGCCAGCACAGATCTACACCACCCTGATCCGCGGCGTGCCGGACCTGGTGCTGATGCTGCTGATTTTCTACAGCCTGCAAACCTGGCTCACCAGTTTCACCGACGCCATGGAATGGGAATACATCGAAATCAATCCTTTCGGCGCAGGGGTCATCACCCTGGGCTTCATCTATGGCGCCTATTTCACGGAAACCTTCCGCGGCGCCATTCTGTCGGTGCCACGTGGTCAGGTCGAAGCCGCCATCGCCTACGGCCTCAAGCGCGGCCAGCGTTTTCGTTATGTCGTGTTCCCGCAGATGATGCGCTACGCGCTGCCGGGCATCGGCAATAACTGGCAGGTGCTGCTCAAGGCCACCGCGCTGGTGTCGATCATCGGTCTGGCCGATCTGGTGAAGGCTTCCCAGGACGCCGGTAAAAGCACCTATCAACTGTTCTACTTCCTGGTGCTGGCGGCCTTGATCTATCTGGTGATCACCAGCGCCTCGAACCTTGCCTTGCGTTGGGCCGAACGGCATTACGCCGCCGGCAGCCGGGAGGCAAAACGATGATCGAATTGCTTCAGGAATACTGGAAAGCCTTCCTTTATACAGACGGCGTCAACATTACCGGCCTGGCCATGACCATGTGGCTGCTCAGCGCCTCCATTGCCATCGGCTTCTGCCTGTCCATTCCATTGTCCATCGCCCGCGTTTCGGACAAGCGCTGGGTACGCTGGCCGGTGCAGTTCTACACCTACCTGTTTCGCGGTACGCCGCTCTATATACAGTTGCTGATCTGCTACACCGGCATCTACAGCATCGCGGCGGTTCGTGAGCAACCACTGCTGGATGACTTCTTTCGCGATGCGATGAATTGCACCATCCTGGCGTTCACCCTCAATACCTGCGCCTACACCACCGAGATTTTTGCAGGTGCCATACGCAACATGGCCCACGGTGAAGTCGAAGCCGCCAAGGCCTACGGCCTGAGCGGCTGGAAGCTCTATGCCTACGTGATCATGCCCTCGGCGTTGCGTCGCTCGCTGCCTTACTACAGCAACGAAGTGATCCTGATGCTGCACTCGACCACCGTCGCTTTCACGGCCACGGTGCCGGACATTCTCAAGGTCGCACGCGATGCCAACTCGGCAACCTTCATGACCTTCCAGTCCTTCGGGATCGCGGCAATCATGTACCTGACCGTCACTTTCATTCTGGTCGGACTGTTTCGTCTTGCCGAACGTCGCTGGCTGGCCTTCCTCGGCCCGGCTCACTAGACAGGACGACAACGCATGGATCATCGGACCCACGATTTGCTGTCGCCGGTGCCTGGCACTGCGCGGCAAGTCCACAGTTTTCATTACGGCCCGCAAGACGGCACCTGCAAGATCTACATCCAGGCCTCACTGCATGCCGACGAATTGCCCGGCATGCTGGTGGCCTGGTACCTGAAGCAGCGCCTCACCGAGCTGGAAAATGCCGGGCGCTTGCGTGGGGAAATCATTGTCGTCCCGGTTGCCAACCCCATCGGCCTAGAACAGATCCTGATGGATACCCCGCTGGGTCGTTACGAGCTGGAAAGCGGGCAGAATTTCAATCGCTGGTTCACCGAACTTGGCGAACAGATCGGCGATGCAATCGAAAACCAGCTCACCGGTGACGCGCATCACAACCTGACGCTGATCCGCGACAACCTGCGCCTGGCGCTGGATGCCCAGATCGCCACGACGCAGTTGCAGTCCCTGCGACTGACGCTGCAAAAACTGGCCTGCAAGGCCGACATGGTGCTGGACCTGCATTGCGATTTCGAGTCGGTAGAGCATCTCTACACCACGCCCGAGGCATGGTCGAAAGTCGAGCCGCTGTCGCGCTATCTGGGCGCACAGGCAAGCCTGTTGGCCACTGATTCGGGCGGGCAATCGTTCGATGAATGTTTCACGCTGGTCTGGTGGCAATTGCAGCAACGCTTTGGGGAGCGCTTCCCGATCCACATGGGCAGCTTCTCGGTGACCCTGGAGCTGCGCGGCCAGGGTGATGTCAATCACGCCCTGGGCAGCCGCGACTGCCAGGCGATCATCAATTACCTGATCGATTTCGGCGCCATCGAAGGCCAGGCACCCGAGCAACCTGAATTGCTCTACCCCGCCACGCCACTGGCAGCGGTCGAACCGGTTTTCACCCCGGTGGGTGGTCTTCTGGTGTTCTGCGCCATGCCCGGCGAATACATCGAAGCCGGGCAACTGATCGCCGAAGTCATCGACCCGATCAGCGATGCCGTCACCTCCATTCACGCACAGAATGCCGGTCTGCTGTATGCCCGCTCGTTACGACGCATGGCAACGGCAGGCATGGTCATCGCTCATGTCGCTGGCACTCAGGCCTATCGCAGCGGCTATCTACTTTCTCCTTGAGGACCTGACATGTACAAACTGACCATCGATGGCCTGCATAAAAGCTATGGCGACAACGAGGTACTCAAAGGTGTTTCGCTCAAGGCTCAAAGCGGCGACGTGATCTGCCTGATCGGCGCCAGCGGTTCGGGCAAGAGCACCTTCCTGCGCTGCATCAACTTTCTGGAGCAGCCCAACGATGGCGCCATGAGCCTGGATGGCCAACAGGTCCGCATGGTCAGCGACAAGGACGGCATGCGAGTCGCCGACGCCGACGAGTTGCAACGCATCCGCACACGGCTGGCCATGGTGTTCCAGCATTTCAACCTGTGGGCCCACATGACCGTGCTGGAGAACATCACCATGGCACCGCGCCGGGTGCTGGGCGTGCCAAAAGCCGAAGCCGAACAACGCGCCCGCAAGTACCTGGAAAAGGTCGGCCTGCCCGAGCGTGTCGCCGATCAGTACCCGGCTTTTCTGTCAGGTGGCCAGCAGCAGCGCGTGGCCATTGCCCGCGCCTTGGCGATGGAGCCGGAGATCATGCTGTTCGACGAGCCCACGTCTGCACTCGACCCGGAACTGGTCGGTGAAGTGCTCAAGGTGATTCAGGGTCTTGCCGAGGAAGGCCGGACCATGATTCTGGTCACCCATGAAATGGGCTTCGCCCGCAAGGTCGCCACGCAAGTGGTGTTCCTGCACAAGGGGCAGATAGAAGAATCAGGTCATCCGGACGAAGTCCTCAACAACCCCAAGAGCGAACGCCTGCAGCAGTTCCTGAGCGGGAACCTGAAGTAAGGGGAAAGCGCCAGAGCACACTGGCGCTGTTCGACCAGAAGGCATTCAGGCGACAGGAACGGGCGGAGGCTCGTCTGGTAGCGTCGGCTCACCTGGCTCAGGTGGCTGAGGAGGAAACGGTGTGTCCGGGCCCGGATCGCCCGGGATACCGCCACCCACCATATTGAATTGCGAATCAGCCATCAGCGACCAGGCAAGCAGCCCGATCTCGTTGAGCTGAGGAGGCCTTTCCCGGCCAGAGGGTTTGAAATCTGTCGTCATAGGGCACTCCCGATCATCTTCCCCCCCACACGCTATGTATGAGGGGGTCATGTCAGGAAATAGAGTGCATAAACAGGCAGAAATTCAATTGCCCGGATGTCGCCCCCCAAAAATCAGGTGCGTGGCAGGGTCACGCCACGCTGGCCCTGATACTTGCCGCCGCGGTCCTTGTAAGAAACCTCACATTCCTCATCGGACTCCAGGAACAGCATCTGCGCCACGCCTTCGTTGGCGTAGATCTTGGCCGGCAGCGTGGTGGTGTTGGAGAATTCCAGGGTCACGTGACCTTCCCATTCCGGCTCCAGCGGCGTGACGTTGACGATGATGCCACAGCGCGCATAGGTGCTCTTGCCCAGGCAGATGGTCAGGACATTACGCGGGATGCGGAAGTATTCGACGGTGCGGGCCAGCGCAAAGGAGTTGGGCGGGATGATGCACACATCGCTCTTGATATCGACGAAGCTTTTTTCATCGAAGTTTTTCGGATCGACGGTCGCCGAGTTGATATTGGTGAAAACCTTGAATTCATCTGCACAGCGTACGTCGTAACCGTAGCTGGAGACGCCAAAGGAAATCAGACGGTCGGCGCCTTCGCCACGCATCTGGCGCTCGACGAAGGGCTCGATCATGCCTTGCTCTTGCGCCATGCGGCGAATCCACTTGTCCGATTTGATGCTCATGGCGATGTCCTGAATAGCGAGGTGAAAAAAGATGTCCGCATCTTACCGGGCCAAGGCGTCCGGTTCAAAGCCAACAGATCCAGAGTTTACGGCTCCCGTACCTGTACCGGCCGTGAATAGAAATAATCCTCATAAGACCATTGGCACGTCCCGTAAAAAGGGTTAAGGTGTGGTCACTGTGTTGCTTGTGTCACTGAGAATCTCTACACGATGTTGAATTTCGATCCAACCATGTCCGAATTTTCCAGCTCTTTGCACTCAGTCTCGGCCAGGGCTTTTCCTGAGCCGCAGTTAACTTTGTACAAGGAGATATAATATGTCCAATCGCCAAACCGGTACCGTTAAGTGGTTCAACGATGAAAAAGGCTTCGGCTTCATCACTCCACAATCCGGTGACGACCTGTTCGTACACTTCAAAGCCATCCAATCCGACGGCTTCAAAAGCCTGAAAGAAGGCCAACAGGTTTCTTTCATCGCTACCCGCGGTCAGAAAGGCATGCAAGCTGAAGAAGTTCAAGTTATCTAACTTGTACTGATTCGCTTAAAAACCCCGCCCTCAAAAGCGGGGTTTTTTAATGGCCAAAAGAAAGCTACAAGCTACAAGCTTTTGACTTGAAGCTTGCCGCTCAAAGCTTGCAGCTCTCCTCCCTCAATCATCACTGACCGAAATGGTCGGCATCGCCGGGCTTGCAGCTTCCTGCAACACGATCCGGGCGCCCACATGCCGCGCCAGTTCCTGATACACCATCGCAATCTGGCTTTCCGGTTCGGCGATCGCCGTCGGCTTGCCGCCATCGGCCTGTTCGCGGATCAGCATCGACAATGGCAACGAGGCCAGCAGTTCGACGTCATATTGCGAGGCCAGCTTTTCACCGCCGCCCTCACCGAACAGATGTTCGGCATGTCCGCAGTTCGAGCAGATATGCACCGCCATGTTTTCCACGACGCCCAATACCGGAATATTGACCTTGCGGAACATCTCGACGCCTTTCTTCGCATCCAGCAAAGCCAGGTCCTGAGGTGTGGTGACAATCACGGAGCCGGCAACCGGCACTTTCTGCGCCAGGGTCAGCTGGATGTCGCCAGTGCCGGGCGGCATGTCGATGACCAGATAGTCCAGATCATTCCAGGCCGTCTGGGTGACCAGTTGCAGCAAGGCACCGGACACCATCGGACCGCGCCAGACCATCGGTGTGTTGTCATCGGTCAGGAAAGCCATGGACATGACTTCGACACCATGCGCCTCGATGGGCACGAACCACTTCTGGTCCTTGATGCGCGGCCGCGTGCCTTCGGGAATACCGAACATCACGCCCTGGCTCGGGCCATAGATATCCGCATCCAGAATGCCGACTCGCGCCCCTTCACGTGACAGGGCCAGCGCCAGGTTGGCAGCGGTGGTGGATTTTCCGACCCCGCCCTTGCCTGAAGCCACGGCAACGATGTTCTTCACATTGGCCAGCCCCGGAATCTGCGACTGAGCCTTGTGAGGATGGATGACCGTGCTGATATCGACCTTGGCCGAGGTGACGCCATCGATGCCTTCGATTGCCGTCTGCAGCACCTGAGCCCACCCCTTGCGGAACAGTTCGGCGGCATAACCCAGCTCAAGCTGCACGCTGACTTGTGCGCCCTGGATATCGATGGATCGAACACAACCGGCGCTGACCGGATCCTGGTTCATGTAAGGGTCGGTGTATTGGCGAAGAATCGTCTCCACCGCTGCGCGATTGACTGCGCTCATGGGCTTACTCCGAAAAGAGACTGACTAAAACAGGCGGCTATCCTACCCGTTATGTGGAAGGCCGGCATGGTTTCACTGCGAGGGCCCGTTGCAAGGTGAAAAAAATCGCTCAGCCCTTTATAGTGGCCGACCTCCGTTCCAGTACAAGTAGCCGAGCCCCATGTCCGAGCCACGCAAGATTCTCGTTACCAGCGCCCTGCCCTATGCCAATGGTTCCATTCACCTTGGCCACATGCTCGAGTACATCCAGACCGACATGTGGGTGCGTTTCCAGAAGCATCGCGGCAACCAGTGCACTTACGTCTGCGCTGACGACGCCCATGGCTCGGCCATCATGCTGCGCGCAGAAAAGGAAGGCATCACCCCGGAACAACTGATCGACAACGTAAAGGCTGAACACAGCGCCGACTTTGCCGAGTTCCTGGTGGACTTCGACAACTTCCACTCGACGCACGCAGAAGAAAACCGTGAGCTGTCGAGCATGATCTACACCCGCCTGCGGGATGCCGGGCACATTGCCACGCGCTCGATCACTCAGTATTTCGACCCGGAAAAGAAAATGTTCCTGGCCGACCGTTTTATCAAGGGCACCTGTCCGAAATGCGGTACCGAGGATCAGTATGGCGACAACTGCGAAAAATGCGGCGCAACCTACGCGCCGACTGACCTGAAAGACCCGAAATCGGCGATTTCCGGCGCAACGCCTGTCCTGAAGGATTCCAAGCACTTCTTCTTCGACCTGCCAGCCTTCGAGGACATGCTCAAGAGCTGGACCCGCAGTGGCACCCTGCAGGACGCCGTCGCCAACAAGATCGCCGAATGGCTCGACAGCGGCCTGCAGCAGTGGGACATCTCCCGTGACGCGCCGTATTTCGGTTTTGAGATCCCGGACGAGCCGGGCAAATACTTCTATGTCTGGCTGGATGCGCCTATCGGCTACATCGCCAGCTTCAAGAACCTGTGCGCACGTCGCCCGGACCTGGACTTCGATGCCTACTGGGCCAAGGACTCCACCACCGAGCTGTACCACTTCATCGGCAAGGACATCGTCAACTTCCACGCCCTGTTCTGGCCAGCCATGCTCGAAGGCGCCGGCCTGCGCAAGCCGACCGGCATCAATGTCCACGGCTACCTGACCGTGAACGGGCAGAAAATGTCCAAGTCGCGTGGCACCTTCATCAAGGCGCGCACCTACCTTGAACACCTGTCGCCCGAGTATCTGCGTTACTACTACGCGGCGAAGCTGGGCCGTGGCGTCGATGACCTGGACCTGAACCTCGAAGACTTCGTGCAGAAGGTCAACTCCGACCTGATCGGCAAAGTGGTGAATATTGCCAGCCGTTGCGCAGGTTTCATTCACAAGGGCAACGGCGGCGTTCTGGTCGAGACTAATGCCGCACCGGAACTGACCGACGCTTTCCTGGCGGCTGCGCCGGGCATCGCCGAAGCCTACGAGGCTCGCGACTTCGCCCGCGCCATGCGTGAAACCATGGCTCTGGCCGACCGTGCCAACGCCTACATCGCCGACAAGGCTCCGTGGTCGCTGGCCAAACAGGAAGGCAAGCAGGATGAAGTCCAGGCCGTATGCGCCCTGGGTATCAACCTGTTCCGCCAACTGGTGATTCTGCTCAAGCCGGTTCTGCCGCGGCTGGCAGCCGACGCAGAGAAATTCCTCAACGTCGCACCGCTGACCTGGGACGATCACAAGACGCTGCTGGCCAACCACCAGCTCAATCCGTTCTCGGCGCTGATGACCCGCATCGACCCGGCCAAGGTGGAAGCCATGACTGCTGCCTCCAAAGAAGACCTGGCCGCCAGCTCTACCGATGCTGCGCCAACAGGCAATGGCGAACTGACCAAGGATCCGCTGTCGGCGGAAATCGATTTCGATACCTTCGCCGCTGTCGACCTGCGGGTTGCACTGATCCTCAAGGCCGAGCACGTGGAAGGCGCCGACAAGCTGCTGCGTCTGACTCTGGATATCGGTGACGAACAGCGCAACGTGTTCTCAGGCATCAAGAGCGCCTACCCGGACCCGAGCAAACTGGAAGGTCGCCTGACCATGATGATCGCCAACCTCAAGCCACGGAAAATGCGTTTCGGCATTTCCGAAGGCATGGTGATGGCGGCAGGCCCTGGTGGCGAAGAAATCTACCTGCTGAGCCCCGACAGCGGCGCCAAGCCAGGCCAGCGCATCAAGTGATGTGAACCAAGGCCCGATAGCCACATGTGTGCGGCTATCGGGCCTTTGTATGTCCGCCACCTTCTTGCCGGATAATGTCTACTTTTAAAAGGCTCATCAGCCTGTTCGCCACCCGGCAAGATCATGACCGATTTCATTTACACACTCCTGAGCGCTGCCCTGATCAACAACTTCGTGTTGCAGCAACCGCTGGGTGCCGATTCCCTGAGGGAAGCGCACACGCTGCCACGGCATCGCCTGCATGCATTGGGTATCGCTACCTGCTGCTTGATGCTGGCGAGTAGCTTTGTCAGTTATCTGATCCTGCATTACGCATTGAAGCCCTTGAATCTGGGTTACCTGAGGCTGTTCGTGGTTCTGCCGGTGATTGTGTCCTTACTGAATCCCGGCCTGACGGTGCTCAATAGACTGTTACCCCGGCTGGACTTCGACGGCTTGCGGCCTCTGCTGCTGGCCAATACGGGCCTGGCTGGTGTGGTGCTGCTCGGTATCGAACCTGATCAGGGCTTTAGGCATCTGCTGACACTGGCTCTGGGTGCCGGCCTGGGTTTCTGGCTGGTATTGAGCCTGCTGGATGATCTTGGACAACGGCTACGCTCGGCCAATATTCCACAACCGTTTCGCGGGCTGCCGATCCAGTTGATCAGCGTCGGCCTCATGGGACTCGCCTTTATGGGCTTCAACGGGCTGGTCACGGCATGAACCTGATACAACGCATCGACGCCCTGCTGCCACAGACCCAATGCGGCAAATGTGGGCATCCCGGTTGCAAGCCTTACGCCGAAGGCATTGCCAGTGGCGAAGCCATCAACAAGTGCCCGCCCGGCGGCGAGGAAACCATTGCGCAACTCTCGCAGTTGCTGCGGATCCCCGCTTTGCCGCTGGATACCGAACGTGGCTCGGCGCCTGCCCAGGTCGCGTTCATTCGTGAGGCGGAATGCATCGGCTGCACCAAGTGCATCCAGGCCTGTCCGGTGGATGCCATTGTCGGCGCCGCGAAGCAGATGCACACGGTCATCATCGACGAATGCACGGGCTGCGACCTGTGCGTAGCCCCCTGCCCGGTGGACTGTATCGAGATGCATCCATTGCCCCTGGCAAGCGTTACGCCGATTGTCGGCGGCCTTGCGTCGAGCACCGAGCAACTTCAGGCCCGCGCACAGAAGCGCAACCATGCCCGCTATCGCTTCGAGGCGCGCAATGCAAGGTTGCGTCGCGAACAGGAGCAGCGCCTGGCAGAGCGTCAGGCTCGGGCGCAAAAGCCGTTACCGGTCAGCGCCTCGGTCATCGAGCGCAGTCGCGCCGACAAGCCCGCCGTGGAAGAAGAGGCGCTGAAAAAAGCCCGCATCACCCTGGCCATGAGCCGTGCGCAACTGAACAAATCCCTCAAGGCGTTTGGTCATCCGCCTATCGCTGAGCAGGCTGCACGACTGGTGGAGCTGCAACGGGAATTCGAGGACGCCGAACAGGCGCTGGAAAAACTGCTTGCTGCAGCAACAGGGCAACCCAGGCAGCCCGTGGCCAAGGCCGACAACAGCGGGGTAAAACGCGCCAAGATCCAGTTGGCCATGGCTCGCTCCGCCCTGAAGAAAGCCGAAGCGGCAGACGCGCCCCCAGAACAGCTCGCAGCCCTCGGCACAGAACTGCAAAACGCTGAAATGACATTGAACGCAGCCGAAGCGGCACTGGCCGATGCAAACGCCTGAGCACCTGCAAAAAGCCATGGGCACTGTCCTGCTGGCAGTAGTGCCCGGCGCGCTGACGCTGCTGTGGTTGTATGGGTGGGGAGTGCTGATCACCTGGCTGCTGGCCGCCGGCACGGCACTGCTCGTGGAGTTCGCCGGCCTTCGATTACGCGGGCAATCTGCGCGACCAGGCTTGATGGACGGCAGCGCACTGGTCAGTGCCACCCTGCTCGCCCTCGCCTTGCCACCTTACTCGCCTTGGTGGCTGACAGTCCTGGCCAGCGGCTTCGCGATGGTTTTTGGCAAGCACCTGTATGGCGGCGTCGGCAAGAACCCGTTCAATCCGGCCATGCTCGGTTATGCCTTTGTGCTGGTGTGCTTTACGTCGCAGATGAATCACTGGCCTGCCATCCATGGCCTGAACCTGATGGGCGGCCTGCAACAGATCTTCGGCTTCAGCACAGGTCCGAAACCGGATGTATGGTCCCAGGCCACGGCTCTGGATGTGCTGCGCATCAACACCCACCTGACCATCGACGAGCTGTTCGCCAGTCATCCCGCATTTGGAGGCATGGGCGGTCGCGGCATTGAATGGGTGAACCTGGCCTTTTTTGCAGGCGGTGCATTGTTGCTGCAAAAGCGGATCATTAGCTGGCATGCACCGGTGGGCATGCTCGCCAGCCTGTTCGTGATCAGCCTGCTGTGCTGGAACGGCTCAGGGTCGGACACCAATGGCTCTCCCGCCTTTCACCTGCTGACCGGTGCCACGATGCTGGGCGCCTTCTTTATCGCCACGGAGCCGGTATCAGGCCCCTCAAGCCCAAGAGCACGCCTGCTGTTCGGGGTCGGTATCGGGTTGATGACTTACGTGATACGCACCTGGGGCGGCTATCCGGATGGTGTGGCCTTCGCGGTGCTGCTGATGAATCTGGCTGTACCGGCACTGGAGCGGCTGGCCATGCGCTCATCAAGGGAAGCGGCATTATGAAACCCCTTGGTGTGGTCGTTATTGTCGCCATCGCCGGGCTGGGGCTCGGTGTCAGCATCACGCTGCAACAGGCTGCAGCACCGCATGTTCAGGCGGCAATGGAAGAAGCCCGTGACCGGGAGTGGTCGAGTGTCCTGCCGGTTGGCAGCTACGACAATCAGCCATTGCGTCATCCATTGAAGTTGCCCACTGGCGATTCCTCGGTGCGCGCTGCCTTTCTCGCCAGCCGCGAGGGCAAACCTTGCGCTGTGATCTTTCATAGCCAGGGCCAGGGTTATGCCGGCCCCGTGGAGTTGCTGGTGGGCGTATCGGTTGAAGGCAGGTTGCTGGGGACCAAAGTGCTTGAACAGCACGAGACACCGGGCATGGGGGCGCGCATCGTGACCGAACCTCAGTGGTTGCAGGGGCTCTCGGGCAAATCGCTGAACGACGGGACCTTCGACCAGATCGCCGGAGCTACCATCACGTCCAGAGCAGTTGTCGCTGCCATCCAGAACACCTTGCGCTATTTCGACGGGAACAAGGCCGTGCTTGTGGGGACGCAACCATGAAACGGCCCATGCCCTGCCTGATTCTGCTCGTACCGCTGATTGGCGCCACGGACTCGCTGATCAAGGCGCTGGCCTTCCTGCTGATCTTCACCGTGATCGCGACCTTGCACAGAGCCTTGTTGCAGGTGCTTGCGCCGTTGCTGGATGCCAGCCAGAAGTGGCTTGCCAGCACCCTGATTGCTGCCACGCTGGTCACCTGCGCAGAAACGGGCCTACAGCTTCAAACACCCGACCTGCATCAGGCCCTGGGAATCTATCTGCCCTTGATGGCCATTCATTGCATGCAGATCCAGACCGTACAGCTCGGCAGATATGCACTGAGCGGATACGCCTCACTGATGCTCGCCCTGGGGTTCGTGCGCGAACTGCTGGGCAACGGGACAATCCTGAGCAATGCCCACTGGCTGTTTGGCAATTCTGCAATCCAGTGGCACATTAGCCTGCCGGCTCCAGCCTTGCACATGGCAATTCTGGCACCCGGTAGCTTCATTCTTCTGGGCCTTCTGCTTGCCGCATACAACGCCTTGACCAGGCCGACACCTTCCAAGGAAATACCCTTTTCATGAATGCCGCAAAACGTCAGGAAATCTTCCGCAGGCTCCACGAAGACAATCCCGATCCTAAAACCGAGCTGGCTTACACCACACCGTTCGAGTTGTTGATATCGGTGATCCTGTCAGCGCAGGCGACCGATGTCAGCGTCAACAAGGCCACGGCAAAACTGTATCCGGTCGCCAATACGCCGCAAGCCATTTACGAACTGGGTGTCGAAGGGCTGTCCGAGTACATCAAGACCATCGGGCTCTATAACAGCAAGGCCAAAAACGTCATTGAAACCTGCCGGCTGCTGATGGAACGGCACAACAGCGAGGTACCAGAAACCCGTGAAGCTCTGGAAGCATTGCCGGGCGTGGGCCGCAAAACCGCCAATGTCGTGCTCAACACGGCTTTTCGTCAGGTAGCCATGGCAGTCGACACGCATATTTTCCGCGTCAGCAATCGCACAGGCATCGCGCCGGGCAAGAACGTGGTTGAAGTGGAAAAGCAGCTCATGAAGTTTGTCCCCAAAAACTACCTGCTAGATGCCCACCACTGGCTGATTCTGCATGGACGTTATGTATGCCAGGCGCGCAAGCCACGCTGCGGCAGTTGCCGGATCGAGGATCTGTGCGATTACAAGGAAAAGACCTCGGACGATTGAGCGATAGAAAGGCCAGTGCTCAATCGATTGAAAAAATCTTTTTTACCAGCATCAGGATTATCGATATAAGGTGCGCCAACGACAGCCAAAGCCTGGAGTCACTTTCATGAGTACCGGCAAAGAGCAATTGGACGTAGAAGACGATTTCATCGCTGTCGATTCGGACGAAAGCGAGCAACCACCGGTCGAGCCTGCCAAAACCAACCTGAGCAAGCGACGCACCATCGATAACATGCTGGAAGAGCGGCGCTTGCAGAAACAACTGGCCGATTACGACTTCGACCTCTAGGCGCCCCCTTGCAAGACCTGATCTCAAAGCCTCTCATCGGGAGAGGCTTTCACATCGGTTTGCCTGATCGATACTGCGCAGGCCTGCAGGATGCTTTCCCGGCATGACTGTCAGACCAACCCGTTACGCTGGGCGAGTTCGATCAGATCGACTAGTGAGTGCGCATTGAGCTTGAGCAGCAGCCGCGTCTTGTAGGTACTGACGGTTTTATTGCTCAGGAACATGCCGTCGGCAATTTCCTTGTTGGTTTTCCCTCTGGCCAGCTGTTGCAGCACCATCATCTCGCGCCCCGAGAGGCGGTCGACCATATCGGCCTCACTGGCATTCCCCATGCTCGAACGAACGGTATGCAGGGCCTGGTTGGGGAAGTAACTGTACCCCGACAACACCGCCTTGATGGCGCTCAGCAATTCGGTCAGGTCCTGTTGCTTGCAGACATAACCCGCCGCTCCCGCCTGCATGCATCGCATTGAAAAATGGCCAGGTGCCTGCGACGTCAGAATCAGCACCTTGAATGGCAAGGTCATGGCAGACAGACGGGCAATGACTTCCAGGCCATCGAGCTTGGGAATTCCTATATCCAGGATGACGATATCCGGCAGGTGTTCACGAGCCAGTTGCAACGCATCCACTCCATTGTCCGTCTCCGCAATGACCTCATAGCCATGGCGCTCCATCAGCATGCGTACAGCAAGGCGAATGACAGGATGATCATCCACGATCAGCACTTTATTCATGGGCAGTCCAATTTTCGCTATTCGAATTTTCAGAGTCAGCACAATAGCTTAGTCGTTTAGTGCTTTGCATGACGCTCACCCTCGAGGACTAACAGCCAAAGACCGTTCCCACACATACAACAGAAAATTCCTACAAATTTCGCTATTAACGAACTATTTTTTATATTTTTCATAGAGCCTCCCCTTCGGATTTCGCTGAAATTATTACCGTCTGGAGTGCTGAGATAGAGCATCGCAACTCAGGTAAAACAATTATTGCCATAACGTCAAGCATTAGTCCTTTGCCTCTGAAGTCCAAACGGACAATAGCCGATGAACATCGAATCGCCTCCATGGTTACGCCGCCTTGATAATTGTAATTATCCGGTCAGATGCCATGACCATAGCTCCTTGCCACTACTTCCATACCTGAAACGAAAATAACTAAGGATGCAAACACTGCTGGCAGATACTTTCTCGAATACGGGCTCAATGACATCAGGCTTCATGATCAGGGTATCGACTGACTGGCCCGTCCGGGTACACGTCAGAAGACAAGAGCCATAATGAGTGTTTTCAGGAGTTTTCTCTTGAAGTTATATACCAGCATAACGTTTAAAAAATACACACATAAATACATCTTTCTTATACGCAACCCGGCGAAAAGACCAAGACCACGAAAGACTCGGAATATTCCTACATAACAACACCCACAACTTCCACCCACCCGATATTCCGTGAGAACTATTCAAGATACTGACTTTACGCTATCACGACGATAAAAGTGATACATAAATACTCCCCACAGTCGAGTTTCATGCCTTTCCCTGGGGCGCCTTGCACACTTCATCTCTGCGAATGGCTCATTCGACAAGTAGCTAATACTATATTTCATTCCGCTTCCATCCCTGCCACCGTAAAGAGGAAACGTACTACACAACTAGCAGACGGTAGATAGCAGCATGTAAGACCACTTCAAACCCACTAAGTCATTTCATGTAGTGCACCGTTTTTTCACTTGCAAATTCTATTACCAGTCGTTACTTTTTTAACAACGAACTCATTACTTTCTGCCAACAATTATGCGCAGTTAGATTGGAGCGACTCAACAACCGACGTCATTTTAATGACGCCATGAATAACATTGCTTTATATGGACTCGGCTTATCAAGAGAGTCGAAAGGATTCGGGCAACATGAACATGGCCGATCAGGAACACCCTCCCTTTGACAAGCCCGAAGCGGGCCTGACAATTCTTTTGAATTGGCCATGCGTATAACCATGTTCAAAAAGGGATATACCATGAACAACAAAACTTCTCACTCATCCTCAAAAAATATAACGCCCCTTGATCTGACGGCGGCGGTCGAACAGTTTGTTGCGCAAGGAGGTGTGATTGCCGTGATACCCGATGGTGAAACAGCAGAATCCACCGTGCTCTCGGTGGCAGAAGATACAACACCACTGGATGCCGAACTTGAAAAGAGTTCAAAACTGGAGTTACTCAGAAGTCTGGTTGCCAAAGGCGCTGGAGTTTCCGCCTTGCAATACTCATTGAGAATGAACAAAAAAGAAATTCGCCAACTGGCACTGGAGAATGATGTAAAGATAAAATTCAGTCGCCCAATAAGAGAGGTCAATAAAGAACCCCACTATGATACGACGGATATTGATGATGTGGTGGCCGGTCATGCCATGCATTATTCCAGTCTCGGTTACACCGCACCGGAGATTGCACAGATACTTGATCTCAGTGTGCGACAAGTCTGGAATATCGGCAAAGCCTACCGTTTTGAATTCAAGCAGAAGAGGGACAGTGATACACCCTGAATACGCTTATTCCAACAGATAACCCGACGCGGTATCGACTGGACTTCGTGTCGATACCGCTCACCTGCCCCGCAATGCCCTTCACGACAGCGTCCCGGCAAGACCCGCAACGCTCCTCCCGATTCAGCGTCCTTTCAGATGCCCACGCGCAAACGCTCAGCACCGGCCTCAAAAGCTCGGGCGAGAAATATCGATACGCAAGGATCGGGGATCAGGAAAGCATGACAGTGCATTGCGCACTGCAAAAAAATGCAGCCCGAGGGCTGCATTTCAGACATCAGACCGGGTTCAGAAGAACTTGCGGCCCTTGTTCGCAGCGATGCGCATGCGCAAGGCATTGAGCTTGATGAAGCCGGCAGCGTCCGCCTGGTTGTACGCACCGCCATCTTCTTCAAAGGTGGCAATGTTGGCGTCGAACAGCGACTCGTCGGACTTGCGGCCAGTGACGATCACATTGCCCTTGTACAGCTTCAGGCGCACGACACCGTTCACATGAGCCTGGGATGCATCGATCATCTGTTGCAGCATCAGACGCTCAGGGCTCCACCAGTAGCCGGTGTAGATCAGGCTGGCGTACTTGGCCATCAGCTCATCCTTGAGGTGAGCGACTTCGCGATCCAGGGTGATCGACTCGATGGCGCGGTGAGCGCGCAGCATGATGGTGCCGCCAGGCGTCTCGTAGCAGCCACGGGACTTCATGCCCACATAACGGTTTTCGACGATGTCCAGACGACCGATGCCGTTCTCGCCGCCGATGCGGTTCAAGGTGGCCAGTACGGTGGCAGGCGACATTTCGACGCCATCCAGAGCAACGATATCGCCATTGCGATAGGTCAGCTCAAGGTAGGTCGGCACGTTTGGCGCGTCTTCAGGAGACTTGGTCCAGCGCCACATGTCTTCTTCGTGCTCGGTCCAGGTGTCTTCCAGCACGCCACCTTCATAGGAGATGTGCAGCAGGTTGGCATCCATGGAGTACGGGGATTTTTTCTTGCCATGGCGCTCGATCGGGATTGCATGCTTCTCGGCATAATCCATCAGCTTTTCACGCGACAGCAGATCCCACTCACGCCACGGGGCAATCACTTTGACGCCTGGCTTGAGGGCGTAGGCGCCCAGTTCGAAACGAACCTGGTCGTTACCTTTACCGGTGGCGCCGTGAGAAATGGCGTCAGCGCCGGTTTCGTTGGCGATTTCGATCAGGCGTTTGGCGATCAGCGGACGAGCGATGGAAGTACCCAGCAGGTACTCGCCTTCGTAGACGGTGTTGGCGCGGAACATCGGGAACACGAAATCACGTACGAATTCTTCACGCAGATCGTCGATGTAGATTTCTTTCACGCCCATGGCCTGAGCCTTGGCACGTGCCGGCTCGACCTCTTCACCCTGACCCAGGTCAGCGGTAAAGGTCACCACTTCGCAGTTATACGTATCTTGCAGCCACTTCAGAATGACCGAAGTATCCAGGCCACCGGAATACGCGAGAACTACCTTGTTTACGTCCGCCATGCCATCACTCCACCGGGTTGTACGGAAAACCGTTGATTCTACCGTCCAAACCAGCAAATTTACAGGGGCGCGACAGCTTGTGACGACGAGGCGACAGGTTATGTCCGCCTCGTGAGGGGAAAAGAGCGTTACGACGTACGGGCAGCGCTGGCGGAAGAAGCGACTGGAACCGGCTTTTCTTCGGGAGCGACACGCTCCAGATGCACATTCACCCGACGGTTGCGCGCCCGGTTGGCATCATTGGTGTTGGGCGCCAGCGGATAACGTTCGCCATGAAAACGCAGGGTAATCTGTTGCTCGGGAACACCCTGGGCTTTCAGATAGTCCATCACGGCCAGCGCACGACGGCGGGACAGGTCGCGGTTGGTCAGGCGGTTGCCGCTGTTGTCCGAATGGCCGTCCAGTTCGATATGGTTGACCGTCGGGTCGGCACGAAGATACGCAATCATGTTGTCCAGACGCGCCTTCGCCTTGGCGTCCAGTTCGATGCCACCGCCGGGGAAGCCCACTTCAGCCTGCTTGATCTGATCGAAATTCATGGGCAGCAGTTTGGTCGTGCACAACTGATAGTCGCTGAACGCCTTGCTGAACCTGACCGGCAACAGGCGTATCTCCATCGGACCGCCGCCGTCACGGGTACTGTGGCGGATGAGCGGAGTACGGCCTTCCATCAAGCCGCTGATCAGGCGTCCGGCCTGTGCTTCGGAGCTGTTGAAAGGAATCTCGCCATTGCTGACCCGAACCGAGCCCAGGTTGATATCGCCACGCCCCGGCTGCCAGGGTGCAGCCGCAGCCAACAGAGTGGCCGAGCCATTGCCCAGCATGTTGTAGGACGGCTTGAGCCGGAATGTCGCCTGCTCACCGGCACGGCGCACGAACTCACCGACACCGAAGTCAGTGATCGGCTGGCTCAGACGACACTCGAACTGATCCCCTTCGACCTTCCACTCGATACTCTCCAGACGGGTCTGGAAACTGACAGCCATCGCGGGGAGGCTGGCAAATACGCTGAGCAAGGCGAGATATAGCTGGCGCACGGGAGGCTCCACTTATAAAAATGACGCGAAACAAAAGTGCTTCTTACGTCGGGCTATCGGTAACTTCCTACAAAACTTGATAGCGAGTGCCTGAGAGAGTCTTTTCCGGTAGCATTCCCAGCGAGTTTGACCCGCCTGGAATCCCCAATGTCTGACCGCCTGACCCTTCTGCGTCCCGATGACTGGCACATCCACCTCCGTGACGGAGCTGTTTTGCCTCACACCGTTGCTGACGTTGCGCGCACTTTTGGCCGCGCAATCATCATGCCCAACCTTGTGCCACCAGTACGCAATGCGCAGCAAGCCGATGCCTATCGCCAGCGCATTCTGGCTGCTCGCCCGGCCGGCAGCCGCTTCGAGCCGCTGATGGTGCTTTATCTCACCGACCAGACCACGCCCGAGGACATTCGCACGGCCAAGGCCAGCGGCTACGTCCATGCGGCCAAGCTGTATCCGGCCGGTGCGACCACCAACTCCGATTCTGGCGTTACCAGCATCGACAAGATTTTCCATGTACTGGAAGCCATGGCCGAAGTCGGCATGCTGCTGCTGGTCCATGGCGAAGTGACCCGCGGCGAGATCGATGTCTTCGATCGCGAGAAAATCTTCATCGACGAGCACCTGCGTCGTGTGGTCGAGCGCTTCCCGACCCTGAAAGTGGTATTCGAGCACATCACCACCGGTGAAGCGGTGCAGTTCGTCAACGAGGCCTCGGCCAACGTTGCAGCGACCATCACTGCGCATCACCTGCTTTATAACCGCAACCACATGCTGGTGGGCGGAATCAGGCCGCATTTCTACTGCCTGCCGATCCTCAAGCGCAACACGCACCAGACTGCCCTGCTGGATGCCGCGACCAGCGGCAACGGCAAGTTCTTCCTGGGTACAGACTCGGCACCTCATGCCCAGCATGCCAAGGAAGCCGCCTGCGGTTGCGCCGGTTGCTACACCGCCTACGCCGCTATCGAGCTGTATGCCGAGGCTTTCGAGCAGCGTAATGCGCTGGACAAGCTGGAAGGCTTTGCCAGCCTCCACGGCCCGGCCTTCTATGGCCTGCCAGCCAACCAGGACACCATCACGCTGGTACGTGACGAGTGGACAGCCCCTGCCAGCCTGCCGTTTGGCGAGCTGAGCGTAATCCCGCTGCGCGCCGGAGAAAAACTGCGCTGGCGCCTGCTGGAGGAAAATGCGTGAGTGAAGATCATTACGACGACGAACACGACGGTCACGGCGGTGGCGGCTCTCGTCACCCGATGGCAGCCCGTTTTCGCGGTTACCTGCCTGTGGTCATCGACGTGGAAACCGGTGGTTTCAATGCGGCGACCGATGCTCTGCTGGAAATTGCTGCCGTCACCATCGGCATGGATGAAAAAGGCTTCGTGTTCCCGGAGCACACCTACTTCTTCCGTGTAGAACCGTTCGAGGGCGCCAATATCGAAGCGGCTGCACTCGAGTTCACCGGTATCAAGCTCGATCACCCGCTGCGCATGGCGGTCAGCGAAGAAACCGCGCTGACCGATATCTTCCGCGGCGTGCGCAAGGCGCTCAAGGCCAACGGCTGCAAACGCGCCGTGCTGGTCGGCCACAACGCCAGCTTCGACCTGGGCTTCCTGAACGCTGCCGTCGCTCGCCTGGACATGAAACGTAACCCGTTTCATCCTTTCTCCAGCTTCGACACCGCAACCCTCGCGGGCCTGGCCTATGGTCAGACAGTGCTTGCAAAGGCCTGTCAGGCTGCCGGCATGGACTTCGACGGACGCGAGGCCCACTCGGCTCGCTATGACACCGAAAAGACCGCTGAGCTGTTCTGTGGCATCGTCAACCGCTGGAAAGAAATGGGCGGCTGGGAAGAGTACGACGACTGAAGTACATGCTTCATGAATAAACCGGCCTTGTGCCGGTTTTTTTATACCGGTGTTTTAACGACCGCTCATCGGAGTCGGGAAAGCGTATCCAAAACAGTTTTGACAAGCATTCTCATTAAGATTAACCTCGTCCGCACAAAGCAATAACCAGCGACGGTTACCGACTTATGTATGTTTGTCTTTGCCAAGGTGTCACTGACGGCCAGATCCGGGATGCAATCCTCGAAGGCTGCTGCAGTTATCGTGAAGTGCGCGAAACGCTGGGTGTTGCCAGCAAATGCGGTAAATGCGCCTGCCTGGCAAAGGAAGTGGTGCGTGAAACCCTGACAGAACTGCAAAGCAGTCAGGCATCGCTGGCGTATCCAGCAGAATTTTCAGCCGCCTGATTCACCCTATTTCAAAGAACCGGACCTTGTGTCCGGTTTTTTTATGTCTGTAATTCAAGTGCTTAGCGTCAAGATGCGGAACTCAAACATTCTTATTCTTATTTAATTTCACTTAGTATTCAATAACTTAGGTTTGACAGGCTTCTAAGTGCAGCTCAAACTCGCGCTTTATATACACAAGCCATTGGCAGGACCTCGAACATGAAAGGCGACATTACAGTCATCCAGCATCTCAACAAGATCCTCGGAAACGAGCTGGTCGCGATCAATCAGTACTTCCTGCATGCACGCATGTACGAAGATTGGGGTCTGAAAAAGCTGGGCGCTCATGAGTATCGCGAGTCCATCGACGAGATGAAGCACGCTGACAAGCTCATCAAGCGCATCCTGTTCCTCGAAGGTCTGCCTAACCTGCAAGAGCTGGGCAAGATCCTGATCGGCGAGCACACCAAGGAAATGCTTGAGTGCGACCTGAAGATCGAAAAGAAAGGCCTGGCTGACCTCAAGGCTGCGATTGCGCACTTTGAAACCGTTGGCGACTTTGGCAGCCGCGAACTGCTGGAAGACATCCTCGAATCCGAGGAAGAGCACATCGACTGGCTGGAAACCCAACTGGGCCTGATCGAGAAAGTCGGTATCGAAAACTACCTGCAGTCGCAGATGGGCGATTAAGCCTTTTCAGCGACCGACAAAAAGCCCCGCCTCTGACGAGAGCGGGGCTTTTTGTTTATCACGGTCTTGGCAGGAGCGAATTCATTCGCGAATGAATTCGCTGCGCCTGCAATTACGACTTCGCGCTTTCAGCCGCTTGCTTGAGCAGTGGCTGCAATTCACCGTTCTGATGCATTTCGGCGATGATGTCGCTGCCGCCGACCAGCTCACCGGCAACCCACAGTTGCGGGAAGGTTGGCCAGTTGGCGTATTTAGGCAGGTTGGCGCGGATTTCCGGGTTCTGCAAAATGTCGACATAGGCGAATTTTTCGCCGCATGCCATCAAGGCCTGGGAAGCTTTGGCCGAAAAACCGCACTGCGGGGCATTCGGAGCGCCTTTCATGTAAAGCAGAATGGTGTTGTTGGCAATCTGCTCTTTGATCGTTTCGATGATATCCATGGAGCACCTCGGCTGAACTTTCCGACTCAGTTGTCGGCACGGTGGCGCATTGTAACGGAATCCCGAGCCAGACGCTCAGTCTTGAACTCAACAGGCGCTCACCTGCACAGGCACGCCATTGAGCACGGCATTGCCGGACAACGCATCGAGCTGTCGCTCGTCGGTCAGGTCATTGGCACTCACACCCGGCTGAGCCTGAGCGATTTCCATACGCACACCGGTACGGGAATGCCCCCAACCATGGGGCAGGCTGACTACGCCGGGCATCATTTCTGCGCTGCCCAGCACCTGAACCTCGATCATCCCGACCCGCGAATCGACCCTGACCTGCTGCCCGTCGCTCAGGCCTCGGCTGGCCAGGTCATCGGGATGCATCAGCAACTGATGACGAGGCTTGCCCTTCACCAGGCGATGATAGTTATGCATCCATGAGTTATTGCTGCGCACATGCCTGCGCCCGATCAGCAGCAATTCCCCGGCCTGTGGCGCTGGCGAGTCAATAAAGCGCTGCAGGTCGGCCAGGATCACGTCAGGTGCCGCCTGGATGCGCCCGCTGGCGGTTTTCAGGCGCGGTGTCAGGTTGGACTTCAATGGCCCCAGATCAAGCCCGTGAGGATGGTTGCCCAGCGCTTCGATCGACAAGGCATGTTCCGATGCCTCGCCATACAGCCCCTTGCGCAAGCCATGATCAATCATTGAGGCCGGCGCCATGGTCGGTTTCAGTTCCTTTTGAGCCTTGGCCGCAAAGGCCCTGGCCAGCCCGACGAAGATTTCCCAGTCATGCAAGGCGCCTTCGGGCTTGGCAAAGATCGCCCGATTGAACCGGGTAACGTTACGCACCGCCAGAAGGTTAAATGTCGTGTCGTAGTGATCGTTTTCCAGCGCTGAAGTCGAAGGCAGGATCAGATCGGCATAGCGGGTGGTTTCATTGATATACAGATCGATGCTGAGCATGAAGTCCAGCCCGTCCAGCGCTTTTTCCAGCTGGCGACCATTGGGCGTGGACAATACCGGGTTGCCTGCAACCGTGACCAGAGCGCGTATCTGCCCTTCCCCTTCGGTCAGCATCTCTTCTGCCAGCGCCGAAACCGGCAACTCGCCGCCATATTCGGGCAAGCCGGAAACCCGGCTCTGCCACAGGTTGAAATGCCCGCCCGAGGTCGAGCTGACCAGATCCACGGCTGGCTCGGTACACAAGGTACCGCCCACCCGATCCAGGTTGCCGGTGACCAGATTGATCAATTGCACCAGCCAGTGACACAGCGTTCCAAAGGCCTGAGTGGAGATGCCCATGCGGCCATAGCAAACAGCCTTGTCGGCAGCAGCGAAATCCCGGGCCAACTGGCGAATCTGTTCGGCGGGAATACCACAACGCGGGCTCATGGCCTCGGCGTTCAGGGTCATGATCGCTTCCCGAACCTGATCCAGGCCATCGATAGGCAGATGACTCTCCCGAGTCAGGCCTTCCTCGAACAGGGTATTGAGCAGACCGAAAAGCAATGCTGCATCGCCGCCAGGCCGGACAAACACATGTTGATCGGCAATGGCCGCTGTCTCGCTACGCCGTGGGTCGACCACCACCACTCTGCCACCACGTTTCTGAATCGCCTTAAGGCGCTTCTCGACATCCGGCACCGTCATGATGCTGCCATTGGAAGCCAGCGGGTTGCCGCCCAGGATCAGCATGAAGTCCGTGTGATCGATATCGGGAATGGGCAGCAGCAAGCCGTGGCCATACATCAGGAAACTGGTGAGGTGATGAGGCAGTTGATCCACTGAAGTGGCCGAATAGCGATTGCGGGTTTTGAGCAGGCCCAGAAAATAGTTGCTGTGGGTCGTCAGCCCATAGTTGTGCACGCTGGGGTTGCCTTGATAGACCGCGACCGCGTTCTGCCCGTATTGCTGCTGAATGGCAAACAGACGCTCGGCGACCAGCTCGAAAGCATCCTGCCATTCGATCGGCTGCCATTGATTGCCCACACGTTGCATGGGCTGGCGCAAACGGTCGGGATCGTTCTGGATATCCTGCAGGGCCACGGCCTTGGGGCAGATGTGACCGCGACTGAAACTGTCGAGAGGGTCGCCCTTGATCGAGGTAATGACCGGGGCCGTATCCGGGGATGCGGTGGTTTCGATAGTGAGGCCGCAGATGGCCTCGCACAGGTGGCAAGCGCGGTGGTGCTCGGTCCTGATCATCCCAGCCTCATATTCTTGTCATGGCAGTCAGAGTGATTGCATTGACAAGAATATGGAGCGTTAGCGGTGAGCACGCCAGAGACGTTCGTCTCGTGAATCGCGAGCCATCAGGCGGGCAGATGGCTTGGGCGATCAGTTGCCGATAGGGGTCACGACCTTGCGCTGCAACTGGATTTCCGTAACGGTTTCGATCTGTTCCTGAGCGACATGCACCCCGGTCAGTTCACCGATCAGGCGCCAGTGATCGTCGAGGCCCGAGCTGATGGTCGCCATGCGGTCGATCATGCGACGACCGGCTGCCCGCGTGACTTCGTCTTCACTGCGCAACAACTCAAAGGACATCGACGTCATCGAAGCGGTGAGGTGTGTCAGGGTACGAGCGGTCAACCCAAGCAGCTCCGTTAGTTGTCGTTCCTTTGAGTCCATTCCCAGCCCCTCGATTGAATTGAGCAGTTACTTGTAACTCTTTATAACTCACGCACGCTGTTAAGGAAACGGGCAACTTTTCAACGCCGTGAAGCGCGTCGCATAAGCACAGACGCACAAGACCGGACTTTTACAGTATCGGCATCAATTGCCAAGCACTGTTTGGTCAGTGTACAAATGCTGCCTTCTGCAATCAGCGGGTCGGCCACAGGGCTGTTTCAACCAGCGCCTTTGCGGTTACGGACTTCGTTATCTCTTAAGTAAGCATGCTATTGGTAAGACGCGACATTTTTTTATACTATCGCGCCTTCCTTATTCGTCGCCCCCGTGCGGCTTTCGCCTCAGGTCATGCCGTTTTCTCGATAAAACCCGGCTTTCGGAACCTGCGGTCTGTTGCAAAAAAGGTAGTTAATAATGAGCGCCAGGCACTTTCTCTCGATGATGGATTACACCCCAGATGAGCTTCTGGGCCTGATCCGTCGTGGCGTAGAGCTTAAAGACCTGCGAAATCGCGGCGTGCTTTTTGAACCACTGAAAAATCGAGTGCTGGGGATGATCTTCGAGAAATCCTCGACACGTACCCGTCTTTCCTTTGAAGCGGGCATGATCCAGCTGGGTGGCCAGGCCATCTTTCTGTCCCATCGCGACACCCAATTGGGCCGTGGCGAGCCGATTGCCGACAGCGCAAAGGTCATGTCGCGCATGCTCGATGCCGTGATGATCCGGACTTTTGCCCACAGCAATCTGACCGAATTCGCCGCCAATTCCCGCGTCCCTGTGATCAACGGGCTCTCCGACGACCTGCACCCATGCCAGTTGCTGGCAGACATGCAGACCTTCTTGGAGCACCGCGGCTCGATCAAGGGCAAGACCGTGGCCTGGATCGGTGACGGCAACAACATGTGCAACAGTTATATAGAAGCGGCCATACAGTTCGACTTCCAGTTGCGTGTCGCCTGCCCTTCCGGCTACGAACCCAACCCCGAGTTCCTGGCACTGGCCGGTGATCGCGTGACCGTCACCCGTGATCCGAAGGAAGCGGTTGCAGGCGCGCATCTGGTCAGCACCGATGTCTGGACCTCCATGGGCCAGGAAGAAGAAACCGCCAAGCGCATCGCGCTGTTCGCGCCCTTCCAGGTCACCCGTGCCTTGCTCGACCTGGCTGCCGAAGACGTGTTGTTCATGCATTGCCTGCCCGCGCATCGTGGTGAAGAAATCAGCGTCGACCTGCTGGACGATGAACGCTCGGTCGCCTGGGATCAGGCTGAAAACCGTCTGCATGCCCAGAAAGCCCTGCTGGAGTTTCTGGTCGCGCCGTCCTATCAGCCAAAATGAGCCATACCCTGCTGCTGAATCTGCGCAACCTTGCCTGCGGCTATCAGGATCAACGTGTGGTGCAGGACCTCAACCTGCACCTCAACGCCGGAGACATCGGCTGTCTGCTGGGCTC
This sequence comes from Pseudomonas sp. Irchel 3A18, assembly GCF_900187465.1. Taxonomy (NCBI): domain Bacteria; kingdom Pseudomonadati; phylum Pseudomonadota; class Gammaproteobacteria; order Pseudomonadales; family Pseudomonadaceae; genus Pseudomonas; species Pseudomonas sp. Irchel 3A18. The sequence continues at coordinate 503,459 of NZ_FYDI01000004.1, forward strand.
TTCGGGATGCGGCAAGACCACGACCCTGCGGGCCATTGCCGGGTTTGAGCCGATCCATGCCGGCGAGATCACCCTGGCCGGTGAAGTCATTTCCCGACCCGGCTGGACCCTGGCACCGGAGAAACGCCGGATCGGCATGGTGTTTCAGGATTACGCGCTGTTCCCGCATCTGAGCGTGGCGCAGAACATCGCTTTCGGTATCCGCAAACATCCTCGCCTGAATCAGGTAGTCGACGAACTGTTGGAGCTGGTCAACCTGGGCTCACTGGGCAAGCGGTATCCCCATGAGCTGTCCGGCGGACAGCAACAGCGGGTCGCCCTCGCCCGTGCGTTGGCGCCAGATCCGCAACTCTTGTTGCTGGATGAGCCGTTTTCCAACCTTGATGGCGAGTTGCGCCGACGCCTGAGCCATGAAGTGCGCGACATTCTCAAGGCTCGTGGCACCAGTGCAATCCTGGTGACACACGATCAGGAAGAGGCCTTTGCGGTCAGCGATCATGTGGGTGTATTCAAGGAAGGCCGGCTTGAGCAATGGGATACGCCCTACAACCTGTATCACGAACCGCAGACACCTTTCGTGGCCAGTTTCATCGGACAAGGCTATTTCATTCGCGGGCAGTTGATCGATCCGCAGTCGGTGCAGACCGAACTCGGCGTGCTGAGCGGCAATCGTGCCTATCCGGGTGTCAGCGGCAGTGCTGTCGATGTTCTTCTGCGTCCGGACGATATTGTCTATGCCGCAGACAGCGACCTTAAGGCACGAGTAGTTGGCAGGACATTCCAGGGCGCTTCAACCCTGTATCGCCTGCAATTGCCGACGGGCAGCCAGCTTGAAGCCATCTTCCCCGGCCATGCCGATCACATGACGGGGGAAGAGGTCGGGATTCGGGTTGCCACCGAACATCTGGTGTTGTTCCCGGCGGCGGGAAGTGTTGCAGCGAATTCGGTTTTGTAGAGGGCTGAAGAAGCAAACTACTCCCTTCCGATCGCTGCAAACTCTGCACGGGTATGTTCCGCCAGCACCGCCGCCGACAACTCCACCTCCAACCCACGCCGCCCCGCACTGACGTAGATCGTCTCGAAAGGCTGGGCGCTCTGGTCGATGAAGGTGCGCAGACGCTTCTTCTGTCCCAAGGGGCTGATCCCGCCCAACAGATAACCGGTTGCCCGCTGAGCCGCAGCCGGGTCGGCCATCTCGGTTTTCTTCGCAGCGGCCGCACTGGCCAGAGCCTTGAGGTCCAGGGTTCCGGCAACCGGTACAACGGCCACCAGCAACTCCCCCTTTTCCGTGCTCGCGAGCAGGGTCTTGAACACCCGTGCCGGTTCGAGGCCCAGTTTCTCGGCCGCCTCCAGCCCATAAGACGCAGCTTTCGGATCATGTTCGTAACTGTGAATCCGGTGTTCGGCGCGAACTGTCTTCAATAAATCCAGCGCGGGGGTCATCAGGACACTCCAGGTCACTCAGGGCGGCTTCTACTTTAGGCGAAATACGATGCAAAAGCCCTATCTCAAGGCACACTACTGAGTAATGGCCGTTTAAAATCAAAAAAATATTTCCTACACAGGATGGAGAAATTTCAAATTTAGCTGTCAGAAAATATCGTCAATGGTTCACTTTCAACCTTTGACAGGTTTGTTTCTTGTCTATATTTTTTCGTTTACGAAAATTTTTGAAATTTATTTTTCAACAAGATTCGTAAAACCGTCCGGGAATGGGGTTTTCCCGAGACGGCAGATGATGAGCATCGGTGCTTTGCATACGAAGCCGCAAAAAACAAAAAATGAGGTTCATATGACCATGTCCATGCAACAACCGACGCTACGCGGCCAGTGTCTGGCCGAATTCCTTGGCACCGCTCTGATGATTTTCTTCGGCACGGGATGCGTTGCAGCGCTCAAGGTCGCAGGTGCTACATTTGGCTTGTGGGAAATCTGCATCATCTGGGGCCTGGCCGTCAGCATGGCTATCTATGTCAGTGCCGGTGTTTCGGGTGCTCACCTCAACCCCGCTGTCAGCATCGCTCTCAGCCTCTTTGCAGGCTTTGAAAAGAGAAAACTCCCCTTCTATATAAGCGCTCAAGTGGCAGGAGCCTTTTGTGGCGCGGGTCTGGTCTATCTGCTTTACATCAGCCTGTTCTTCGAATTTGAACATGCTCACAACATGGTTCGTGGCAGCGTGCAGAGCCTCGAACTGGCGTCAGTGTTTTCCACCTACCCTAACCCGTCCATTTCCGTAGGCCAGGCGTTTCTGGTCGAGGTCGTGATCACCGCCGTCCTGATGGGTGTGATCATGGCCTTGGGCGATGACAGCAACGGTCTGCCACGTGGTGCGATGGCGCCTTTGCTGGTCGGCTTGCTGGTTGCCGTGATCGGAGCATCCATGGGGCCGCTGACCGGCTTCGCCATGAACCCGGCACGGGATTTCGGCCCTAAACTGATGACATTCCTTGCAGGCTGGGATGAGATAGCGTTCACCGGTGGGCGTGACATACCGTATTTCCTGGTTCCGATCTTTGCACCGATTCTGGGTGCCTGCCTGGGTGCTGCCGGCTATCGCGGGCTTATCGCTCGTCATCTGCCCAGCGCCGTCGCCGTTGAACAGGCTCCTGAAGCCCTTCGCGGCAAAGCACAGACTTCCGCTTGAATACCCCCAATAACGCAAGGCAATCGAAATGACAGACTCTCAGAACAAGAACTACATCATTGCCCTTGACCAGGGCACCACCAGTTCCCGTGCGATCATTTTCGACCGCAACGCCAACGTGGTGAGCACCGCCCAAAGCGAATTCGTCCAGCATTACCCTCAGGCTGGCTGGGTCGAGCATGACCCTATGGAAATCTTCGCCACCCAGACCGCCTGCATGACCAAGGCATTGGCCCAGGCTGATCTGCACCATAACCAGATCGCAGCCATCGGTATCACCAACCAGCGTGAAACCACCGTGGTCTGGGAAAAGGACACAGGTCGCCCGATCTACAACGCCATCGTCTGGCAATGCCGCCGCAGCACCGAAATCTGCCAGCAGCTCAAGCGTGACGGCCTTGAGGAATACATCAAGGACACCACCGGCCTGGTCACCGACCCCTACTTCTCCGGCACCAAGCTCAAGTGGATTCTGGATAACGTCGAAGGCAGCCGCGAGCGCGCACGCAAGGGCGAGCTGATGTTCGGCACCATCGACAGCTGGCTGATCTGGAAATTTACTGGCGGCAAGATTCACGTCACCGACTACACCAACGCGTCACGCACCATGCTGTTCAACATCCACACCCTGGAATGGGACCAGCGCATGCTTGATGTGCTGGATATCCCTCGCGAAATGCTGCCCGAGGTCAAGGCCTCTTCGGAAGTCTACGGCCACAGCAAAAGCGGGATTCCGATTGCAGGCATCGCGGGCGACCAGCAGGCTGCACTGTTCGGTCAAATGTGCGTAGAACCGGGCCAGGCGAAAAATACCTATGGCACCGGCTGCTTCCTGCTGATGAACACTGGCAAGAAAGCCGTCAAATCGGCACACGGCATGCTGACCACAATCGGTTGCGGCCCGCGGGGCGAAGTGGCTTATGCACTGGAAGGCGCGGTGTTCAACGGCGGCTCCACTGTGCAGTGGCTGCGTGACGAACTGAAAATCGTCAACGACGCGCTGGACACCGAGTACTTCGCCAACAAGGTCAAGAACAGCAACGGCGTCTATCTGGTCCCGGCCTTTACCGGTCTGGGCGCACCCTACTGGGACCCGTATGCCCGTGGCGCCCTGTTCGGCCTGACCCGTGGCGTGAAAGTCGATCACATCATCCGCGCAGCACTGGAATCCATCGCCTACCAGACCCGTGACGTCCTGGACGCCATGCAACAGGACTCCGGCGAACGCCTCAAGTCACTGCGTGTCGACGGCGGCGCGGTGGCCAACAACTTCCTCATGCAATTCCAGGCCGACATCCTCGGCACTCAGGTCGAGCGTCCGCAAATGCGCGAAACCACCGCTCTGGGCGCAGCGTTCCTGGCTGGTCTGGCGATTGGCTTCTGGAGCAGTCTGGACGAGTTGCGCAACAAGGCAGTGATCGAGCGCGAGTTCGCGCCACAGTGCGACGAGGCAGAAAAAGAGAAGCTTTACGCTGGCTGGAAGAAAGCCGTAGAGCGTACTCGTGACTGGGAACCGCACGAAAACGAAGAGTAAGCAGAACGGGGGCAGGATTATTGAAGCTGACAGCCAAGGCCCGGCTACGGCATCATGGGCGCCATTTGCAGAGGGCGCCCAAGGAAAAACAATGAACCTGCCTCCCCGCCAGCAACAGATCCTCGAACTGGTCCGCGAACGCGGTTATGTCAGCATCGAGGAAATGGCGACGCTGTTCGTCGTGACCCCACAAACCATCCGCCGTGATATCAATCAACTTGCGGAAATGAACCTGCTGCGTCGCTACCACGGTGGCGCAGCCTATGACTCGAGCATCGAGAACACCGCCTACGCCATGCGTGCGGACCAGATGCGTGACGAGAAACAACGGATCGCCGAAGCCATCGCCGCACAGATCCCGGACAACGCTTCTCTGTTCATCAATATCGGCACCACCACCGAATCCATCGCCCGCGCCCTGCTCAATCACAACAACCTGAAAATCATCACCAACAACCTGCATGTGGCTTCGATCCTGAGCGGCAAGGATGATTTCGAGGTGCTGCTGGCGGGCGGCAACGTGCGCCGCGACGGTGGCGTGGTCGGTCAGGCCAGTGTGGATTTCATCACCCAGTTCAAGGTCGATTTCGCTCTGGTCGGGATCAGCGGTATCGACGAGGACGGCAGCCTGCTGGATTTCGATTATCAGGAAGTCAGGGTTTCCCAGGCAATCATTGCCAATGCCAGACAAGTGCTGCTGGCTGCGGACTCCAGCAAGTTCGGGCGCAACGCCATGGTACGGCTCGGCCCTATCACCCTGATCGATTGCCTGGTAACCGATCAGGCACCTGTGCCGGCCCTGCAGCAATTGCTTGCCCAGCACAAGATTCGCCTCGAAGTGGTTTGATTCACCTCGTTTTTTGCGAATTGTAGGACCGGATTTATCCGGGAAGGCGGTGTGTAATCTGAAGACAGATGCAATGCCTTTTCGCGAATGAATTCGCTCCTACACACAGGCAAGCATTTGCGAAAATCGTCCTACGATGTTCGATTTTGTTCCTTTACCCTCATCCTCATCAGTATTTTCAATAAATACCGACTGGCAGCGCCGTGTTTCTTGAGCTATTATTTTCACAAACGAACATCAATGTTCAAATTCGCCTTTCGAGCGTTACTCAAGAATTGTCCAGGAGGCTCATCCAATGCCCCACTCCACTACGTCAGCACCATCGCTTTCCGAGGTCTACGACATTGCCGTTATCGGTGGTGGCATCAATGGTGTCGGTATTGCAGCGGATGCATCGGGCCGTGGTCTGTCGGTTTTCCTGTGTGAAAAGGATGACCTGGCCAGCCACACCTCGTCAGCCAGCAGCAAGCTGATCCATGGCGGGCTGCGCTACCTGGAACATTACGAATTCCGTCTGGTGCGTGAAGCACTGGCCGAACGTGAAGTGCTGCTGGCCAAGGCGCCGCACATCGTCAAGCCGATGCGCTTTGTCCTGCCCCATCGCCCGCATCTGCGCCCGGCCTGGATGATCCGTGCCGGCATGTTCCTGTATGACAACCTCGGCAAGCGTGAAAAACTCCCGGCATCGCGCAGCCTGCGTTTCGGCGCGGACAGCCCGCTCAACACGTCCATCACTCGCGGTTTTGAGTACTCCGACTGCTGGGTCGATGACGCACGCCTGGTGGTCCTCAATGCCATGGCTGCCCGTGAGAACGGCGCACATATCCACACCCGCACCCGCTGCCTGAGTGCCAGCCGCACCAAAGGCATGTGGCACCTGCAGATGGAGCGCGCCGACGGCACGGTCTTCTCGATCAACGCCAAGGCACTGGTCAACGCTGCTGGCCCATGGGTCGCCAAGTTCATTCGCGAAGATCTGAAGCTGGATTCGCCTTACGGCATCCGTCTGATCCAGGGCAGCCACCTGATCGTGCCAAGGCTGTACGAAGGCGAGCACGCTTTCATCCTGCAGAACGAAGACAAACGCATCGTGTTCACCATTCCGTACCTGGACAAGTTCACCATCGTCGGCACCACCGACCGTGAATATCAGGGCGACCCGGCCAAGGTGAAGATCACCGACGGCGAGATGGACTACATGCTGAAAGTGGCCAACGACCACTTCAAGAAGCAATTGAGCCGCAGTGACGTGCTGCACACGTACTCGGGCGTGCGTCCGCTGTGTAACGACGAATCCGATAACCCGTCGGCCATCACCCGCGACTACACCCTGTCGTTGTCGGGCGGCGAAAACGAAGCGCCGATTCTTTCGGTGTTCGGCGGCAAGCTGACGACTTATCGCAAACTGGCTGAATCGGCGATGGCGCAACTGGCTCCGTTCTTCACCCGGATGAAACCGAGCTGGACCGCCAAGGCCGCACTGCCGGGCGCAGAAGAGATGACCACACCGCAGGTGCTGGCAGCCGAATTGAGCAAACGCTTTCCGTGGCTGCCTGTTTCCATCGCACAACGCTGGTCCATCACCTACGGCAGCCGCAGCTGGCGCCTGATGGACGGCGTGAACGGCCTGGAAGACATGGGCGAGCATCTGGGCGCAGGCCTGTACACCCGCGAAGTCGATTACCTGTGCGCCAACGAGTGGGCAACCCGTGCCGAAGACATTCTGTGGCGTCGCACCAAGCTTGGGCTGTTCACCACGCCTGAAGAGCAGGCTGGAGTGCAGGGGTATCTGGAAACTGTGGTGCCTAATAAATCAGCTATAGCGGCAGCCTGAAGATTGATTTCGCGAATAAATTCGCTCCTACCGGTTTTTGAGGGAGCGAAAAATCCAACTCACAGAACTAGCAGGCAATAAACGCCGCAGGCAGATTGCGTATCTGCTCCGGTTCGCGAATGACGTAATGGTCATCGCTGGTCAGCTCATGCAGCAACTCTTCACGCAGCAGGTGAAAGTCGAAGCTGCTGCGCTGGCGCGGATGCGGCAGTTTTATATCCACGATGCGCTTGATGCGGCCCGGCCTTGGCTCCATGACCACCACCCGGTCGGCCAGGAAGATGGCCTCTTCCACATCATGGGTCACGAGTATCGTGGTGATCTTTGCCCGCTCACGAATGGCCAGCAGTTCTTCCTGCATCTGCTGGCGTGTCAGTGCATCCAGCGCGCCAAACGGCTCATCCAGCAGCAGAATACGTGGGCTCGCCACAAGGCCACGGGCAATGGCAACCCGCTGGGCCATGCCGCCGGAAAGCTGATGGGGATAAGCCCGGGTGAAATCCTTGAGGCCCACCAGTTGAATGAAATCGGCAATCCTCTGGCTGCGCTCTTTCTGCCCAAGCCCTTCGTTGACCAGCCCTAGCTCGATGTTTTCCTCGACCGTCAGCCACGGAAAGAGACGGTGCTCCTGAAAGACAATCCCCCGCTCACTGCCAATGCCGCTGACCGGCTTGCCGTCGACCTGAATTTCGCCACGAAACTCGGTATCCAGCCCGATCAACAAGCGCAGTAGCGTGGACTTGCCACAGCCGCTGGAACCCACGATGGCGATGAATTCACCTTCCGCGACGTGCAGGTTGAACTCGCGAATCGCTTCCACATCACCATGACCGGTCTGAAACACCTTGCCCACATGGTTGAAGTTCACGATGGATTGGGTCTGGGCTGTCATGCATGCCTCCAGCGCGTCGCCCGCGCTTCAATGCGTTGTCCGATTTCGTTGAGTGCCGCGCCAGTCAGCCCCACCAGCAGCATGCCGCTCATGATGACGTCCATGCGCAGCAGTTGTTGCGCGCCGATCATCAGGCTGCCGATGCCGCCATTGGATGGCATGAAGTATTCGGCACCGATGGTGCCCAGCCAGGCATAGATCAGGCTCAGGCGCAGGCCGGCAAAAATCCCCGGTGCCGCACCCGGCAGCACCATGCGGGTCAGGCGTTGCCACAGGCTCAGACGCAGGACCTGAGCCGCTTCCTTCAACTGCGGCGACAGGTTGGCGACGCTGCGCTGGGTCGCAATGAACAGCGGGAAAAATGCCGCAAGCCCGACGAACACCCACTTGGCCGGCTCACCTAACCCGAACCAGGCTGTGATCAGCGGAACCCAGGCGAAAATGGCGACTTGCCTGAACGCCGCCAGGGTCGGCCCCAGAAAACGTTCCAGCGATTGCGAAAGCCCAAGCAGCAAACCCAGAGAGAACCCCAGCGCGCCGCCCAGAAACAGACCTCCCAAAGCGCGGCTCAGGCTCAGGCCCATGGCTTGCGGCAGTGAACCGTCCAGCAGACCGACCCACAGGGTTTCCAGCACCAGCAGCGGCGAAACCAGAATATTGGCATTCACCCACCCCCACTGGCTGGCGGCTTGCCACAGCGCCAGCAAGGCAAAGGGCAGAATCCAGGGGACGATCCGATCAAGCCCTTGCGCCGGAGCGCGACCGCGAAACTCGGCAGTCGCGGCATGGGGCCAGAACACCCACTTGCGATCCGCCAAGCCGATACCGCGATCCATCAGCACGCCAATCACACCGATCACGGCAATGCAGACAAACACGATGTCGAGCATGAACAATTGCCGCGCCCATACCATCAGGTAGCCAATCCCTTCGCTTGAAGCCAGCAACTCGACCGCCAGCAACGAAGACCAGCCAGACGACAGCGCCAGCCGCACGCCAGCCATGAAAGACGGCAAGGCCGCAGGAAAAATGAGACGCCGGATCAGCAAGTGCAGAGGCAGACGCAAAACGGCAGCAGCTTCGCGCAGGCGAGGCTGGGCATCGCGAACGCCGATCAGGGTATGCAGGGTTACCGGAACAATGACGGCCTTGATCATCACCACCAGCTTGAGCATCTCACCAATGCCGAACACGACCATGAACAGCGGAATCCACGCCAGGGTCGGCACTTGCGCCAGCGAGGTGAAGGTCGGCAAGACCAGCCTCTCGGCGCGGCGACTGAAACCCAGCCAGGCACCCAGCACGGCACCCGCCGAGATCCCCGCCAGCAAGCCCCAGAACAGGCGTTGCAAACTGATCCACAGGTTGCCGGGAAGGTCAGAGCTTGCCAGCTCCAGAGCGCTCTGCCAGACCAGCGAAGGCGCAGGCAGAATCTGCTCGCTCATCCAGTGATTGCGGCTGGCCACCCACCAGAGCACAGCCAGCGCGAGGGGCAGATACCAAGCCAGCAGCACTCGCTTGAATACCGGAGCGATGGTCCAGCGCCGGGCAGGCACGACAGGCTCGGGAATGGAAAGAAGGGAGTCACGAGCCATATCAGAACTCCGCTGTCGGCTGCTGCATAAAGGCTATTTGCATATTCTTATCCGATCTATAAAAACAGACAGGAATTCCATAAGGAGATAAGTATCGTCATTTAAGTGCGGAAGCAAGCCAGACATCCAATGCATTTAAAGAATACTTTTATTGCAGGAAATGCATGGGCTGCAGCACTTGCCTTGCCCCACCGCTTATTCCATTGAGTGATTAAAGGTGGAATTAATATTATTTCTGGAATGATCAAAAGCTGTGTCTGATTGGGCGCTCTGCGAGCTCTATTCAGGACAGCCCATGAAAAACCTTTTCAAATCCCTGGCCTTCGGGTGCGCCCTTGCCCTGACCTCCATTGCCAGCCATGCCGCCGACCTCAAGGAAATCCGCATCGCCGTGCCGGACCTCAGCGCCGGGACCGGCAACAGCGGAGGCGGCATCGTCGATGTGCTGCGCAGCCAGCAGATTTACGAAAAGGCCTTTGCCGATGAAGGCATCAAGATTCAGTGGGTGTTCTTCAAGGGCGCAGGCCCGGTCATCAATGAAGCATTCGCCAACAAACAGGTGGACCTGGCCTATCTGGGTGATCTGGCAGCCATCATCGGCAAATCCAACGGGCTCGATACCCGCCTGCTCAGCGCCGCCGCTCGCGGCATCAAGCATTATCTGGCGGTGGTGCCAGGCTCGGGCATCAAGACCCTGCAGGATCTCAAGGGCAAACGGGTTTCCGTATTTCGCGGCACGGCCAGCCAGTTGTCCTTCGATACCGCACTGGCCAGCCAGGGCCTGAGCGAGAAAGACCTGAAAGTCATCAACCTGGACTTCAATGCCGCACTGGCAGCCCTGGCCGCCAAACAGATCGACGCCACCTGGGCACTCTCGGGCCTGACCGCTCTGGAAGCCAAGGGCCTGGCGGAACTGCCCCTCAGCTCCAAAGACCTGGGCGGCGCGGGCAATATCCAGGGCGTACTGGTCGCTGACGGAGCTTTCGTCGACGCACACCCCGAAGCTGTGGCTCGCCTGCTCAAAGCCCAGGAACAGGCCACTCGCTGGCTAACCGACGAGAACAACAAACAGGCCTATATCGATCTAGTGTCCAACTATGCGAGCTACCCGGCAGCCGTCCTGGAAAAAGACCTTCGCACGGAAAAAATGGCCGACATCTTCCCCTCACAACTCGACCCGCAATTCCTCGCAGCCTTGCAATCCTCCGTGGACATCGCCGCCAGAGAACGCCTGATTCGCAAGCCGTTCAAGGTAAGCGAGTGGATACAGTAGGAGCGAATTCATTCGCGAATGGCATCATGAACACAATGCATCTCCATTGGATGTATTGGCCTCTTCGCGAATGAATTCGCATCCTACAGATGGGTAATTCATTGTCTTCAATCACCACCCGCGCCGCCGGTTACAGTCTGGTAGATTGCCTGCAACTCGCTAACTTATGGAGTGCAAAAAGCATAAAAACCGGCCACCAATCAAGCCAGTACCATCTTCACGGCAAACCGCTTTCCATTAATCTCCTGCTCCGAAGCCAGCTTTTCAAAAGCTTCTGGATCACGTAAATCTGCCGAGTTGTACACAAGATAGATCAACGTTTTGAGCGGTGCCCATTGAGCATAAAGAACCAGATCTTGCGAATACTCTTCAAACAAACGCTTTTGATCTTCGGGTCCATGCACATACTTCAACTCAATTAAAACCCCTAGCTCCTCAATTGATATATCGGCCCGCCCTGACTTGGCTCCAGCCACCTTGGGCAGAGGGTCTTCCTGAACCGAGTATTTAACATAGCCGCGAATCAGAGCGTGCAGTAGATCTTGAACGTCATATTCATCCTTAACCTCATATGGCAACTTACCTTTGCGCGAGCGATTACCAAGAATTCTCGCTGCTTGAGGAAGACGACGGCATAAGCGTTCAATTAGAGCAACATCCGGTTCAGGCGCAGTTGACTCGGAGCCTGAGAATAAAAGCTCGAATGTAAAGTCAGTTCCTTTCGAGAGTAGCACATCTCGGTTGGCGACGAGATCAGCAGTTCTACTCAACCCTGCTCCTCCATCACTACTATCGGCATAATATCCCTCATGCCTTCGCGTATGTAAAATCCTTATAGACCTCACTTGCTTAGGTGATGCAATGACTGTTCCTGCCACAACAAAAGCTCGGCCCGCGCGCCATGGCTCTACAACATTCACAAATAACTCTTCATATCGAAGATCACTTAAAATCGAAAAATCCTTTTCTCCTTCTCGCTGAACAAAGCAATGCCAATACTTCTCAGGATATCCATCAATCAACATACGTCCCCCTACAATGACTCACATTACACTTCAGACCCTGATAGCGAGAAAGCTGGAGCAGCAATTTTGCACCCAGAACCAGCTCTACTAACACACCTCTGGCAGAGTCAATTAAGCTATCATCTTCCAAAACACATCATACATTGAATTGATTGACATCAAGCACTTGGACAGGGGTAAAACCAGATGTCTTTTTAAAGGACATATTATGTACAAAGTTCTTCATGGCATCAGAGGGATCAATCGATTGCATATTCAACGTTTCAAGTGTCTTTCTGGAAACCGCCACACTGACAATCGGAAATTTGTCCATATGCCCCGTAGCGGTATTCACTGCATCATCGACTGCCGTTACTACAACTAGATCATCTGGCAGAATTGACAAAAGCTCACGGCCTACCCTGAATACACAACTACAGATATAATCCTGTAAAAGCTCGTTATATTTACCCATAGGCATTTTCTTGGTAGATAGCTTTCCACTCTGTAGCAAAGACTTGATATCAGAAGGGATCACACGAGAGCCATGGACACTTAGGTTAGCCTCCACAACACCCTTATCCCCAATCGAAAAATTTACAGCCGTCCCCAAATGAGAAATATCTGAAAACGGATCCAGAAGCTTTATGGCCTCCAGCTTTGCCTGACCTTCACCCCGCAAAATACCTTGAGCGATTTTATACTCTTCTTGCCAGGCTGCATGATCAGTTTGCCACTGCTGAACAGCTTTATTATGCTGCCGTTTATCCTCAAGACGCCCTTTCTCAATATTATATTGCAGATTTTTACGTTGGCGATTTTCAAGTTTTAATAACCGAGCAAAAAATCCAGGCTGGTAATTTTTCTCTCGGTCTCTGGCTTGTACCTCCAGCACTCCATCACATACAGGCTCTACCGGTTCGACTCGATCAATAAAAGATTGCCAGTCAATCTCATCGCCACACTCTTTATGCACAGACAACAAGAGATCAATCTTATTTTCGTAGACCTCTACCTCATAAGCAGCCTGCTCAAGCGCTTCCATCTTCGCGTATTCTTTCTGGCGTAGTTGGAGTTCACGATTACGGCGTTGAGCCTTACGCTCTGCCTTGCGTGAAGCAGCCTGCATTGAACGCAAGGTTCCCTTCCATCCCATTTTCAATCCCTCGAAACAATTCTTTGACGATTAATGCGTCGACTCAAAATCGACATAAATGGCATTCTAACATCAAACATTATTGAAGCTGCCGATCAGCTTCGCTCCGTAGCGGTCAGGATTGCCCCTCATCCACCTCAACAATCACCTCAATCATCGCCCGCGCCGCGGGCGACAATCTGAAACCCGCCCGGCTGACGATGCCGTAGCGGGCGCTCAGGCTGTCGAGTTCGTTGGGCAGGTTGCGCCAGTGCAGGCGGGCCAGGGTGCCGTTGGCGATGTCGCGCTCCAGCGCCTCTTGCGGGCCGATGCCGATGACGTTGGAGCTTTGCACGATTTTCATCAGGACCGGGAAGTGGGCCGTTTCGATGTGCAGGGTGAAGTCGGAGCGGCCGCTGAGGTTGGCGAGCCCTTTGCGGATGCCCGGCGGGATCAGTGTCGCGCCCAGCGGGTAATCGAACATGTCGTTGGTGGACAGGCTTTCCTTGCTCAGCAGCGGGTGCCCGGCCCGGCAAAAGAACATGCCGCGCCGCGCTTTAAGGGGCCGGGTCTGGAAGTTCGGATCTGACTCGAACTGGCGGGTGTCGGCCACGAAGAATTCGATCTCTTCGCGAGCCAGGCTGCGGGCCAGTTTTTCCCAGTTGTTCACTTCCAGATAAGCCCGCACTTTGGGGTGGGCCTCGATGAAGCGAGACATGGCCTCGGGGATCAGGCGCATGGCTGGCGCAGGTCCTGAGCCAAAGCGTATTTCGCCAGCATCGAGCTTGGTCATCTGCGCCACTTCGCTGCTCAGCAACGCCGCGCCCTGCACCAGACGCAATGCATGCTGCAACACCACATGGCCTTCCGGCGTCGGGCGTAAATCCTTGTTGGCGCGCTCCACCAGCACACACCCGAACTCTTGCTCCAGGCCTTGAATACTGCGGCTGAACGCCGGCTGGGTAATCCCCATGGCGTCTGCTGCGCGCACGAAACTGCGGTGTTCGTTCAGTGCGATGAAGTAGCGTAATTGACGCAGATCCATATGCATTCCAGGCATTTGAAAATGAGGCCAAAGGTATTGGCCTGACGAATGGGTTGAGGTTTTAAATGCAAGCTCTTATGCCGTCAATGAACAAAATAAATACCGGATAGACCTTTTGGTTCTAACCATAGATAAAGAGGATTTGCCATGAGCCAGGCAGCACGTGCCACCCAACCCAGCGCTCTGACGCTGGATATTCAACCGATTGCAGGCCGTATCGGCGCACAGATCAATGGCGTCGCCTTGAGCGCTGATCTGGATGCCGCCACCGTGGACGCCATCCAGGCCGCACTGGTGCAATACAAAGTGCTGTTCTTTCGCGGCCAGACTCACCTGGACGATCAGAGTCAGGAAGCCTTTGCCAAGCTGCTGGGTGAACCCATTGCTCACCCGACGGTTCCGGTGCGTGACGGGACCCGCTACCTGATGCAATTGAGTGGTGCCGATGGCCAGCGCGCCAACTCCTGGCATACGGATGTCACTTTTGTGGACGCTTACCCCAAGGCCTCGATCCTGCGCTCGGTCATCGCGCCGGCTTCCGGCGGCGATACCGTGTGGGCCAATACTGCTGCGGCCTATAACGACCTTTCGCCTGAAATACGTGAGCTGGCCGACAAACTCTGGGCCTTGCACAGTAACGAATATGACTACGCGGGCATCCGGCCCGGCGTGACCTCGGAAAAGCTTGATAACTACCGCAAGGTCTTTGCTTCCACCGTGTATGAAACCGAGCACCCGGTAGTGCGGGTGCATCCTGTGAGCGGTGAAAGGAGCCTGCTGCTCGGCCATTTCGTCAAACGCATCAAGGGCTATTCGGCAAGCGACTCGGCTCACCTCTTCGGCCTGTTGCAGAGCCATGTCACTCGCCTGGAAAACACCGTGCGCTGGCGCTGGACAGCGGGAGACGTTGCCATCTGGGACAACCGCTCAACCCAGCACTATGCCGTGGACGACTACGGCCAGCAGGAACGCATCGTGCGTCGCGTGACCTTGCAGGGCGAAGTCCCGGTGGGTGTCGCCGGGCAAAAGAGCGTAACCCTCAAAGGTGCCTGATCTGAAACGTTCGCGGGCGCTCTCACGCCCGCGATGTTTCACCAGACGCCGATCTGCACCATGGCGTCATCTTCCAGCTCGCCATAACGGAACCGCTGCCCGCGCTGATCGATTTCCTCGTTACTGATCGTCGTGCGTCGTTTCAGGCCACGCAACCAGTCGAACAGGTAGCTCTGGTGTTGCTCGCGCACCTGAGCGAACTCGGGATCGGCCCCCAGATCGTTGAGTTCCTGAGGATCGTTTTCCAAGTCGAACAACTGGGCGCGGAAACCGTCATAGGCCAGGTACTTGAAGCGCTCGCTGCGCACCATGTACATCCGGCAACGATCAATCGGCTGCCCCAAACGCTCACGGGCGGGTGCCTGGAATGCATAGTCGTATTCGGCAATCGCGAACTGACGCCATTGTGGTTGCTGGCCATGCAGCAGCGGAATCAGCGACCGGCCTTCAAGGCGATGCCCGGCACTGGGTAAACCCAGAGCGTCGAGAAAGGTCGGCAAGGCATCGATGGTTTCAGCCAGGCGCTCATCAACACTGCCACGGGTCACGTCGGCCGCCGGGCGCGGATCACGCACAATCAGCGGCACGCCCACGGCGGGTTCGAGCAGAAACTCTTTCTCGCCCAGATAGTGGTCGCCGAGAAAGTCACCGTGGTCGCTGGTGAAGACGATCAGCGTGTCATCCCAACGACCATTGCTCTGCATCACATCGAACAGCCGCCCGAGCTGATCGTCCACCTGCTTCACCAGCCCCATGTAGGTCGGAATGACATTCAGGCGCACTTCTTCACGGGAAAAATTGCGGCTTTCCTGATGCTTGCGGAATGCAGCGTAAACCGGGTGGTCGCTCTCCTTGCCCGCTTCGGCGCGTATCGGCGCAATCACATGCTCTTTGCCGTACAGCGCGTGATAAGGCGCCGGAGCGATGTAGGGCCAATGCGGCTTGATGTACGAAAGATGCAGGCACCAGGGTTGCTCGCCCTGCTCCGCCATGAAGTCAATGGCGCGGTCGGTGGTGTAGACGGTTTCCGAATGCTGCTCTTCGATACGGGCCGGCAGATGCGAATGGCGCATTTTCCAGCCACTGAGGATTTCGCCATTTTCGCCTTCGGCGGCGTTGGCCCAGTCATGCCAGGGATTGACCCCGTCAAAACCCAGGTTGCGCAGGTGATGGGTGTAAGGCGCACTTTCACGCTTGTCGGCAAAAACCGGATCGTCAGGGTAGATGCCGTCGTGACGGAAAAAAGCTTCAAACCCTACTTCGTTGAGGTTCTCGGCCTGCTCGCTGTCAGGTTCCAGAGCCAGGCGTTGCTGGGCGTCCAGATTGGGCGTGGCGTGGGTCTTGCCCACTAGCGCCGTGCGGATCCCGGCCGGTCGCAGGTAGTCACCGATGGTGAGTTCATCCAGAGGCAACGGCACGGAGTTCCAGGCCACCTGATGGCTGCTGACGTAACGGCCCGTATAGGCCGACATTCGCGAAGGTCCACAAATGGTGCCTTGGGTGTAAGCCCGGGCGAAGCGCACGCCAGCCTGTGCCAGGCGGTCGATATTCGGGGTGTGCAGATGCGGGTGGCCATAGCACGACAGATAATCACGGCGCAGTTGGTCGCACATGATGTACAGCACGTTCTTGATTGCAGTCATGGGTGATTACCTGTCCGGTCAGAGTGGATTGCCATCAGCATCGAATGTCGGCCAGAAATCGGTCAGTTTCTGCTGTTGCAAGGCACTGTCGACAAAACGTGGCTCGACCCACTCATCCACCACAAAAGTACGACGGATCAGGCCCAGGGTCTTGGCCTGTTCGACGCTGTTCTGCAGGGCGGTTTTCAGGAACGGATCCAGACGCGGCGAGTTGCGGAATTTCAGGTCATCGCCTTTCAACTCACGCTCGAACAAGGCGGCTGGCGTGGAGCTTCTTTCGCCCATCAGCGCGCTATAGGCCGGCAGGTTCTGCGGATCGCTGAGCCAGACAGCATTCTTGACCAGCACATTGATCAGGCGCTGGGTCAATTCCGGATGCTGCTCGATGAATGCCTGGCTGCCGACAAGTCCTGCCTGAGTGGTGGCCTGACGGGAAAGCTGCTTGGTGCTCAGCGGAAACAGGATGCCCTTGCTCTCAAGCCCCAGCACGCCCATGCCCGACCAGGTTGCGTCGATCTGCCCGCTGGCCAATGCCGCTCGGGCGGCGGCCCAGTCGAGACTGATGATTTGCAGGTCGCGCTCTTTCAGGCCCTGGCTTTCCAGTGCCTTGGCAAATGAAAGCTGGTCCGCCGTGCCGCGATAGGCCGCTACGCGCTTGCCCTTGAGATCGGTCAGTTGGGTGATGCCCGATTGCGGCGTCACCGCCAGATACATGTTCGCGCCGCGTGCGCCCAGCAGCAGACGGGTCTGCAAGCCACTGGAGCGACCGATGATTGCCGCCAGGTCGCCCAGCCAGGCGAAGTCCAGTTGCTGGTTGGCGAAGGCTTCGTTGACCGCAGGCCCGGCACCCTTGAAGAAATGCCACTGCACCTTCACGCCGGATGCCGCGAACTCCTGCTCAAGCTGTTGCTGGATATGCGCCAGCCCCACCACGCCCTGCACGAATGGCAAGCTCCCGGCACCTTGATCCGGCGAGCCGATGCGGATAGTCACGCCGTCATCGCTGGCCTGGGCATGGCCCAGCAGCCCGGCAAGAAGCACGCCCAGCAAGGGCTTGAAAAGTTGTCGTAAGGATTTGCTCATGGTTCGGTCCGTTGATGTGCAGGCTAATAGCGGTTATTTCGCGATCCGGGCGGGTATTCAGCAAGTGCATTTGTTGAATAGTTGATATGCAAGGCATGCATACCCAGGCGGCATCACACTGCCAGATTGGTCAGCAACGATTCGTGAGCAGCGTCCTCTGCCTGATCGACCTTCTTGATCTCTTCGATCATTTCCTTGGCCAGCGGCGACAGTCGATAACCGGCCCGGCTGACAATGCCATAGCGCGTGTACAACTCTTCGCACTGATCATCCAGGCCTTCGATGCGCAAACGCACCAGTTCCTGCCGGGCGTAATACAGCGCATCGCTGTAGGAGCCGCTGATACCGATTGCATCGGAGTTCATCACCACGGCCAGCAGGCTGAACGTGTTTTCGCACTCGACGTTAGGCGCGAAGTCTGGCTGTCCGCTCAGGTCGGCCATGACCTTGCGCAGGTTCGGTGGCCGCAGGGTCGCGGCCAGCGGGAAGCTCAGCAACTCGCTGGCAGTCACCGTCTCGTGCCGGGCCAGCGGATGTTCGGCGCGGCAGCAGAAGTGCCATTTGCGCGGCCGAAGCTTGTGCGTGACATAGGAAGGGTCTGCCTCGAATTGCCGGGTATCGGCCACGAAGAATTCAAACTCTTCATTGAGCAAACGCTTGCCCAGGCTCTGCCAGTCGTCCACCTGAAAATGAACCCGTGCCTTGGGCAGGCGGCTGATGAAACTGCCTATCGCACGGGGCACCAGACCTGACGCTGGCGCCGGTCCACAACCGAAGCGCAGCTCGCCCGCTTCCAGCGCATTGAACTGGCTGATCTCGCTGGTCAGTTGCCTGGCACCACTGACCAGACGCCGCGCGTGCTCAAGCACCACCTGCCCTTGCTGGGTCGGCGTCAGGTCCTTGCTGACCCGATCAATCAACTGGCAACCGACGCTGTGCTCCAGTGCCTGGATGCTGCGACTGAAAGCGGACTGCGACAGGTTCACCGCCACAGCAGCGGCGACAAAACTTCGATGCTCGGCCAGAGCAATCAGGTGACGGAGTTGGCGAAGGTCGATATGCATTTTTCACATAAAAAGTATCGGGCAAATGCATTTGCTCTGCCTCGGTAGCACTCCTTATAAAGGCAATCTCTTATTCAGTAAAACCTTATAAATACATATTGAAATAACTAAAAAGAATATTAGTAGTGCAAAAGGAATGACCGACCTTGGCATTGCATCAAAGGAGCCGCGACATGAATGATCAACAATCCGCTACCCCTATCGCTGCCGGACGACTCAAGCGTTTGCCGCTCGCCCTGTTGCTGGCGGGCTGCGCAGGCTTTTCCCTGGCTCATGCCGCTGAAACGCCGACCACGACAAGCGCTGCCAGATCCGACACCGGTGCCACGGCGGATGACACACGACTCAAGACCGTCACCGTCACCACCCGCCGCCGCGAGGAAAGCTCGCAGAACGTGCCCACTCCGATCAGCGTGCTGGACGGGGCCTCGCTGGAAAGCCAGCGGATCTATCAGATTCAGGATCTGCAACAACTGGTGCCGAGCCTGAACGTGGCTTACATGCATGCCCGACAGTCGAGCGTATCGATCCGCGGGCTGGGCAATAACCCGGCCAGCGACGGGCTGGAGGGCAGCGTCGGGTTGTACATCGACAACGTCTATCTCGGACGTCCGGGCATGGCGGTGTTCGACCTCATGGACATCGAGCAACTGGAAGTGCTGCGCGGCCCGCAAGGGACATTGTTCGGCAAGAACACCACCGCCGGGGTTCTGAACATCAACACCCGTGCGCCCAGTTTTACCCCGGAACGCAGTATCGAAACCTCTGTCGGCGAGAACGGTTACTTCCAGACCAAGGGCACGATTTCCGGCCCGCTCAACGATCAACTGGCCGGTCGTTTCTCTGCCTATCGCAGCCGCAGCGACGGCGATCTGGATAACGTCTTCGACGGTAACAAACTCGGTGGCGGCTCACGCGAAGGCTTCCGTGGACAACTGCTGTTCAAGCCCAACGAAGACTTCAGCCTGCGCTGGATTGCCGACTACAACGAGGAAAGCTCCAGCGCCGGAACCCGTGCGCTGTTCAGCACCGGACCGACCATCAACGGCGTCAACCGCTACGAAAGCCGCGCTGGCGCAGCAGGTGCCACGCTGGTGGATGGCTCGCACCGCAAGGTCAACCTCAACAGCGACCAGCGTGTGACCGTGCATCAAGGCGGCACCTCGCTGGAAGCCAACTGGAAGCTGGCCAACGATTTCACTCTGACTTCCGTGAGTTCCTATCGCTGGTGGAATTTCACGCCGCGCAACGATGACGGCCTCAATGCATCGGCCTCCTACAACGGCGGCGTGTCGGTGGAAGATAAACAGTGGTCCCAGGAATTTCGCCTGGCGTCCCCTGGCGGCGGCTTTTTCGATTACGTCGTCGGTGCCTACTACTTCGGCTCCGATCTGGATAACACGTCGTTCACCCATTATGGCCCGCAGGCCGATATCTGGAACGGCACCGCCACCGGCGCACTGGCCAACGTCAACAGCCTGGGCAAAGGCCATATCGAAACCAACAGCTTTGCCCTCTTCGCCCAGGGCACCTGGCACCTCACGCCGAAACTGGATTTCACCGCCGGTGTTCGTGGCACTTACGAAGAGAAGAATGCCTGGGTGCAACGCGATGCTCCGCAAGGCGGCGCCACCGTTACCGGCGCGGCCCTCACCGCACGCAATGCCCGCACAGGTGCCTACGAGTCGGGCGATCTGAACCAGTACACCGCCAGCCCTTCGGGCATGCTCAACCTGAGTTACCACTTCACTGACGATCTGCTGGGCTACGCCACGCTCTCCCACGGTGAGAAATCCGGCGGGGTAAACCTGGCGGTCGGTACGGCCCCCACTGCCGGTGCAGACTCGCTGCTGATCGGCACCGAGCGCGCCAACAATGCGGAACTGGGTCTGAAAAGCACGCTCTGGGATCGTCGCCTGCAACTCAATGCCAACCTGTTCTGGACCCAGGTCAACGGTTACCAGACCAACGCCTATGATAACGCCAACCGCGTGCAATACCTGACCAACGCCGGCACCGTGCGCTCTCGCGGCCTGGAACTGGAAAGCACCATTCTGCCGATTCGCGGGCTGACGCTGAACGTCAATGGCTCTTACAACGACGTGCGTTACACCTCTTATAAAGATGCGCCTTGCCCACCCGAAGTCAGCCTGCAGGCCGGCGCGCCCGCTTCGTGCGACCTGAGCGGCCATCAGGTGGTCGGCGCCTCCAAATACATCGCCAACGTCAATGGCGAGTACAAGTGGGATCTGGATAACGGTCTGCAAGAGTACGTCACGGCCAGCTATGCCTTCCGCTCCAAAGCCGTGGGCACTGTTGAAGACTCCGATTACGCGCAGATCCCGAGCTACGCCGTGGTCAACCTGAGCACCGGCTTGCGCGGCGACCTTGGCCAAGGCCAGTGGGACGTCTCGCTGTGGCTGAAGAATGCTTTCGACAAGACCTATTACACGACCTTGTGGAGCGAACCCAACGGCGGCTACGGCGGCTTGCTGGGTACGCCGCGCACGCTGGGCATGACGGCTCGTTATGACTTCTGATTGAGAAATACCGCACTGCCGTTTTCGCGGATAAATCCGCCCCTACGAAATTCAGCGCAGGAGCGAATTTATTCGCGAAACTCCACCCCCACCCCCTATTCGGTTTTCCGAACAACCCATTATCTGGAGTTCGGGAACCCGGACGGCCGCAGCTCGCCAGAGCGAAAAAAACAAATAATAAAACCAATAAAATCAGTATCTTAACTACAACAAAGATCCTTGGCACGACTCATGCTCTACACTTTTTGTCGATCGCTTCGACTGTCGCGTGTGTCTAGCCCGGACGCGGTTGAAGCATTCACTGAGAAATCTTAATAAAAACGAATTCGAGGATTCATCGATGCGTATCGTTCCCCAACTGTTGGGCGCAGCAATCGCTGCCACTCTGATCAGCACTCCAGTTTTCGCAGAAGAATTGACCGGCACACTGAAGAAGATCAAAGAATCAGGCACCATCACCCTCGGTCACCGTGACGCTTCCATCCCGTTTTCCTACATTGCCGATGCTTCCGGCATTCCGGTTGGCTACTCCCACGATATCCAGCTGAAAATCGTTGAAGCCATCAAGAAAGAACTCGACATCCCTGACCTGAAGGTCAAGTACAACCTGGTCACGTCCCAGACCCGTATCCCGCTGGTTCAGAACGGCACCGTTGACGTGGAATGCGGCTCCACCACCAACAACGTCGAGCGCCAGCAGCAAGTGGACTTCTCGGTCGGCATCTTCGAGATCGGTACCCGCCTGCTGTCCAAAGTTGATTCGTCCTACAAGGACTTCGATGACCTGAAAGGCAAGAACGTCGTGACCACCGCCGGCACCACGTCCGAGCGCATCCTCAAGGCGATGAACGCCGACAAGCAGATGGGCATGAACGTGATTTCCGCCAAGGACCACGGTGAATCCTTCCAGATGCTGGAATCGGGTCGCGCAGTCGCTTTCATGATGGACGACGCACTGCTGGCAGGCGAAATGGCCAAGGCCAAGAAGCCGACCGACTGGGCTGTGACCGGCACTGCGCAATCCTATGAAATCTACGGCTGCATGGTTCGCAAAGGCGACGCGCCGTTCAAGAAAGCGGTCGATGACGCCATCGTCGCCACTTACAAATCCGGCGAAATCAACACCATCTACAACAAGTGGTTCCAGTCGCCAATCCCGCCAAAAGGCCTGAACCTGCAGTTCCCGATGAGCGACGAGCTGAAAAAGCTGATCGCAGAGCCGAACGACAAAGCTGCTGAAGCCAAGAAAGCCTGAGTAACCGACACACCGTGAACTCACGGTTTTCCGAACGGGCCGCGACCCGTTCGGAAAACCGCTCATCACTCACTGTACCCAGACAATAAACGCCAGGACGGAGTCTGAAGGCGGGTCTGGAGTGCATAAGGGCTCGAACGGATTCATGCGAGACGGGTGCGTGCATTTCGACAACAAGAGGGGGAGACCCTGATGAATTACAACTGGGACTGGGGCGTATTCTTCAAGTCCACCGGTGTCGGCAGCGAAACCTATCTGGACTGGTTCATTTCCGGTCTGGGCTGGACCATCGCCATTGCCGTCGCCGCCTGGATCATCGCCTTGATACTGGGTTCCATACTCGGTGTCATGCGTACTGTGCCAAGCCGTCTGGTGGCTGGCATCGCCACGATCTACGTGGAAATCTTCCGTAATGTGCCACTGCTGGTGCAGCTGTTCATCTGGTACTTCCTGGTGCCCGACCTGCTGCCTGAGAACCTGCAGGAGTGGTACAAGCAAGACCTCAACCCGACGACTTCAGCATTCCTGAGCGTCGTGGTCTGCCTGGGTCTGTTCACCGCTGCACGGGTTTGCGAACAAGTGCGTACCGGTATCGAGGCACTGCCAAAAGGCCAGGAGTCCGCAGCTCGCGCCATGGGTTTCAAACTGCCGCAGATCTACTGGAACGTGCTGCTGCCACAGGCTTACCGGATCATCATTCCACCACTTACCTCCGAATTCCTGAACGTGTTCAAGAACTCGTCGGTGGCGTCGCTGATCGGTCTGATGGAACTGCTGGCACAAACCAAGCAGACCGCAGAATTCTCCGCGAACCTGTTTGAAGCGTTCACTCTGGCGACACTGATCTACTTCACCCTGAACATGAGCCTGATGTTGCTGATGCGTCTGATCGAGAAGAAAGTCGCAGTGCCGGGCCTGATTTCCCTGGGGGGTAAATAATGGACTTCAGTGGAATCGTTCCAGCCATTCCCGGCCTGTGGAACGGCATGGTCATGACCCTGCAACTGATGGCCCTGGGCATCGTCGGCGGCCTCGTCATCGGTACCATCCTGGCCTTGATGCGCCTGTCATCGAACAAGCTGCTGGCCAATGTGGCCGGTGCGTACGTGAACTACTTCCGTTCGATCCCGCTGCTGCTGGTCATCACCTGGTTCTACCTGGCGGTGCCGTTCGTGCTGCGCTGGATCACCGGTGAAGACACGCCGATCGGTGCATTCACCTCTTGCGTCGTGGCGTTCATGATGTTCGAGGCCGCGTACTTCTGCGAAATCGTGCGTGCCGGTGTGCAGTCCATCTCCAAGGGTCAGATGGGTGCCGCCAAGGCCCTGGGCATGACCTACGGGCAAATGATGCGCCTGATCATCCTCCCTCAGGCGTTTCGCAAGATGACTCCGCTGTTGCTGCAACAGAGCATCATTCTGTTTCAGGACACGTCTCTGGTTTACACGGTCGGTCTGGTGGATTTCCTCAATGCCTCGCGCGCCAGTGGCGACATTATCGGCCGCGCCAATGAGTTCCTGATCATCGCCGGTGTGGTGTATTTCACGATCAGCTTTGCCGCCTCGTTGCTGGTGAAGCGTCTGCAAAAAAGGTTTGCCATATGATTTCCATCAAGAACGTCAACAAGTGGTATGGGGACTTCCAGGTACTGACCGATTGCAGCACCGAGGTCAGCAAGGGTGAAGTGGTCGTGGTCTGCGGTCCGTCCGGTTCCGGCAAATCGACACTGATCAAATGCGTGAACGCTCTGGAGCCTTTCCAGAAAGGCGACATCGTGGTCGACGGCACTTCGATCTCCGATCCGAAGACCGACCTGCCGAAACTCCGTTCGCGGGTCGGCATGGTGTTCCAGCATTTCGAGCTGTTCCCACACCTGAGCATCGTGGAAAACCTGACTATCGCGCAGATCAAGGTGCTGGGTCGCAGCAAGGCCGAAGCCACCGAGAAAGGCCTGAAGCTGCTGGACCGCGTAGGCCTTTCTGCCCACGCCCACAAGCATCCTGGCCAGCTTTCCGGTGGTCAGCAGCAGCGTGTGGCGATTGCCCGTGCTCTGGCGATGGACCCGGTGGTCATGCTGTTCGACGAACCGACCTCCGCCCTCGATCCGGAAATGGTCAACGAAGTGCTCGACGTGATGGTGCAACTGGCTCACGAAGGCATGACCATGATGTGCGTAACCCATGAAATGGGCTTTGCCCGCAAAGTGGCCAACCGTGTGATCTTCATGGACAAGGGCCAGATCGTCGAAGACTGCGCCAAGGAAGAGTTTTTCGGTGATGTCAGCGCACGCTCCGAGCGCGCCCAGCAGTTCCTCGCCAAGATCCTCCAGCACTAGGAAATACCGTTCGCTGCCCTGCCCCGCCTCCCGGGGTACGGGTAGCTGTTCGGCTCAGGACGACTGTGATGAAATGCGACCCTCATATCTATAGCGCTGCGCCGCCATCACTCGCCGTGAAACCCCGTCTGATACGCCAACTGTTTCTGCCCCCGCTGATCCTCATGCTGATGATCGGCCTGGGCTACATCGCTTATCTGTTCAGCGAGACCCACGGCATCAAGAACCTCAGCGAAAATGGCGAACGCCAGCTGGAGTTGCATGCCCGTACGGTCGAAAGTGAAATCAACAAGTACACCTACCTGCCCAGCGTCCTGGAGCTTGAGTCCAGCGTTTCACAACTTCTGAGAAACCCGACGCCCGACCTGCAAGGCAAGGTCAACAGTTACCTTGAAGGCCTCAACCGCCGCAGTCGTAGTCGTGCCATTTACGTCATGGACACCACCGGACGAGTGCTGGCCACCAGCAACTGGCGCGATGCTGACAGTTATCAGGGCGAAGACCTGTCGTTCCGCGCCTATTTCCAGGATGCCGTACGGGGCCTGCCCGGCCGCTTCTACGGGATCGGCACCACTGTGGGCGAATCCGGTTATTACCTGGCCCACGGGCTGGAAGAAAGAGGCCGGATCATTGGTGTCGCCGTCATCAAGGTGCGGCTCGAAGCGTTGGAAGAACGCTGGCAACGGGCGCGCATGGAAGCCTTTGTCAGCGATGAGAACGGCATCATCATCCTGTCCAGCGACCCGGCCCGCCGCCTGAAGTCGGTGCGCCCGCTGAACCCGACTATCAAGGAACGCCTGGCGCGCAGCCTGCAATATTACTGGTGGCCGCTGAACGAACTGGTGCCGCTGGAACGCGAAACCCTGGCCGAAGGTGTTGAAAAGCTCACCTTCCCTGCCAATGTCAGTGTTGATAAGGAGCATACGCAAGTCAGCTATCTGGCCCAGACCCGGCAACTGAGCGATACGCCCTGGCACCTGACTCTGCTGACCCCTCTTGAAGATCTGCGCCGTGAAGCCGCTAGCCAGGGCATGCTGGTCGCCGTGGCCTGTGCGCTGGTGGCGTTTTTGCTGATTGCCTGGAACGAGCGTCGCAAGGTGATTTCCACCCGGCTTGCGGCCCGTGAAGCCTTGCAGGCTGCCAACGACGAACTGGAACGCAAGATCGCGGAACGCACCGAGCATTTGCGCGCCAGCAACGAACGCCTCAAGGCGCAGATCCGCGAACGCCGACAGGCCGAGGACACGCTGCGCAAGGCCCAGGATGAATTGGTTCAGGCCGGCAAGCTGGCCGCCATCGGCCAGATGTCCACCAGCATCGCCCACGAACTCAATCAGCCGCTGGCAGCCTTGCGCACCTTGTCCGGCAACACCGTTCGCTTCCTCGAACGTGGCGCTCTGGACACCGCCAGCACCAACCTGCGCACCATCAACGATCTGGTGGACCGCATGGGGCGCATCACCGCCAGCCTGCGGGCCTTTGCAAGGCGCGGCAACGATCAGGGCCAGGCGCAGTTGCGCAAGGCGGTGGACGCGGCCTTGCAGTTGCTGAGCGTCCGGCTTGAGAACGTTGCCCTGAATCTGCATCAGGACTTCACCGATGCCGGGTTGGGAATCGACCAGACACGACTGGAGCAGATTCTGGTCAATCTGATCGGCAATGCTCTGGACGCCATGCACGCCCAACCGCTGCCCGAATTGTGGCTTGAAGGCGAGGTGGTCGAGGATCGCTATCGCTTGCTCGTACGCGACAACGGCCATGGCATCGACGACGAAGCCCGCAAGCATCTGTTTGAACCGTTTTTCACCACCAAACCCGGTGAACAGGGTCTGGGCCTTGGGCTGACCCTTTCCGCCAGCCTCGCGGCGGCAGCAGGTGGCAGTCTGAGTGCCGAGTATCCGGCAGGCGGCACAACCTTCGTGTTGTGGCTGCCGCTGGTCAAGGATGTGGAGGCGGATTCATGAGGGCTTCCCTATGCCTTTCGACCTTCACAGCGCCTTTCGCGAATGAATTCGCTCCTACAGATGTGGGTATTCGCGAACACCTCAAAGGACCTGAGCGTTCACCATGAGTAATCCTAAAATGAACACCGACCTGACTGTACTCATCGTCGAAGACGATCCGCATGTGTTGCTCGGCTGCCAGCAGGCGCTGGCGCTGGAAGACATTACCAGCGAAGGCGTATCCAGTGCCGAAGAGGCACTGGAGCGCATCGGCGACAACTTTGCCGGAATCGTCATCAGTGACATCCGCCTGCCGGGTATCGACGGGCTGGAATTGCTGACCCGTCTCAAGGCCCGCGACAGCAGCCTGCCCGTGGTGCTGATTACCGGTCATGGCGATATCTCCATGGCGGTCAATGCCATGCGCGACGGCGCCTATGACTTCATGGAAAAACCCTTCTCGCCGGAACGGTTGGTGGATGTCGCCCGCCGCGCACTTGAACAGCGCGGGCTGGCCCGAGAAGTCTGGGCGCTGCGCAAGCAACTGGCCGAACGCAACTCGCTGGAAGGCAAGATCATCGGGCGCTCACCGGCCATGCAGAACCTGCGGGCGCTGATCGCCAACATTGCCGACACCTCGGCCAACGTACTGATCGAAGGCGAAACCGGCACCGGCAAGGAACTGGTCGCTCGTTGCCTGCATGACTTCAGTCGCCGCACCAAGAATCAGTTCGTAGCCTTGAACTGCGGCGGGCTGGCAGAGAGCCTGTTCGAGTCGGAAATCTTCGGTCATGAGGCCAATGCCTTCACGGGGGCGGGCAAGCGCCGGATCGGCAAGATCGAACATGCACACAACGGCACGCTGTTCCTCGATGAAGTGGAAAGCATGCCGATCAACCTGCAGATCAAGCTGTTGCGGGTCTTGCAGGAGCGTACTCTGGAACGGCTGGGCTCCAACCAGAACGTCGAGGTGGATTGCCGGGTCATCGCGGCGACCAAGTCCGACCTCAATGAGCTGAGCAAAGCCAACCAGTTCCGTAGCGACCTGTATTACCGGCTCAATGTCGTGACCCTTGAGCTGCCGCCCCTGCGCGAACGGCGCGAAGACATCCTGCAACTGTTCGAGCATTTCTTGCAGTTGTCCTCACTGCGCTTCGACCGCGAACCGCCACAACTGGACCGGCAAACGGCGTCTGTCTTGATGAGCCACGACTGGCCGGGTAACGTTCGCGAACTGCGTAACGTGGCCGAACGTTACGCGCTGGGATTGCCAGTGTTCAAGAAATCCGACCACGCCGAAAGCCAGAGCCTGGGGTTTGCCGAAGCGGTGGAAGCCTTCGAGCGCAGCCTGCTGCGCGAAGCCCTGCAACGCAGCGGCGGCAACCTCAGCCAGGCCAGTCAGGAACTGAGCATGGCCAAGACCACGCTGTTCGACAAGGTCAAGAAATACGGGCTGCAAGCCTGAAACCGTACGGGAAGAAATCGTGGATCTGTTACTCAAGGCCCTTCTGGGCGCAGCCGTTGTCGTGATCCTGGCTGCACTGGCCAAGACCCGCAATTATTACATTGCAGGCCTGGTGCCGCTGTTCCCGACCTTTGCGCTGATTGCCCACTACATCGTCGGCAAGGGCCGCTCGCTGGATGACCTGAAAACCACCATCCTGTTCGGCATGTGGTCGATCATTCCCTACTTCGTTTACCTGGCGGCCCTGTACCTGATGGTGGACCGCTGGCGGCTGGAAGTATCGCTGGCAATGGCCGCACTGGCCTGGCTGGTCGCCGCCAGCGTGCTGGTGACGTTATGGGTACGGTTTCACGGGTGATGCCGCCCACAAATCCGTAGGACCGAATTCATTCGGGAAGAAGCCTGCACACTAACCGCATCTTCATCGTCAGCCATACCGCTTCCCGGATGAATACGGTCCCACACAACCTACCGCTTCATGCTGCGCTCGTAAGCTGCCAGAACGGTGCGCTCCGATTGCACCAGATAGGTTTCGAGCATTGCCGTCGCGTCTTCTACACGCCCCTCCTCGACGCAGCGCAGGATCGCAGCGTTCATGTCCAGATAAGGCAAGTGCAGGAATTCGGGATCGTCGAGCAGGCCGAAGGCCAGTCGCAGTTCAGCTGATATCTGCCCGTAGAACACTACCAGGCGAGGGCTGTCGGCCAGTTCGACAATGGCCCTGTGGAAGACCATGTTGGCAGTACCGACTGCCACCCAGTCTTTGGCTTCCCTGGCGCGCATCCCGGCCTCGACCGCTTCACGCATTTTCAATGCTCCGGGGTGCAGTGGAAAACCCTGGGCGATGGCCTTGCATTCGATAAAACGGCGCACGCGATAGATGTCGATGATCGACGCCATATCGGGCTCTGCAACGGTCACCCCACGATTGGGTTCGTGCTTGAGCAATCCTTCGCGGGTCAGGACCCTGAACGCTTCTCTCAAGGTATTACGGGAAATCTGCAAGCTCTCGGCCAGTGCTGCTTCGGACAGGCGTTGACCGGGCACCAGCTCACCTTCAACCAGCATTCGGCGGATTTCCTGGGTAATGGTTTCTCCCAACGTGCGAGGAAGGGAGGGAGAAGCGTCGTTCATGAGCAATCCAGAATGAGAAAAACCGGCAGATGTTCCCTGAGAGCTTAGTGCGTGGCAAGGCATAAGCGCGCCGCGTGCTTCATTAAGTAGCGTACCTGAGTGAAAGGGTAACAATATGGTGAAAATCGCTCACTCAAGAAGATATGATTGTTCAACAATACATCCTTGATATACCTACATAGCAACGCTATTGAATGAAGCTTGGCACGCTCATTGCTCAAGCAAGGTACCACTCACTGTAGGAATCATGCCGTGACACAGACCACCAAAGAGTTTACAAAAGCGCGGCGCGCATCTTTGATCGCCGCCATTTTCATGATGGCCACGTCAGCTATCGGGCCAGGCTTCCTGACCCAGACGGCTACGTTCACCGCAACTCTGGGCGCTGCGTTTGCCTTCGGCATCCTGGCCTCGATCCTGATCGACTTTGTCGTTCAACTGAACGTCTGGCGAATCGTGACACTGACCAAAATGCGCGCAGCCGATCTGGCCAACGCTGCCATTCCGGGGAGCGGGTACCTGCTGTCGGTACTGGTGATCTGCGGTGGTCTGGTTTTCATGCTGGGTAACATTGCCGGTGCGGGCCTGGGTCTGAATGCCTTGACCGGTCTTGATCCCAAATGGGGCGGATTGTTGAGCGCCATGCTCGCCATCGCGATCTTCTCGTCCCATCGGGCGGGCGTTGCCATGGACCGCATCATGATCGTGCTGGGGCTACTGAAAGTGGGCCTGATCCTTTTCGCAGCCTTCGCAACCCATCCACCGCTGGGCGAAGCACTGCGTCAAACGGTATTGCCTGATCTGATCGACTTCGCCTCCATCACCACCATCGTCGGTGGCACTGTCGGCGGCTACATCACCTATGCCGGTGCTCACCGTCTGCTCGATCGCGGCACCGTGGGTGTGGAAAATATTGAAGCGGTATCCAAGGCTGCGCTGACGGGCATTCTGGTCACCGGTGTTGCCCGTTACATCCTGTTTCTCGCTATCCTCGGGGTAGTCGCCAGCGGCGTCGTGATCGACGTGTCGGGCAAAGGCGCAAACCCTGCTGCCCAGGCGTTCCATGCGGCTGCAGGCGATATCGGCATGATGATGTTCGGTCTGGTGCTGTGGGCCGCCGGTATCAGCAGTGTGATTGGCGCGTCTTATACGACGATGTCCTTCACCACCGTGTTCTCGAAACGCATTACTGAGCGTGTCCGTAACCTGGCCACCGTCGGTTTCATTGTCATCACGCTGTCGGTGTATATGGTGCTGGGCAAACCACCGGCAGCGCTGCTGATATTCGCGGGTGGTTTCAACGGCCTGATTCTGCCGCTGGGCCTGAGCATATTCATGTACGTGGGCTGGCGCCGTTCGGACCTGATGGACGGCTATCACTACCCTCGCTGGCTGCTGGTACTGGGCGTGCTGACCTGTCTGCTGTCGTGGTTCATGGCCTACAAGTCCGCAGGTGCCATCTTTGCCTTCATCGGCGCGGCCTGATTTCAACGGAGATAATTTAGATGCGTGCAATTGACCTCAACAGCGACCTGGGCGAAAGCTTCGGCGCATGGAGCATGGGCGACGATGCGGCGGTTCTCGAAATCGTCAGCAGCGCCAACGTCGCCTGCGGCTTTCACGCCGGTGACCCGGCCGGAATCCTGCGAACCCTGGAAGCAGCAGCGGCCCGTGGCGTTGCCATCGGTGCCCATGTGGCCTACCCGGATCTGGTGGGTTTCGGGCGACGCAACATGGACGTACCTTCCGATCAGTTGACCGCCGATGTGATTTATCAGATCGGCGCATTGCAGGGCCTGGCCCGCAGCGTCGGCACCCGGGTGAGCTATGTCAAACCCCATGGCGCGCTGTACAACACCATTGCCGGCGATCAACGTCAGGCGGCGGCGGTTATCCAGGCGTTGCTGCGCATCGATCCACAGTTGAAGCTGGTGTGCCTGGCCAATTCGCCCCTGATCGGCTGGGCCACTGAGGCCGGCCTGTCCTGTGTCGCCGAGGCCTTTGCCGACCGTGCCTATACCGCCGAGGGCACGCTGGTGTCGCGCTCGAAGCCGGGAGCCGTGCTGCACGACCCTGAATTGATCGCCCAGCGCATGTTGCGTCTGGTACGCGATGGGGTCATCGAGGCCGAGAACGGCAGCCTGATCAATCTGCAAGCGGATTCGATCTGTGTACACGGCGACAACCAGGACGCGGTCGCTATCGCCCGCAACCTGAAAAACTGCCTGCTTGAAGCAGGCATCACCATCCGCGCATTTACCTGAGGTGGATCATGCGTTTCTATCCGGTCAGCCTGGACGCGCTCCTGGTTGAGTTGGCGAATCTGGACGAGACTCTCGCCCTGTTCGACTCGCTACAGCAGGAGCCCATTGTCGGCGTGGAAGAAATCATTCCCGCCGCACGCACTGTACTCGTGAGCTTTCGTCCCGCATCCATCAACCGTGAGGTACTGGCAGCAAGGATCGCTTCACGCAATGTCCACGGCAAGGTTCGCGAAGCCGGCAAGCTGGTCGAGATTCCCGTGCATTACAACGGCGAAGATCTGGCCGATGTGGCCCGTGAACTGGACATCAGCGTCGAGGAAGTGATCAAGCGCCACACCGGCAGCGATTACGATGTGGCCTTCTGCGGCTTTGCGCCGGGTTTTGCCTACCTGAGCGGCGGTGCCGGTTTCCAGGTGCCACGCCGCAGTACGCCTCGCACCCGCATTCCGGCAGGTGCCGTGGCGCTGGCGGGGGGCTTCAGCGGAGTCTACCCACAGGCCAGCCCTGGCGGCTGGCAGATCATTGGCGTTACCGAATCGAAAATGTGGGACCTGGAACGCGATGAACCGGCCTTGTTGCAGCCGGGCTATCGCGTACGTTTTTGCGATGCAGGCCCACTGCCTGTCACCCGTGTTTCGGTGGCTGCGCCAAGCCGTCCGGCAGCG
The DNA here is from genome assembly GCF_900187465.1 of Pseudomonas sp. Irchel 3A18. NCBI lineage: Bacteria > Pseudomonadati > Pseudomonadota > Gammaproteobacteria > Pseudomonadales > Pseudomonadaceae > Pseudomonas > Pseudomonas sp. Irchel 3A18. The sequence goes on from NZ_FYDI01000004.1 coordinate 535,706, forward strand.
TCACCCGTTACAGGAGACGCTCTGGAAATTCTCTCGCCCGGCCTGCAGACCCTGTTTCAGGACCTGGGTCGCCATGGCCGCGCCGGCCAGGGCGTATCGGCATCCGGCACCATGGACCGGGGATCGCTGCGCGCTGCCAACCGTGCAGTGGGTAACGATCCGGCAAGCGCCTGCCTGGAAATCCTCATGGGTGGCCTGAGCTTTATCAGTCATGGCCCGTCAGTGATTGCTATCACCGGCGCCACCGCTGCGATAGAAGTGCATACCGCTGAAGGTCAACTGTTGCGCCCGGCGCTCTACACGCCTTTTGCCTTGCAGGACGGTGATCGGGTCAGCATCGACGCGCCTACTGCGGGGCTGCGCAACTATCTGGCGATTCGTGGCGGCTTTACCCATGAACCGGTGCTGGGCAGCCTGTCCACCGACACCCTGGCTCAGGTCGGCCCTGCGCCTCTGGCGACAGGTGATCGTATCGGCTTCAAACAAAGAGTCGGCGGGCCTGCGGTATCGGTAACCGAGCAACCGGTATTCGACATGCCACGCACTGATCAGGTCATCACTCTGGATGTGGTCATGGGGCCACGTAGCGACTGGTTCACGCCAGAAGCTCAGGCGCTGCTGGCCGAACAGACATGGAAAGTGACACCACAGTCGAACCGTATCGGCATTCGACTGGCGGGCGATCAGTCACTGGTACGTGTCATCGAAGGTGAGTTGCCCAGCGAAGGCACCACCGTTGGCGCAATCCAGGTTCCGCCCAGTGGCCAGCCGGTGCTGTTCCTGGCCGATCACCCGCTGACCGGTGGCTACCCGGTTATCGGCGTGGTTGCACCTTATCACCTGGACCTGGCCGGTCAGATTCCGGTCAATTCCCGTATTCGCTTCAAGCCGCTGGGTGCCTTTGAGCCCGTGCGTCCTGCCCTTTCAGACGAGACAAAAAACCAATGAAAAAGGTTCTGATTGCCAACCGTGGCGAAATTGCCGTCCGTATCGCCCGAGCCTGCCGTGACTATGGCATTGCCTCGGTGGCGGTGTATGCCGATGCCGATATCGATGCGTTGCATGTGCGCCAGGCCGACGAAGCCTATGCGCTGAACGGCGAGCGGCCTGCCGATAGCTACCTGAACATCGAAAAGCTGCTGGCCGTCGCAGCTCGCGCCGGTGCCGACGCCGTTCACCCCGGTTATGGCTTTCTCTCGGAACGTGCCGAATTCGCCCGCGCAGTGATCGATGCAGGCCTGACCTGGATCGGCCCGGATCCGAGCACAATCGATGCCTTGGGCGACAAGGTCCAGGCCCGAAAAATTGCCCTTAAGGTCGGTGCACCACTGGTGGCCGGTACCGAAGACCCGGTGAACGACGCCAGCGAAGTGGTCGCCTTTGCCGAGCAGCATGGTTTGCCGATTGCTATCAAGGCAGCGTTCGGTGGCGGTGGTCGCGGCCTGAAAGTGGCCTGGAAGCTCGAAGAAGTCAGCGAGCTGTACGAGTCGGCAGTGCGTGAAGCTGTCACGGCATTCGGTCGTGGCGAGTGCTTTGTCGAGCGTTTCCTGGACCGCCCTCGGCATATCGAGGCGCAGATCATCGCCGACCGTCATGGCCGGGTCGTTGTGGTGGGCACTCGTGACTGCTCGCTGCAGCGCCGCAATCAGAAACTGATCGAAGAAGCACCGGCGCCTTATCTCGACGAGGCCTTGCGTCAGCGTATTCACGATTCGGCACGGGATATCTGTGCCGAAGCCGGTTATGTCGGCGCAGGCACAGTGGAATTCCTGCTCAGTGCCGATGGCACCTTGTCGTTTCTTGAGGTCAACACCCGCTTGCAGGTGGAACATCCGGTTACCGAAGAAACCAGCGGGATCGATCTGGTCATCGAGCAGTTGCGGGTTGCCGAAGGCCTGCCACTGTCGTTCGAGGGCACGCCGACGCCTCGCGGTCACAGCTTTGAGTTCCGTATCAACGCCGAAGACGCTGGCAATGGTTTCCTGCCAACGCCCGGCCTCATCGAGCGGTTCCAGGTGCCGTCCGGTCCGGGTGTGAGGCTGGACACCGGCGTGATCGAAGGCTCGCGAGTGTCACCGAACTTCGACTCGATGATCGCCAAGCTGATCGTCACAGGTGCCACTCGTGAGCAGGCCATTCGCCGTGCCCGCCGTGCCCTGGCCGAGTTCAACGTGGACGGTGTGGCGACGGTGCTGCCGTTCCATCGTGCCGTGATGGACCATGACGACTTCACCGCCGCCAATACGTTCGCCGTGCATACCCGCTGGATCGAGACTGACTTTGCCGAAAAAGTGACCATCGCTCCGCGCAGTGCCGCACCGGCCGATGCTGGCGTGCTACGCACCTTCGTCGAGATCGACGGCAAGCGTCACGAACTGGGCCTGCCAGCAGCACTTCTGCGTGGCGTCAGTCTGAACGCGGCAGCCCCCGGCACTGAAAGTGTGGCGGCTGCCGAAGCACAGGACCCGCAAGCGGTCGTTACTCCGGTCGCAGGCAATCTGCATGCCTGGGTCGTCGCTGATGGCGAGTCCGTACAGGCCGGGCAAGTTATTGCGGTGATGGAAGCAATGAAGATGGAAACGTCGATTCTGGCGCCGTGTGCCGGTCAATTGCAGATCACCCAACAACCCGGGAGTTACTTTGAAGCCAAGTCCAGAATTGGGCGTATAGAAACAACACGCTGATTCAATAGTTTTTCTGCTGGCATGTTACGCACAACCGGGTATTTCCCCGGTTGCTGCGTGCTGCCCACAGGAAATGTTCCAGGCAATGTTGCACTCCTTATAAAAACAAACCGTATCGATTAAATCTGCCATGACTCGGAGCCTAACGAAAATGTCGATCAATAAGACTTTTGCACTCGTCAGTACATGCGCGCTGTTTATTCCAATCAACGCTTCGGCAGACTTTATTGCCGACAGCAAAGCCAGTGTCGATCTGCGCAACTTCTACTTCAACCGTGACTTTCGCAACGGACCACCCACAACCCGGCGCGACTCGGCGCAGGAATGGGCTCAGGGCGCAATGCTCAGGTTCGAGTCGGGTTACACCGCCGGAACAGTGGGCTTGGGTATCGATGCCCTCGGCATGGCAGGCTTCAAACTGGACGGCGGCGATGGCTCCGGTGGCACGGGTTTGCTGCCAGCCGACCTGAGTTCAAGAAACGGCCGCGGCTCACAGAGCGAATACTCCAAACTGGAACTGACAGCCAAGGCGAAGGTGTCCGAGACCGTGCTCAAGGTCGGCTCTCTTGCCTTTCGCAGCCCGGTAGTGTCGAGCAATGACACCCGCCTGCTGCCATCGACCTTCGAGGGCGCGATGCTGACCTCAAAGGATATCGACAAGCTGGTCTTGCAAGGCGGCCAACTGGAGCAGATCAAGTTCAACAGCTCCTCCAACTATCAGGATTTCACCGGTAACCGCATCGGTGGCGTCAGTGATGAATTCAACTTCGCCGGTGGCACCTACAACTTCAGCAAGACCCTCAGCACCAGCCTGTACTACGGCAATCTGGAAAACGTCTACCGGCAGTTCTTTGGTGGCGTGGTTTACGAGATTCCGCTGGCGACTCAGCAGTCCCTGAAGTTTGACCTGCGCTATTCAAAAAGCACCGAAGACGGCAACTTCCGCAACCTCGAAAACCGTGCAGCCAACGGTATGGTGTCTTACACCCTGGGCTCCAGCATATTCAGCGCGGCCTACCAGCGCATGAGCGGTGATGATCCGTTCCCGTACATCGCCAACACCGACCCGTACCTGGTCAACTTCGTGCAAATCAACGATTTTGCGAACATAGAAGAACGTTCGTGGCAGTTGCGCTATGACTACAACTTCGCCGCACTGGGTATTCCCGGTCTGACCTTCATGAGCCGTTATGTCAGCGGTGACAATGTCCGTGTATCGGGCAATAACACGGGTAAAGAGTGGGAACGCAATACCGATATCGGTTATGTCATCCAGAGCGGCACACTGAAGAATGTCGGTATCAAACTCAGGAATGCCACCGTGCGCTCGAACTTCGGCAATGACCTGGATGAAACCCGGTTGATTCTGAGTTACACCGTCGCCCTGTGGTAAACCCGACACGCTTCAAACGCTTTCAAATATAGAACCACGTTACTTACCGGAAAACTTCACATGTAGGCCTCTACACGTGCGGCCCCGTTCGCCCGGAAGTTATCGATAGCAGGGATGCTTTAAACGTTAATTAAAAAACCGACGGACTGTTGTGCAACCGATCCAGTACGCAGAGACACAGCGATGAGACATCTCAGGTTCAACCAGAAGATATTACTGATCGCCGCATTGGTGATCATGACGGTGTTTTGCGCATTCTCCGCGCTGAATGACGTTCGCTTGCGTGACGACAACCTACAGAGAATCGAACAGAACACCCGTGCCCTCTCGGCCTCCATGGCCCATGACATTCAGAGCTGGCTGGACGGCCGGATGATTCTGATCAAGAACGTTGCCGAATCCATCGGCCAGGCGCCCTCGCCCGAAAACATACTCGGCAAATTGCAGGGCCAGGTGCTGATGGAGCAATTCATTGCCGGCTATGTCGGCACCCATGACGGCGGCTTCCACATCTATCCACCGCGCCAGATGCCTGCCGGATACGACAGCCGGGAACGCCAGTGGTACAAGGACGCCATCGATCAGGGCACCGCGATGACCGAACCCTATGTCGGTGCAGGCATCGATTACCGGATCATCACCCAGGCGGTTGCCATCCGTTCTGGCGGGCAAACCCTGGGAGTTCTGGGTGCCAGCCTGAACATCGAGACGATTTCGCGGACCATCAATAGCCAGGTGTTCGATGGCGGCGGTTACGCCTTGCTGGTGAGCAAGGCCGGCAAGATTCTGGTTCACCCGGACAAGGCGCTGATCGGCAAGACCCTGGCTGATCTGTTTCCCACAGAGACGCTGACCCTGAGCGACAGACTGGTCGAAGCCACATCGCTGGATGGCCCTAAACTCACCCTGTTCACTCCCGTCAAAGGCTTGCCTTCCCAGGACTGGTACATCGGCATCGTGCTGGATAAGCAGGCGGCCCTGGCCAGTATCTCTGCGTTCCGCAACTCAGCGATCATTGCCACGGTCGTTGCCGGTCTGATTACCTTGCTGATGCTCGGGCTGCTGATGCGTGTGCTGATGAAACCCCTGAACCTGATCAACCATGCGATGGAAGACATTGCTCAGGGCGATGGCGACCTGACCCGGCGTTTGTCGATTGTCTCCCACGATGAGTTCGGGCACCTGGCCGAGAGTTTCAATCGCTTCGGCGACCGGATTCATGCCTCCATCACCGAAGTTTCATCCACGACCAAAGCCTTGAACGAAGCCACTCGCCGGGTGCTGTCGGCATCCAATTCCTCAGTGGAGAAGTCGGAGCATCAGTCGGGTTACACCACCACGGTTGCCGCGGCCATCGAAGAGCTGGGAGCCGCCGCACAGGAAATAGCTTCAAGTGCATCGTCAGCCTCAAGAGGTGCATCCAGCGCCAGAACCCAGATCGACTGGACCAGCACGCTGGTGGAAAAAACCGTCGATACGATGAGTCAGTTACAGCAGAACATCGAAACAACCCGCACCCAGATCGAAGACCTCAACGCCAAGAGCGCCAATATCGGCAAGGTGCTGGAAGTCATTTCGACGATTTCAGGCAAGACCAATCTGCTAGCGTTGAATGCGGCTATCGAAGCGGCCAGGGCTGGAGAGGCAGGCCGTGGGTTCGCGGTGGTGGCGGACGAGGTCCGAAGCCTGGCCCATCACACTCAGAACGCGACCGAAGAAATCCGCGCAGTGATCCAGGCGTTGCAGGACGGTGCCACCCAGGCAGCCCAGACCATGCTGCTCAGCCATGAAATGGGCACCCAGAGCGTCCGGGTGGCCACCGAGGCCGGGGCAAGCCTGCTGAGCGTGGTATCACGCATCAGCGAAATCGACGACGTGTGCCTGACGGTCGCCGCCGCGACCGAAGAACAGACCACGGCCGTCGATCAACTGACCCGGGATGTGCACGCCATCAGCCAGTTGAACCATCAGGCCACCGACAACCTGAACGCAACCCTCAAGGCCTGCGGCGAACTGGACTTTGAAGCCGGACGGCTCAGGAGTGTTGTCGATACCTTCAAGTTGTAACTCGGCAACCGGCCTGTGCCGGGAAAGCTGCTCACAATCCGCAGGACCGGATTTATCCGGGAAGGCGGTATTTCTGCCGATGAAGATGCAGAGCATGTACAGGCCTCTTCCCGGCTGAAGCCGGTCCCACAGACGGATGCCAGCCCATTACGCTGGCGGCAGTTCCCAATCTGGTTCCACAAGCAGGAAAGTGCAGTTCTACACGCTTTTGCTGACGATCTGCCGGATCGCTCCAACGAACACATCCACCGGCTGGCCACCGGACACTGCGTATTCGTCATTGAAGACGATGGTGGGAACCGAGCTGACACCGCGAGAGATCCAGAGTTGTTCGGCCTCGCGAACTTCAGCGGCATATTCATCGCTGGCCAGAATGGCTTCGGCACGCAGGCGGTCCAGCCCCACTTTTTGCGCCACGTTGGCCAGGGTCTGGTGGCTGGAAGGGTCTGCGAGATCGGTGAAGTAGGCGGCAAACAGGGCTTGCTTCAACGCCGGTTGCTTGCCTTCCAGCTCAGCCCAGTGCAGCAGGCGATGGGCATCGAACGTGTTGTAGATGCGCCGCTCGCCCTGGGTAAAGACAAACCCCAGCTCCGCGCCGCGCGCCCGGATGTTCTCGTGAATGTCATTCATCTGCTCAGGCGTGGAGCCGTATTTCTCGGCGAGGTGTTCCTTGATGTCCTGGCCTTCGGCAACCATGTTCGGGTTCAGCTCGAAGGGCTGAAAGTGAATCTGTGCCTGCACTTCATCACCCAGCGCTTCAAGCGCCTGCTGCAGCGCACTCAAGCCAATGGCGCACCACGGGCAGGACACATCGGAAACGAAATCGATTTTCAGGGGAGTGGTCATGGTGACGCTCGCGGTTGGCAGAAAACAGTCACCATACACGTGCCTCTTACAACTGCGCCATATGCCGCCCGTCTTCGTGCTGAGCCTTGAGATAGGGCAACACGGCTGCCAGCAACGGCGCCTTGAACGCCTCCTGGAAGCGATGCGCCAGACCTGGAATCAGGCGCAACTGGCTGCCCTGTATGTGAGCAGCCACATGCACGCCATGCATGACCGGCAATAGCGGATCAGCCGTGCCATGCACCACCAGCACCGGAAGGCGCAGGCGATTGAGCAGTTCTACCCGACTGGGCTCGGCCAGAATCGCGGTGATCTGGCGCTTTACGCCTTCGGGGTTGAACGCCCGGTCATAAGAGACGGCGGCCTGTTGCACAAGCATGGCCCGGTCGTCCTTGATCTGCGGGCTGCCCAGAGCGGCCAGCAGATCCGCCTGTTGCTCGATGGCAATCTCGCGATTGGGCGCGCCACGGCGGGCCAGCAATTGCAGCAGCGCAGCATTGGGCATCGGCAAGCCCTGGGCGCCGGAACTGGTCATGATCAGGGTCAGGCTTTCGATGCGTTGCGGGGCCAGGTCGGCAAGGTGCTGAGCGATCATGCCGCCCATGCTTGCCCCCAGCACATGAAACTGTTCAACGTGCAGCGCATCCATCAAGCCCAGCGCATCATCGGCCATATCGGTCAGGGAATAGACCGCAGACACCGGCAGGCCCAACTTGTAGCGCAGCACTTCATATGTGAGGTTGGCGTCCGCCGGTGGCTGGACCCAGGACGACAGGCCGACATCGCGGTTGTCGTAGCGAATCACCCGATAGCCTTGCTGACACAGAGCAACCACCACTTCGTCAGGCCAGTGAATCAGTTGCCCGCCAAGCCCCATGACCAGCAGCAAGGCAGGGTCGGATTCATTGCCAATACTTTGATAGGCAATGCGAACTTCCTTGAGTTCGGCAATCTGTACAGGAGCACTGACATCGCATCGAGAGGCCGCAAAAGACGGCAAGCCGCACAAGAGCGCGGCCAGAAAGAGTAAAACCCGCATGAAAAACACCAAAAAACAGATCTCCAGTAGGCAATAAGTCTGATGATGTTTTTCAAAGCGCGCTGCCACAGTTGCGTGACAGTTTGATGAATCGGGATCAACGGCAGCGCTGGCGCTGCCTCCCCTTACAACAGTTCGGCTCTCAGCTGCCGTGCTGCCGCGACCATGTTGACCAGTGCGGCTTCGGTTTCCGGCCAGCCACGGGTCTTGAGGCCGCAGTCAGGGTTGATCCACAGGCGTTCTGCCGGGATGCGCTGTACGGCCTTGGTCATCAACTTGACCATTTCGCGGGTATCCGGGACCCGTGGCGAGTGGATGTCGTAGACGCCCGGTCCGATATCGTTCGGGTAATCGAATGCCTCGAAAGCCTCCAGCAATTCCATGTCCGAGCGCGAGGTTTCGATGGTGATCACGTCTGCATCCATGGCGGCGATGGAGTCGATCACGTCATTGAACTCGCTGTAGCACATATGGGTGTGGATCTGGGTTTCGTCACGCACGCCTGAAGCGCACAGGCGAAACGCTTCAACGGCCCAGTCCAGATATTCCTGCCATTGCGACTTGCGCAGCGGCAGGCCTTCACGGAAAGCGGCTTCGTCGATCTGCACGATCTTGATGCCGGCCTGCTCCAGATCCACCACTTCGTCACGAATCGCCAGAGCCAACTGCTGCGCCTGGATTTTGCGGGATACGTCTTCACGCGGGAACGACCACATCAGCATGGTCACCGGGCCGGTCAGCATGCCCTTCATGACCTTGTCGGTCAGGCTCTGGGCATAGCGAATCCACTCGACCGTCATGGCCTCGGGACGGCTCAGGTCGCCAAAGATAACCGCTGGTTTCACGCAACGCGAACCGTAGCTCTGCACCCAGCCAAAACGGCTGAACACATAACCGTCGAGTTGCTCGGCGAAGTACTCGACCATGTCGTTGCGTTCGGCTTCGCCATGCACCAGCACATCAAGGCCCAGGCGCTCCTGAATCTGTACGGCGTGGCGAATTTCATGACGCATGGCGTCGGTGTAGTCATTGGCCGACAGCTTGCCCTGCTTGTACGACTGGCGCGCCAGACGGATCGAAGATGTCTGTGGGAATGAGCCAATGGTTGTCGTCGGAAAGGCAGGCAATTGCAGACGGGCACGCTGCACGTCAATGCGCTGCGCAAAAGCTGACTGACGCTGGCTGTCGGCAGCGGTGATCGCAGCCAGACGAGCCTGCACATCCGGTTTATGGATACGCGGTGACTGCTTGCGACTGGCCTGGACTGCACGGCTTTGCGTCAGGGCAGCCAGCACGTCGGGACTCTGAGGTTCATTCAGGGCCTGAGTGAGCACGGCAATTTCCCCGCACTTCTGTACGGCAAACGCCAGCCAGCTTTTCAACTCGGCATCGAGTCGGTCTTCACGGTCCAGATTGACCGGGCTGTGCAGCAGCGAAGACGAACCGGCGACCCACAGGTTGTCGCCAAACCGCGCCAGGGCGTCTTGCAGGGCCTCCAGCGCCTTGTCCAGATCGCAACGCCAGACATTACGCCCGTTGACCACGCCCAGGGACAGCACTTTATAAGTCGGCAGGCGGTCGAGCACCGCTGCAAGCTGCTCGGGGGCACGCACCAGATCGATGTGCAGGCCATCCACCGGCAGGGAAACCGCCAGACCGAGGTTGTCTTCCAGACCGCTGAAGTAGGTGGCGACCAGTTTCTTCAGCGGTGAATATTGCAGGCTGTGATAGGTACGCTCGAAGGCATTCTTCCATTCCTGAGGCAGGTCGAGGGTCAGGATCGGCTCGTCGATCTGTACCCACTCAACGCCCTGCTTCGCCAGGCGGCCGAGGATTTCGCCATACAGCGGCAGCAAACGGTCCAGCAGGTCGAGCTTGTCGAAGCTCTCCCCCTTGGCCTTGCCCAGCCACAAGTAGGTCAGCGGGCCGATCAGCACCGGCTTGACCTTGTGGCCCAGCGCATGGGCTTCATCGACCTCTTCAAACAGTTGCTCCCAACTCAACTGGAAACGTTGGTCCCGGGAGAACTCAGGGACCAGATAGTGATAGTTGGTATCGAACCACTTGGTCAGCTCCTGAGCGTATTGAGCGTTGGCCTGCGCCCCGCCGCAGCAGGCACTGGCGCCGCGCGCCATGGCGAACAGGGTATCGAGGGTCGGCAGGCCTGCCGCGTCCTTCACTTGATTGAAGCGCTCGGGAATGACACCGAAGGTCAGCGAATGAGTCAGGACCTGGTCGTACCAGGCGAAATCGCCTGCAGGCAGCAATTCGATGCCCGCGTCCTTCTGCAGTTGCCAATGCGCCGCACGCAATTCACGGCCCACAGCACGCAAGCCATCCTGGTCCAGATCGCCCTTCCAGTAGGCCTCCAGCGCTTTTTTCAATTCACGATCAGCGCCGATGCGCGGGAATCCAAGGTTGTGTGCCAAAGCCATGCTGTGTCCTCCATAAAAGATGGCGCTATTGTCGACAGCCAGGCAAACATGAGACAAACTCATTGTTTTCTCTTTGATCACAAATTTCATTCATGGAGCGCTCAAGGTGCTTGAAATACGTCACCTCAAAACCCTGCACGCCTTGCGCGAGGCCGACAGCCTTGTGGAAGCTGCCGAGCGCCTGCACCTGACCCAGTCCGCCCTCTCCCACCAGTTCAAGGAACTGGAGGAGCGCATGGGCATGCCGTTGTTCGTGCGCAAGACCAAACCGGTGCGCTTTACCAGCGCCGGGCTGCGCCTGTTGCAACTGGCCGATTCATTGCTGCCCCAATTGCGCAGCGCCGAACGCGACATTGCGCGACTGGCGGGCGGTACGGCCGGGCGCCTGCACATGGCCATCGAATGCCACAGCTGCTTTCAATGGCTGATGCCGACCATCGACCAGTTCCGTGACTCCTGGCCGGAGGTCGAACTGGATCTGTCTTCGGGATTTTCGTTCGCTCCGCTGCCGGCACTGGCTCGCGGTGATCTGGATCTGGTGGTCACTTCAGACCCGCTGGACATTCCCGGCATCACCTATGTGCCGCTGTTCACGTACGAAGCGATGCTCGCCGTGGCCAACCAGCATGCGCTGGCGGGCAAGCCTTACATCGTGCCGGAAGACCTGGTGACCGAAACGCTGATTACTTATCCGGTGGAGCGGGATCGACTGGATATCTTCACGCGCTTCCTGGAGCCTGCCGACATTGAACCGGCGCAGGTCCGTACTTCCGAACTGACGGTCATGATGATGCAACTGGTGGCCAGCGGACGCGGCGTGTGCGGCATGCCGCACTGGGCACTGCACGAGTACAGCTCGCGTGGCTACGTAAAGGCCAAGCGGCTGGGGGAAAAGGGACTGTTCGCGACGCTTTATGCAGGTATTCGCGCCGACATGCTGGATGCGCCTTACATGCGCGACTTCCTGCTGACCGCGAAAGACACGTCGTTTTCGACGCTGGACGGGGTGAGTGCAGTGCGTTGAACCCAGTAGGTGCGAATTCATTCGCGAAGAAGCCCTTCGCGAATGAATTGCTCCTACCGTGATCAGGCTTCTTCGCGCATCTCGCGATACAGCGGCAGGATCAGGTCACGGGTCAAAGGAGCCAGCACCCGTTCCGGGTACACTTCAGCCCCGACCCAAATGACTTCCTCGATCTCGGCAGCCGGTACGATCTGGGCATCGGTGCGTACGCCGAACAACTGGCAGTGCACTTCAAAGCCCGGCTCGTTGGCCGCCGGTGCGCTGAACTCGCCGAGGAAAATGGCCTGCTGGGGATCAATCACCAGACCCAACTCTTCTTCCAGCTCCCGAACCAGCGCATTCACCGCTGGCTCACCCGCTTCAATCTTGCCGCCCGGCTGCATGAAGGCCTCGGTGCCGCGCTTGCGTACCAGCAAGGTCTGGCCATCCGGTGCAACCAGCAAGGCAGCGGCAATACTGATGGTCTTCATGCAAAGATGTCCGTCTTCAGCAAACGAGCTTCATCATCACGCTCCAGTGCCAGTACGATCAAGCGATCGATCAGCCCGGCGTAAGACAGACCGCTGGCCTGCCAGAGCTTGGGATACATGCTGATGGAGGTGAAACCGGGGATCGTGTTGATCTCGTTGATGATGATCTCCCGCGCCTCGGTGACAAAGAAGTCGACACGCGCCAGACCGGCACAGCCCAGAACACGGTAGGCCTGCAAGGCAACCTCACGCACCTGCTCGCTGAGTTCTGGCGCCAGTTCGGCGGGGATGGCGATACGCGCCTGATCACCGTTGAGGTACTTGGTGTCATAGGCGTAGAACTCGTCATTGGCGATGACTTCACCACATACACTGACCTGCGGCTCACGGTTGCCCAGCACCGCACATTCCACTTCCCGGCCGACAATGCCCTGCTCGATCAGAACCTTGTGGTCGAACTCGAAGGCCAGCGCCAGGGCCGCTTCAAACCCGGCTTCGTCGGTCACTTTGCTGACGCCCACCGAAGAGCCCTGGCTCGCCGGTTTGACGAACATCGGCAGCCCCAGTTGCCCGGCCACGTCGCTGAACTGCGCAGTCTGGCCACGCATCAGCACCACGAACGGTGCCACGCTGATGTCGGCATCGCGCAGCAGGCGCTTGGTCACGTCTTTATCCATGCAGGCCGCAGAGCCCAGCACATCCGGCCCTACAAACGGAATCGCCAGCAGACGCAACAGGCCTTGCAGGGAGCCATCTTCGCCGTAGGCACCGTGAATCAGCGGGAACACGACGTCGATACGCTTGAGTTGCTCGCCCGACTCGACCTCGACGAACTGCCCACCCGCGCTGCCTGGCAGCAGGGCCAGCAGCTTGCCCGATGTGCTCAGCCGGATCCTGGCAGGGTCGCTGGCATTGAGCAGGTAATCGCCTTCCTCGAACCGCAGCCAACGGCCCAGCTTGTCGATGCCGATCAAGGTCAGTTCGTAGCTTTCGCGATCAATCGCATTGATCACGTTGCGTGCCGACTGCAACGAAACCTCATGCTCGCTGGATTGCCCACCGAAAACGATGGCGACTGATTTTTTCAACGCGGGTACTCCTGTTTTTCAGGCCGCGAAGATAAAAGCAATGCCCGGCATTAGTCCAGAGGCTCAGTGGTCGCATGTCTGAAAAGCAGGCAAAAAAATCCCCGGTCCGGGCAATCCTGCACAGATCGCCCGAAATCGGGGAACGGGGCACCGCATCAAGCGGACGGAGTGCCCGCCTTGCTGCCGGAGCCAAAACCTGCGAAACGCTTGTTGAAGCCTGCGATACGGCCTTCGGTGGTGGTCTTGCGTTGCTGGCCGGTGTACATCGGGTGCGAAGCACTGGACACGTCGAGCGCCACGTAAGGGTAGGTATTGCCGTCGGTATGCTGTTGCGTGCGATCGGTATCGACCGTGGAACCGATCAGGAAATACACGTCGGCAGCCGTGTCGTGGAACAGCACGGTGCGGTAAGCAGGATGGATGTCAGGTTTCATGAGGGCCTCCGGGCAAGTCATTTAAGCAATGTTATACCATAACACAATGCTGTCCATTAATGATAATCAGTGCCATTTGCCGGTTCGCCCCTGAACTTGATCGGGCTGGCGCTTGGAGCTATGGTTCGCCCCGCCTCTGCCAAATCAGCGGCCCGGGATGGTTCTCCCGGCTTACTGGTAGCCAGGACAGCACGCCCGCCAGCACGGCATCCAGTCAAGGGCGAGCCGTGGGCACGCCAGCGCCTACTACTCACAGCCGCACGGATCCGTCCACCGATCGGTTCTGGACTGCGGATGAAATAACACGTCAGTAGGATTTCTCATGCCTGATATCACCCACTATGACCTTCCTCATTCGGCTTACGAGCGCCTGATCGAAGCCCGCGACTCGCTGCGACTGCTCGATGGCTACGTCAACAAGACCGATGTGCTCTGCAACCCTTCGATGCTGGTGGGTTATGTCTCGATGCTGCAAAGCGCCTTGCAGGAAGTGATTGCTGCCAGCACTCCTGCAGAGCCACGCGACAGCTTCATGCGCAAGGCCGACGAGCTGGGCTTCGTTGCGCTGAACCCCAAAGAGCAGGCATTGATCAAGCATCTTCGCTGGACCAGTCTGGAAGGACGTGAAGATATCTATTCAATGGCCGAACGACTGCGACATATAAAACCGTGGGTATTGGAGAGTTGAGGCTGAACTCACAACTTGATGTTTATCAAGCCGTTGAACGGCCAACAGAAAGCTCATCATGAAGCACGATATAAAAACCGGGGTGCGGCCATAAAACCCTGTTGAAAATAAGAAACATTCTCCATTGTTTAGTCATGATGTTTATATCGAAAAGATCTGTTCGATAAATATATTTTTCATCATCAGTGTGGCATTAACCACGAAGTCATCTACTTTCAAACTGCCTTTCCAAGCCGCATGCATTGGAAATTTTCCATAGGACGCACAAGTGCTTGGCATTTTGCCTTTAGTGCAGTGAGCACTCTTTGACCTTGCAATGATCCGTGGACTACACGTCCGGGTTTCTGCCTGCCTGTTATAGGGCAGGCTCCTCGTAAAACAGTATGCAGCCGTCACGATATCGGGAGAGTGAAGTGTGCTGTATCGCCGTGTCTGCACAGCACCTATTTATATCCAAGGAGGAAGTATGCCGGTCAGTCTGACTTCACAGTGGTTCATCCAGCCGGGCCAGGAAATAGAAGCCCGCCAGGGATTGATGCAACTTGCCCTCGACGTACAAGCCAGCGAGCCCGGCACCCTCACCTATCTGGTAAACACCCCCTTCGGTGCCGATGACCGGCTGCAATCGTTACCGCCACCTGATCCATTGCTCGTGTTGTTCTTCGAGACGTATGCAAGCCCCGATGCGTTTCTCGCCCATGTGAACGGGCCGCTCTTCACCGACTTCGTGGCGCAGTATGGCCATTGCTTCGTGTCGTCGAACGGCAAGCCCTATACCACCGTGCAATTTCTCGACAAGTTGGCCGGTTTTTCCGGGCGCAACGTTCAAGAGTCAGAGGAGGTCGGTAATCGGCATCCGGTAGTAATGTTTGAAATCATCGCCAAGGACTCGACAGCCGCCAGGGCTTTCTATCAGCACGTGTTCGGCTGGCAGTATCAGACCGGGACGGGCGGTTTTTCCTACATCCACTTTCCGGCCGGTATTCCGCCGCTGCTTGGCGGCATCGGTCAGGCTGACTCTGCCATTCCCGGTTTCGAGCCCGGACACAACTTCTATCTGCTGGTCGATGCCCTGGAGCCGGTGCTTGAAGCCGCTTTGGCAGCAGGCGGATCAGCGCTCATGCCGCCAGCCGCAATCGATGGCTACCGCTTCGCGATGTTCAAGGACCCGGAAGGCAATCCGGTCGGACTCATCGAACCCTTCAACACCTGAACACGCTTTCTGGCAGGACGCAGCACGGACACACCCTTTCGCAACATGGACGCAACAAGGAGGTATTCGACGTGAGTTATCTGAACTCCCTCAGGCTTCACTTTTCCGGGAAATTCCAGGCCAATGTGTCGACGGTCAATAATGATCCCGGCCACTATGATAATGCTGCGTTTCAGTCCATCTACCAGCAATTGGGTGGTCCGGGTATGCAGCCACCAAACGGATGGTTCAACCCTCAAGGAGATGCCGCTTTCCGCCTGCTCGGCTGTACCATCAACTCGGCCTGGACCTCATCGGGTGCAGTGACGCAGCCTGACCCCGTACTTGGCTACATCATTGCCGATTCCGACGGTCGCGTGCCCGCCAAGATGGTCGACCTGGATCCTGAGCAGCAACTGGTTTCGGAGATATGGGGGCTTGAGGTACGTATTGCCGACGCCAGCGGCAATACGCTCATGAGGGGGCAGTTCCTGCCCGCAGCCTTTATCGATATCTGGAATCGTGCAACAGGGCAAGGCTCAGACCCAAGCGATCAGGGAGCATGTGCCGCGTATCAGTCCGTGCTGCAAAACCTGCAATGGGGCGATGTCTCGAACTCTGCTTTTCTGAGTCAGTTACAGCAGACCTCTCAGGCTAGTGGACAGTTGTCCATCAAGTTCAATGTTGACGGCCTGAACATGGACAATACATCGCCAGACTTCATGTGCGGTCGAATCGTCGGCACGGTAGGGCCTTATCTGGCCGGTGAGCCTCAACATCTGGTGATTGGCCGCCACTTCATGGCAGCACCCGCACCCACGGACAGTTTTTTCATACCTTCCGGAGGGATCAACTTTTTCCCGGCAGCCATCGATGTCGAGGCGAGCTGTATCTACCTTGATCTGGGCAATGCATTGTCCACTACCACTCCTGGAGGTGGTCTCAATGATCTCGGAGACCTCCAGCTCGGTGCCTATTCTCCCATTCTGACACCGCCGGATCCGGCAGGTACCGTCATTGCGCTAGGTACCCTTCCCTCATCGGGAAGCACAGGCTATGTGGGAAATCCCGACTGGTACGAGCAGACAGCGGGCGTAGTGGTGTTACCGCTTTCTGCACCTCTGTTGAAACTTGCGCAAACCCAACAGTTGGTACTTTCGGGACAGCAAGGAATCGTCATCAGCGAATGGTCAAATGCAGCGTTCGTGCGTGCCGACAAGTTTGTCTATCGCTTGAGTCCTGGCGACAACATCGACATACCGGTCTATGCCATGCAATACGGACGACCATTGGCGCAAGCCTCGATATCCTTCGCGTTTGATCCTAGCCAGTTACAGCCAACGCCCAATGAATGGCCTTATATAATGGCCTCGCCCCCTGTCGGGACACCAGAAAGCGCCCTGAATATTCCTCAGACATCCAAGACCGACGCCAATGGCAAGGCCGTGCTGTCTCTGATCACCAGCGATCCAGGAAATCCACGCCTTTTCAATGATGGCAGTTCCTCGATCGATGGGCAGGTCTATGGCATTCGTCCCGCATTCACCGATGTCAACATGACCGCAGGCCCGGTCAACGCCTCCGACTTCATCAGTGTTCTACTCTGGAGCGGCTACACCATTCCTGCATCACCAACCTGGGATGATATCCAGCCGATCTTCCAGCAATACGCCAACCTCTACCCGGTGATGCTGCGCTTCCTGAACATGGCGGATTTCGATTCGGTGGTGAAAACCGCCGGATTACTGACCCTCGCGTTCAGCCTGGATATCCAAGACGCCAACTCGATGCCGGTGACCCGGGACCTGTCTCCCGCCAAGCGTCAGGCCATTCTTACCTGGCTCAAGAATCCCTTGCCCGGAACGAAAACAGCCACCAGGGCGGCACCTCAAATCGATGCGGCCACCCAGGCTGCGGCTCCAACAGGCAGTGCGCCAGCCAGTGCAGCGCGAGGAGGCAAAGCAGCGGCAATTGCCCGTCGCCTGATCAACCAGACCCAGCCAGCAAAGGGGTAATGCCATGATTCGTCTGCAACGCTCAATGATTGCGGGCCTGCAAGGCCCCAACGTCACGGTACAACAGGTACTGGATGCGCTTCAGTCCGCTGTCGAACTGGAGCACTCGACCATCCCGCTTTATCTGTATGCGCTCTACTCGATCGATGCCAGCAAAAATGCGGAAATCTCCGCCATCATTTCCTCGGTGGTCATCGAAGAAATGCTGCACATGACACTGGCGAGCAATGTGATGAATGCCCTCGGCGGCTCGCCTGTCATCGACTCACCGGGCTTTATCCCCAACTATCCAGGCCCGCTGCCCGGCGGCGTGCAATCGGACCTGACCGTGCATCTGGCCCCCTTCTCACAGACACAGTTGCAGACTTTCCTGCAGATCGAGGAACCGGAAAAAGCGCTCGATTTCAAACTGCTTGCGGCGCAAGCCGATGTCACCATTGGCCAGTTCTATACCGCAATTTCGGACGCCATCGCGCAACTGGGTGACGGCGCCTTTCTCAACCCGTCGCCCAATCAGGTTGGCCCCGATCTGATGTGGGGGTCGGTGGTTGTCAGCAATGTCGCCACAGCACAGCAAGCCATCACAACCATCATCGATCAGGGCGAAGGCACATCGACCTCCCCCCTTGAAGTCGAAGGCGGAGGATACGCGCACTACTATCGCTTCATGCAGATCCAGAAAGGCAAACTACTGATTGCTACACCCGACGGCGGCCCTGCACCCGAGGATAAATATGCCTATGCCGGTGCAGCGATAAACTTCGATCCCACGGGCGTCTACCCCGTCGCTACCGACCCCGGCCCCTATAAGCCAAACACAGTGCAATCCTTCGCCAACGACAATTTCAACTACACCTACACGAGCCTGCTCCAGTCGTTGCATGCCCTGTTCAACGGCGATTCGAGCCAGAACCGGATGAATACAGCGATGGGCCTGATGATGTCGCTCAAGGGCCAGGCCAAGGCAATGATGTCCGGCATACCGGACCCAAAAACCTTCACAGGCCCGACCTTTCAGTACCAGCCGACCAACCCTGCCAACTGACAACATCCTCGATCAAGGGCGAAGAACGGCAACAGTGCGGTCTTCGCCCTTATTCATTTATCACCCGCCTGCTACATTTCCCTTGCAACGGCTCATGAGCCAGCAATCGATGTTTATGCAGCCCTGCGGCCCGATGCGGCAAAAAGACAGGGCGTGTCGTCATTAGCCCAAGGATGTCATATGAGCCTCTCGCTACTCAGTCGTTATGCAGTCTTCGTTGGTTGCGTGCTGTTCACCCTGTTCAGCCTGCCGTTCTGGCATCACGAGTGGCTTTGGCCATTTACCCTGCTGACTGCGGTATTGAGCGTGATCGGTATCATCGACTTGCTGCAATCCCCGCATTCGGTACGTCGCAACTACCCGATCCTGGGCAATATCCGTTATGCCGTGGAGGCCATCCGCCCGGAGATTCGCCAGTATCTGCTGGAGTCCGACAGCGACGCCCTGCCCTTCTCCCGCGCCCAGCGCTCGCTGGTGTATTCACGGGCCAAGAACGAAACCGCCGACAGGCCGTTCGGTACGCTGATCGATGTCTATGAAACCGGCTTCGAGTTCATCGGCCACTCCATGCGCCCGGCGCCGTTGAGCGACCCGAATTCGTTCCGCGTGCAGATAGGCGGCCCGCAATGCACCCAGCCGTATTCCGCCTCGATCTTCAATATTTCGGCGATGAGCTTTGGTTCGCTCAGCGCCAATGCCATTCGAGCATTGAATCAGGGTGCCAAGCTGGGCAACTTCGCCCATGACACCGGCGAAGGCAGTATCAGCCCGTATCACCGGGAACATGGCGGCGACCTGACCTGGGAGCTGGGCAGCGGTTACTTCGGCTGCCGAGGCGCAGACGGCCGCTTCGATCCAGAACGCTTCGCTGCACAAGCCCGTGACCCGCAGGTGCGCATGATTGAAATCAAGATGAGCCAGGGGGCCAAACCGGGCCATGGCGGAATCCTGCCCAAACACAAGGTCACCCAGGAAATCGCCGATACCCGCGGCATTCCCATGGGCGAAGACTGCATCTCGCCGTCCCGGCACAGTGCATTCTCGACACCTTGTGAATTGATGCAGTTCATCGCTCAACTGCGCGAGTTGTCTGGCGGCAAGCCGATAGGCTTCAAATTCTGCCTGGGCCATCCGTGGGAATTCATGGGGATCGCCAAGGCCATGCTGGAAACCGGTATCTATCCCGACTTCATCGTTATCGACGGTGCTGAAGGGGGCACCGGTGCGGCGCCGGTCGAGTTCACCGACCACATAGGCTCACCGATGCGTGAAGGCCTGCTTTTCGTACACAACACACTGGTGGGCCTGAACCTGCGGGACAAAATCAAACTGGGTGCCAGCGGCAAGATTGTCAGCGCCTTCGACATCGCCAGCGTACTGGCCATCGGCGCCGACTGGGCCAACTCGGCACGCGGCTTCATGTTCGCCATTGGTTGTATCCAGTCACAAAGCTGTCACACCAACAAATGCCCGACCGGCGTAGCGACCCAGGACACCTTGCGGCAACGCGCGCTGGTGGTGCCGGACAAGGCTCAACGGGTCTTCAACTTTCACCGCAACACACTCAAGGCTCTGGCCGAAATGCTCGCGGCGGCCGGGCTTGATCAGCCGTCACAACTGGAAGCCAGGCATCTGGTGCGCCGTATGTCGGCAACGGAAATCAAACTGTTCTCGCAGACCCATGTGTTCTTGCAACCCGGCCAGTTGCTGAACGGGATACAGGACGACAGCTTCTATTCACGCATGTGGCAAATGGCACGCTCGGACAGCTTTGAGCCCGCCGAACTGACCTGAGCCGACCGTATGGAGACATTCTGTAATAGCCCGGCTTTTGCATTTCTCGTCGATTAACGCCACCCTGCCGCGCCGCCGACCGACTACTGACTGGCGGTGCGGAACCTCAACCCACTGCGGTTGATCCTTATTCAATCGACAAACTTTCAAGAGCCCACCGTTATGACTAACGGACGCGATTATCGAATCGACTTCTTTCGAGGTTTGGCGCTGATCTTCATTTTCTGGGATCACGTGCCCGACAACCCTTTGGCGCAACTGACCTTGCGCAATTTCGGCTTCAGCGATGCCGCAGAGGTATTCGTCTTCCTGGCTGGCTACGCCGCAATCCTGGCCTACGGACGCATCGCCCAGCGCGATGGCATGCTGGTAGCGTGTGTACGCATCCTGCGCCGCACCTGGGTCCTGTATGTGGTGCATATCTTCCTGCTGACGCTGTTGATGGGCATCGTGTTCGTGGCCAACAACCATGTCGAAACCCGCGATATGGTCCAGCAGATGGGCCTCGAATACTTCGTCGGCAATCCGCAACAGGCGCTGGCCGACGAATTGCTGCTGCGTTTCAAACCCAATCTGACCGACCCGCTGCCCCTCTACATCCTGCTGTTACTGGCGCTGCCGCTGATCCTGCCGTTGATGCTGCGCAAGGTTGAAGTGGCGGTGGGCCTGTCCATTGCGCTGTACATGATGGTGCCGCTGTTTGGCTGGAACCTGCGCGCTTACGAAGGTGGCGGGGTCTGGTATTTCAATCCGGTGGCCTGGCAACTGCTGTTCGTGCTAGGCGGTGCATGCGCATTGCAAACCACGAAACCGGCCATCGCCAGTGTCGAACAACGTCCATTGCACCAACAGCCACTGTTTCTGCTGAGCGCCATGTATGTGGTGATTGCAGGCGCGCTGACCTTCAGCGAAAAATGGCCCGAACTGCATGGCGTACTGGTTTCGACCCTCGGCCTGGAAGCCTTGTACCCCATCAGCAAGACCGACCTGGAACCTGCCCGCCTCGTACACTTCCTGGCTCTGGTCTATGTAGTCGCCAAATTGCTGCCGACCCGCCACACCTGGCTCGACAACTGGCCTGCGCAACAGACCTGCCGTATGGGGCGTTACTCCCTTGAAGTCTTCTGCCTGGGCGTATTGCTTGCACCACTGGCGGATATGGCCAACGCCCTGGCAGGCGATACCTGGCCGATGCAAGTCACCACCGCGATAGTCGGACTGGGTTTGATGGTATTGATGGCCAACGGGTTGGAATTGAACAAGCGGTTGGGGAGCCCGCAAAGAGTGGTCACGGCTTGAGGCAGGTTTAAATGTAAACGGGCTGGCAAATATGGACTTTTGCTAGCTCGTTTATTTGCAAGACTCTGCTGATCAAAGATGATTTGTCTCTTCAAAAAAAGCGTCCTGCAAAACTGACTTAACGGATATAAAAAAGAGAAACCTCTTACAAGCATCCTTAATGCACTTGTCTCTGGGACTATTCCTACACACTTATCAGGACAAGTTTCCTCAAAATCCGCCGCTAAACAGTCGACTGTATAAACCATGAGACTGTGCCATGAACATCAATTCGCCTTCCCCTGCCTTGCAAAACTGGCAACCCCCAGCAATTGAGCCTGCCTCAAGAGCTGTTTCTACTGACAAAATATCAAGCACACCGCCAGCAGCCATCAAGAGGGGGCATGATGCCAATGAAGCGTTTTATCGATCAGAAGAATCGCCTTGGCTACCCAAGACATCAAAAGGTGAGATTTTAGAGCCTTATAAAAATTTGTCCGACAAAACCACTGAAGACATGAGAAAAAACTATCTTGATAAAGAGTTAAAGACCTTCAACACGTCCATACATGCCATGTTCGACAATTTTCACGACTTCAAGCAGCAACTCTCCTTTCTGAATACGGCGCTGTCAAAGAAACACTTCGGCTTCACGCTCGGCCTGGACCAGCAGATAAAAGTGACCGACCCCGATGGCGTGCTGACACCGGCCGAACTCAGCTACCTGACGGAAAGTCTCAATGACCGCAGTGGGCTCAAAAAGAATCTGTTCACCCATGCCAAAAGCGTCATGACATTGACGGATCACTACACCGAGAAGTTCGGCAACGAGCACAAGCTCAATCTGGAGGCCTACAGCAAGGTCATTGATTACGGCCAGATATTCAGCCGCAACACCATCGGCAACTTCATGAACACCATCATCTACCAGATTGAACGCTTTGCGCCCAAGCGAGAGGACAACGAAAAGCCTCTGGTCGATATCCAGGCCTGAAACAGACTGTTCGCTGCCTGAGCCATCAGGCAGCGAAACTTTCCTGTCGTTTAACTACCAGACCTGTTAACCAGCGAACGCTTGCAGATATGTCCGAAAGCGTACTCCTGCCGTTTATCGTCCAGGCTTTCAAGGAGTACATTATGTGCACTGTATTTCCCGACTTTATAACGGGTGCTCCATATATTGTTACCCGTACTCGGGTGAGCAAAATCCCCCGCAAGATCCCCGCCCTCACAGCGACCGAACTCGATAAACCTTGAAATTTTCCCGCGGCTATCAGAGGTAAGCACTTTATTGATCTCTGCATATCCTTCATGAGGCTCCAGCCTGAAATCCATGACACCTCCCGCCAATGGATAAGCCTTGCTATCGGTAAAGGTAGCCTCAAGCAATACCTTGGTATAAGCCTGAGTGGCCAGGAAGGAAGGCCTGGTCAATCCATAAGGAATTTTCAGGAAACCGCCTTCATCATGAAGGTCATACTGCATATGGGGATACGAACCCAACACCATGCGGTAGTCAGCTTTTCCAAAACTGGCGCCCTCGGCAGCCATCACTCGGACATTGACCCGCGATCCAGGCTTCAAGTCTCGGATGGCTTGCGGCTCCCTATTCGTCTTGGGTTTCCAGTCGCCATGATCGACTTGATACTCGACCTTCCACATAGCACTTGATGCATCATAGTCAGGCGTCGCCAACAGTACATCCTGACCACGCAATGATATGAACCGATAGCGATGCACCGACGCGGCACTCTGCAATGTCTGATTGATCTGGTTAAGGCGGTCACCCAAAAAGGTTGAGGCCTGTCCTGAAACTTCCTGCACTTGCGGCGCTTGCCCGGCAGGTAAACCGGGAGACTTGGCTATCTCTTTAGTGTGCGCAAAGGACTGGCATGTCATCACTAAAGCGCCAGACATCAGGAAACGATAAAAAAACCTTTTATTCTTAGGCATGATAGCTCTCTCAATATTCCATTATTCATCCAGGGCTCTCTTGCCACTGACATGCCGGACATAATCATCAGAGGTCATGAAGATCAACCCTGGACAACATGAAAAAAGAAAACTCCTACAAAATATAAAACTCAAAACCAATCACCTCCTCTGCAATAGATTTGAGAACAACGTCTCACACAAACCTCCTCTCGGAACTTTCCCACAACGTTATCAGGCCAAGTTTTACTTCCAGCGGCCGCTACTGATAGGGAGCCAATTCTATAAAGGAGCAAGACATGAATATCAGCAGCGTTGTATCAAATGCGGTGAAACCTCAACTGCCCTCTGTTCAACCCGGCCTTTCAACACCAGCAAAAACGGCTGTTTCAGAAGCGGAGCCCACCCTGAGTGCCAAAGAGGCACGAGCCAAAGAGTTTTATACGCGGGAGGAAGAGCCATGGAAGGGGAAATTTTACCTATATGGCAACAATTCTAGAAGCGCAGAAAAACGCCCCATGACCAAAGAGTTCTATCTACGGCAACTAGAAACGGATGCCTCGATAAATTTGACTATTCAGCAAAGCTACTACGATCGCTTTAGAAAAGAGCTTATCGAGCTAAGGCCAGACCTGGCCAACAAAGGTTTCAGTTATACCTTGGGAGACGATGCCCAGATAAAAGTAATCGCGCCTGAAAACAGCCTGAGCGAGGATGAAATAAAATGGCTTACCGACACACTCAACAATATTGAGGACTTCAAAGAAAACGTTCAGTCTCATGCAAGAATCATGATGAAACTTGTCGACCATGACACAGAAAAATTTGGCGGAAAATACATCCTGAACCTCATGAATTTTCAAGACACCATTGATTACGGAAAAATCGTGGCCATCAGAAAAAACGACCTGAGCGAAGAGTGGATACGGCAGATTCATGAAAATGCAGAGAAACGAGAGCCCTCATTGATTGATATCAGGGCTTGATTGATAAAGGGGTGATCTGCCGCCTTCAGGCAGATCACCTTGCTTATACTCTCAATTTCTGGACCAATTAATCAGCGTTCGCTTGCAGATATGCCCAAAATCATACTCATGGGTGAATCGCCCCGGATTCTCTAGACACCTTGCAAGCTCATTGCGTAACGCTTTTCAAACTCTACCGGTGACAGCTGATTGTTGAAACCATGCCGGCGTTTTGCGTTGTAGAACATCTCGATGTAGTCG
>NZ_FYDI01000010.1:0-171949 GCF_900187465.1 Pseudomonas sp. Irchel 3A18
CTGATAATCTGTTGACTTCAGTCTTACACCACAAGCACCCACACGAATTGCTTGATTCAGTTGTTAAAGAGCGGTGGGTTGAGCCTTTCGTCTCAACCGAGGCGCGCATTCTACAGCACCCTCTGTACCTGTCAAGCGGTTATTTCAATAAGTTTCAAAGTTTCCTTTGCAACTTCAACCACTTGCGCTTCGATCAACCTCAGGTTACTCGTCAGCGGGAGGCGAATTCTACAGGACCCGAAGGCTGTGTCAAACGCTTTCTCACACCGCTGTCGATCCAACCATGATCGAAGCACTTCCAGCTCGACTCCAGAACCGCTAAACACTTGCAAACTATTGATTTACAAGGCTTTTTCAGTTCCGTCTGCGCCGGAAGTGGGGCGAATTATAGAGACATTAAATCGCCCGTCAACACTTAATTTCACCTTTTTATGGAACTAGCTGCCTTGCGGGTAGCAATCCGGGGGATTCGCCTGGCAATCATTGGGATTCGCAAGATAAGCAATACCGAACCAATGACTGCATATAAAGCCCACTCCTTCAGGTCAGCCCTGACAATCCACAGCATATGCAGCAAACCCAACCCCAGAATCACGTAAACCAGCCGATGCAACTTCTTCCAGCGCGCGCCCAATCGACGCTGGCTATATCGATTGGATGTCACCGCCAAGGCCAGTAACCCGAGAAAGCCAAGGCTGCCGACAATGATATAGGGCCGCTTGACCAGCTCGACACCCAACTGCCCCCAGTCCAGCCCGAGGATAAACAGCGCATACATCGTCATATGCAGGACCACATAGGCAAAACACCACAGCCCCACCTGCCTGCGAACTGCGATCCACCCTGCCCAACCTGTCATTCGCTGCAAAGGCGTCAGCGCCAGGGTAATCAGCAGCAGGATCAACGCCCCCAAACCGAACCGTTCAACCAGCACCTTTCCAGGATCAGGCCCCAACGCAAATATCCAGGCCTGATAGAACCAGAGGACAGGAGCAACGCAGGCAGCCAGAAAAACGCCAACACGCCAGAACGGATATCGCATCAATAGTCCTTCCTCAGATCCATGCCGGCATACAAGGAAGCGACCTCTTCGGCATAGCCGTTGAACATTTCGGTCTGGCGAAGGTTGGGACTGAACAACCCGCTCGGCAAGCGACGCTCGCGGGCCTGAGTCCATCGCGGGTGATCAACCGTAGGGTTCACGTTGGCATAGAAGCCATATTCATTGGCCGCGATGCTTTGCCAGGTGGTTTTCGGTTGCTCGGCGACGAGGCTGATCCGCACGATGGATTTCACGCTTTTGAAACCGTACTTCCACGGAACGACCAGTCGCAGCGGCGCACCGTTCTGGTTAGGCAATTCCCGCCCGTACATACCGACCGCAAGGATGGCCAGTGGATTCATGGCCTCATCGAGTCGCAGCCCTTCTACATAAGGCCAGTCGATCAGGGCAAAATCGGATCGTTGCCCAGGCATGGACTGAGGATCCTGCAGCGTTTCAAAACGGATGTATCTGGCCTTCGAAGTCGGCTCCACCTGCTTGAGCAATGCAGAGATAGGGAAACCGATCCAGGGAATCACCATCGACCAGGCCTCCACACAGCGAAGCCGGTAGATACGCTCTTCCAACTGGTAGGGTTTCATGAAGTCTTCCAGGGCATAGCGACCCGGCTTGGCCACCTCGCCATCAATGACCACACTCCACGGCTCGGTCTTCAATGAACCGGCATTACGAGCCGGATCACCTTTATCAGTCCCGAACTCATAGAAGTTGTTGTAGTGGGTCGCATCCTTGAAGGGCGTTATCGCCTCATCCTTGACGTTGACGGCCTGCCACCGGGTACCCGGCAGTTTTTCGGAAAACCAGGCGGGCGCCTTCCCCACCTCGACATCGGCGTATCGCGACGGGTCCTGTGCACTCACCAGACGCGGCATGGCCGTAACGGCCAGACCAGCCAGTGAGCTTGCCAACAGCGTGCGACGTGAAAGATAGATTTTCTCAGGTGTAACGTCCGACTCTCTGGAGTCGGACGTCGAAGGTAACTTGATCAGCATGATGACTCCGTAAACCTGGTGAGCTTATGCACCTACAGTCTACGAAGTATGAGGGATATCCGATCAGTCGGCGGACTTGTGGCGACGAAGATGTAACAGGTATTGAACAGGCCCCGATAGCGCATAACCGAGGAAAATCAGCAGCAAAATGCGCGGCGGATCACTGAACACTACAGCGAATACCAATACGACCACCAGAATCGCAACAAACGGGACGCGACCTCTCAGATCCAGCTCCTTGAAGCTGTTGTACTTGATATTACTGACCATCAACATGCCTGCCGCGGCGACCAGCAAGGCCACCAGAAAAGACAGTTTCGACCCCTGGATACCGAAGTCGCTGAAAGCCCAGACCGTACCGGCAACCACACCCGCCGCAGCCGGGCTGGCAAGACCGATGAAGTAGCGTTTGTCAGCCTTGCCCACCTGGGTATTGAAACGGGCCAGTCGCAATGCTGCGCCAGCGACATAGATGAAGGCGACCATCCAGCCGACCTTGCCCATATCTCCCAGTGCCCAGCCGAATGCCAGCAATGCCGGGGCAACGCCAAAGGCAACCATGTCGGACAACGAGTCGTACTCGGCGCCAAAAGCACTCTGGGTATTGGTCATGCGCGCAACACGACCATCAAGACCGTCGAGGACCATTGCGATAAAGATCGCGATGGCAGCAAAAGCAAAGTACTTGCTCGCGGCGACCGAATCACCTGCGCTCAAGGCACTCTGGGCGCTCATGGAACTGATGATGGAGTAGAAACCTGCGAACAGGTTCGCAGTGGTGAACAGGTTTGGCAGGAGATAGATCCCGCGATGACGGACCTTGCGCCCTTCGGCGTCGTGGCCTTCCTCAACATGTTCATCGATAGGTAGCAGACTTTCGGCGTCAGAGGCCTTGTTCGGCTCTTCAGGACGTTCGCTCATGGACATTACCTTGCAGCGGTTTGAAAAGGTTCGACAGGTGTCTGCGACGAACATTCGCCAGCAAACGATGCAGCTTTATACCAGACACTGGCCTCATAACGAAAAAACGCGGCCAATTGGCCGCGTCCTTTGAGAACAGAAGAACTTAGTTCTTGTTCTTGTCGACGATCTTGTTCGCCGCGATCCAAGGCATCATGGAGCGCAGTTTTTCGCCGATGACTTCGATACCGTGCGCAGCGTTGTTACGACGCTTGGCGGTCATCGATGGGTAGCCGGTAGCACCTTCGCTGATGAACATCTTCGCGTATTCACCATCCTGGATGCGCTTCAGAGCGTTGCGCATGGCCTGACGGGATTCAGCGTTGATGACTTCAGGACCAGTCACGTACTCGCCGTATTCGGCGTTGTTGGAGATCGAGTAGTTCATGTTGGCGATACCGCCTTCGTACATGAGGTCAACGATCAGTTTCAGTTCGTGCAGGCACTCGAAGTAAGCCATTTCAGGAGCGTAGCCAGCTTCAACCAGCGTTTCGAAGCCAGCCTTGACCAGTTCAACGGTACCGCCGCACAGAACGGCTTGTTCGCCGAACAGGTCGGTTTCGGTTTCGTCCTTGAACGTGGTTTCGATGATACCGGTACGGCCACCTCCAACGCCCGAAGCGTAGGACAAAGCAACGTTCTTGGCGTTGCCCGAAGCATCCTGGTAAACAGCGATCAGGTCAGGGATACCGCCGCCTTTGACGAATTCGGTACGAACGGTGTGGCCTGGTGCCTTTGGCGCGATCATGATCACGTCCAGGTCAGCGCGTGGCACGACCTGATTGTAGTGAATCGCGAAGCCGTGGGAGAAAGCCAGGGTTGCGCCCTTCTTCAGGTTAGGCTCGACTTCATTCTTGTACAGCTGAGCCTGGAATTCGTCCGGGGTCAGGATCATGACCAGGTCGGCAGCAGCAACGGCGGAAGCAACGTCAGTCACTTTCAGGCCATGAGCTTCAGCTTTGGCGACAGTAGCCGAACCTTTACGCAGGCCAACAGTGACATCAACGCCGGAGTCTTTCAGGTTGCACGCTTGAGCGTGGCCTTGAGAGCCGTAACCGATGATGGCGACTTTTTTGCCCTGGATGATCGAAAGGTCACAGTCTTTGTCGTAAAAAACTTTCATGGAATTCCCCTGTTATCTATCTAGGCCTTCAGGCCATTTGCTAATTGAGTTAATTAAATGCTCAGCACTTTGTCGCCACGGGCAATACCCGTCACGCCACTGCGTACTGTTTCCAGGATAGCGGCAGTGCCGATGGCCTGAATGAAGCTGTCCAGTTTGTCGCTTGTGCCACTCAACTGTACGGTGTAGACGCTGGCAGTCACGTCCACGATCTGCCCACGGAAAATATCCGTGGTGCGCTTGATCTCGGCACGCTGAGCGCCAGTAGCCTTGACCTTGACCAGCATCAGTTCACGCTCGATGTGAGCGCTCTCGGACAGATCGACCAGCTTGACCACTTCGACCAGCTTGTTGAGGTTCTTGGTGATCTGCTCGATCACTTCATCGTGCCCCACTGTGGTCAGCGTCAGACGCGACAGGGTCGGGTCTTCGGTTGGCGCCACAGTCAGGCTTTCGATGTTGTAGTTACGCTGCGAGAAGAGCCCGACGACACGAGACAACGCACCCGGTTCGTTTTCCAGCAATAGGGAAATGATGTGCCGCATGATTATGTACGCTCCGTCTTGCTCAACCACATATCGCGCATGGAGCCGTCCTTGATCTGCATCGGATAGACGTGCTCGGTTACATCGACCTGAATGTCGATGAATACCAGGCGATCCTTCATGGCAAAGGCCTCTTCCATTTTCGGCTTCAAATCTTTCAGATCAGTGACCCGAATGCCGACATGACCGTAGGCTTCGACCAGCTTCACGAAGTCAGGCAGCGACTCCATGTAGGAATGGGAGTGACGAGCACCGTAGCTCATGTCCTGCCACTGACGGACCATGCCAAGCACGCCGTTGTTGAGCAGGATGATCTTCACCGGCAGACCGTACTGCAGGCAGGTCGACAGCTCCTGAATGTTCATCTGGATACTGCCTTCGCCGGTCACGCAGGCGACGTCAGCATCCGGGAAGCTCATCTTGACGCCCATGGCGGCCGGGAAACCGAAGCCCATGGTGCCCAGACCACCGGAGTTGATCCAGCGATTAGGCTTGTTGAAGCGGTAGTACTGAGCCGCGAACATCTGGTGCTGACCCACGTCGGAAGAAACGTAGGCTTCGCCCTTGGTCACTTCACACAGGGTTTCGATGACCGTCTGCGGCTTGATGACACTGCCATCGCCACGGTTGTAAGGGAACAGGTCGCCACCGGCACGCCACTCATCGATTTGCTTCCACCAGGCGGCAACGGACTCCTTGTTCGGGGTCTCGCCGATGTCCTTGAGGGTCGCGACCATTTCGGTCAGCACGCTCTCTACAGGACCCACGATAGGCACGTCGGCCTTGATGGTCTTGGAGATCGAAGCCGGGTCGATATCGATGTGGATGATCTTGGCGTTCGGGCTGAACTTGCTCGCGCCATTGATGACGCGGTCATCGAAGCGTGCGCCTACAGCCAGGATCACATCGGTGTGGTGCATGGCCAGGTTCGCGGTGTAACTGCCATGCATGCCGAGCATGCCCACGAACTGGCGGTCGGTGCCCGGATAGCAGCCAAGACCCATCAGGGTATTGGTGACCGGAGCGTTGAGCTGTTTAGCCAGCTCAGTTAGCGGCTCGGAACCGTTGCCCATGACCACGCCGCCACCGGCATAGATGATCGGACGCTTGGCGGCCAGGAGCATTTCGACGGCCTTGCGGATCTGGCCCGAGTGACCGCGGACAGCCGGGCTGTAGGAGCGCAGCTTGGCTTTTTTCGGGAATACGTATTCGTATTTCTCGGCCGGGTTGGTCATGTCTTTCGGAATATCGACGACCACAGGACCCGGACGACCGGACTGCGCCAGGTAGAAGGCCTTCTTCAGGACTTCCGGGATTTCCGAAGGATGCTTGATCATGAAGCTGTGTTTCACGATCGGACGGGAGATACCGATCATGTCGGTCTCCTGGAACGCATCGGTACCCACCAGGGTGCTGGCAACCTGACCGGACAGCACCACCATTGGAATGGAGTCCATGTAGGCAGTGGCAATACCGGTGATGGCGTTGGTTGCACCCGGACCGGATGTCACCAGAACCACACCAGCCTTGCCGGTGGCGCGCGCATAACCATCAGCCATGTGAGTGGCGGCCTGTTCGTGACGAACAAGAATATGATTTACAGCCGGTTCTTTGAAGAGCGCGTCGTAGACATGCAGAAGGGCGCCACCCGGGTACCCGTAAATGTACTTAACGCCTTCGTCACGCAAAAAGCGGACGACCATTTCAGCGCCAGATAAAAGCTCCACGTTGTTCACCTCTAAAACGCCAGAATACCGTCCACTACGGAACGGGTCTTATTAGGTTTTACTGCCAAGCAGAGCATGAGCGACGGTGGTCGCCGACTACGTCAGCACTGACTGAGCAAGTATTGGGATGTCCCTGAGTGTTGCGGAACATTCCCACCCAGCGCGAGGTAACGCGTTGCGGGTGTTACAGGTCGGCGCGGGTGTGCGCCTCATGATCTACCGAGACGGTCTGCTTCTGGCAGTCCTTCTACAGCGAACTTTGAATTGTTGTGATTCGCCCCCCGCAAGTCAAGTAATCCGTGAGCTTTCTTCCAGGCAGCGGCTTATAAGGGGGACAGACCCGGACTCCAGAGCACTGTATATGGTAGCTTTGCGACGCACAGAATTTTCAAGGAAGTACCATGCGCTGGATGATCCTCGCGGCTGCACTCTCGATGGCGGTAAGTACAACCAGCCAGGCCGCACCAATCTACAAATGGGTCGATGCACAAGGGGTCACGCATTTCGATGCGCAACCGCCTGCCGGGCAGCAGGTAGAAGAAATCAATGTGCAAAAGCCACCAACCGCCCCTGCCGCATCAACGGCCAGCGAGCCGGATCCTCAACAGCAGGATATCGATGCCAAGGTCAAGAAACAGGTGAGGGCTCAGGAAGCCAGAATGGCCGACAATTGCGAAGTCTTGCGCACCAACCTTGCGCAACTGCAGAACAATCCGAGAGTGCGTGAGCAGACCGAGGGGGGAACAAAGCGCCTCACGGATGATGAACGCAAGGCGCGTGTTGCAGAAACGCAAAGGACGATTGCCGAATACTGCCGTTAAGACTGGCTGATCAGCTGGTCAAACTGCGCCAGAAGCTCCTGCAGTTTGCGTGCTTCACTCTGACGACTGGCGTAGACCATTTCGGCCATTTCCAGAATCCCCGACGAGTTGGGCAATGGAAGATCCCGCTCCAGGATGATTTTCATCCTCGGCAGGAAAACCCATTGCAGCCACTGCTCGAACTCCAGGGTATCGACGCTGAACGGCTCGGTGCTGGAAAGCGCTTCCTCACTGGGCGGCGTATCGCTCCACCAGCCCAGGACCCTCAGTTCACGCTCGATCAGCAACAGTTGCTCAGCCACTTCAGGCAGACGCTGATCCATCAGAGATTGACCCGGGCTTTTTGACGCGCCAGCGCTGCGCCAGCCGCATCACCCTGCTTTTCACGAGACTGGGCGATCAGCTCCCAGAGGCTCGCCTGCAGGCTTGCACGACCATTGGCATAGGTCAGGGCGCGACGGGCCAGTTGTTCTGCCTGGGCTGGATCACCCTGGGCCAGACGCACCTGAGCCAGACGATAAAGCACTTGCGGCTCGCGCGGTGCCACTCGCTGGGCACGCTCAAGGCTCGACGAAGCACCGTTGAGGTCACCGCTGCCTTGCTGCTGCTGAGCCGTGGTCAACAGAGCCAGTACCGGGCCATCCAGTTGCTCGTCAGCCGACAGGCCGGACGAACCGGACGGAATACCGGTCGGTGCCGACGACGCCGGCATGCTGTAGTTGCTCACCGGAGCCGAATTGACTGGCTGCTGAGCAACCGGAGGCGTGTCGATGGTGAACGAGGACTGGGATGAAGGCGCAGAGAAGCTCTGGCCGGCACCTGCGGCACCACCACTGCCCGGAACCATCACGACCACACCGGAATCCTGCGGCACAGCCTGGGCCTGCGGAGCCTGGGCAGTATTGGCTCGATAAGCTGTATTGCGCGAAGCCGAAACACGCTCGCTGTTAGAAACCCTGGAGCCCGAATCCACGACCGGGATCGAGCCACGCTGCACGCTGGAACAACCACTGAGCAACGCCAGGGTCGTTACAGCCGGAATCAACCATTTATTCACGTCACACCCTCATTGCTTAATTCAACCAACCCTTGACCCAGTCCAGCACTTCAGCGGCGGGTGCCGGGCTACCGCTACAGGAGGCACCGGGCTGAGGTTCACTGCCGCGAATATACGGCATCTGTACGGCATTCGGGCAATTGGCATCCGACCCCTGACCGGTCTGGGCATTGACCCAGGCCTGGACCACGTTATCCGGCATTGCCATGTCCAGCGGCAGCGGGTCGGCCTTGCGCATGAAACTGGTCCAGACCTGCAAGGCTCCACTGGCTCCGGTGAACGGCGTCTTGCCGTTATCGTCACGCCCCATCCACACCACTGCCAGCAGATCCTGACTGAAACCTGCAAACCAGCTGTCGCGCGAATCGTTACTGGTGCCGGTCTTGCCCGCCAGATTCAAGGTCGATGGCAAGACGCTGTAAACCGACTTGGCGGTCCCTTCACGCATCACCCGCTGCATTGCGTTCTGCACCAGATAAATGGCGCCCGGATCGAAACGCTGCTCGATCTGGAACGGATAACGCTTGAGCGGTTCACCCTCGGCAGTCAAGACGCTGCGAATACCACGCATCGGGGTATTGAAGCCGCCGCTGGCAATCGTCTGGTACATGGTGGCGATTTCCATCGGACTCAAGCCGCCAGCCCCCAGCAGCATCGAAGGATACGCTGGCCATTCGCGTGTCACGCCCAGCTTGGCGAGGGTCTTGAATACATTGGGCACGCCCAGCTCAAGACCCAGCTTGGCTGTCGATAGGTTGTAGGAATGCGCCAGCCCCTGATACAGGAAAATATTCCCGTGGGCCTTGCGATCGTAGTTCTGTGGTTTCCAGACCTGGCCGTCCGCACCCTTGACCTGAAACGGCTCGTCGGCCACCCAACTGGTCAGGGTGTACTGGCTCGGGCGCTCAAGCGCGGTGAGATAGATCGCCGGCTTGACCAGCGAGCCGATAGGCCGCACGGCATCGATGGCACGGTTGAACCCGGCGAATCCGGCCTGACGACTGCCCAGCAAGGCTTGCACTTCGCCAGTCTCGGGATTGGTCACGACCATGGCCGCTTCCACTTCGTCCGACCCTTTGCGCCCGGCCAGTCGCTTGAACGTATCGTCCATGGCCGCCTGGGACTTCATCTGCAGGATCGGATCGAAACTGGTGAAAATTCGCAGCCCTTCTTCGGTCAAGTCTTCGTCGCGATAGTCTTCACGCAACTGACGCTTGACCAGATCAAGGAAGGCCGGGAACGAGCTGTCCGCAAGGCTGCCGGTCTTGGTCACGCCCAGAGGCATCTTCTTGGCCGCCTCGACCACTTGCGCAGTAGCAACGCCCTGTTGCTCAAGCAGGTCGAGAACCAGATTGCGACGCTCCAGAGCACGCTCGGGATTGCGACGCGGGTTGTAATAGGAAGGCCCCTTGACCAGACCGACCAGCAACGCCACCTGATGAATCTTCAGCTCCGACAATGGCTGGCTGAAGAAGTACTGGCTGGCCAGACCGAAACCATGCACCGCACGCTGACCGTCCTGGCCGACGAACACCTCATTGAGGTAAGCCTCGAGAATTTCCTGCTTGCTGTAATGCAGCTCCAGCAACACCGACATCATGGCTTCGGTCAGTTTGCGCGTGAGGCTGCGCTCGTTGGTCAGGTAGAAGTTCTTGACCAACTGCTGGGTCAGCGTACTGCCGCCCTGACGCATCTGCCCTTGCGAGGTATTGACCCAGATGGCACGGGCAATGGACTTGGGTGAAACCCCAAGATGACTATAGAAGTCACGGTCTTCGACGGTCACCAGGGCATCGAGCAGATACGGCGGTGCCTGATCGAGCTTGATCAGGATCCGGTCTTCCAGGTTTTTCGGATACAGGCCGCCGATCATCAGCGGTTCGAGACGGGCTACCGCCAGTTTTGCACCGGTGCTGCCGGAGGTCAGGTCCGCAACATAGTCGCCGGAAAAACGCACGCGAACCTGCTGGGCAGGATCGGTGCCTTCGTAGAACTGGAAGCCACGAGTATTGAGGTCGACTGTATTGCCGTTGACTGCAGCCGCGCCCGGGCCGTTGGCCACGCTTTCGCGACGATAGCCCAGCGCGTCGAGTTCGATGAGAAAGTCATCGCGGCTCAGTTTCTGGCCGACGAACAATTCCAGAGGCCGGGCGTAGACCTTGGCCGGAATGGTCCAGCGCTTGCCGGAAAACTTCTCCTGGACCACCGCGTCCAGGTAAACGGCAACGCAAGCCAGCGCCACAAAACCGACGATACTGAGCTTCAGCACCCAGCCCAACCACTTGGGAAGGCCACGGGGAGCTGGTTTTTTGGAAGTACGAGAAGTGCGAGATCGAGTCATGGCCGCGGATTATACGCACTTTGCCAACGACCGACAGACACCTGCACCAGCGGTTTGCAGCCTCGCGCCGAGCGGCCATAATGGCCGCCATGAGCACTTACATTCCGAATCAACTCTTGAAGGATCGTCCGTGAGCCAGTCACTGATTGCAGCCCTGCAGAATCCCGCCCTCTTTCCCCATCCGGTGGAGAACTTCCGGGTTATCGAGACGCACATTTCATGGGTCCTGCTCACCGGCAGCTATGCCTACAAATTCAAGAAACCGGTCAATTTCGGCTTTCTGGATTTCACCACACTTGCCGCTCGTGAACACTTCTGCAATGAAGAGCTGCGTCTGAACCAGCGCCTGACCGAAGGCCTCTACCTGGAAGTCATCCCGGTCACCGGCTCCGTAGAAGCGCCGCAACTGGGCGGCAGCGGTGAAGTCATCGAGTACGCCCTCAAGATGCGCCAGTTCTCGCAGGAAGGTTTGCTCAGTTCCCTGCAAGCCAAAGGCGAACTGACAGTCGGACATATCGACGAATTGGCCAAACAGATTGCCGACGCCCACCTCAGCGTGCCGACAGTCACCACCGAAAATGAGCTGGGTTCTCCTGACAGCGTCATGGCGCCGGTCCTGCAGAACTTCGAGCAGATTCGCCCGTTCCTCAGCGAAAAAGCCGATCTGTTGCAAGTTGACTCCCTGCAAGCCTGGGCCGAGTCCAGCTTCGAGCGCCTCAAGCCGCTGCTTGCCCAGCGCAAGGCAGACGGCTTCATCCGCGAATGCCATGGCGACATTCATCTGGGCAATGCCACGGTCATCGACGGTAAAGTCGTGATCTTCGACTGCATCGAATTCAACGAGCCATTCCGCATGACCGACGTCTACGCAGACATCGGCTTCCTGGCCATGGACCTTGAAGACCGAGGCCTGAAATCCCTGTCGCGTCGCCTCATCAGCCAGTACCTGGAACAGACCGGCGACTATGCGGGCCTGGAACTGCTCAACTTCTACAAAGCCTATCGCGCTCTGGTGCGGGCCAAGGTCGCGCTGTTCAGCCAGCCTGCCGACGCCGATGAGGCCCAACGTGCCGCCACGCTGAGCAAATATCGCAGCTACGCCAACCTGGCCGAAAACTACAGCGCCATTCCATCCAGTTTCCTGGCCATTACCCATGGCGTCTCTGCCGTGGGCAAGAGCCATGTGGCGATGCGTCTGGTGGAATCGCTGGGCGCCATACGCCTGCGTTCGGATGTCGAGCGCAAGCGCCTCTTCGCAGAGAGCGCCGAGCTTTATGGTGCCGAAACCAGCAAGGCAACCTATGACCGTCTGCATGCTCTGGCAGAAACCATTCTGCGTGCTGGCTTCTCGGTGGTCATTGATGCCACTTATCTCAAGCGCGAACAACGTAATGCTGCGGCCAAAGCTGCCGAAACAACGGGTGTGCCTTTTCTGATTCTGGATTGCGAAGCGCCTCAGGCCGTCATTGCCGGCTGGCTCAAACAACGCCAGGAACAGGGCAGCGACCCTTCGGACGCCACTCTGGAGGTGATCGAGGCTCAGCAGGCCAGTCGCGAGCCACTTGAGGCGGACGAAATCCTGCGCAGCAAGCACGTTGAAACCAGCAACAGCAGTGATCTGGAAGAACTGGTCGAGAACCTTCGCCAGCGCTTGCCAGGACTGTGAAATGAACGTCGAGCCGTTGGGCAGCTAGTGCTTCACGGCTCGACAATGATGGCGATATAATGGCGCCATAATTCCAACGAACCACAGAGGCACCCATGAGCCAGCCCAAGCAGCTCGATTCGCCGCTTTACATGCTGTTGCGTAGAGATGATGTCGAAGGCTTCAATCAGGAGAAGCCCAAAACGGGCACGATCGATATGGTCGGTGGGGATTTCCGTGGCCTGGACTTGCGTGCTCTTGATCCGAGCGGCATCGATTTTACCGACGCCTACTTTCGCTCTGCCGACCTTCGCGGCCTGGACTTGCGCCATACCCCGATGGAAGGCGCAAGCATCGCGCATGCACAAATCTCTGGCGCGTTCTTCCCGCCAGAGCTATCGGCGGACGAGATCCGCATGTCGGTGACCTTCGGGACCCGCATGCGCTACCACACCCGCTAGGCAACACCTGTATCAAGCCTGCGTGCGCAATGCATGCGGGCTTTGTGTTGCGTTGATTTTTTGATGTCTTTCTTCATACCTTCTTCGCGAATGAATTCGCTCCTACCGGATTTGGTGGGGCATTGATGCGTGAAAAAAGAACTGTTGACTTAGAAATGAGAATCGTTATGATTATCACAACCGGTCGCGAGACTGGCCGATAACCTGAAAGACCTTGGTTCGGACTTTCAGGATTATCTCCTCATCAGGCTAATCACGGTTTTTGACCCGGCTTTTTGCCGGGTCTTTTTTTGCCTGTCGTTCAGGATTTCCTGAGGTCCGGCTCCAGTACGCCCAGGCACACCAGCAAATCGTCCAGCAGTGTCGAAGATCCAAGGCGCACCCTGTCGACATTGATCCAGTGCGGCCCGAAACGGGAGCGCGCCATGTCCATGAAGCCCCTTGCATCGGCAAAAGTACGGATTCCTCCGGCGACCTTGAAACCCACCTGCCCGCCCACCTCGGCAATGGACTCCAGCACGATGCGCACCGCTTGCGGCGTGGTGCTGGCCAGCCCTCGACCGGTGCTGGTCTTGAGAAAGTCGGCACCACACAGAATGGCACTGCGACAGGCATGCAGGATGATCTGAGGATCACGCAAATCACCGGTTTCGAGGGTAACCGTCAACGCGACGCGACTGCCGCACGCAGCCTTGCAGGCCGTGATCATATCCATGCCGGTCTGCTGGTCGCCGGACAGAAGAGCACGAAACGGATAGACCACATCCACCTCGTCAGCACCAGACATCACCGCTGCACGCACCTCCGCCACCACAGGCTCGATGCATGGGCCGCCATAGGGGAAGTTAGCCAACGCCACCACCCGGATACCCGGGGCCTGCAGACGATCAAGAGTCGTGCGTGCCAGACACACGAAACGTGGCGACACAGACACCGCCGCGATCGCCCCCAAAGGCGTCACCGCGCGTTGACACAGGGCGACAATCCGCTGTTCGGTGTCATCACTGCTAAAGGCGAACAGATCAAGCAGGCTCAACGCCTGGAGAGCCAGTCGCTCGTCATCTGCTGTCATTTCCTGCATGGCATCCCGCTCCGAAAAACATGAGCAGGACAATATAGGAGCGGTCCTTGCCAGACATGAGCACACCTCAGTCAGAGAAAAGGACTACACAAAGAAGAGAAAAAACCGAGCCAGTGGTATCAGGCCCCGGGTGGAGACTGATGAAGTTGAGCGCCAGAATGCTTTTCGGGAGTGGCTGCCGTATACCAGACGTAATCGGCGCTCTGCGGCTCAACCTCTTCACCCATCCGGGCCAGAAGCAGCACTACCGCAGGCTCGGTGACGCCAAGGTCAGCCAGATGCAAAGGCACTCCCACATCCTTGCGCACGTGCCAGGCATCGGCAAACAGCACACTTGGCAAGGGAGCAGCTAACAGGCTTTGGGCCATTCGCCGGTCGCGCTGTTGCTGAACCGCCAGCAGCGCAGGCAACCGATCTTCGGGCAACACGCCATAGCTATCACGAATAAGCGCCAGCAGCCGCTCATGCACGGCTGGAGCCGCAGAAAGAGAACCACTTGATTCGGGGGCCTGCCGGTAAGTCGGCATGATTTCATTGGTATCGAGATTGGCGGACATCACAGGATAAGGCTGAGCCAGCAGATAGCGCATCAGCGAGCCATACAACGACCAGTCCCAGGCCTTTTGCCAACTCAGCGCTACTGGCAAATCGGACGGGTATTTCTCCTGGACCAGATCAGACTGAACCGCAGTGACCCTGGCCTGCTGATCGGGGTTCAGCATCTCCAGTAACAGACTGCCTTGCGGACGCCGTGCAGCCAGCACCTGCATAAGCCATAACTCCAATGCATGGTGATCGGGGTTGTCGTGCTGCTCGCCAACCAGAACACGCGAAGCAACTGCCAGACGCTCGGCCAGTTGTTGCGCGCTCAGCGCCTGACCACTCTTGTTGTCACGAATCATGCGTAAGTCCAAATGCCCATGCTCACACGGGCTTTGCCAGAGGAGTAAATTTGGCAAACGAAGTGATATTTGGCAAGTATTGAGGCATACCAAGACCACAGCCAGAAAAAGACGCTTGGTGGACTTACCTTTTCAACGCGCGATGATCAGCGGATGTCCCCTCTCGGGATGGCTCTGCACCAATACTTCCAGGCCAAACACTGCCTTGAGAGCATCCGGTTGCAAGACAACCTCGGGACGATCCAGCGAATAGACTCTTCCCTTGTCGAGCAACAATAGTCGATCACAGTAACGAGCCGCCAGGTTCAGGTCATGCAGGATGACCATCACGGCCGCGCCGCGATTGGCAAAATCTCGTACCGCCTGCAACGTGGTGTGCTGATGCAAGGGATCGAGCATGGACGTCGGCTCATCAAGCAGAAGCGTGCAATTGCCTGTGCCGGGCCAGAGTTGCGCCAGCACCCGTGCCAGATGCACTCGCTGACGCTCACCACCCGACAGGGTCATGTAACTGCGTTCGGCAAGGTGCAGGGCATCGGCAGCCTGAAGCGCTTCGCGCACCACCTGCTCATCGACTTCACGGCCGGTTTCATGAGGCAAGCGTCCCATGGAGACGACTTCATCGACACGAAACGCGAAACTCAGGGTAGAGCTTTGCGGCAGCACAGCCAGCTTTCGTGCCCGCTCGGCACCCGGCCACTGCGAGAGCAGCCGCTGCTGCAACCAGACGTCTCCTTGAGAAGGTTCGAGTTCTGCGCACAGGGCTGCCAGCAGCGTACTTTTGCCGGCCCCATTGGGACCGAGCACTCCCAGCACTTCTGCGGGCAGCAATTGCAGATCGATATCCGCCAGAACACTTTGCGTGCCCCGATGAATGTGCAGATTTTCGGCTCGTAACATCAGTGACGCCCTCTCACCAGCAGATACAGGAAGAATGGCGCGCCCAACAATGCCGTGACGATGCCGATAGGCAACTCCGCAGGCGCCAGCACCAGACGGGCAAAAATGTCGGCAAACAGCAACAGGCTGGCACCCGCCAACGCCGAGGCAGGTAAAAGAACCCGGTGATCCGGCCCCACCAGCAAACGCACCAGATGCGGCACCACAAGACCGATGAAACCGATTAGCCCGGCAGCCGCCACCGCCGCTCCGACACCCAGCGCCGTGCAGAAAACCAGCTCACGCTTGAGGGCTTCAACATTGATGCCCAGATGACGTGCCTCGGACTCCCCCAACAGCAAGGCATTCAGGGCTTTGGCCCGACGAGGCAGCCAGAAGATGATCGCCACGCACACCAGCAGCAGCGGCCATAACCGGGCATAAGTAGCACCATTGAGGCTGCCCATGTTCCAGAAGGTGAGCGTACGTAGCGTGGCGTCATCCGCCAGATAGGTCAGCAGACCGATGATCGATGCCGACAACGCCGTCAGCGCAATACCGGCCAGCAGCATGGTTGCAACGCTGGTCTGGCCATCTCGCCGGCCCAGCCGGTACACCATGCTGGTCACCACCAGCCCACCGACCACCGCACAGACCGACAACAGATAAGGCGCGATAACCTGCGAGACATTTCCCCACAAGGCACCGCCCACAATCGCCAGTGCCGCCCCCAGCGCAGCACCACTGGAAACCCCGACCAACCCCGGATCGGCCAGCGGATTTCGGAACAGCCCCTGCATCGCCACCCCGGACAACGCCAGCACTGCGCCAACCGCCAGGCCCAGCAAAGTGCGCGGCACACGAATCTGGCCAAGAATCAGTTCAGCTTGCTCAAGATTCTCCCCCGCCACCGGCATCCCCAGCAGCCGCAAAGCCGCACGCAAGGTATCGGCCAGCGGCAGACTCACCGGCCCGAGGGCCAGCGACAGCCAGAATGCAGCGATGCACAGGACTGTCAGCCCGATAAACAGAGCACGCGCTGATATCAGGGCTTTCATGGCTCAGAGCGAACGGCAGCGCTCAAGGGCTTGGCAGTTGGGTAAAGCGCGTGAGACAACTTTTGCAGATTGTCGGGCAGACGTGGGCCCAGACCACCCACCAGCAGCGTCGGGTCCAGATCGAACACCCGGTCATCGCGTGCCGCAGGCGTGGCGGACAATGCAGGGTTTTCCTTGAACAGCGCCTTGCGAGCGGCATCACCACGCAGGGCGCGATCGGCCACGATCAGTACCTGTGGAGCCAGCCCGGCCATGGCCTCGACCGAAAACACCTTGTACCCGTCATGGGTCGCCAGATTGCGACCGCCCGCCTGTTGAATCAGCCAGTCGCCAGCCGTCCCCTTGCCGGCAACCATGGGCTTGCCGCCGCCATGGCCCACCAGCAGCAGGACACCCGGAGCCTCAGCACCTTTCTGCGCCTGGACGATCCACTGCTGCTGGTTATCCAGTTGTTGTTGATAACGTTCGATCAGGCGAGCGGCCTGCTCCGGAGCGCCCAACAGCCCCCCAAGGCGTTGCAGGTTGCTTTTCAGGGTTGCCATATCCGCCCCTGCCGGGAGCACTTCAACCTGTACCTTGGCCGCACGCAATTGTTCCAGCACAGGCGGAGGTCCCATCTCCTCGGTCCCGACCAGCACGTCCGGACGCAGGCTGAGAATGCCTTCGGACGACAGCTGGCGCTGATAACCGATGCTCGGCAACGACCTGAGCGACTCCGGATACTGGCTGGTGGTGTCGACGCCCACCAGCCTGGATTGGCCGCCCAGCGCAACGACCCATTCACTCAAGGCCCCCCCGGCACTCACCCAGCGTTGCGAGGCTTCGGTATCAGCAGGCTGTGCAGCTTGCGCCATGTGACTGAAGGCAATTCCGACCAGAGCCGCACATACGCTGCTATTGAAAAATCGCATGAAGATTTCCTTTCAAGAAGCCCGGACCCTGGCAGTTTTAATGAGCACCGGTGATGGGCAAAACGTTTCAACGTGGCGAGCACTCCTTGGGAGGCGCTCGCAACAAGGGGCGAAATTGTCCGCGAACATGCAGGATCGACGGATTAAGATTGCATTAAGAGGCAAGCCTCATTGCTCTCTTGCCGTCATCAACTCGAGAATCGGAGTCATTTGATAATTGTTTTCATTTAAACGTCAAGCCGGCGAGCACGCTTCATGAAACGCCTATGTGCCGCTGCCGACCTTCCCGAGGCAGAAAGTCGCGGGTTTGAAACCGAAGGGCTGAAACTGCTGGCAGTGCGTCGTCATGGGCGGGTGTTCGTCTACCGCAATCGCTGCCCCCATCGCGGCATTGCACTGGAATGGGAGCCTGACCGGTTTCTGGATGACAGCGCGAGCCTGATCCAGTGCGCCAGCCATGGCGCACTGTTTCTGGTCGAGAATGGCGAATGTGTTGCGGGACCTTGCGAAGGACAGTCGCTGACTGCAATCCCCTGCCGGGAAGACGCCAAAGGCATCTGGGTCATGCTGTCTGACGATAACGAATAGTCAGATAAGGCCCTGAACCTGCAGACGCCTGTCGATGCGAATCTCTTCAGGCGTCAGTTGCACCCCATAGGCCAGTACCTCGACACCCGCTGCTACCGCTTCGCGCAAGGCAGCGGCATAGGCCGGGTCGATCTCTTCTGCCGGACGCACCGCATCAATGCCGGTGAGGTTCACGCAATACAGCAGGACCGCACGCACACCCTCGCGAGCCAGCGCCGCCAGCTCACGCAAATGACGAGCGCCGCGCTGGGTGACCGCATCGGGAAAGGCCGCGACTGCCGACCCATCGAAGCCCAGCGTGACACTCTTGACCTCCACATAGGCATAGCCTTCGGGGTATTCGAGGCGAAAATCCACCCGGCTTTTTTCCTGCCCGTAAGCCACTTCGCGCTTGAGCGCCGTGAAACCGTTGAGCTCGCTGATGACCCCGGCGCGCAATGCTTCCTCGACCAGGGTATTGGCTCGTCCGGTATTGATGCAGGCAAAACGTCCCTGAGGTGTTTCGCTGATTTCCCAGGTCCCCGGCAGCTTGCGCTTGGGATCACTGGAGCGACTGAACCAGACGCGCCCGCCCGGCAGCATGCAATTGAACATCGAACCGGTATTGGGACAGTGAATGGTCAGCAACTCGCCGCTATCGGTTTCGATGTCGGCCAGGAAGCGTTTGTAGCGAATCAGCAGACGACCCTGCTCAAGTTCAGGAGAAAAACGCATCAGCCTTTCCAGCTCCGCAAGCCACGGGCAATCCGCTCGACCGCCTCTTCAAGCCTTGGCAGGCTTTGGGTGTAAGCAAAGCGCACATGATGCCCCGCCTGATAACGCCCGAAATCCAGACCCGGAGTGAACGCAATGTGTTCGGTCTCGAGGAAGTGCCGGCAAAAATCAAAGGCATCGCCACCAAAGGCGCTGATATCGGCATATAGATAGAAAGCCCCTTCAGGCTCCACGGCGATACCAAAACCCAGCTCGCGCAAGGCAGGCAAAAGGAAATCGCGGCGGCGTCCGAACTCGGCGCGGCGCTGCTCGAAAATCTCGATGGTCTGCGGCTCGAAACAGGCCAGCGCGGCATACTGGGCCATGCTCGGAGCACTGATGTAGAGGTTCTGCGCCAGCTTCTCCAGATCGGCAACGGCTTCGGGAGGCGCCACCAGCCACCCCAGACGCCAGCCCGTCATGCCGAAATATTTTG
The DNA here is from genome assembly GCF_900187465.1 of Pseudomonas sp. Irchel 3A18. NCBI lineage: Bacteria > Pseudomonadati > Pseudomonadota > Gammaproteobacteria > Pseudomonadales > Pseudomonadaceae > Pseudomonas > Pseudomonas sp. Irchel 3A18. The sequence goes on from NZ_FYDI01000010.1 coordinate 19,344, forward strand.
AAAAACTATTAAGGACGAACGCATCGTTATCGACTTCCAGCACGCTGCTCGCGTCAACGCCGTAAGTCAGGCCGTGATAGATCTCATCCACCACCAGATGGCCGTTGCGTGCCTTGAGCGTACGGGACAACGCGGCCAGCTCATCCACATGCAGAAGCGTGCCTGTGGGGTTGGCTGGAGAGGCGACCAGAGCACCGACGCTGTCCTGATTCCAGTGCTGCGCCACCGACTCGGGTGTCAGTTGATAACGCTCCTTCGGCCCGACCGGTACCAGTTGCGCAGCACCTTCCACCAGACGCAGAAAGTGCCGGTTGCACGGGTAACCCGGATCGGCCAGCAACCAGTGCTTACCGGGATCAACCAGCAGACTGCTGGCCAGCAGCAGCGCACCTGAACCACCGGGCGTGACAAGAATTCGCTCCGGGTCGATATCCAGCCCATAACGCTGGGCATAGAAACCGGCGATGGCCTGGCGCAATTCCGGCAGGCCACGGGCAGCGGTGTAGCGGGTCTTGCCGGCCGCCAGCGCCGCCTGCCCGGCCGCAACGATGGGCTCTGCCGTGGTGAAATCGGGCTCGCCGATTTCCAGGTGAATGACATCGTGGCCCGCCGCCTGTAATTCATTGGCCCGCGCCAACAGCGCCATGACATGAAAAGGTTCGATGGCGCGACTACGCTCACTGTAAGGCTGGGCCATTTTTCTTCCTTAAATGAAACACGAATCAGAAACATAACGGTCATGAGCATTCGGCGGGATTCTAACCAACCGCTTGCAGTGCAGTACTTTAAATCATGAAACGTCAGGACTTGTTGAATAGAAAATAAAAAGACGGGGACAGCCGCTACACGCCTTGATGACAGCGAGTTTGCATCACAGGCGTCCCGTTCGGGGAACAAGCGAGACGATGCTCGACAACCGGGAGTAGCGCACCACGATTTGATCTGGTAAGTTCGCCCGCTTGCAGTTGCAGGGCCGACAGGGGTCGGTGATGGAACAATCCTGCGCAATAGATTAGAAGAGTGAGAGGCGGTCCCTACATGCCCACCCCAGAAAAGCAACAGAATCATCTAATCAGTGGCTTTGAACCCTACGTGGAAAAAAAGGGTGAAGAGTACATGGGCGAGCCGATGCGCGCGCATTTCACCAAGATCCTGAACAAGTGGAAACAGGATCTGATGCAAGAGGTCGACCGCACGGTAGACCACATGAAGGACGAAGCTGCAAATTTCCCTGACCCAGCAGACCGAGCCAGCCAGGAAGAAGAATTCAGCCTGGAACTTCGTGCCCGCGATCGTGAGCGCAAGCTGATCAAGAAGATCGACAAAACGCTGCAACTGATCCTGGACGAAGAGTACGGCTGGTGTGAGTCCTGCGGTGTGGAAATCGGCCTTCGCCGTCTTGAAGCACGCCCGACTGCCGATCTTTGCATCGACTGCAAGACACTGGCAGAAATCAAGGAAAAACAGGTCGGCAAATGATCTGCTGACTGCCTTGAACAAAAAGACGCTTCGGCGTCTTTTTTGGTTTTAAGGAATAGAGGTTTTTCGCGAATGAATTCGCTCCACGCACATGACCTGTGGGAGCGAATTCATTCGCGAAAAACAGTCAGACGAAAAAGCTATTCTGGTTTGGATACTGCCATGAAAAACCCGGCCTATATCGGACGCTTTGCGCCAACCCCCAGCGGTTACCTGCACTTCGGCTCGCTGGTCGCAGCGCTCGCGTCCTATCTCGACGCCCGCGCCGCGGGTGGCAAATGGCTGATGCGCATGGAGGACCTTGACCCGCCTCGGGAGGTTGCCGGGGCGCAGGCTGCGATTCTGGAAACCCTTGAGCGTTATGGCTTTGAATGGGACGGCGAAGTCGTGCGCCAGAGCCAGCGTCACGATGCCTATGCCGAAGTCCTGAATCGCTGGTTCAGTCACGGCCTGGCCTACGCCTGCACCTGTTCGCGTAAACAACTGGAAGGTTTTCAAGGCATCTATCCCGGCTTTTGCCGCAATGCAGGACATGCCACCGAAGACGCCGCGATACGCATCCGTGTACCGGAACTGGAATACCGCTTCATCGACCGGGTACAGGGCGCCTTTCAACAGCACCTGGGGCGCGACTCCGGGGACTTTGTCATTCAGCGGCGCGACGGCCTGTATGCCTATCAACTGGCGGTAGTGATCGATGATGCCTGGCAGGGCGTTACCGATATCGTGCGCGGCGCAGACCTGCTGGACTCGACACCTCGCCAGCTCTATCTCCAGGAACTGCTGGGGCTGCCACAGCCGCGTTACCTGCATGTGCCGCTGATTACCCAGCCGGACGGCCACAAGCTCGGCAAATCCTACCGCTCTCCCCCACTGCCAGCCGATCAGGCGACGCCTTTATTGCTCAGGGCACTGCGAGCCCTCGGTCAGCCCACGACACCCGAACTCTCGTACGCCAGCGCAAGGGAAGTACTCGACTGGGGCATCGCGCACTGGGATGCCATGGCAATACCGCGCACGAGCACAATTGAAGAAGCCCGAATAGACTGAGCTAGAGCGGTCGCGTAAAACTCCTACACAAGTACACTTGCAGGTTGTACGGCATCCGTTACCATGCCGCACCTCATCACCATCAGGAACGAAGGAGACCGTATGTATATTTACCGTTTGGTCTTGCTCCTGGTGGTAGGCATCTACCTCTTCTCCCCGGCCATCATGGACTGGTGGATCGATGCGACAGGTGCCTGGTATCGCCCTTATATGCTGTGGCTGATCCTGATCGTGGTGACCTTCATTCTTCAGAGCCAGCGAGATGCCGATGAGCTTTAGCCTCACGCAGATGCTGCTGGTCAGCGCCGGGTATCTGCTGCTCCTGTTCGGCGTTGCATGGATCAGTGAGCGTGGCGTCATCCCACGCTGGATCATTCGTCACCCGCTGACCTATACCCTCTCGCTGGGCGTGTATGCCAGTGCCTGGGCGTTCTATGGTTCGGTCGGTCTGGCCTATCAGTATGGCTATGGCTTCCTGTCCAGTTACCTCGGGGTTTCCGGAGCGTTTCTGCTGGCGCCGGTGCTGCTTTATCCCATTCTCAAGATCACCCGAACCTACCAGCTTTCATCCCTGGCCGATCTGTTTGCCTTTCGCTTCAGAAGTACCTGGGCGGGTGCGCTGACCACGGTTTTCATGCTGATTGGCGTGCTGCCGTTGTTGGCGCTGCAGATTCAGGCGGTGGCCGATTCCATCAGCATCCTGACCCGTGAACCGGTGCAGGACAGAGTCGCCGTGGCGTTCTGTGCGTTGATCACACTGTTCACCATTTTCTTCGGCTCACGGCATATCGCGACCCGGGAAAAGCATGAAGGCCTGGTGTTCGCTGTTGCTTTCGAGTCCCTGATCAAACTGATCGCCCTGGGCGGTATCGGCCTTTATGCCTTGTATGGCGTATTCGACGGCCCGCAGCATCTGGAACTCTGGCTGCTGCAAAACCAGACTGCCCTGGCCTCGCTGCACACGCCTTTGCAGGAAGGTCCATGGCGCACATTGCTGCTGGTGTTTTTCGCCTCGGCCATCGTGATGCCGCACATGTATCACATGACCTTCACCGAAAACCTCAATCCGCGCGCACTGGTCAGCGCCAGCTGGGGCCTGCCGCTGTTCCTGCTGCTGATCAGCCTCGCCGTGCCTCTGATTCTGTGGGCGGGCCTCAAGCTGGGCGCTACCACCAGCCCCGAGTATTTCACCCTTGGGATCGGCATCGCCGCCAACAGCAAGCCACTGGCGCTGATGGCTTATGTGGGCGGGCTCGCGGCGTCCAGCGGGCTGATTATCGTCACCACCCTGGCGCTGTCGGGCATGGCCCTCAACCATCTGGTGCTGCCGCTTTATCAGCCACCGGCCGAGGGCAATATCTATCGCTGGCTGAAGTGGACACGTCGCGGCCTGATCGTGGCGATCATCACGGCGGGCTACTGCTTCTACCTCATGCTCGGCGCGCAACAGGATCTGGCCAACCTGGGCATCGTCGCATTCGTCGCGACCCTGCAATTCCTGCCCGGCGTGCTGTCGGTGCTGTATTGGCCGACCGCCAACCGGCGTGGTTTCATTGCAGGCCTGCTGGCCGGAACGGTGGTCTGGATCGTCGGCATGCTGTTACCGCTGATCGGCAACCTGCAGGGTTTCTATATTCCCTTGCTGAACATGATCTACGTGCTGGACGACACCAGTTGGCACATGGCGGCCATCGCCTCGCTGGCAGCCAACGTCCTGTTGTTCACCCTGATCTCGCTGTTCACCAATGCAAGTCCGGAAGAAGTCAGCGCCGCCGAGGCCTGCGCCGTCGACAATGTTCGTCGCCCGCAGCGCCGCGAACTGTATGCCGTGTCGCCCCAGGAGTTTGCCACGCAACTGGCCAAACCGCTGGGCGCCAAGGCCGCGCAGAAGGAAGTCGAGCAGGCGCTGCGCGACCTGTATCTGCCGTTCGACGAGCGTCGTCCTTATGCCCTGCGCCGCCTGCGTGACCGGATCGAAGCCAACCTGTCCGGCCTGATGGGCCCCAGCGTGGCCCAGGACATGGTGGAAACCTTTCTGCCCTATAAGTCCGGCAACGAGAAATACGTCACCGAAGACATTCACTTCATCGAGAGTCGCCTTGAGGACTACCACTCGCGCCTGACCGGCCTTGCCGCCGAACTCGATGCCTTGCGCCGCTATCACCGCCAGACCCTTCAGGAACTGCCCATGGGGGTGTGCTCGCTGGCCAAGGATCAGGAAATCCTGATGTGGAACCGGGCCATGGAAGAGCTGACCGGTATTGTCGCCCAGCGTGTCGTGGGCTCGCGACTGGAAACCATCGGCGAACCCTGGAAAGGCCTGCTGACGGGTTTCATCAATGTGCCGGATGAGCACTTGCACAAACAGAAGCTCGCCCTGGACGGCCAGACCCGCTGGCTCAACCTGCACAAGGCCGCCATCGACGAACCGCTGGCCCCCGGTAGCAGCGGTCTGGTGGTGCTGGTCGAAGACCTGACCGAAACCCAGATGCTGGAAGACAAGCTGGTCCACTCGGAACGTCTGGCCAGCATCGGTCGTCTGGCGGCCGGCGTAGCTCATGAAATCGGCAACCCCATCACCGGCATCGCCTGCCTTGCACAGAACCTGCGCGAGGAACGAGAGGAAGATGACGAGATCAAAGAAATCAGCAGTCAGATCCTCGAACAGACCAAACGTGTCTCGCGCATCGTGCAATCCTTGATGAGCTTCGCCCACGCCGGCGCTCACCAGCATAACGACGAGGCCGTCTGTCTGGCCGAGGTCGCGCAGGATGCCATTGGTCTGCTGGCGCTCAACCGGCGCAACTTTGAAGTCCATTTCTATAACCTGTGCAACCCGCAGCACAAGGTCGATGGCGACCCGCAACGGCTGGCACAGGTCCTGATCAATCTGCTCTCCAACGCCCGTGACGCCTCGCCCTCCGGCAGCGCTGTCAGGGTCAAGAGCGAAGCATCCGAACATACTGTGGATCTGATCGTCGAAGACGAAGGCAGTGGAATTCCCAAGGCAATCATGGATCGATTGTTTGAACCATTCTTCACCACCAAGGAACCGGGAGAAGGAACCGGGCTAGGTCTCGCACTGGTCTATTCCATCGTTGAAGAGCATTATGGACAAATCACCATCGACAGCCCGGCTGACCCCGAGCAGCAGCGAGGAACCCGTATCCGGATAACCTTGCCGCGCCATGTCGAAGCGACGTCCGCCGTGAACTGAGACCGTCGAGAGAACTGAATCGATGCCGCATATTTTGATCGTCGAAGACGAAACCATTATCCGCTCGGCCCTGCGCCGTCTGCTTGAGCGTAACCAGTACGAAGTCAGCGAGGCAGGTTCGGTACCCGAGGCTCAGGAGCGTTTCAACATCCCCTCGTTCGACCTGATCGTCAGCGACCTGCGACTGCCTGGCGCTCCTGGCACCGAACTGATCAAGCTCGGTGAAGGCAAGCCTGTACTGATCATGACCAGCTATGCCAGCCTGCGCTCGGCCGTGGACTCCATGAAAATGGGCGCGGTGGATTACATCGCCAAACCCTTTGACCACGATGAAATGCTGCAGGCTGTTGCGCGCATCCTGCGTGATCGTCAGACCAGCTCAAACCAGCAGGCCGAACGCAACGCGCCCGCCAAAGCCAACAGCGCCGACAAGGGCGCTGCGCAGAACGGCGAGATCGGCATCATCGGCTCCTGCCCGCCCATGCTCGATCTCTACAGCAAGATTCGTAAAGTCGCGCCCACAGATTCCAACGTTCTGGTCCAGGGCGAATCCGGGACCGGCAAGGAACTGGTCGCCCGCGCACTGCATAATCTGTCGCGTCGCGCCAAGGCACCGATGATCTCCGTGAACTGCGCAGCGATTCCCGAATCCCTGATCGAGTCCGAGCTGTTCGGCCATGAAAAAGGTGCCTTTACCGGTGCCAGCGCAGGTCGCGCAGGTCTGGTTGAAGCGGCCGATGGCGGCACTCTGTTTCTCGACGAAATCGGAGAACTGCCTCTGGAAGCACAGGCCAGGCTCCTGCGCGTCCTGCAGGAAGGCGAGATTCGTCGCGTCGGCTCCGTGCAGTCACAGAAAGTCGATGTACGCCTGATCGCCGCGACCCACCGGGACCTCAAGACCCTGGCCAAGAATGGCGAGTTTCGCGAAGACCTTTATTACCGTCTGCACGTGATCGCGCTGAAACTGCCTGCATTGCGCGAACGCGGTAACGACGTGCTCGAAATCGCCCGCGCCTTTCTGGCTCGCCAAAGCGCCAAAGCTGGCCGCAACGATCTGAAGTTTGCCCCCGACGCCGAACAGGCCATCCGTCATTACAGCTGGCCGGGTAACGTGCGGGAGCTGGAAAACGCCGTGGAACGCTCGGTGATTCTGTGCGAGAACCCGGAAATCTCTGCCGACCTGCTGGGTATAGACATCGAGCTCGACGGTCTGAACGACGACGAGTACATGGGCCTGGCGCCCCTGCCCGCCTCGGCGAACTCGACCAACAGCGAGCCCACCGAAGACCTGTCACTGGAAGACTACTTCCAGCACTTCGTCCTGGAACATCAGGATCACATGACAGAGACCGAACTGGCACGCAAACTGGGCGTCAGCCGCAAGTGCCTGTGGGAACGCCGTCAGCGACTGGGCATTCCGCGCCGCAAAGGGGTCGCCAACGAAACCTGAAAAGGCTCTGCGTCGGGGTGCGCAGGCCAGTTAACAAAACTGTTACCTTCGTACCTCCTACGTAACAAACGCCGGGTCTTACGGTAACGAAGCCCGGCTTTTTTGTACCTGCCCAAAAAACCGAAACCCCGCAAAGCCCCGGTTTCATTGGGTTTAAAAAAGTTGGCACACCTTCTGCTATATCCTTAGTACAAGAAGAACAACAAGCAGTAGACACCCATAATAAAAATAAGACGAATCGACTCACGCATAACAAGAACAAGACGGCGGAGGCGCAGCTAACTGATTCTTTTGGAGAGGAGTTGTATTTGGGGCTTGCCCCGCAACCAGGCCGAGAATAATAAAAACTACCCTTAGGTAGCGCCTGAACTGGTTGGATCGAATGATCATTGCAACGCAGCGACCAAAGCAATCCGTTTGCTCTTGACTCCCGATTGGGAGATTTCACAGGCGAAACCCTGTGGATGGGCACTCAACAAAAACAAGAAGCCCGACAAGACAATAAAAATAAAGAGCACGCACTTTGGGGGAGCTTCGGCTCCCCCAGTAGCTTCCAGAGCTTTTGAATCCCTTCCTTTGATGCCCGATGCGCAGCGTCCTACACCATCCCCCGACTAAATGCTAGAATCCCCGCCCATCGTGCGGCCATTCTCCATTTTGGCCGAATATTCCTTCAAACAGTGCATCCCATGCTGAAGAAGCTGTTCCAGTCATTCCGTTCCCCGGTGCGTAAACCGCAGCAACACACGCGCACCACGCCTGAAGTGCTCAATAGCAGCCAGCATTCGCTGCAGCGCAGCCAATTCAGCCGTCATGCGGTCAATATCGTCGAGCGCCTGCAAAACGCTGGCTACCAGGCCTATCTGGTCGGTGGTTGCGTGCGCGACCTGATGCTCAATATCGAGCCCAAGGATTTCGACGTAGCAACCAGCGCCACACCTGAACAGGTGCGTGCAGAATTCCGTAACGCCCGGATCATTGGCCGCCGCTTCAAGCTGGTCCATATCCACTTTGGCCGGGAAATCATCGAAGTTGCGACATTCCGCGCCAATCATCCTCAGGACGAGGAAGAAGAGGACAGCAACCAGTCCTCGCGCAATGAAAGCGGCCGCATCCTGCGTGACAACGTCTATGGCACGCTGGAAGAAGACGCCCAGCGCCGGGACTTCACGATCAACGCGCTCTATTACGATCCGGTCAGCGAACGCGTGCTCGATTACGCCAACGGCGTACACGACATTCGCAACCGCCTGATCCGCCTGATCGGCGACCCCGAGCAGCGTTACAAGGAAGACCCGGTGCGCATGCTGCGCGCCGTGCGTTTCGCAGCCAAGCTGGATTTCGGTATAGAAAAGCACAGCACCCTGCCGATTCGCCCGCTGGCGCCGATGCTGCGTGATATCCCGTCGGCCCGTCTGTTCGAAGAAGTGCTCAAGCTGTTCCTGTCCGGCCACGCAGAACCCACCTTTGAAATGCTGGTGGACCTGGAGCTGTTCGAGCCCCTGTTCCCGGCCAGCTCCAAGGCACTGGAATACAACCCGACCTACACCCACACCCTGATCAGCAATGCCTTGATCAACACCGACCTGCGCATCAAGCAGAACAAGCCGGTAACACCGGCGTTCCTGTTCGCAGCCCTGCTCTGGCCGGCACTGCCTGCCAAGGTGCTGCGCCTGCAAGAGCGCGGCATGCCGCCGATTGCGGCCATGCAGGAAGCAGCTCACGAACTGATCATCGAACAATGCCAGCGCATCGCGATCCCCAAGCGTTTCACCATGCCGATCCGCGAGATCTGGGACATGCAGGAACGTTTGCCACGCCGCTCCGGCAAACGCGCCGACCTGCTGCTCGACAATCCACGCTTCCGTGCCGGTTACGACTTTCTGTTGTTGCGCGAAACCGCTGGCGAGCAGACCGACGGTCTGGGTGAGTGGTGGACCGACTATCAGGACAGCAACGACAGCCAGCGCCGCGACATGATTCGTGACCTGGGTAACAAGCCCGAAGCCACCGGCACAGGCCCTCGCAAGCGTCGTCGCAGCAGCGGCGCCAAACGCAAACGGGACGCCGAGGCGTCCGGTGAGTAAGGTATCAAGCCGCGAACGTGTCTATATAGGCTTGGGCAGCAACCTCGCTGACCCGGCCGAGCAGTTGCGTCATGCTCTCGATGCACTGGCGCTACTGCCACAGAGCCATCTTGCAGGCGTTTCGTCCTTTTACGTCAGCGACTCCCTGTTGCCCGGCCAGCCCCGCTATACCAATGCCGTTGCAGCACTGGACACCGCACTGGCACCGCTGGAACTGCTCGATGCCTTGCAAGGCATAGAACTGGACCAGGGCCGCGAGCGTCATGAACGCTGGGGCCCGCGCACGCTGGACCTGGATATTCTGCTGTTCGGCGAGCGACTGATCGACGAGCCACGCCTGAAAGTGCCGCATTATCACATGCAGGCCCGCCCCTTCGTTCTCTACCCTCTGGCAGAACTCGCTCCCCGCCTGGATCTGGCTGACGGGCGTACGCTAGAGCAGTTACTGGCCGCTTGCCCATACGAGGGCCTGGAGCGTTTGTCCGCTCCGGCGTAAACCTGACGTGTCACCCGTTACTACACATCTGTAACCGATGATGAAACGGGTAACACCTGCAATTGACTTCATGCCCCCTCCTCACGAAGATAGGCCTCCCGCCGCCAACCCGTTGGTGAATGGGCGCGAAACAGGCCTTTGCGAAACACCGCGACACGACGGTGTGCCTGCTTTTCCAAGATGAATCGCCGCAGTGTGCACAGCGCCTGATGGAGACTTTTAGATGCCTGATATAACTGTTACGTCGCTGCTGGCCCTCAAGCAGAAAGGTGAGAAAATCACCATGCTGACCTGCTACGACGCGACCTTCGCCCATACCGCCAGCCAGGCGGGTGTCGAAGTGCTGCTGGTGGGTGACTCGCTGGGTATGGTCCTGCAGGGCCATGACAGCACCTTGCCGGTGACGACCGCCGAAATGGCCTATCACGTTGCCTGCGTCAAACGCGGCAATCAGGGCGCGCTGATTCTTGCCGACCTGCCGTTCATGGCCAACGCCACCCTCGAACAGACCTTCACCAACAGCACCACGCTCATGCAGGCGGGTGCGCACATGGTCAAGGTCGAAGGTGCTGCGTGGCTGGCCGAGTCGATACGGCTGCTCGCCGACCGTGGCATTCCGGTCTGCGCCCACATGGGCCTGACGCCACAATCGGTGAACGTGCTGGGTGGCTACAAGGTTCAGGGCCGTCTGGAAGCCCAGGCCCGCCAGATGCGTGCCGATGCCATTACCCTGGAACAGGCTGGCGCCGCCATGATCCTGCTGGAGTGCGTACCGAGCGAGCTGGCCGAGGAAATCACCCAGGCGGTGAAAGTCCCGGTCATCGGTATCGGCGCCGGCAGCGCCACCGACGGTCAGGTGCTGGTGCTGCATGACATGCTCGGCCTGTCCATCAGCGGTCGCGTCCCCAAGTTCGTCAAGAACTTCATGGTCGGCCAACCTGACATTCAGTCGGCCATCCAGGCCTACGTCAGCGCAGTCAAAAACGTCAGCTTCCCGGCAACTGAACACGGATTCTCGGCATGAACACAGTAAAAACCGTACTGGACCTGCGCGCCGCCGTCGCTCGCGCCCGCAGCGAAGGTAAACGGATTGCCTTGACGCCCACGATGGGCAACCTGCACAGCGGACATGCCGCACTGGTGACCCGGGCGAGCCAACGGGCGGACTTCGTGGTCGCCACCATTTTCGTCAACCCGCTGCAGTTCGGCCCCAACGAAGACCTGGCGAGCTACCCGCGCACCCTCGATGCCGACAAGGAAAAACTGCTGGAAGCCGGTTGCAACCTGCTGTTCACGCCCAGCGTGGAAGAAATGTACCCACACGGCATGGCCGATCAGACCCTGGTCAGCGTTCCGCACCTGTCCGAAGGGCTGTGCGGTGCCAGCCGGCCTGGCCATTTCGACGGCGTTGCTACCGTGGTCAGCAAGCTGTTCAACATGGTTCAGCCTGACCTGGCCGTGTTTGGCGAGAAAGACTTTCAGCAACTGGCGGTGATCCGGGCACTGGTCCGGGATCTGAACATGCCGATCCAGATCATTGGCGAGCCGACCGTTCGCGCGACCGATGGCCTGGCCTTGTCATCGCGTAACGGTTATCTGAGCGAAGAGCAACGCGCCAAAGCGCCTGCGCTGTATCGCGTCCTCAGCACCGTGGCCGACGGCATTCGCAACAACGAAGACATCAACGGCCTGATCAACATCGGCAAAAGGACGCTGGAGGCCGAAGGTTTCCGTATCGACTATCTGGAAGTGCGCGACGCCACCAGCCTGCGTCCTGCTACCGAAGAAGACCGTGATCTGGTCATTCTGGTTGCCGCCTTTCTGGGCAAGACCCGCCTGATCGACAATCTGCACCTGACCAAGGAATAACAACAAGATGCACACCGTGATGCTCAAAGCCAAACTGCACCGTGCAGAAGTCACTCACGCCGTGCTCGACTACGAAGGCTCATGCGCCATCGATGGCGAGTGGCTGGACCTGTCCGGCATTCGCGAGTACGAGCAGATCCAGATCTACAACATCGATAACGGCGAGCGTTTCACCACCTATGCCATCCGTGGTGAAGAAGGTTCGCGCATGATTTCGGTCAACGGTGCCGCCGCTCACAAGGCGAAAGTCGGCGACCGTGTGATCATCTGCGCCTATGCTCAGTACTCCGACGCCGAACTGGTCGATTTCAAGCCACGCATGCTTTATATGGCGCCGGGCAATGAACTTAGCCATACCAGCAATGCCATACCGGTACAGGTTGCCTAGGTAATCCCATACACACACAACACTCAGCTTGTGTGAAATAGTACCGGCCTCATGTAGGACAGAGCGCAGACAAACAGGCATGCGGAGGGTAGTCTCCGTTGAGTTGCCGAGCATTCAAGTTTGCGATCTGGCTTTTCAACCTCCAAGGCAGTTCAAGTTAAAGGAAACCCGCAGCGATGGCGTACTACCGCAATCCTTCTGATGTGACCGCTCTGCCCGCCTGGCAGGCGCTGAGTCAACACCGCCAAGCCATGCAGGATTTCAGCATGCGCGATGCGTTCAATGCAGATCCGCAACGCTTCAGCCAATTCACCCTCAGCAGTTGCGGCCTGTTTCTCGACTACTCGAAAAACCTGATTACAGGTGAAACCCAGGACCTGCTGGTCAACCTGGCCAATGAAGTCGGCCTGAAGGAAGCGATCCAGGCACAATACGACGGCGAGCTGGTCAACTCCTCCGAAGGTCGTCCGGCGCTGCACACCGCGCTGCGCCGCCCGGTTGGCGACAAGCTGCTGGTCAATGGCGTCAACGTGATGCCGGAAGTCCACAAGGTCCTCAACCAGATCACCGAGCTGGTCGGTCGCATTCATGACGGCCTGTGGCGCGGCTACACCGAGAAGCCCATCACCGACGTGGTGAACATCGGCATCGGTGGCTCGTTCCTCGGCCCGGAGCTGGTGTCCGAAGCCCTGTTGTCGTACGCCCACAAAGGCGTGCGCTGCCATTACCTGGCCAATATCGACGGCAGTGAATTCCACGAACTGTCGATGAAGATCCGCGCCGAAACCACGCTGTTCATCGTTTCGTCGAAATCCTTCAACACCCTGGAAACCCTGAAGAACGCCCAGGCAGCACGCGCCTGGTATCTGGCTCAAGGGGGCTCCGAGGCCGAGCTGTACCGTCACTTCATCGCGGTATCGAGCAACAACGCGGCAGCGGTTGCATTCGGTATCCGTGAAGAGAACATCTTCCCGATGTGGGACTGGGTCGGCGGTCGTTACTCGCTGTGGTCGGCCATCGGTCTGCCTATCGCGCTGGCCATCGGCATGTCCAACTTCAAGGAGCTGTTGTCGGGTGCCTACACCATGGACCAGCACTTCCAGAGCGCGCCGTTCGAGAAGAACATGCCGGTGCTGCTGGCCTTGCTGGGCGTGTGGTATGGCAACTTCTGGGGCTCCCAGAGCCACGCGATCCTGCCTTACGACCACTACCTGCGTAACATCACCAAGCACTTGCAGCAGCTGGACATGGAATCCAACGGCAAGAGCGTACGCCAGGACGGCACGCCGGTTTCCACCGATACCGGCCCGGTCATCTGGGGCGGCGTAGGCTGCAACGGTCAGCACGCTTACCACCAGTTGCTGCATCAGGGCACCCAACTGATCCCGGCTGACTTCATCGTGCCAATCGTCAGCTTCAACCCGGTTGCCGACCATCACCAGTGGCTGTACGCCAACTGCCTGTCCCAGAGTCAGGCGCTGATGCTGGGCAAGACCCGCGCCGAAGCCGAAGCCGAGTTGCGTGAAAAGGGCGTACCGGAAGAACAGGTGCAGCAGATTGCGCCGCACAAGGTCATTCCGGGCAACCGTCCGAGCAACACCCTGGTGGTGGAGCGCATCAGCCCGCGCCGTCTGGGCGCACTGGTGGCAATGTACGAACACAAGGTTTTCGTACAGAGCGTGATCTGGGGCATCAACGCCTTCGACCAATGGGGCGTCGAACTGGGCAAGGAGCTGGGCAAAGGTGTTTACCAGCGCCTGACAGGCGGTATCGAAGACCCTGCCGAAGATGCTTCGACCCAAGGCCTGATCAACTACTTCCGCGGCCGCCATCGCGGTTGATCGCCATCGCGAATGAATTCGCTCCAGCAGCGTTGGAGTGAATTCATTCGCAATCCCTCACCGGCTTCTATTCTTGTACCCACACAAGAACAAGGAAGCCGATCATGTTCGATATCCGCGCATTCCCCAAAGCCTACGCCACAAGCCTGGCCGCACAGCTGAGCCCGGCCGACTATAAACGCCTGTATCGCCAGTCTGTGGATAACCCCGAGCAATTCTGGGCCGAACAAGCCGCCACTTTTCTCGACTGGTCAGCGCCCTGGGACGAGGTCCACAGCTCAGACTTCAGCACCGGACAGGCAAGCTGGTTCAAGGGCGGCAAACTCAATGTCAGTTACAACTGCATCGACCGTCACCTGCAAGGTCGAGGCGATCAGATCGCGCTGATCTGGGAAGGCGACAACCCGACCGAATCCGCAGAAGTCACTTACAGGAAGCTGCACCACAACGTTTCCCGGCTGGCCAATGTCCTGAAGATTCGCGGCGTCCGAAAAGGCGACCGGGTGTGTATCTACATGCCGATGATTCCTGAAGCCGCCTACGCCATGCTCGCCTGCGCTCGCATCGGCGCCGTGCATTCGGTGGTGTTTGGCGGTTTTTCTCCGGATGCCCTGCGCGACCGGATCCTGGACTCGGACTGCCACACGGTCATCACCGCCGATGAAGGCATACGGGGCGGCAAATATATCCCAATGAAACATAACGTCGACAAGGCGCTGCAAAGCTGCCCGAACGTGAGCACCGTGCTGGTAGTGGAGCGAACCCAGGGAGAGATCGACTGGGTCAAGGGCCGTGATCTCTGGTATCACGAGGCGCTTCACGGCATCAGCGATGACTGCCCGCCCGAAGCCATGAATGCCGAAGACCCGCTGTTCATTCTCTACACCTCCGGCAGCACCGGCAAACCCAAGGGCGTGATGCATACCACCGGTGGTTATCTGCTGCAGGCGGCAATGACTTACAAGCATGTGTTCGATTACCGCGATGGCGAGGTTTTCTGGTGTACGGCGGACGTCGGCTGGGTCACCGGCCACAGCTACATCGTCTATGGCCCGCTTGCCAATGGCGCGACGACGCTGATGTTTGAGGGCGTGCCCAATTACCCGGATGCCTCACGCTTCTGGAAGGTCATCGACAAGCATCAGGTCAATATCTTCTACACCGCACCCACCGCCCTGCGGGCCTTGATGCGCGAAGGCCCGGCACCTCTGCAAGGTACTTCACGGGAAAGCCTGCGGCTGCTGGGCAGTGTCGGCGAACCGATCAATCCCCAAGCCTGGGAATGGTATTTTCATCAAGTGGGCAAAGAGCGCTGCCCTATCGTCGATACCTGGTGGCAGACCGAAACCGGCGGCATCATGCTCACGCCCCTGATCGGCGCCAGCCAGTTCAAACCCGGCTGCGCGACACAGCCCATGTTTGGCGTACAGCCCGTACTGCTTGATGAGCAAGGCCAGGAAATCCAGGGCCCCGGCAGCGGCCTGCTGGCCATCAAGGCCAGTTGGCCGGGACAGATCCGCAGCGTCTACGGCGACCCGCAACGCATGATCAACACCTACTTCAAACCTTGTGCAGGGTATTACTTCACCGGCGACGGAGCACGTCGCGACGAAGATGGCGATTACTGGATCACCGGCCGTGTGGACGACGTGCTCAATGTGTCAGGCCACCGGATCGGTACTGCCGAAGTCGAAAGCGCGCTGGTGCTGCACGACAAGATCGCCGAAGCCGCGGTGGTGGGTTATCCCCACGACGTGAAAGGCATGGGCATCTATGCCTTTGTCACCCTCATCAACGGCATCGAACCCAGCGATGACCTGCAAAACGAGTTGCTGGCCCATGTCAGCAAGGAGATCGGCAAATTCGCCCGGCCCGACCTGATCCAGTGGGCGCCTGCACTGCCCAAGACCCGCTCGGGCAAGATCATGCGGCGTATCCTGCGCAAGATCGCCAGCAACGAACTCGATAACCTGGGCGACACCTCGACCCTGGCAGATCCCGGGGTTGTGGATAACCTGATCGACAAACGCTTGAATCGATGAGGCAAGCGAGGCATGGTCTGCACCATGCCCGCCGCTGTAACCGAGAGCACATGGAATTCATTCGTCGTCGTATAGAAACCCAGGTCATGAGCCTGACCGGATTGTCATTGGGCCAACTGGATCTGGAGAATCCCAAGGGCGATCCCGGCCTGTTCGGCCCTCAGGCCATTTGCTGGCGAGTGCATGGAGACTTCACCAGCATGCTGATCGGTGGCATCAGCGCCTTGATGCTTCAGGCACTGCACCCACTGGCACTGGCCGGGGTCTGGGATCACTCCAGTTTTCGCGAGGACATGCTCGGCCGCTTGCGAAGAACCGGACAGTTCCTTGCAGGCACCACGTTCGGCGCCACCCATGACGCGAACTGGCTGATCGAAAAGGTCCGCACCATCCATCTGCAAGTCACGGGAACTGCACCAGACGGCCGGCCTTATGCCGCCAGCGACCCTGACTTGCTGACCTGGGTGCACGTGGCGGAAGTCAGCAGTTTTCTTGCAGCGCACCTGCGCTATCTCGACCCTGAGCTGTCACTGACCGAGCAGGACACCTACTACGCCGAAACCGCCCTCATCGCCGAACGCCTGGGCGCCCGTGATGTACCGCGCTCACGCCAACAGATTGCCGATTATCTGGACAACATTCGCGGGCATCTGCTGTGCGACGACCGCAGCCGCGAGGTGATACGCCTGCTGCTCAACGAGCCAGCCCCCAACAGGCTGGTCAAACCCTTTGGCGCCTTGATGATGCAGGCCGGGATCGACCTGCTGCCTCTCTGGGCCTGCGAAATGCTCGATGTCGAACAAGGTCCCTGGCGGCGCAGGATGATTCGCGCAGGCGTCAATGGCTGCGCGCCGATCCTGCGCTGGGCGGTGCGCAACGGCTCCATTCATCGGGCGCAACGAAGAATGGCCCCTGCATAAGATGACCACCGGGTTCCCGGTTGGAATCGGGCTTTGCATATGTGCCAACATGAGTCCATTGATCACGCCGCGCCGTCAGCCGGCCCAGCCCAATAACAATGAGGATCAGCACCATGCAAGACGTCGTTATCGTTGCCGCCACCCGGACTGCCGTCGGCAGCTTCCAGGGCTCACTGGCCAGTATTCCCGCCGTGGAGCTGGGCGCAGCCGTCATTCGCCAGCTCCTGACCCAGACCGGCGTGGATGGCGGGCAGATCGATGAAGTCATCATGGGCCAGGTCCTGACCGCAGGTGCCGGACAAAACCCGGCGCGTCAGGCCGCGATCAAGGCCGGGCTGCCGTTTGCAGTGCCCGCCATGACCCTGAACAAAGTCTGTGGCTCAGGCCTCAAGGCGCTGCACCTGGCCACCCAGGCGATTCGTTGCGGCGATGCCGAGATCATTATTGCTGGCGGCCAGGAAAACATGAGCCTCTCCAACTATGTGATGCCCGGCGCACGCACCGGTCTGCGCATGGGCCATGCCTCTCTGGTGGACACCATGATCAGCGACGGCCTGTGGGACGCCTTCAACGACTATCACATGGGCATCACCGCAGAAAACCTCGCCGACAAGTACGACATCAGCCGTCAGGCACAGGACGAATTCGCAGCCACGTCCCAGCAGCACGCCGTTGCAGCCATCGACGCCGGTCGTTTCGTGGATGAAATCACCCCGATCCTGATCCCCCAGCGCAAAGGCGATCCGCTGCGCTTCGACACCGATGAACAACCACGTGCGGGGACGACTGCCGAATCCCTGGGCAAGCTCAAGGCCGCTTTCAAGAAAGACGGTACGGTCACCGCAGGCAATGCCTCGTCCATCAACGATGGCGCAGCGGCCGTCATGCTGATGAGCGCCGCCAGGGCCGAGCAACTGGGCCTGCCGGTGCTGGCGCGTATAGCCGGCTATGCCAATGCGGGCGTAGACCCGGCCATCATGGGCATCGGCCCGGTCAGCGCGACACGTCGCTGCCTGGACAAGGCTGGCTGGTCACTGGAAGAGCTGGACCTGATAGAAGCCAACGAAGCGTTTGCCGCTCAGTCGCTGTCGGTCGCCAAGGAACTGGGCCTGAACCTGGAAAAGGTCAACGTCAACGGCGGAGCCATCGCCCTGGGCCACCCCATTGGCGCTTCGGGCTGTCGCGTGCTGGTGACGCTGCTGCATGAAATGATCAAGCGCGACGCCAAAAAGGGCCTGGCCACGCTCTGTATTGGTGGCGGTCAGGGTGTAGCGCTGGCGCTGGCACGCTGATTTATGGTGTCTGACCGATCGTTCTCAGGTTCATGGGAGCGATCGGCAATCTACCTTCGCCCTGTAACTGGTAAACTCCCGCGCCTAATTCCAGCCCAAGGCGCTCTGCATGTCTTCCTTGAATCAGGCGCTCAGCGTCGCCCTCGATAACCGTCAAAACCTGCTGGCCGAGCTGCATCAGCAAGGGACGGACTGCTATCGCCTGTTTCACGGTAGCCAGGAAGGTGCCAGCGGCCTGACCATCGACCGCTATGGCCCGCAACTGCTGGTACAAAGCTTTCATAACACGCTGGATCTGGACTCGCTGCTGGGGCTGCATGCGCTGGTCAATGCCCGGCTGGATCTGGAAACCTTGCTGGTTTATAACGACCGCTCGCAGGGTAACTCCCGCATCGACCGCCAGGACCCGATCTACAAGGCTCATGAGGCCGCGCTGCAAGACTTGATCGGCCATGAGTGGGGCCTGAACTACCGGGTACGCGGCCGTCATAACGGTCAGGACCCGCTGCTGTTTCTCGACCTGCGCAATACCCGCGGCTGGGTCAAGGCGAACAGCAAGGGCAAAAGTGTCTTGAACCTGTTTTCCTACACCTGTGGCGTCGGCCTGAGCGCTGCTGCCGGTGGCGCGAGTGAAGTCTGCAATCTGGACTTTGCCGAAAGCAACCTGGCCGTGGGCCGCGAGAACGGCGCACTCAACCCGCAATTGCCGCCGATGCAGTTCATCCAGTCGGACTACTTCCCGGCCATCCGGCAACTGGCAGGCTTGCCGATCAGCTCGCGTCGCGGGCAAAAACTTCCGGATTACGTAAAGCTTGAACAGCGCCAATATGATCTGGTGCTGCTCGATCCACCTGCCTGGGCCAAGAGCGCTTTCGGCACGGTCGATCTGCTGCGTGATTACCAGAGCCTGCTCAAACCGGCACTCTTGAGCACTGCCGAAGACGGCGTGCTGATCTGCTGCAATAACCTGGCAAAAGTCAGCATGGACGATTGGCGCGAGCAGGTTCTGCGTTGCGCCAGCAAAGCGGGCCGACCAGTGCTTGATTGCCGGGTCATGAAGCCTGCCGAAGACTTTCCGTCCCGGGACAATCAGCCTCCACTCAAGACGCTGATTCTGCAGTTCTGATATCGCCCCGTTTTAAAGGAAATTTCCTACAGCGCCAGACGGCTTGGCCTTTTGAACCCAATGGGCGTGCCATACTCCAAGGAGCTCCGAAAGAAAGAGACAACGCCCCAATGTCCAAAGGATTGAAACGTACTCTTGGCACTTTGCTGGCTGTATGTGTGCTTTACAGCCTGCTGGGCTTTTTCATTCTGCCCGGCGTTGCCTTGCGTATTGCCAACCAGCAATTGAGCAACTATTCCACCGTTCCGGCAAAGCTCGAACGCCTGGAGCTCAATCCATACACTCTGGAGCTGACGCTCTGGGGCCTGAACATCGGCGTTCCCGGCAAAGAGCAGATTGCATTCGAGAAGCTATATGCCAATCTGCAGATCGACAGCCTCTGGAGCGGTGCCCTGCATCTGCTGAAGGTGGAACTGAGCAATCCCAGAACCGAGGTGCTGTTCGACAAGACAGGCAAACTGAATCTGGCGCAATTGTTCAAGCTGCCACCCAGCGAACCTGCAACCAATGAGCCTGCCGGCAAACCCTTCCCGCTGCGTATCGATGAAATAAGACTGGCTGACGGCTATGTGCACTTTCAGGACATGCGCCCCGGCGAGCCCATCGAATTCCTTTACGACAAGTTGAACCTGGAGCTGAAAAACCTCAGCACACTCCCGGAAGACAACGCCGACATGACCATGGTCGCCATCGGCCCCGACGGCGGCCAGATCGACTGGAAGGGACGCATCAGTCTGGTGCCGATCACCTCCGAAGGCACCCTCAAGGTCACCGACAGCAAGATGAAGCTCTGGTGGCCTTATGTACGCGACGCCCTGCCACTGGCACTGAAAGACGGCATCCTGAATTTCAGCACCAGCTACACCCTCGACCTGAGCAAGGAGACCGAACTCAAGCTCAACAACGCCGCCGCCAGCATCTCACCATTCGTGCTCGATGCACCTGATGGACGGCCTCTGGTACGCCTGCAACGCCTGGAAGTCAGCGAGACTTCGGTGGATCTGGCCAGACAGCTTGTCACCGTCGGCAAGATACGCAGCAACAAGCTGGAAACCTGGGCTGCCCGTGAAGCCGATGGCCAGCTGGACTGGCAGAAACTGTTTGCCAGCCAACCGGCAAAACCATCGCCGAAAAAACCGGAAATCGATGCAAAGGCCGTAGAGCCTGCTTCCGATACCAGCTCTCAGGCTGCCGCTCGCCCGGCGTCCCCGGCCAAACCCTGGCAAGTTCTGCTCCAGGATGTGCAACTGCGCAACTATCAGGTCCACCTGTCGGATCGGGTCCCCAAGGAAGCCGTCACCCTGGATGTCGGGCCTCTGAATCTGGACATGCAGAACTTCGACAGCCTGAACAAATCGCCTTTCACCCTCAAGCTCGATACCGGGCTGGGCAAACAGGGCAAGCTGACCGCCGTCGGGGACGTCAATCTCAGCCCGATGAGTGCGCGCCTGAATGTCACGACACGAGATATCGACCTGCGTCTTGCCCAGGCTTATATCAGCCCGTTCATTCGCCTGGAAATGCGTAGCGGGATGCTCGACAGCGACCTGGCCGTTGACCTGAAAAGCACCGCCCCCCTGGCTCTGGCCGTTACGGGCAAGGCCCAGGTCAACCAGTTGCATACCCTCGACACCCTCAAGCAACGCGACTTCATGAAGTGGCAGCGTCTGGAAGTTGAAGGCCTGAATTATCAGCATGGCGACAATCTGTCGATTACCCAGGTCAATCTGGAGCAGCCTTATGCACGCTTCATGATCAATGATGATCGCAGCACCAACATCGATGACCTGCTTATTCCGCAGCCTGTAGACAAGCAGCCCGCTTCCCCATCACCCAAAACCGCCAGCAATGAAAAACCGCTGGGCATTCATATCGGCGAGGTGAACATCAAGGACGGCTCGGCCAACTTCGCGGACCTGACTCTGACACCTAACTTCATCACCGCCGTGCAGCAGCTCAATGGCCGCATCGGCACCATCGATAACCGCCAGACCAAACCGGCACCGGTGAATGTCGAGGGCAAGGTGGACCGTTATGCACCGGTCACCATCAAAGGCAGCCTCAACCCGTTCAACCCGATGGCCAGCCTCGATATCGCCACCAGCTTCAAGCGTGTCGAACTGACCACATTGACGCCCTACTCCGGGAAGTTCGCCGGGTTCCGAATCCGCAAGGGCCGTCTCAATCTCGACCTGCACTACCTGATTACCCAAGGCAAGCTGAAGGCCGAAAACAAGGTGCTCGTCGAGCAACTGCAACTGGGCGAGAAAGTCGACAGTCCCGATGCAGTGGACTTGCCGATTCGTCTGGCGGTCGCCTTGCTCAAGGACACTCAGGGCAGGATTGCCCTTGAGCTGCCGGTTGAAGGCGATCTGAACAACCCGCAATTCAGCGTCATGCCGATTGTCTGGCAAACCCTGCGCAACCTTGTGCTGCGAGCGGCACAGGCGCCTTTCAAGATGCTGGGAGGTCTGGTGAGCGGTGGAGGTTCAGAGGACCTGGGCAATATCAGTTTCGCGGCAGGTTCCAGCGAACTGAGCAGTGACGCCACAAAAGCTCTGGATACGCTTGCAGCCGCACTCAAGGAGCGCCCGACACTGCGCCTGGAGATCGAAGGCACCAGCGCGGCCAGCAGCGACGGCCCATTGATCGCCCAGCAGCGTCTGGAGCGCGAATATCAGTCCACTTACTACAAGATCATGCAACGCCGTGGCGACAAGGTCCCGGCCAGAGCCGCCTTGCTGCAAGTGCCTGATGACGAGAAAGGTCCGATGCTCGAAGGTATCTATCGCGCTCGTCTCAAGCAACAACCACCGGCAGAGTGGGCAGACCTGGGCAAGGAAGAACGCCTGAACAGGATGCGCGCTGCCGTGCTCAAGTTCTGGAGCAGCAACGAGGTCCTGTTGCGTGAGCTGGGTCAGGACCGGGCTGGCAGTATCAAGGACTATCTGGTACAGAAGGGGCAACTGGAAGACGAACGTATCTATTTCGTCGATGCGCACCTGGGCCAGGCACAAGCTGATGGCCGGGTTATCAGCCCACTTCATTTGGACAGCGAGTAAACGACTTGGCTAAATCCCCGATCACTGGCTTCATTCTGCTGGCACTCTCTGGAGCGCTGGCGGCGACAACCGTACAGG
Source organism: Pseudomonas sp. Irchel 3A18 (assembly GCF_900187465.1). Classification (NCBI taxonomy): domain Bacteria; kingdom Pseudomonadati; phylum Pseudomonadota; class Gammaproteobacteria; order Pseudomonadales; family Pseudomonadaceae; genus Pseudomonas; species Pseudomonas sp. Irchel 3A18. Next base: position 41,741 of record NZ_FYDI01000010.1, read on the forward strand.
CTTCGACCTTGCGTTGCGGTAGCCAACTGATCAGCACCGGGGACAGAGTTTTCGAGGTTCAACAGAAGTGCGGCGCCCCCCTCAGCCAGGAGGTTATCGGGAGCAAGGAAACCTACAGCAGCAACTACCGAAGGTCCGAAGAAGTGAGGATTGAGGAGTGGGTTTACGGTCCCCTTAACGGCATGTACCAATACCTGCGTTTCGAGGGTGGTCGGCTGGTCCGTATCGATAGCAAGCGCGGCAATTGACTGCCTGAAATAGAACAGGCCCCAGTGCGAACACCGGGGCCTGTAATGGCCACATCCTTGTGGCCTCTCGCATGAACTTCCTGTCTGCCGACGACCTGCAAGGCCGTCGACACGACGTCAGATGCTCATTTCAAAGGGTTACTCAGCTTTCAGGCCATCGGCCGAAACAGCCTGAACGCCTTTGATTTTCTTGGTGATAGCCACAGCCGTTTTCTTCTGGGCTTCAGTCACCGCAACGGTAGAGGACAGGGAAACCACGCCTTTGTTGGTTTCAACCTTGATGTCCGAGCCTGGGATGCCTTTTTCAGTCAGCAGGTCGGCTTTGACCTTGGTGGTGATCCAGGTATCGGTAGTCGCTTCCTTGGCTTGAGTCACTTCACCGGCAGCCAGCATCATTGGAGCCTGGGTGTTGGTCTGAGCGAATGCAGCGTTAGCCATGGTCAGTGTCAGGGCGGTTGCAGTGGCAGCAGCGATAGCGAACTTCTTCATACGATAACTCCTGTTTTTCTCAGAAACTGCACCAACATCATTGGTTGCAGGGTTATTGGTTATATCGCAAGGGGTGTGCCAATCTGCAAAAAACAATAAAATCCTTTAAATACAACAAGTTATAATTTTATCCATTTTGCACGATCGTGCAGATTGCCCGTTCGACCAAAAACTCCACTTGCAAGATGCATGTTCCCATCGGGCGTTTTGAGTGGGGTTTACGCAAGCCTTTATTTACGCTCATAAAAAAAGGATCCCGAAGGATCCTTTTTTGGCGAAGCCTATCGAGCGATCAGACGCCCGACGCTTTTGCAGCGGCGACGTCCTTGATCGACAGCTTGATACGGCCGCGGTTATCCACGTCCAGTACCAGAACTTCGACTTCCTCACCTTCTTTCAGGATATCGGTCACTTTCTCTACGCGGGCATCGCTCAGCATGGAGATGTGAACCAGACCGTCCTTGCCTGGCAGGATGTTCACGAATGCGCCGAAATCGACGATACGCTCGACCTTGCCGACGTAGATCTTGCCGATTTCCGCTTCAGCGGTGATACCCAGAACGCGCTGACGAGCTGCTTCAGCCGCTTCCTTGGTTTCGCCGAAGATCTTGATCGAGCCGTCGTCTTCAATGTCAATCGAAGCCTTGGTTTCTTCGCAGATTGCACGGATGGTCGCGCCGCCTTTACCGATGACGTCACGGATCTTGTCGGTGTCGATCTTCATCGCGATCATGGTCGGAGCGTTGGCCGACAGTTCGGTACGCGACTGACCAATGATCTGGTTCATCTGGCCGAGGATGTTCAGGCGAGCTTCCAGGGCTTGGCCCAGGGCGATCTCCATGATTTCTTCGGTGATGCCTTTGATCTTGATGTCCATCTGCAGCGCGGTAACACCTTTGGAGGTACCAGCCACTTTGAAGTCCATGTCGCCCAAGTGGTCTTCGTCACCCAGGATGTCGGTCAGAACGGCGAACTTGCCACCTTCCTTGACCAGACCCATGGCGATACCGGCAACCGGCGCCTTCATCGGTACACCGGCGTCCATCAGAGCCAGGGAAGCACCGCAGACCGAAGCCATGGAGCTGGAACCGTTGGACTCGGTGATTTCCGATACGACACGGATGGTGTATGGGAACACGTCGGTTTCAGGCAGCATGGCCTGAACGCTGCGACGAGCCAGACGGCCGTGGCCGATTTCACGACGACCAGCGCCACCCATGCGGCCACACTCGCCTACCGAGAACGGAGGGAAGTTGTAGTGCAGCATGAAGGGGTCTTTCTTCTCGCCTTCGAGGGTGTCCAGCAGTTGTGCGTCACGGGCAGTACCCAGAGTCGCGACAACCAGAGCCTGGGTTTCGCCACGGGTGAACAGTGCCGAACCGTGGGTCTTTGGCAGAACGCCGACTTCGATGTTCAGAGGACGAACGGTGCGGGTATCACGGCCATCGATACGTGGCTTGCCGTTGACGATGTTCTCACGCACGGTGCGGTATTCGATTTCACCGAAAGCCGCTTTGACTTCGCCAGCAGACGGGCTGCCTTCTTCAACAGCCAGCTTGGCAACGACCTGATCACGCAGCTCGCCCAGACGGGCATAGCGGTCGGCCTTGACGGTGATGGTGTAGGCCTGGGAGATCGCGTCGCCGAACTCGGAACGGATCGCGCCCAGCAGCTCGGTGGCTTCCGGCTTTGGCTGCCAGCTCCAGAGAGGCTTGGCGGCTTCGGCGGCCAGTTCCTTGACTGCGTTGATCACGACCTGGAACTCGTCGTGGGCAAACAGAACGGCGCCCAGCATCTGGTCTTCGGTCAGTTCCTTGGCTTCGGACTCAACCATCAGAACAGCTTCGGAAGTACCGGCTACGACCATGTCCAGGCTCGAAGCCTGCAGTTGCTCGTAAGTCGGGTTCAGCAGGTAACCGGTGCTTTCGTGGAAAGCAACACGGGCAGCGCCGACAGGACCGTCGAACGGAATGCCGGAGATGGCCAGGGCAGCCGAAGTACCGATCATCGCTGCGATGTCCGGATCGGTTTTCTTGCTGGTGGAAACAACGGTGCAGACAACCTGCACTTCGTTCATGAAGCCTTCTGGAAACAACGGACGGATCGGACGGTCGATCAGACGCGAAGTCAGGGTTTCTTTCTCGGAAGGACGGCCTTCACGCTTGAAGAAACCACCAGGGATCTTGCCGGCAGCGTAGGTTTTTTCCTGGTAGTGCACGGACAGCGGGAAGAAGCCTTTGCTGGCATCGGCGTTCTTGGCACCGACCACTGTCACCAATACGCTGACGTCGTCGTCAACGGTGACCAGTACTGCGCCGGAAGCCTGACGGGCGATGCGGCCAGTCTCCAGGGTTACGGTCGATTGACCGAACTGAAATTTCTTGATTACCGGGTTCACGGTTTCCTACCTTTTCTGTGGCTCTTGGGGAACTGGTTTCTTGCGAATTCTTGGGCAGCGAGGGGAATCGGACCCTTCGGCAGTCCAGATAAAACTAGAGGCTGGAAGCCTGCCAGAACCATCGGTATACCGATGAATCGTGACAGACAACCAACCTCTCGCAACGTCGTTATTAGCGACGCAGACCCAGACGACCGATCAGGGCGCTGTAACGGCTAACGTCCTTACCTTTCAGGTAATCCAGCAGCTTGCGACGCTGGTTTACCATACGGATCAGACCACGACGCGAGTGGTGGTCCTTACCGTTGGCCTTGAAGTGGCCTTGCAGTTTGTTGATGTTGGCGGTCAGCAGTGCAACTTGCACTTCTGGCGAACCAGTGTCACCAACAGCTTGCTGGTAGTCGGTTACGATCTGAGCTTTTTCTTCAACGCTGAGTGCCATTTGGGCAATCCTTCAGTAAAGGAGCCGCTTCCGGAGAAGACGGTTCCAACAGGCCGGGGACAAACCCCGTATTAAAAAATGAGATGTGACCGTGCCTGTTGACAGCCACCCTCGTTCCAGTCCGCCTGCATGCAGACAGCCTGGTTCCGGTCATTCTGACCGAATCAGACGACGCGGCGCTATACGCCCGTCTTCGCTTACTTCACCAATACCGATGAAGCGACCTTCGTGATCCTGCACCCGGACCATGCCGAACTTCGGCGCATCCGGTGCTCTTACCGGCTGACCATGCAGCCAGTAGAAAGAACTGTGTTCCGAAAACTGCAGCAGTGGCCAATGTAGCAGACCGCTGTCCGATGGCATCAGGAAACGGTCGACCGCTTCGTTGCCACCGTCGGCGTGGACCTGCTCAAGCTCTTCCAGCGTGACCGTCTGGCTCAGGTTGAAAGGCCCGGCCTGGGTACGACGCAGCTCTGCGACATAGGCTCCACAGCCCAGTTTCTCACCGATATCCTCGACCAGGGTCCGAATATAGGTGCCTTTGCTGCAATCGACCGAAAGACGCGCAGTCTCGGACTCGCAAGCCAGCAATTCCAGGCGCGCAATAGTAACAGAACGAGGCTCACGCTCCACTACTTCACCTGCACGAGCCAGCTTGTAAAGAGGCTGGCCATCACGCTTGAGAGCCGAGTACATCGGAGGTATCTGGCTGATTTGACCGCGAAAATCCGGCAATACCGCTTCGATATCTTCACGACCAACGGTCACCGGGCGAGTCTGCAACACTTCGCCCTCGGAGTCTGCCGTGGTGGTGGTCTTGCCCAGTTGCATCAGCGTCTCGTAGGACTTGTCCGAATCGAGCAGGTACTGAGAGAACTTGGTGGCTTCACCGAAACACAACGGCAACACGCCTGTTGCCAGTGGGTCGAGGCTGCCGGTATGCCCGGCCTTTTCGGCATTGAGCAACCAGCGCACCTTTTGCAGGGCCGCATTGGAAGTAAAGCCCAGTGGCTTGTCGAGCAGGATGATTCCGCTGACATTGCGGCGTATACGCTTGACCTGAGCCACGCCTTACTCCTCGCTACCGTCCGGCTTCACGCCTTGTGGCGCGGAACCTTCCTGATGTTGTCCGTCTTCGGCCACTGCACGCTCGATCAATGCTGAGAGATGTGCGCCACGAGCCACGCTTTCGTCGTAATGGAAATGCAGCTGCGGCACGCTGCGTAGTTTCATCTCACGGGCCAACTGCATGCGCAGGAAGCCGGCGGCGGAGTTGAGCACCTTGATGCTCTGCGCGATTTCCTCGGCGCTGTCCTGGCCCATTACGGTCATGAAAATCTTGGCATGACCCACATCACGGCTGACATCGACAGCAGTGATAGTGACCAGCCCCACACGTGGGTCCTTGATTTCGCGACGGATCAACTGCGCCAGTTCGCGCTGCATCTGATCGCCGATTCGTTGGGTACGGCTATATTCTTTTGCCATGGTTTGCTACCTGTTACTGACTCGGGACCAAACCCTGACAGTCTGAAAGCGGCAAACGCCCGGCCTGACAATTGCCAGACCGGGCGTTGCGTTGAGAGCCCATGACAGCCCGTGCATTTGCATGCGTGGTTCTGCCATGGCTCCTGTAGCTCGCGATTTAGAGGCTGCGAGCAACCTGGACCTTCTCGAAGACTTCGATCTTGTCACCGACCTTGACGTCGTTGTAGCTCTTGACGCCAATACCGCATTCCATTCCGGCACGGACTTCAGAAGCATCGTCCTTGAAGCGGCGCAGGGATTCCAGCTCGCCTTCAAAGATAACGATGTCGTCACGCAGAACGCGGATTGGACGGTTACGGTGAACAACACCTTCAACGACCATACAGCCTGCGATCGCGCCGAATTTCGGCGAGCGGAACACGTCACGCACTTCGGCAATACCGAGGATGTTCTCGCGAACATCGCTGCCCAGCATACCGGTCAGTGCTTTCTTGACGTCTTCGATGATGTCGTAGATCACGTTGTAGTAACGCATATCCAGACCTTCCTGCTCGACGATCTTGCGAGCGCCGGCATCGGCACGCACGTTGAAGCCGAACAGTACAGCGTTGGAGGCCAGTGCCAGGTTGGCGTCGCTCTCGGTGATACCACCGACACCGCCACCGACGACACGCACTTGCACTTCATCGTTACCCAGGCCGCCCAGGGCGCCCTGCAGTGCTTCCAGCGAACCACGGACGTCGGATTTGAGGACGATGTTAAGCGTCTTCTTCTCTTCCTGGCCCATGTTCTCGAAGATGTTTTCCAGCTTGCCAGCATGTGCGCGAGCCAGTTTGACTTCACGGAACTTGCCTTGACGGAACAGAGCGACTTCACGGGCTTTCTTCTCGTCAGCCAGTACGCTCATCTCGTCGCCAGCATCCGGCGTGCCATCCAGACCGAGGATCTCGACCGGAATCGACGGGCCAGCTTCTTTTACAGGCTTGCCGTTTTCGTCGAGCATGGCGCGGATGCGACCGAAGTTCGAGCCGACCAGAACCATGTCGCCCTGACGCAGCGTACCGTCCTGAACCAGAACCGTGGCAACCGGGCCGCGGCCCTTGTCCAGACGGGACTCAACGACAACACCACGGCCAGGAGCCGATGGAGTGGCCTTGAGTTCCAGAACTTCAGCCTGCAGCAGGACCGCTTCGAGCAGTTCGTCGACGCCGGTACCCATTTTCGCGGAAACCGGAACGAAAGGCGTATCACCGCCCCACTCTTCGGAAGTCACGCCATGGACCGACAGTTCGCTACGGATGCGATCAAGGTCTGCGCCCGGCTTGTCGATCTTGTTCACTGCAACAACCAGCGGTACGCCAGCAGCCACGGCATGCTGAACGGCTTCGATGGTTTGCGGCATTACGCCGTCGTCTGCTGCAACAACCAGGATGACGATATCGGTTGCCTTGGCACCACGTGCACGCATTGCGGTAAACGCGGCGTGACCCGGGGTGTCGAGGAAGGTCACCATGCCGCGTTCGGTTTCAACGTGGTAGGCACCGATGTGCTGGGTGATACCACCGGCTTCGCCAGCAGCAACCTTGGCACGACGAATGTAGTCGAGCAGGGAAGTCTTACCGTGGTCAACGTGGCCCATTACGGTCACGACCGGAGCACGGGAGAAGGTTTCACCCACGAACTTCAGGGATTCGGCCAGGGAGTCTTCCAGCGCATTGTCGCTGACCAGCGTGACCTTGTGGCCCAGCTCTTCGGCGATCAACTGGGCAGTTTCCTGATCCAGTACCTGGTTGATGGTAACCGGAGTGCCCAGCTTGAACATGAACTTGATGACTTCAGCTGCCTTGACGGACATCTGCGCCGACAGTTCGCCAACAGTGATGGTCTCGCCGATGGCAACGTCACGAATAACCGGACCGGTTGGGTTCTGGAAACCGTGGGCATTGCGTTTCTTAAGCTTGGACTTGCCACGACCACCACGACGGAAACCATCGCTTTCTTCGTCGGTAGTACGAGGAGCAACGCGAACAGCCGGTGCCTTCTCTTTTACCGAAGCGCGATGCGGAGCGTTCTTGCGCTCGCCGTCGCCGCCACGAGCATTGCGGTCATCGCCACGGGTCTTGTCCGGGCGACGCTGATCGTCACGCTTGCGAACTTCGACAACAGGCGCAGCAGGTGCGGATGTTGGCGCAGGTGCCGCAGGTGCCGCAGGCGCTTCACGCACTGGCTCGGCAGCCACAGGGGCTGGCGCAGCAGCAGGTGCCGCGGTCTGTTCAGCAGCAGGCTGGCGACGCGCTTCTTCTTCGGCGCGACGCTTGGTTTCTTCTTCAGCCTTTTGACGGGCGGCATTTTCTACCGCACGGCGTTCGTCCAGCTCACGCTTGCGCTCGGCTTCGATTTCTTCCGGGCTGCGTTGCACGAAAACTTTCTTCTTGCGCACTTCAACGCTGATACTTTTGCTGCCGGCAACGCGCAGGGTGCTGGTGGTCTTGCGCTGCAAGGTAATCTTGCGCGGCTCTTCCACTTTAGCCTTGTGGCTGCTTTTCAAGTGAGTCAGCAACGATTGCTTTTCACTGTCGGACACATGTTCCTCGGCGGCGGTGTGCGGCAGACCTGCCTCACGCATCTGCTGCAGCAGGCGCTCTACCGGTGTTTTGACCTCATCGGCCAGTTGTTTCACCGTGACTTGCGTCATGCACTTCTCTCCTCAGGCCGCGCCTGTTACTCGAACCAATGGGCTCGGGCGGCCATGATCAACTTGCCGGCACGATCATCGTCAATGCCGTCGATGTCGAGCAGGTCATCTATAGACTGCTCGGCCAGGTCTTCGCGGGTAATTACGCCGCGCACCGCCAGTTCCATCGCCAAATCCTTGTCCATACCCTCAAGCGAGAGCAGGTCTTCGGCCGGATGGGCGTCTGCCAGCTTTTCCTCAGTAGCGATGGCTTTAGTCAACAAGCGATCCTTGGCACGAGCGCGAAGCTCGTTGACGGTTTCTTCGTCAAAGCCATCGATGTTGAGCATTTCTTCCAACGGTACGTAGGCAATCTCTTCCAGGCTGGTGAAGCCTTCATCGACCAGCACCTGCGCCAGATCTTCGTCGACTTCCAGCTCGTCGATGAAGTTGCGCAGAATGTCGCCAGTCTCTGCCTGCTGCTTGGCCTGGATGTCCGATTCGGTCATCACGTTCAGGGTCCAGCCAGTCAACTGACTTGCCAGACGCACGTTCTGACCGCCACGACCAATGGCCTGAGCCAGGTTGTCCGCACCAACAGCGATATCCATTGCATGGGCATCTTCATCGACGATGATTGCAGCCACTTCAGCAGGGGACATTGCGTTGATCACGAACTGTGCCGGGTTATCGTCCCAGAGCACGATATCCACACGCTCGCCACCCAACTCGCCGGATACGGCCTGAACACGCGAACCGCGCATGCCGATGCAGGCGCCTTGCGGGTCGATTCGTTTGTCCTTGGAGCGAACAGCGATTTTTGCACGCGAACCCGGGTCACGGGAGGCAGCCATCACCTCGATCAGACCTTCGGCAATTTCCGGTACTTCGATACGGAAAAGCTCGATCAGCATTTCTGGCGCAGTACGCGACAGAATCAGCTGAGGGCCGCGGTTTTCAGTGCGGATTTCTTTCAGCAAAGCCCGCAGACGCACACCTACCCGGAAAGTCTCACGGGAGATGATGTCTTCACGAGCCAGCAATGCTTCGGCATTGTTACCCAGGTCAACGATGACATTGTCACGCGTAACCTTTTTAACTGTACCGGAAATGATTTCGCCAAGACGCTCGCGATAGGCATCGACCACCTGAGCACGCTCGGCTTCACGAACCTTCTGCACAATGACTTGCTTGGCGGTCTGCGCAGCAATACGACCGAATTCGATGGACTCGATCTTCTCTTCGATCAGATCGCCAGCGACAGCACCCGGCTTTCTGGCCTGGGCCTGGTCTACAGCCAGCTCGTAGGCCGGATCGTCCAGATCTTCGTCTTCGACCACATTCCAGCGACGGAAAGTCTCGTAGTTACCGGTGTGGCGGTTGATTTCCACACGCAGCTCAACCTCATCTTCAAAACGCTTCTTGGTAGCAGTGGCAAGAGCCAGCTCCAGCGCTTCAAAAATCACTCCTGCCGGAACGCCCTTTTCATTGGACACCGACTCAACAACCAGCAGTACTTCTTTGCTCATCGTACGCCTCGCCTTTCGCAAGCCATTGGATCCGCGGGATCCGCTGTATCTGGCACGTCTCAGTCAAACGTGGGAATAATGTTGGCTTTGTCGATCAAGTCGATCGGCAACAGGTATTCGTGGTCTTCTACATGCACCACGACATCCTGCTCCTCCACCCCGCGGAGAAGGCCTTGAAAGTTGCGTCGACCATCGAAGGGCGAGCGCAGCTTTATTTTCACTTGTTCCCCAGCGTGCAAAGCAAACTGTTCAAGAGTGAACAGCGGGCGATCCATGCCAGGAGAAGACACTTCAAGCGTGTATTCAGCACTGATGGGATCTTCAACATCCAGAACACCGCTGACCTGACGACTGACTGTTTCGCAGTCCTCCACCAGAACGCCGCCTTCTTTGTCGATATAAATGCGCAGCAGTGAATGTCGGCCCTGGGAAAGAAACTCAATTCCCCAGCATTGATAGCCAAGAGCCTCGACCACCGGGGCCAACAAGGCCTGCAACTGTTCTAGCTTGCTCGACACCTGAACCCCCTCGTGCATGCTTTAGAAATAAAAAAATGGGCAAAAGCCCATCATGAAAACGCCGTTGAACATCGGCGCCTGTACTGTCCAGCTAACAAAAAGCCCCTAGAATAGGGGCTTCGCGAAACTGGTTGCGGGGGCTGGATTTGAACCAACGACCTTCGGGTTATGAGCCCGACGAGCTACCAGACTGCTCCACCCCGCGACAAAGCTGGGGCGGAAGTATACGACCGATCCCCTAAAGAATCAATCCAACATCCACCTACAAGAAAGCCCGCTAGTGCGGGCTATCTTGCTTAATTGGTACCGAGAAGGGGACTCGAACCCCTACACCCTATGGGCACAACCACCTCAAGGTTGCGTGTCTACCAATTCCACCACCTCGGCATTACAACTCTTTTTGGCGACCTCAACAAACATCGCCGAATTCTTTTTTACTTCTGCTCTGGCGCTTGAGGTACGTCAGCTGGAATAACAGCTGGCTTTTGCGCTTCGAGAACCGGAACATCATCTGCAGCCGGTTTTTGTTTCGTTTCCAAAACTGTTGGATCTGGCAAACCTGCTTGATTCAGCCCTTGAGCTTTCTCTTTAGCAAAGTAACCTAACCCCAAGCTGGTTATGAAAAAAGCTGCGGCGAGTATAGCAGTAAACTTACTGAGAAAGGTAGAGGTTCCTTGCCCTCCGAACACAGTATTTGATGCACCTGCTCCGAAAGACGCACCGGCGTCCGCACCTTTACCCTGCTGCAGCAATACCAGGACGACAACGCCCAGCGCACCCAGCAGATGAAAAACGATTACGACTGTTTCCAGCATTTTTTCAGTTTCCCGCGGCGCGACAGATCGCACCGAACTCTTCTGCATTCAGGGAAGCTCCACCAATGAGCCCCCCATCGATATCCGGCATGCTGAACAACTCGACCGCATTGGCCGCCTTCACGCTGCCGCCATAAAGAAGACGCACGCCTTGTGCGACTTCGGAATTCTCTTTCGCCAGTTGCGCGCGAATAGCTGCGTGCACTTCCTGCGCCTGTTGAGGCGAGGCTGTCAGCCCGGTACCAATGGCCCAGACCGGCTCGTAAGCGATTACCGCATCAACAAATGCACCGATGCCGAATTCGGCGATAATGCTATCGAGCTGCTGCCCGACAACTTCCAGCGTCTGACCCGCTTCGCGCTGCTCCAGGGTTTCCCCTATGCACAACACCGGTATCAGGCCGCTCGCCTGAATCGCCGCAAACTTGCGGTTGAGGACATCATCCTGCTCACCAATCAATTGGCGGCGCTCGGAGTGCCCAACCAGTACAAACCTGCAACCTGCATCAGCCAGCTGACTCGACGCTATCTCACCTGTCAGCGCACCTTGTGCTGCCTGAATCGCAGCATCCTGAGCACCAACAGCGATTGACTGACCTTTCAGCCCTTCGATCGCCTGGGCGATGTAGAGACTTGGAGGCATAACCGCGACATCAACATCGCTTGGCAGAACCTGCCCGGCAAGCCCGTCGATCAGCTCAGCGACGCTGGCGCGGGTACCGTGCATCTTCCAGTTACCAGCTACCATAGGGCGACGCATGCTACACCTCGTCGGTCAAAGTGGGCGCAGATGTTACCCAACACTTTCAACACTGGCAAGCCAAAATCAGGCGCAAACTTCAGCAACCAGTTTTGCCAGCTCATCGGCATAGTTTCTGACCTGGGTTTCGTCCTCACCCTCGACCATGACGCGCACCAATGGCTCGGTGCCAGACTTGCGCAGCAGGACGCGACCGCGACCCGCCATTTCCGCCGTAACACGGGCACAGGCCTCTTTTACCGACGGGTGATTGACCGGATCCACACCACCGCCAAAACGGACATTGACCAGAACCTGAGGACACTTGCGCAGCTTCTGACGGATTTCGCACAGGCTGACGCCACGGCGACGCAAGGCAAGCAGCACCTGCAGGGCAGCAATGATTGCGTCGCCCGTGGTAGTGTGCTGGAAGCAGACGATGTGGCCGGAGTTCTCACCGCCGATCTGCCAGTCACGCTCCAGCAGTTCGGCGATCACATAGCGGTCACCGACATTGGCACGCACAAACGGAATATTCAGCTCGGCCAGCGCCAATTCCAGACCCAGGTTGCTCATCAGGGTACCAACCACGCCGCCCTGCAGACGACCACGCTCCTGCAGATCACTGGCAATGATGTACAGCAGCTCGTCACCATCGACGACCACACCCGTATGATCGACCATCAGGACCCGGTCACCATCACCGTCAAAGGCAATGCCCAGATCAGCCTTTTCGGCCACCACGGCAGCCTGCAGCGCTTCCATGTGAGTGGAACCGCAATCCTTGTTGATATTGAGCCCGTCAGGTTGCGCCGACAGCACGACGACCTGAGCCCCCAACTCACGGAAAACACTCGGAGCCACTTTATAGGTAGCACCGTGGGCGCAGTCGATCACCACTTTCAGACCAGCGAAACTGGTACTGGTCGGCACGCTACTCTTGCAGAATTCGATGTAACGACCGGCCGCATCGTTGATGCGGGAAACCTTGCCGAGCTTTTCGGATTCAGCGACGGTCATCGGCGTATCCAGCAGCTCTTCGATCATCTGCTCGATCTCGTCAGGCAGCTTGGTGCCCTTGCCCGAGAAGAACTTGATGCCATTGTCGTAATGCGGATTGTGAGAAGCACTGATCACGATACCCGCTTCGGCATGAAAGGTGCGGGTCAGGTACGCGATAGCCGGTGTCGGCATCGGACCAAGCAGCATGACATCGGCACCGGCAGCCGAAATACCGGCCTCCAGCGCAGACTCGAACATGTAGCCGGAAATACGGGTGTCCTTGCCGACCAGAATCCGGCAGGCACCCATGCGACGAAATGCCATGCCGGCAGCCCAGCCGAGCTTGAGCATGAATTCAGGCGTGATTGGAAACTGCCCTACCCGACCACGAATGCCGTCAGTTCCGAAATACTTTCTTGTAGTCATAAATGCTGCTCCACAGTTTCTTACTCAGCCGATTCGACAGCTGCAATCATGCGCACCACATCAGCCGTTTCGGCGACATCGTGCACACGTAGAATTCGAGCCCCTTTGGCCATCGCCAGAGCAGCCAAAGCCAGACCGCCGTAAAGGCGCTCCCCGACGGGACGACCCAGCACGGTACCGATCATGCTTTTGCGCGACACCCCGACCAGCAACGGACGCCCCAGGGCATGCAGGACCTCCATGTGTTTGAACAGGCTCAGGTTGTGATCCAGCGTCTTTGCAAAACCGAAACCGGGATCAAGGATGATCCGCTCACGATCGATACCTGCCGCCGCACACTGAGTCATTCGCTCCTGCAGAAAGGCACTGACCTCACCCACCAGATCGGTGTAACGCGGGTCATCCTGCATATTGCCCGGCTCGCCAAGCATGTGCATCAGGCACACGGGCAAACCTGTCCGAGCGGCAGCCTCCAGAGCGCCGGGACGACCCAGCGAGCGCACATCGTTGATGAGCCCCGCCCCGAGACGAGCCGTTTCGAGCATTACCTCAGGCGTAGAGGTATCAACCGAGACAATGACGTCGAGTTCGCGGCCGATAGCTTCTACTACCGGCGCGACCCGTTCAAGCTCCTCGGCAGGAGAAACAGGAGGCGCACCAGGACGAGTTGACTCGCCACCGACATCGATCAGGGTTGCACCAGCCAGCACCATGGCCTCGGCATGACGCAAGGCAGCATCGAGCTGACTGTAACGACCGCCATCCGAGAATGAGTCTGGAGTTGCGTTGAGAATGCCCATCACGTGCGTACGGGCCAAATCAAGAACCCGGTTGCCGCAAGGCAACCGGGTCGGGTACAGCGTAGAAGTCATGTCAGACCTTAATGTTCAGCAGCAGGACCGCCGATCGGAGCTTCCGGGCGGGCATCCGGTACAGGCGTGCCTTTGGTACCCGAACCGCCTTCCCAGTCCCGCGGCTCACGCGGAGGTCGGCCTGCCATGATGTCATCGATCTGATCCGAATCGATGGTCTCATATTTCATGAGTGCATCAGCCATCGCATCCAGCTTGTCACGGTTGTCAGTGAGAAGCTGTTTGGCGGTGTTATAGCTGTGATCGATGATGCTGCGCACTTCCAGATCGATCAGCTTGGCAGTGTCGCCAGAGAAGTTCGAGTTCTGGCTGCCGCCACGACCCAGGTAACCTGAATCTTCATCTTCGGAATACATCAACGGACCGAGCTTTTCCGACAACCCCCACTTGGTCACCATGTTCCGGGCAATCTGACTTGCACGCATGATGTCGTTGGAAGCGCCAGTGGTCACACCGTCGAAGCCCAGCGTCATTTCTTCAGCGATACGACCGCCGTAAAGGGAGCAGATCTGGCTGACCAGGGCACGCTTGGACAGGCTGTAACGATCTTCTTCTGGCAGGAACATGGTCACACCCAGCGCACGACCGCGCGGAATGATCGACACCTTGTAGACCGGATCATGCTCAGGCACCAGACGACCAACGATAGCGTGACCCGCTTCGTGGTAGGCAGTGTTCTGTTTTTCCTTCTCGGACATGACCATGCTCTTGCGCTCGGCGCCCATCATGATCTTGTCTTTGGCCAGCTCGAACTCTTTCATTTCAACGATGCGCTTGCCGGCACGGGCTGCGAACAGGGAAGCCTCGTTGACCAGGTTGGCAAGGTCAGCACCCGAGAAACCCGGCGTACCACGAGCGATGACCCCAGGATTCACATCCTCGCCCATCGGCACTTTACGCATGTGAACCTTGAGAATCTGCTCGCGACCACGAATGTCCGGCAAACCTACAACCACCTGGCGGTCGAAACGACCTGGACGCAGCAAGGCCGGATCCAGTACGTCAGGACGGTTGGTGGCCGCGATGACAATGATGCCATCGTTCATTTCAAAGCCGTCCATCTCGACCAGCAACTGGTTGAGGGTTTGCTCGCGCTCGTCATGACCGCCACCCATGCCGGCGCCACGATGGCGACCCACAGCATCGATTTCGTCGATGAAGATGATGCACGGTGCGTGCTTCTTGGCTTGTTCAAACATGTCACGGACACGGCTTGCACCAACACCCACGAACATTTCGACAAAGTCGGAACCGGAAATGGTGAAGAACGGCACTTTCGCTTCGCCGGCAATCGCCTTGGCAAGCAAGGTCTTACCGGTACCCGGAGGACCGACCATCAGCACGCCGCGAGGAATACGACCGCCCAGACGCTGGAACTTGCCCGGATCGCGCAGGAACTCGACGAGCTCGCCCACTTCTTCCTTGGCCTCATCACAACCCGCCACATCGGCCAGGGTCGTCTTCACCTGATCTTCGGAAAGCAGGCGCGCCTTGCTCTTGCCGAAGCTCATCGGGCCGCCCTTGCCGCCCGCGCCACCTTGCATCTGGCGCATGAAGAACATGAACACGGCAATGATGACCAGAATCGGGAAGCTGGCTACCAGCAACTGGGTCCAGATGCTCTGCTGCTCAGGCTGTTTGCCTTCGACCACTACATTGTTATCGACCAGATCACCAATCAGACCGTTGTCTGCAATGGCCGGGCGGATGGTCTTGAAGGTGTCGCCATCACTGCGCTTGCCTGTAATGACAGCGCCGTCCACGGAAACCTTCTCGACCTTGCCATCCTTGACCTGCTGGATGAACTCGGAGTAGTTGAGGGTCTGCGGCTCGTTCGGGCTGGAGAAGTTGTTCATCACCGTCACAAGGACTGCCGCGATGATCAACCACAGGATCAAATTCTTTGCCATATCGTTCAATTAGCTACCCTCTGAAGCAAGCTCCACGCAGGAAGCGTGCCTCGCATGATATTCACCGGCCTAACTTACTACAGAACCTACAGATGTGGCAGGCACCGTCTGTAACCCTTTGTGAAACTTTGACTACATGATGGTCATACATGCGCCATCCGCATAGCCATTTGAAAAAACCTATCGACCGCCCTCAAAGACGCTCATCACTGGCAGCGCCTTCGACTGCGCGGAAACCGCGAGCCAGCAGATATTGCTCACGGGACCTGTCGCGCGACGACAATGGCTTGCGCATCTGCACCTTGTCGAACAGCTTGCGAATATCCTTGTGGTACACATCAAAGCCTTCACCCTGGAAGACCTTGATCAGAAAATCGCCACCCGGGCGCAAGACCCGACCGGCAAGATCCAGAGCCAGCTCACACAGGAACATTGCCCGAGGCATGTCCACTGCGCTCAATCCACTCATATTGGGGGCCATATCGGAAATCACAAGGTCTACCTGTGTATTACCTACAGCTTCCAGAATTTGAGCGAGAACGGCGTCCTCGGTGAAGTCACCCTTGATGAAGGTCACATCGGGGATGCTGTCCATCTCCAGAATATCGGACGCAATCAGGCGACCCTGACCACCAATCAGACGACTGGTCACCTGCGACCACCCGCCTGGAGCCGCGCCCAGGTCGATGACCGTCATGCCCGGACGGATAATCTTGTCCTTCTCCTGGATCTCCAGGAGCTTGTAGCTGGCACGAGAACGGTAGCCGTCCTTCTGCGCCATTTTGACGTATTTGTCATCAAAGTGTTCTTTGAGCCAATTATGGCTTGTCTTGGAACGGGCCACGGGGCACCTCAAAAATAAAACGAGTCGTGATTAACTGGGCGGTCCCGGACTCGCTCGGGTAAACTGGCCGCCGCTTTTTTACAAGATCAGACGCAGGGGTCAGATTATGCCGCTCACTCAAGAGCAGAAGAAACAATACAAATCCATTGGCCACCATCTGAAACCAGTATTGATAGTGGCTGACAATGGTTTGACTGAAGGTGTGCTCGCCGAACTCGAGCGCGCACTGAGCGATCACGAGCTGATCAAGATCAAACTCAATATCCTCGATCGCGAAAGCCGCCTTCAGACCATTGCAGAACTCTGCAAGGCCGGTTCAGCGGACCTCGTACAGGTCATCGGCAAAATGGCGCTGATCTATCGCAAGAACCCAAAGGTAAACAAGCAACTGTCCAACGTCCACCGCGCAAGCTGATTTTAAAAGCCAGGGCGCCTTCAGCGCGCCCTGCTGCTCCTTCCCGGCACCGGCTGCAAGACCAGCAACAAGCCGCTCAATGCCAGCACCAGATAACTCAGCAGTTGCCAGTGCAATGCACCGGCAAACCAGTGCCGCAGCACGTAATAAGCCGCTGACGACAACAATGCAATTGAAAGCAATTGCCCGCGAAAATCCCGCCAGACACTTGCCAGACGCTCGAAGCGAACCAGCAACGTCAGTTGCAACACCACACAGGCTGCCGCAAAAGCTACCAGCAGAGCACTCGCACGATTGGCGAACTGATCGATGAACAGCGGCGCAAGGCCTGTCTGATCGAGCACCGCCAATGTCGCCAGGTGCAAAAGGACCAGCCCGCCCACCCATAAGGTCTGGACAAGCTGCCAGACTATTGCGCCCGCTGGAAACGGGCGCAACCCATCAAACGTGACGGACTTCAACGATCTCGTACTCGATGACACCGCTAGGCGTTTTCACCGTCACCACATCGCCCTCTTCCTTGGCAATCAATGCACGGGCGATAGGCGAACCAACGGAAATTTTGCCCAGCTTGATATCGGCCTCATCTTCACCCACGATCTGATAGGTCACAGACTCGTCGGTTTCAACGTTGGCGATCTGGACAGTCGTCCCGAAAATCACCTTCCCGGTATGAGGAATGGTAGTGACGTCGATGATGACCGCATTCTGCATGCGGCCTTCGATATCACGGATCCGCGCCTCGACCATACCCTGCTGCTCGCGGGCAGCATGGTATTCGGCATTTTCCTTGAGATCGCCCAGCTCACGCGCAGTACCGATGTCCTGGCTGAGTTTTGGACGAATCACCTTGGTCAGATGCGTCAACTCTTCTTCCAGGGCGCGAGCGCCCTGGACAGTCATTGGGTATTTGATCATGCCTTCAGTCCTGCATGTAGATCCTGCAAGCGACGCACGGTCTTTTCCGGACCGAACTTGAGCGCTTCGCAGATGGCTTCGCCTGCAGCAATAGTAGTGGTGCAGTAAATCTTGTGCTGCAAGGCGTTACGACGAATGGAGTAGGAGTCAGCGATGGACTGACGGCCTTCTGTGGTGTTGATGATCAGAGTGACTTCGTCATTCTTGATCATGTCGACCACGTGTGGACGACCTTCGGTCACCTTGTTGACGCGACGCACCTTCAGGCCAGCAGCTTCGATCAGCTTGGCCGTACCGGCGGTCGCCACGATCTCGAAACCGAGGTTGATCAGGTCGCGAGCGACGCCGGCCACCAGAGGCTTGTCGTCATTGCGCACGCTGATGAATGCAGTACCACCTGTCGGCAGAATCTCGCTGGCGCCAACCTGGGCCTTGGCAAAAGCTTCACCGAAGGTGTCGCCCACGCCCATCACTTCACCGGTCGACTTCATCTCTGGGCCGAGGATCGGGTCAACACCAGGGAACTTGGCGAACGGGAAGACCGCCTCTTTCACACTGTAGAAGTTCGGAATGATTTCCTTGGTGAAACCCAGCTCTTTCAGGGTTTTACCCGCCATGACGCGAGCAGCGATCATCGCCAGGGAAACACCGATGCACTTGGACACGAAAGGCACGGTACGGGATGCACGCGGGTTCACTTCGATGACGTAGATGTCCTCGCCTTGCAACGCCAGCTGAACGTTCATCAGACCGACAACGCCCAGCTCCAGAGCCATTTTCTTGACCTGTTCGCGCATCTCGTCCTGGATGTGAGCCGGCAGCGAGTAAGGCGGCAGCGAACATGCGGAGTCACCGGAGTGAACGCCCGCCTGCTCGATGTGCTGCATGATCGCACCGATCACGACATCGGTACCGTCGCAGACAGCATCGACGTCCATTTCGATGGCGCAGTTCAGGAAGTGGTCCAGCAAGACCGGGCTATCGTTGGAAACCTGAACGGCTTCACGCAGGTAGCGCTTAAGCTCTTCTTCCTGGTAGACGATTTCCATCGCCCGGCCGCCCAGTACGTAGGATGGACGCACAACCAGCGGGTAACCGATTTTTGCGGCGGCACGAATGGCTTCGTCTTCGCTGCGCACGGTGGCGTTTGGCGGCTGACGCAGGTTCAGGCGCTCAACCATCTGCTGGAAGCGCTCACGATCTTCTGCACGGTCGATGGCGTCAGGGCTGGTGCCGATAATCGGCACGCCAGCAGCTTCCAGGGCGCGAGCCAGTTTCAGAGGGGTCTGGCCGCCGTACTGGACGATGACGCCTTTAGGCTTCTCGACGCGCACGATTTCCAGAACGTCTTCCAGAGTGACAGGCTCGAAGTACAGACGGTCGGACGTGTCGTAATCGGTAGAAACGGTTTCCGGGTTGCAGTTGACCATGATGGTCTCGTACCCGTCTTCGCGCAGCGCCAGAGCCGCGTGTACGCAGCAGTAGTCGAACTCGATGCCCTGGCCGATACGGTTAGGACCGCCACCCAGGATCATGATCTTGTCACGAGTCGACGGGTTGGCCTCGCACTCTTCTTCGTACGTCGAGTACAGATAAGCGGTGTCGGTCGCGAACTCGGCAGCGCAGGTGTCGACGCGCTTGTAGACCGGGAACACTTCCAGCTTCTGACGATGAGTACGCAGGTTCTTTTCGGTAACGCCCAGCAGCTTGGCCAGACGCGCATCGGAGAAGCCCTTGCGCTTGAGGCGGAACATCAGATCACGATCGATGGCCGAAAGACCCAGGGTCTTGACCTTTTCTTCTTCCTTGATCAGATCTTCGATCTGCACCAGGAACCAAGGGTCGATCATGTTCATTTCAAAGATTTCTTCGACGGTCAGACCAGCACGGAAAGCGTCGGCGACGTACCAGATGCGCTCTGCACCCGGAACGGTCAGCTCGCGCTTGAGGGTGCTCATGCTTTCCGGATGGCTCAGATCCAGCTTTGGATCGAGACCGCAGACGCCGACTTCCAGACCGCGCAGGGCTTTCTGCAGGGATTCCTGGAAGGTACGGCCGATAGCCATGACTTCACCGACCGACTTCATCTGAGTGGTCAGGCGAGCGTCGGCCTTGGAGAACTTCTCGAAGGCAAAGCGCGGCAGCTTGGTCACGACGTAGTCGATGGACGGCTCGAAGGACGCCGGGGTCTTGCCGCCGGTGATGTCGTTCTGCAGTTCGTCGAGGGTGTAGCCGACCGCCAGTTTGGCAGCGACCTTGGCAATCGGGAAACCGGTAGCCTTGGAGGCCAGCGCGGAGGAGCGGGAAACCCGTGGGTTCATCTCGATCACGACCATGCGGCCAGTGTCCGGGCAGATACCGAACTGCACGTTGGAACCGCCGGTTTCGACGCCAATCTCGCGCAGAACAGCCAGGGAGGCGTTACGCAGGATCTGGTATTCCTTGTCCGTCAGGGTCTGTGCTGGCGCAACAGTGATCGAGTCACCGGTGTGCACGCCCATCGGGTCGAAGTTTTCGATGGAGCAGACGATGATGCAGTTGTCCTTCTTGTCGCGGACAACTTCCATTTCGTACTCTTTCCAGCCGATCAGCGATTCGTCGATCAGCAGCTCTTTGGTCGGCGAAAGATCCAGACCACGAGCGCAGATTTCTTCAAACTCTTCACGGTTGTAGGCGATACCGCCACCGGTGCCGCCCATGGTGAACGATGGACGGATGATGCAAGGGAAGCCCAGTTTTTCGAGAACTGCGTTGGCTTCTTCCATAGTGTGGGCAATGCCGGAGCGCGGGCATTCCAGACCGATGGATTTCATGGCCTTGTCGAAACGCGAACGGTCTTCGGCCTTGTCGATGGTGTCGGCATTGGCGCCGATCATTTCAACGCCGAACTTCTCCAGAACGCCTTCGCGCTCCAGATCCAGTGCGCAGTTCAGTGCAGTCTGGCCGCCCATGGTAGGCAGTACTGCATCCGGACGCTCTTTTTCGATGATCTTGGCAACGGTCTGCCACTTGATCGGCTCGATGTAGGTCGCGTCGGCCATGGCCGGGTCGGTCATGATGGTCGCCGGGTTGGAGTTCACCAGGATGACGCGGTAACCCTCTTCGCGCAGTGCCTTGCAGGCCTGGGCGCCGGAGTAGTCGAATTCACAGGCCTGACCGATCACGATAGGACCGGCGCCGAGAATCAGGATGCTTTTAATATCTGTACGTTTTGGCATGGGGTTGTCACTCAAATCCGTAGGTCAGTCGGCAAGCCGTCTTGAACATTTCTTTGCGGTGACCTGGGTGGCGACAACCGGATTCATTATCCGGGGCCACCCTGGGCACGTGCTTACTACATTCTCAAGGCAGCCGGTCAGCGTCGCTTGGCCATGGCTTCGATAAAGCGGTCAAACAGGGGAGCCACGTCATTTGGACCCGGACTTGCTTCAGGGTGACCCTGGAAGCTGAAGGCGCTCTTGTCGGTGCGCTCGATACCTTGCAGGGTGCCGTCAAACAGCGACTTGTGGATAGCGCGAACGTTGCTCGGCAGAGTCGATTCATCAACCGCAAAACCGTGGTTCTGGCTGGTGATCATGACGACGCCGGTGTCCAGATCCTGGACCGGGTGGTTGGCACCGTGGTGGCCGTGACCCATTTTTACCGTCTTGGCGCCGGAAGCCAGAGCCAGCAACTGGTGACCCAGGCAGATACCGAAAACCGGAATCTCGGTTTCCAGGACTTCCTTGATGGCCTTGATGGCGTAGTCGCATGGCTCTGGGTCGCCAGGGCCGTTGGACAGGAAAACACCGTCTGGGCTGTAGGCCAGTACATCGCTGGCAGGCGTTTGCGCCGGAACAACAGTAACGCGGCAACCGCGCTCGACCAGCATGCGCAGGATATTGACCTTGACGCCGTAGTCGTAGGCCACGACGTGGTACGGCAGCTCGGCAGCGGCGATTTCAGGGTGGCTGTCGGTTTTCAGGCTCCAGACGCTGGAACGCCACTCGTAGCTTTCCTTGGTGCTGACTTCCTTGGCCAGGTCCATGCCCTTGAGGCCCGGGAAGCCGCGAGCGGCTGCGATTGCGGCCTCTTCGGAAATGTTGTCACCGGCGATGATGCAGCCGTTCTGAGCACCTTTCTCACGCAGGATGCGGGTCAGACGGCGGGTATCGATACCTGCGATGGCAACAACGTTGTTGGCCTTGAGGTATTCGTCCAGAGGCTGCTTGTTACGCCAGTTGCTGGAGACCAGAGGCAGGTCACGGATAACCAGGCCTGCGGACCAGACGCGATTCGACTCGGCGTCTTCAGGCGTGGTGCCTGTGTTGCCGATGTGCGGGTAAGTCAGAGTAACGATTTGCTGGGCATAGGAAGGATCGGTAAGGATTTCCTGATAGCCGGTCATTGCGGTGTTGAACACCACCTCACCAACGGTCTGGCCGTCGGCTCCAATGGCTTCGCCGCGAAAAATGCTGCCATCAGCAAGGGCAAGTATGGCTGGCTTAGTCAAGAAGACCTCCCGTAAATAAAGCCTGAAAGGGCGTTCGCAGGTTGCAAAAAAGCGGAATGACGTAGATACGTCACCCCGCTTTCTTATAGATTCATCTGCGCGCTTTTAGTGGACACACTAAAGCTGTAGCTTACAGAAAAAGCCTTTTTTGGTCTACCACCAATGAGCCCGAAAACCCACGGAATGCGACAAGGCTGAATCCGGCACTCACAATCAACGCAGCTCCAGCACGTCCTGCATGTCATAAAGACCAGGAGCCCTACCATCGAGCCACATGGCAGCCCGGACGGCTCCCTTGGCAAACGTCATCCGGCTGGATGCCTTGTGGGTGATTTCCACGCGCTCGCCATCAGCGGCGAACAAGACCGTATGGTCACCCACGATATCGCCAGCCCTGATGGTCGCAAAACCAATCGCCTGACGATCACGAGCACCGGTCTGACCTTCACGACTATGGACAGCGACCTTTTCCAGATCACGACCCAGCGCCTCGGCAACCACTTCGCCCATACGCAATGCAGTACCCGAAGGCGCATCGACCTTGTGACGGTGGTGAGCTTCGGTGATTTCGATATCGACGTCGTCGCCCAGCACGCGAGCAGCCGTATCCAGCAGCTTCAGGCAGAGGTTCACACCCACGCTGAAGTTGGCAGCGAAAACGATAGGGATCTCTTTCGCTGCCTCAACCAGTTGCAGCTTCTCTTCAGCACTGAAACCCGTGGTGCCGATGATCATGGCCTTGCCCGCCTTGCGGCAGAAAGCCAGATTCTTGAGCGTCACCGTAGGGTGCGTGAAGTCGATCAACACATCGAACTCATCGGCAACCCGGGCAACATCACCCGACAACGGCACGCCGATACGACCCAGCGCAGCCAGCTCTCCGGCATCAGCACCCACCAGCGTGCTGTCCGGACGATCAATGGCTGCCGTCAGCCCGGCGCCCGGCGCCGACAGAACCGCCTCAATCAAAGTCTTACCCATGCGCCCGGCGGCGCCTACCACAGCAATACGTCGCATAACCTTCTCCTGCCCAGTCAGCCCTTACAAGTCACCGAAGAAACGCTTCACACCCTCGAACCAGCCACTGGCTTTCGGAGAGTGAGAGTCGTCGCCTTCAAGCGAAGTACGGAACTCTTCAAGCAGTTCACGCTGACGCTTGCCGAGGTTGACCGGCGTTTCAACCGCAACACGACACATCAAGTCGCCAGCACCGCCGCCACGCACCGGAGCCACACCCTTGCCACGCAAGCGGAACTGCTTGCCGGTCTGGGTGCCTTCAGGGATCTTCAACTTGACCCGACCATCCAGCGTCGGCACTTCAAGCTCGCCACCCAGCGCCGCGTCAGTGAAGCTGATTGGCACTTCGCAATACAGATGCTTGCCGTCGCGCTGGAAAATGGCGTGTTCACGCACATTGATCACAACGTACAGGTCGCCGGTCGGCCCGCCCTGGGAGCCCACCTCGCCTTCGCCGGACAGACGAATGCGGTCACCGGTATCGACACCTGGCGGAACCTTGACCGAGAGGGTCTTGGATTCTTCGACACGGCCTTCGCCATGGCACGAATCGCACGGATCGGAAATGATCTTGCCGTGACCATGGCAACGAGGACAGGTTTGCTGCACGGAGAAGAACCCCTGCTGCATGCGCACCTGACCAATGCCGCCGCATGTCGGACAAGTGACCGGCGAAGAACCTTTCTTCGCACCGCTGCCATCGCAAGGTTTGCAATTGACCAGCGTCGGAACACGGATATTCACGGTCGTACCGCGAACCGCTTCTTCGAGGTCCAGTTCCAGGGTGTAACGCAGATCGCTACCGCGCTGTGCGCCGCCACGACCGCCACCACCACGGCCACCACCGAAGAAGTCGCTGAACACGTCACCGAAAATATCGGAGAAGTTCGCACCGCCAGCGCCGCCACCGAAACCACCGCCACCCATGCTCGGGTCTATGCCGGCGTGGCCGTACTGATCGTATGCCGCACGCTTGCTGGCATCGGACAGAACTTCATAGGCCTCATTGGCCTCTTTGAACAGCTCTTCCGCAGCCTTGTCATCAGGGTTGCGGTCTGGGTGGTGCTTCATCGCAAGGCGGCGATAAGCCTTCTTCAGCTCAGCCTCGCTGGCACCCCGCTCCACCCCCAACACTTCATAATAATCACGCTTTGCCATAATTCTTCCGCACTCTTGAGGACGTTCGGCAAGACCCTCCTGAGCCTTGCCAAACTCGTTGAGCCCCATACAGGCCCGGACCCAACTCACGTCAATTCAACGATCCTGGTCTTGTTTAGACAGCCAGTTGCCTGACCGAGAAAGCGGCAGAACGAATCGCCACGCAGGAGCATGACGACCTTGCCACAGGGCGTACGGACCTTGACCCGAACGCCGGAATTTTGCCTGCTCCAGACACGCCAACGCGGGAGCAAGCTCCCGCGCGGCGACATCCTACCAGCCACCGCTCGGAACGGGTCAACTGGCTTTCAAGCAAGCCTGCGCTTACTTGTTGTCTTTCACTTCTTCAAACTCGGCGTCGACCACGTCGTCAGCCTTGGCTTTCTCTTCAGCAGGCTTGGCAGCCGCTTCAGGGTTTTCAGCCTGCTCAGCGTACATTTTCTGAGCGATTGGCGCGGAAACCTTGGACAGCTCTTCGATCTTGGCTTCGATAGCAGCCTTGTCGTCGCCTTTCACGGCAGCTTCCAGAGCAACCAGAGCAGCCTCGACAGCGGTCTTCTCTTCTGCGGTCACTTTGTCGCCAGCATCGCTGATCATCTTGCGAGTCGAGTGAACCAGCGCATCACCCTGGTTACGGGCAGATGCCAGCTCTTCAAACTTACGGTCTTCTTCGCTGTTAGCTTCAGCGTCGCGGATCATCTGCTGGATTTCTTCATCCGACAGACCCGAGTTAGCCTTGATCACGATGGACTGCTGCTTGCCAGTCGCCTTGTCTTTCGCGCCTACGTGCAGGATGCCGTTGGCGTCGATGTCGAAGGTGACCTCGATCTGCGGAACGCCACGTGGAGCTGGTGGAATCTCGGCCAGGTCGAACTTGCCCAGGGACTTGTTCTGACCGGCTTGCTTACGCTCACCTTGCAGTACGTGAATGGTTACAGCGTTCTGGTTGTCATCGGCAGTCGAGAACACTTGCGATTTCTTGGTAGGAATCGTGGTGTTTTTCTCGATCAGCGCAGTCATCACGCCGCCCATGGTTTCGATACCCAGAGTCAGCGGGCTGACGTCCAGCAGCAGAACGTCCTTGACGTCACCGGCCAGTACCGCGCCCTGGATAGCAGCACCCATGGCAACCGCTTCGTCAGGGTTGACGTCCTTACGAGCTTCTTTACCGAAGAACTCGGTTACCAGTTTCTGAACCAGCGGCATACGAGTCTGGCCACCGACCAGGATCACGTCATTGATCGAACCGATGTCGATACCGGCATCTTTCAGAGCGATACGGCATGGCTCGATAGTGCGCTGAACCAGGTCTTCAACCAGCGATTCCAGCTTGGAGCGCGAGATTTTCACGTTCAAGTGCTTTGGACCGGTAGCGTCTGCAGTGATGTACGGCAGGTTGACGTCGGTCTGCATGCTGGAAGACAGCTCGATCTTGGCTTTTTCAGCAGCTTCTTTCAGACGCTGCATCGCCAGCGGGTCACCTTTGAGGTTCATGCCGCTTTCTTTCTTGAATTCGTCGACGAGGTAGTCGATCAGACGAATGTCGAAGTCCTCACCACCCAGGAAGGTGTCGCCGTTGGTTGCCAGCACTTCAAACTGATGCTCGCCGTCAACTTCAGCAATTTCGATGACCGAAACGTCGAAAGTACCGCCACCCAGGTCATAAACGATGACAGTGTGGTCGCCCTTCGCCTTGTCCATACCGTAAGCCAGAGCGGCTGCGGTTGGTTCGTTGATGATACGTTTGACGTCCAGACCCGCGATGCGACCGGCATCCTTGGTAGCCTGACGCTGGCTGTCGTTGAAGTAAGCCGGAACGGTGATGACCGCTTCGGTGACCGTCTCGCCGAGGTAGTCTTCGGCGGTCTTCTTCATTTTCTTCAGGATTTCGGCAGAAATCTGAGGAGGAGCCATTTTCTGGCCATTTACTTCAACCCAGGCGTCGCCGTTGTCAGCCTTGGCGATTTTGTACGGAACCATCTGGATGTCTTTCTGTACGACGTCTTCTTCAAAACGACGACCGATCAGACGCTTTACTGCGTACAGAGTGTTATGCGGGTTGGTTACCGCCTGACGCTTGGCGGACTGGCCGACCAGGATTTCGCCATCGTTGGCATAGGCAATGATCGAAGGAGTAGTACGAGCGCCTTCGGCGTTCTCGATAACCTTGACGTTGCCGTTTTCCAGAATAGAGACGCAGGAGTTGGTGGTCCCCAGGTCAATACCGATAATCTTGCCCATCTTTGACTCTCCCGAAACTTTTGATTGGGTTGCCGCAACTGCGTTTACAAATTGCGGTAGCTCTTAAACGCTTGGCCTATAAATGGGGGCCAGACAGCTGATTTCAAGCCTGCTCATCAATTGATGGCGAAACAGGCGACGGTGCCTTGCTGACCACGACCATGGCCGGACGCAGCAGACGACCGTTGAGCTGATAACCCTTCTGGAACACTTTCAGAACGCTGTTTGGTTCGACATCCGCGCTTTCCTGCATCGCCATTGCCTGATGATGTTCGGCATTGAATGGCTGACCGTGCGGGTCGATGGCCTCCAACTGATAACGCTTGAGGGTGTCGTTGAACATCTTGAGCGTCAGCTCGATACCTTCACGCATCGGACGAATGCTTTCGTCGTCCGGATTGGACAGGTCCAGACCACGCTCCAGGCTGTCCACGATAGGCAGCAGATCGCCAGCGAACTTCTCAAGAGCGAATTTGTGAGCCTTTTCCACATCCTGTTCTGCACGACGACGTACGTTCTGCAGATCCGCAGCAACACGCAGGGACTGGTCCTGTGCCGCAGTCAATTGCTCTTCGAGCACCTGCACACGAGTTGCCAGATCATCACCCGAAGCTGTCTCGCCAGCCTGGTCCTGGGTTTGCGCATCCAGATTCTGTTCGTCAGCCATAGTGTTCTCCTCTCAAAAACGTCCGCGAACCCATCTCGCGCTTCTGCCCCCTATATGGGAACGGATTTTCAGGCTTCAAGGGCTCGACACGACGGATATGCGCATTGCCTGAAAATTTTCTTGAGCGATGCATACGCTGAGCGGAGCCGTTTTCATCACGGTCCGGACTAAAAAAGCTCGATAACCGATCAAATCGAGCTAAGTTCAAGCATTGTCAGAACCAAATAAAACACTGTATAAATAACCAGACAAATCGCTTGGGAGCCACTCCATGCTGGTGCACCTTTCCGTACATAACTACGCCATCGTCGAACACCTTGATCTGGAACTGGATCGAGGCATGAGCGTAATCACTGGCGAAACCGGTGCCGGCAAGTCGATCATGCTCGACGCTCTGGGCCTGACGCTCGGCGATCGCGCCGACAGCGGCGTCGTTCGCCCCGGAGCCGACAAGGCCGATATCCTGGCCACCTTCGATCTGTCCGATATTCCCGAAGCGCAAACCTGGCTGAAAGAGCGCGACCTGGACAACGACGGCCCGTGCATTCTGCGGCGAGTCATTACCGCTGAAGGGCGCTCACGCTCCTACATCAACGGCACGCCATGCCCCCAAGGCGACCTCAAGGCCCTGGGCGAACTGCTGATCGATATTCATAGCCAGCATGAACACCAGTCGCTGTTGAAAACCGATACCCACAGACGCTTGCTGGATGAGTACGCCGGCGCGACCGAACTGGCGCGCCAGGTTCAACTGGCCGCCCAACGCTGGCGCCAGACCCGTCAGGAGCTGGAACGGCTTTCCAACTCTGGCGACGAACAGCGCGCACGGCACCAGTTGCTCAGCTATCAACTGGAAGAGCTGGAAAGCCTGAGCCTGGGCGAGAACGAACTGGAGCAGCTCGAGCAGGAACACAAGAACCTGACCAACGCCGAAAGCCTGCTGAGCATCTGCCGCCAGGTCGTCGAGCAATGCAGCGAGAGCGATTCGGGCAATGTGCTGAATGCATTGACCGCCAGCCTGAACCGCCTGGGCAGCATCAACAATTCACCCACAGCCCTGAGTGAAGCCACCGGCCTGCTGTCCAGCGCACAGATACAGATAGAAGAAGCCGTCGGCGAACTGAATCGTTTCCTGGATCACTTCGATGCCGACCCGGCCCGCCTGCAACAGCTCGAAGAGCGTCTGGACAGCATCTACACACTGGCTCGCAAGCACCGCATCCAGCCAACCGAGCTGAGCGAACTGCAACAGAAGCTGCTGGATGAAATTGAAACCCTGAATGCCAACGACGAATCCATCGAGCGACTCGAGCACGAACTGGCTTCATTTGCCCGCCACTATCAGGAAAAAGCCAGGGAGCTGAGCGATTCGCGCCAACGCGCATCTACCGAACTGGCCAGCGCAGTCGAGGAAGAAATCCAGCGTCTGGGCATGCCCGGCGGTCGATTCACCATCGAGTTGAAACCCAATACTGGCAACGACCTGCTTCCCCATGGGCTGGAACAAGTCGAATTACTGGTCAGCGCCAACCCTGGGCAGCCACTGAAAGCACTGGCCAAGGTAGCCTCGGGTGGCGAGCTGTCACGTATCAGCCTCGCCATTCAGGTGATTACCGCACAGACCTCCCGCGTACCAACGCTGGTATTCGACGAGGTCGATGTAGGCATCGGCGGCCCGACAGCCGAAATTGTCGGCCAGCTACTGCGCCGCCTGGGCGAGCGCGGGCAAGTGATGACCGTGACCCATCTGCCGCAGGTGGCAGCGCAGGGCCATCAGCATTTGTTCGTACACAAGGTCAGAGGCAGCGACGCGACCCGCACCGCCGTCTCGAAGCTCAACAAGAACGAACGCATAGAAGAAGTGGCGCGCATGCTCGGCGGCATCGACCTGACCAAGGAATCCCTGGCGCACGCGAAGAAAATGGTCATCACCGCCAAAAACTGATGATCCATAAAGCACAAAGGCGACCCTGAGGTCGCCTTTGTCGTCGCAGGCTTACGCCTTTTTGTTACGAACGTAGAGCACAAGATTGTGATCTACCAGATCGTAACCGTGTCTCTCGACGATAGCCTTTTGCAGCTTTTCGATTTCTTCGTCGAAGAACTCGATCACCTCGCCGGACTCCACATTGACCATATGGTCGTGGTGGCCGCCATCAGCCAGCTCGAACACAGCATGACCGCCGTCGAAATTGTGGCGAACCACCAATCCAGCAGCTTCAAACTGAGTCAGAACACGGTAGACCGTGGCCAGACCGACATCCTCGCTAGCCTCCATCAGCGCCTTGTAGACATCTTCGGCACTCATGTGGCGCTGCTCGGCAGAATCGAGCATTTGAAGGATTTTGACCCGTGGTAAGGTCACCTTAAGTCCTGCTTTACGTAGTTCGCTATTTTCAACCATGGTCAGCTTTCTCGCAGACGCTGCTTCGCAGCTTCTCTTAATGCAGGTATGATCCGGGTTTACGTTGTCCCAGCCAAGATAGTGGAAGTCGCCCACCGATGCAAAACACCAAGCTCTTGCTAACCAGTTTCACCCTTGTGGGACTGCTCGCACTCGCCGGTTGTTCATTCCCCGGGGTTTACAAAATCGACATCCAACAGGGAAATGTCGTCACGCAGGACATGATAGACCAGTTACGTCCCGGAATGACCCGGCGACAAGTACGGTTTATCATGGGCAACCCTCTGTTGACAGATACATTTCACACTGATCGCTGGGACTATCTGTACAGCCTGCAGCCTGGTGGCGGTGAACGCCAGCAGGAACGCGTCAGCCTGATCTTCAACGGTAACGACCAACTGGTCAGCCTGTCCGGTGACTTCATGCCTGGCGTAAGCCGCGATGAAGCCATTCTCGGTAACAGCAGCAACCAGACAGCTCCAGCTGAAAACCAGCCACAGCAAGCGCCCGAAGCGCCAGCCAAGCCAGGCTCGCTACTGGACCAGATCCAGAAGGACGTGGACAGTGTCGAAACTGTTCCAGTGCCTGTGCAGGAACCCCTGGAAACAACTCCGCATTAATCGGAAACAGTTTCCACAAAAAAGCCCGGCATGCCGGGCTTTTTGCTGTCTGGCGCTTTTAAAAAATCAGGACCCGGCACCTCTGTTCAAGCGCGCCTTGGCCGCACGCAAGCGCCGCACTTCCATGGGGTCAGCCAGCAGCGGGCGATAGATCTCGATGCGATCACCCGCCTCCAGCAAACGAACCGAAGGATCTTTCACGGCCTTACCAAAAATGCCCACAGGGCATTCAGCCAGATCCAGCTCGGGAAACCGGCTCTGCATGCCTGATGCAAAAAGCGCCTGACGAACCGACGAGCCCGCTGGCACCGAGACGCTGAGCAACACCTGGCGATCAACGGCAGCATGCACCACCTCGATCTGGATCAGTTCGTCAGACATGCAGCTCTTTGGCTCGCTGACAAAAGGCATCCACCAGGGTATTGGCCGCCTGATTGAACAGTGGCCCCAGCGTGGCGCGCACAATGGAGCCGGCATAATCAAAGGTGAGGTCCAGGCTGATCTTGCAGGCCTTGTCACCCAGTGGCTTGAATGTCCAGACACCATGCAATTGACTGAAAGGCCCCTCGACCAGATCCATCACAATGGATTCTCCGGGCACCAGTACATTGCGCGTTACAAACTTCTGGCTCAGGCCACCTTTGGCGACCTCCAGACTTGCACGCATGTGCGTCTCGCTTTCCTCAAGCACCACCGCCGCAGCGCACCAAGGCAAAAACTCGGGATAACGAGCCACATCATTGACCAGGTCGTACAGAAACCGGGCCGGATACGGCAAAAGAGCCGAGCGCTGAATATGCGTAGTCATGTGAGCGTCATTTCCAAAGCTGAGCGGCAAACAATAGAGACAAGCATTGTCCGGGATTCATCCTTCGTGCTCAAGCGCACGCTTTCCCGTAGCCGACATTGAAGCAACTCCCTATAATGCGGCCCCTATGGCTAAGCTCAAGAAACATCCCACAGGGACCATCGCGCAAAATAAAAAAGCGCGTCACGATTACTTCATCGAACACAAGTTCGAGGCCGGTCTGGTCCTGGCTGGCTGGGAAGTAAAAAGCCTGCGTGCCAACAAGGTGCAGCTGGTTGACAGTTATGTGCTGCTCAAGGATGGCGAGGCCTGGCTGATGGGCAGCCATATCACGCCGCTCAAGACCGCCAGCACACACGTCATCGCTGACCCGACACGCACCCGTAAACTGTTGCTGAACCAGCGCGAGCTTGAAAAGCTCACAAGCTCGGTGCAGCAGAAAGGTTATGCCTGCGTAGCCCTTTCCCTTTACTGGAAGCAGCACTTGATCAAGTGCGAAATTGCTCTGGGCAAAGGCAAGAAGGAATACGACAAGCGCCATACCGAGCGAGAGCGCGATTCGGACCGCGAGCTGCAACGGGCCGTGCGCAGCAAGGGCAAAGACGACTGACCCAAGCCCAACCCGTGGGAACGAATTCATTCGCGAATAACTGTTTTCGCGAATGAATTCGCCCCTACACCGCCCTCTGTTTGCTGCGAGACAGCGCAGTGCCAGGGACACGGCGGAGCCTCTGCTGCATCACATCTTGTTTCGGCGCTCCGCACGCGCTGTGCGTTGAACCTGTTGCCGTACTTCTTCCAACACTTCCTGCACATAGGTCAGGTGGCGGCTGGACACCTCCCGCGCATCCTCGGCACGCCCTTCGATAATCGCCAGATACAACTCACGATGCTGCTGGATGAGCATGTCGCGGGTTTCAGCGCGCTGCTGGTACATGCCGCCGATATTGATCACCACATTGCGCTTGAGCAGGTCGAATAACCCCCGAATCGTATGCAGCAAAACGGTGTTATGGCTGGCCTCGGCAATCGCCAGGTGGAAGCTGGCATCGGCAGCGCCCTCCTCGGCCCGACTCACCTCGTCGGTGCAGGTGTAGCAGGCCTGCAAGGCATCGAAAGCCTCACGCAGGCGCTCACGGTCCACATCGGTGGCGCGCAGGGCTGCGTAGTAGGCGCAGGAAGCTTCCAGCGTGTGGCGAAACTCCAGCAGGTCGCGCTGGGCATCGGGGCTGCTTTCCAATAGATGCAGCAACGGGTCGCTGAAGGTCGACCCCAGGTTTTCGACCACATAGTTACCACCGCCCTGACGGCTGACCAGCAACCCCTTGGCCGTCAGTTTCTGGATGGCCTCACGCAGGGAAGGACGGGAAACACCAAACTGCTCGGCAAGCGCCCGCTCTGCTGGCAGGCGTCCACCTGACTTGAGCGTGCCTTCAAGAATCATTCGCTCAAGTTGCTCGACAATGTCATCAGACAAACGGCGCTGACGCACCTGATCAAAACCCATAACCCCTCACTTCATACCCGACTCTATTAGCGGGACCGCACATTCTGGTTTATCGCAGCCCTTCAGGCATCAGCCAGATGCAGCAGGCTGACCGTATTTTCAGGCGCACCCGACCAAAGTCCTGGCGAGACAAATTGACACATCAATAGCAAGGCTTCTAACCTAGCAATCAGACATTATAAATTGGTATTACCAATTTTCCAATGCCGGCGTCTGATGGCTGACCTCCATCACGCTGCAAGACCTTTCGATCAGAACGGCTTGAGCTGGTGAACTGTGCGATTCGTTGATCCACATCGGCCATGCGCACGACACAGAACACCGGGCCTTACCAAAAACAATTAGGGGCCACCTACATGCAGACCTGGCAACAACTCTATACACCTCTGGGCAGCCTGGGCATTTCCGCCGCCGCTGCACTCATCCCCATCGTCTTCTTCTTTCTGGCACTGGCCGTTTTCAGGCTCAAAGGCCATATAGCGGGCAGCATCACCCTGGCGCTGTCGGTGCTGGTGGCGATCTTCGCGTTCCAGATGCCTGCCGACATGGCACTGGCCGCGGCCGCTTACGGGTTCGCCTATGGCTTGTGGCCCATTGCATGGATCATCGTCGCGGCGGTCTTCCTTTACAAACTGACCGTCAAAAGCGGCCAGTTCGAGATCATCCGCAGTTCGGTCATGTCCATTACCGATGACCAGCGCCTGCAAGTGCTGCTGATTGGTTTCTGCTTCGGTGCCTTCCTGGAAGGCGCAGCCGGTTTCGGTGCGCCGGTGGCGATTACCGCGGCATTACTGGTGGGGCTGGGGCTCAATCCGTTGTACGCCGCAGGCCTGTGCCTGATCGCCAACACCGCACCCGTGGCCTTTGGCGCGCTGGGTATTCCGATCATTGTGGCCGGGCAGGTTTCGGGGATCGATGCGTTCAAGATCGGCGCCATGGCTGGCCGCCAGCTACCGCTGCTATCAGTGTTCGTGCCGTTCTGGCTGATGTTCATGATGGACGGTGTACGGGGTGTCAAGGAAACCTGGCCTGCCGCGCTGATTGCCGGCCTGAGCTTTGCGATTACCCAGTACCTCACTTCCAACTTCATCGGCCCCGAGCTGCCGGACATCACCTCGGCGCTGGTCAGCATCGTGTCCCTGACGCTGTTCCTGAAAGTCTGGCAGCCGCAACGTGCTTCGGACGCGGTCGTCGTCAGCGGTGGCTCGGCAGCTGTCGCTGGCAGCTCCGGTGGCTTCGGCCAGCCACGCACCACCGTCAAGTCGCCTTACAGCCTGGGCCAGATCATCAAGGCCTGGTCGCCCTTCCTGATTCTGACCGCCATGGTGACGGTCTGGACCCTCAAGCCGTTCAAGGCCATGTTCGCCGCAGGCGGTGCCCTGCAAGCCTGGACCATTAACATCGCAGTGCCATACCTGGACCAACTGGTGATCAAGGGCGCGCCCATCGTTGCCAAGGCCACCGCCATGCCAGCGGTCTACAAGTTCGACCTGATCGCCGCGTCGGGCACCGCGATTCTGTTCTCGGCGATTCTGGCCATGATCGTGCTGCGCATCAGCCCGAAGATTGGTCTGACCACCTTCAAGGAGACACTGATCGAGCTGCGCTGGGCCATTGTCTCCATTGGCATGGTGCTGGCCTTCGCCTTCGTCATGAACTACTCGGGCATGTCCTCGACCCTGGCGCTGGTGCTGGCCGGCACCGGCGCAGCGTTCCCGTTCTTCTCGCCGTTCCTTGGCTGGCTGGGCGTGTTCCTGACCGGCTCCGATACTTCGGCCAACGCGCTGTTCGGTTCGTTGCAAGCCACCACGGCACACCAGATCGGCGTCAGTGATGTGTTGATGGTTGCCGCCAACTCCAGCGGCGGCGTGACCGGCAAGATGATCTCGCCGCAATCCATCGCCGTAGCCTGCGCTGCGACCGGGCTGGTGGGCAAGGAATCGGACCTGTTCCGCTTCACCCTCAAACACAGCCTGTTTTTCGCCACCATCGTGGGCTGCATCACCTATGCCCAGGCCTACTGGTTCACCGGCATGATCGTTCACTGATTACAAAAAAGACGCGAAGCCCTGACGCCGGACCCAACCACTGGCGTCAGCCATTCATGCCCCGAACGGATAACCGGGCCCACCCGGAGAAACACCTGATGAGCGAGCTTTTCTACAACGCATCACCCAACGCCACCCGCGTCGCGCCACCGCGTCATGGGCCACGGCAATACCCGACTGAAAAACCGCAGCGGGTTTACCTGTTCGGCACCTGTGTGGTCGACCTGTTTTTCCCTGACGCCGGGATGGACGCCATTCACCTGCTCGAACGCGAAGGCATCCAGGTCGACTACCCGCAAGAACAAAGCTGCTGCGGACAACCGGCCTACACCAGCGGCTACACCGATCAGGCCCGGGAAGTGGCGCGCGCCCAACTGGCGCTGTTCGCGGGGGACTGTCCGGTAATCGTGCCCTCCGGCTCCTGCGCCGGCATGTTTCGCGAGCACTACCCCGAACTGTTCAAGGACGAGCCTCACACCCTTGAACAGGTTCGCGCCCTGGCCGCACGCACCTATGAACTGACCGAATTCCTGCTGTTCGTTTGCAAGGCCCGACTGAACGATCAAGGCCAACCGATCAAGATTGCCCTGCACACCTCCTGCTCGGCACGCCGCGAAATGAACACCCATCTGCATGCTCGCGAACTGCTGTCGCAGTTGGGCAATGTAGAGCGTGTCGAACATGACCATGAAAGCGAATGCTGCGGCTTCGGCGGGACATTCAGCGTGCGCATGCCGGATATTTCCGGAGCGATGGTGGCCGACAAGACACGCGCCCTGAAGGCGTCCGGTGCAGACCAGATTCTCACCGCCGATTGCGGCTGCCTGATGAATATCAACGGCGCACTGGAGAAACAACGCGAATCCCTGCGCGGCCTGCATCTGGCCAGCTTCTTGTGGCAACGCACCGGAGGACAGCGATGAACACGCAAACCCGGATTCCGGCCGTGGAAGTCGAGACGGACTTCCGCTCCCGCGCCCATCAGGCCCTTGGCGACACCCAGTTGCGCGGTAACTTCCGACGCGCCATGGACTCGCTGATGACCAAGCGTGCGGCAGCCTTCAGCGACCCCGAAGAACGTGAAGACCTGCGCGAACTGGGCAATGCGATTCGCGCACGAGCCTTGTCCAGACTGCCGGATCTGCTGGAGCAGCTTGAACGCAATCTGATCCGAAACGGCGTGAAGGTGCATTGGGCCGAAACCGTCGAGCAGGCCAATGACATCGTGCTCTCCATCGTCAACGCCCACGAAGCCAGGCAAGTGATCAAAGGCAAGTCGATGGTCAGTGAAGAGATGGAAATGAACGACTTCCTGGGCGAGCGCGGTGTCGAGTGCCTGGAAGCAGACATGGGCGAATACATCGTGCAGATGGACCACGAAAAGCCCTCGCACATCATCATGCCGGCCATCCACAAGAACGCCGGTCAGGTGGGCAAACTGTTCCATGAAAAACTGGGCGTCGATTACACCACCGACGTCGATCAACTGATCCAGATCGGCCGCCGTGTGCTGCGCCAGAAATTCTTCGAGGCGGATATCGGCGTCTCCGGCGTCAACTTCGCGATCGCCGAAACCGGCACTTTGCTGCTGGTGGAAAACGAAGGCAACGGGCGCATGGTCACCAGTGTGCCACCCGTGCATATCGCCGTGACCGGCATCGAGAAAGTCGTCGAAAACCTGCGCGACACTATCCCCTTGCTGTCACTGCTGACCCGCTCGGCACTGGGCATTCCGATCACGACCTACGTCAATATGATCTCCGGCCCGCGCAAGCCACACGAACTGGATGGCCCGCAGGAAGTGCATCTGGTGCTGCTGGATAACGGCCGTACCCAGGCTTTTGCCGACAGCGAATTACGCCAGACCCTGAACTGCATTCGTTGCGGCGCCTGCATGAATCATTGCCCGGTCTATACCCGCGTCGGCGGCCACACCTACGGCGAGGTGTATCCCGGCCCCATCGGCAAGATCATCACCCCACACATGGCGGGCCTGAGCAAAGTGCCGGATCACCCCAGCGCCTCATCACTCTGCGGTGCATGCGGCGAAGTCTGCCCGGTGAAGATCCCGATTCCGGCCTTGCTGCGCCGCCTGCGCGAAGAAAACGTCAAGGCACCGGATGCGCCCGACCGGGTGATGCGCGACCAGGGTCGCAAGTACTCGCGCAAGGAACGCCTGATCTGGAACGCCTGGTCGAAACTCAATACCTCGCCGGGCCTGTATCGCGCATTCGCTTACCTCGCCACACGCTTGCGCAGCCTGATGCCAGGTGATGTCGGGCCATGGACACAAAACCATAGCGCCCCAAAACCCGCAGCCCGCTCCCTGCATGAAATGGCCCGCGAGCATCTGAAAAAGCGGCCCGGAGAACTCTGATGAGCGCCAAGCAAAACATCCTCGCCAAACTGCGTCAGAGCCTGACAGGAACGACGCCGATTGCTGACAACTTCAATGAAGCCCTGGTGACAGAACCCTGGACCTACGCCCCTGAAGAGCGGATCGCCCAGCTACGCAAGCTGATGGAGGCCGTGCACACCGAAATCCACCTGTGTACGGAATCGGACTGGCCCCGAAGGCTTGGCGAGTTGGTGCATGATCGCCAACTGCCCAGCCTGCTGATCGCGCCCGGCACCGCCCATGGCCAACGTGTCACTGAACACTGGGCAACCCGCCCCGAACTGCCAACGCTCAAGCACTACGACCGCCCCATCGAGCAATGGAAAAAAGAACTGTTCGATGACACACCGGCTAGCTTCACCGCTACCGCCGGGGCAATCGCAGCCACCGGCAGCCTGATCCTCTGGCCGACCCGCGAAGAGCCGCGCTTGATGAGCCTGGTACCGCCCGTGCATTTCGCCCTGCTCAAGGCCAGCGATATCTACAACAACCTCTACGAAGCGCAGCGCAAACAGGACTGGACCGGCGGCATGCCGACCAATGCCCTGCTGGTTTCCGGCCCCTCCAAGACTGCCGATATCGAACAGGTGCTGGCTTACGGCGCCCACGGCCCCAAAGACCTTGTGGTCCTGATAGTGGAAGACGCATGAGCCTGTCAGAAAACTTCATCCGCGAAGCCCGACGCCTGATCCCCGAACACCGCCGCTTCGACGATCCGCTTTCGACACTGGCCTTCGGTACTGACGCCAGCTTCTATCGACTGATCCCCCAGTTGGTGATCCGAGTCGAGTCCGAAGACGAAGTGGTGGCCCTGCTCAAGCTGGCCCAGACCGAGAAAGTCCCGGTGACCTTTCGCGCAGCAGGCACCAGCCTTTCCGGCCAGGCCATCAGCGATTCGGTATTGCTGGTGCTGGGCGATAACTGGAACGCCCGCGAGGTCCGTGAACAAGGCGCGCAGATTCGTCTGCAACCCGGCGTCATCGGCGCACAGGCCAATGCCTGGCTAGCGCCGTTCGGACGCAAGATCGGACCGGACCCGGCCTCGATCAACGCCTGCAAGATCGGCGGCATCGTCGCCAACAACGCCAGCGGCATGTGCTGCGGTACAGCCCAGAACACCTATCACACGCTGGCAGGGATTCGCCTGGTACTGGCTGATGGCACACGCCTGGATACCGAAGACCCGGCCAGC
This sequence comes from Pseudomonas sp. Irchel 3A18, assembly GCF_900187465.1. Taxonomy (NCBI): domain Bacteria; kingdom Pseudomonadati; phylum Pseudomonadota; class Gammaproteobacteria; order Pseudomonadales; family Pseudomonadaceae; genus Pseudomonas; species Pseudomonas sp. Irchel 3A18. The sequence continues at coordinate 80,020 of NZ_FYDI01000010.1, forward strand.
GTGCAGGCCTTTCGCGCCAGCCATATCGTCTTACTGGAACAACTCGCCCACCTGGGCAGAAAAACCCGCGCCAATACCGAACTGGCCGCCAGAATCCGCCACAAATACCGCCTGAAAAACACCACGGGCCTGTCACTCAACGCCCTGGTGGATTTCGATGAGCCGCTGGATATCCTCAGCCATTTGCTGGTCGGCTCCGAAGGCACGCTGGGCTTCATCAGCGCCGTGACCTACAACACCGTGCCCGACCATCCGCACAAGGCCTCGGCCTTGATCGTCTTCCCGGACGTGGAAACCTGCTGCAACGCCGTCACCGTACTAAAAAGCCAGCCGGTCGCCGCCGTCGAACTGCTGGACCGACGCAGCATGCGCTCGGTGCAGGACAAACCCGGCATGCCAGCCTTTGTCCGTGAACTCTCGGAAAACGCTTGCGCGTTATTGATCGAAGCACGGGCGGCGTCCGAGGCTTTACTGCATGAGCAACTGGCACACATCATGGCGTCGCTGGCGTCCTTCCCCGTCGAGAAACAGGTCGACTTCACCGAAGACCCGCTGGAAAACGCACGCCTCTGGGCCATTCGCAAAGACACCTTCCCCGCCGTAGGAGCCGTACGCCAGACCGGCACCACTGTCATCATCGAAGACGTCACCTTCCCGGTCGAACAACTGGCCATTGGCGTTCGCCGCCTGATCGCGCTGTTCGACAAACATCACTACGACGAAGCCATCCTGTTCGGCCATGCGCTGGAGGGCAACCTGCACTTCGTCTTTACCCAGGGCTTCAACAATCCCGAAGAAATCGCCCGTTATCAGGCCTTCATGGAAGACGTTGCAGAACTGGTGGCCGTGGAGTTCGGCGGTTCACTCAAGGCCGAGCACGGGACCGGACGCAACATGGCACCCTTCGTCGAAAAGGAATGGGGCAGCGACGCCTATCAATTGATGTGGCAACTCAAACGCCTCCTCGACCCCAACGGCATCCTCAACCCGGACGTGGTGCTCAGCACCGATCCGCAGATCCATTTGAAGCACCTGAAACCGCTGCCAGCAGCTGACGAAATCGTCGACAAGTGCATTGAGTGCGGTTTCTGTGAACCGGTCTGCCCTTCCAAAGGCCTGACCTTGAGCCCGAGGCAACGCATCGTCATCTGGCGCGACATTCAGGCGAAGAAACGGGCCGGAACCGACACCCAGAAACTGGAGCGCGATTACCACTATCAAGGGATCGACACCTGCGCCGCCACCGGCCTGTGCGCCCAACGCTGCCCGGTTGGCATCAACACCGGCGAACTGGTCAAAAAGCTGCGCCATCAGGAAGCACACCATGCCAGGACAGCCAACTGGCTGGCGCACAATTTCAAGACAGCGGTACAAGGCGCACGCTTTACCCTGCATGCCGCCAACGGCGCGCGCATGCTGCTGGGTGCGCCGCGACTGGCAAAACTGTCAGCCAAACTGAGCAAGCTTTCAGCCGGCCGCATCCCGCAATGGACACCGGCCATGCCACAGCCGGAACAGGCCATCCGCTTCACCCCGCCCATCGAGGACCAACGTCCCAGAGTGGTTTATCTGGCAGCCTGCGTCTCTCGCGTGATGGGGCCAGCGGCCACTGATCGCGAGCAAACCTCACTGCTGGACAAGACCCGTGGCCTGCTGGAAAAAGCCGGTTATCAGGTCGTCTTCCCGGACAATCAGGACAGCCTGTGCTGCGGCCAGCCTTTCGCCTCAAAGGGCTACAACCAGCAAGCCGACGAGAAACGCCAGGAACTGCTGGCCGCGCTGATCAAAGCCAGTCGTGGCGGGCTGGACCCGATCTATTGCGACACCAGCCCTTGCACCCTGCGACTGGTGCAAGACCTCAAGGACACACGCCTGGATCTCTACGACCCGGTGCGATTCATCCGCACGCACCTGCTGGACAAACTCACCTTCACCCCGCAACAGGAACCCATTGCCGTTCACGTCACCTGCAGCACCCAACACCTTGGCGAAAGCCAGGCACTGATCGAACTGGCTCGCTTGTGCAGCGTCAATGTGGTCATCCCGGAAGGCATACATTGTTGTGGATTCGCCGGAGACAAAGGCTTTACCACCCCCGAACTGAATGCCCACGCCTTGCGATCTCTCAAGGATGCGGTGCAGTACTGCAACGAAGGCATCTCCACCAGCCGCACCTGTGAAATCGGCCTGTCGCAGCATGGCGGCATCGACTACCACGGGCTGGTGTATCTGGTTGACCGGGTGACCCGGGCGAAACCCGTTTAATGGGCCATGAAAATAAATAGAACCCCTGCGTTTCGTCACAGTCCATCCTTTTAACCCCTACACGAACGGGTTTATCCACCTCATGGGCATCCGCCCAAGCAACCGGTAATCAAGGAGAGACATATGAAGCGTACCGCCCTGACTGGACTACTCCTCAGCTCTGTCATGCTGGCTTCCCCGGTGTTCGCCGCCGACGACCTGTGCGGCAGCAACTTGCAGACCCTCAAGGATGCCCAGGTTTCCACCAACGCCAACCTGAGCCCCGACCTGAAACAGTCCCTGGCCAAAACCGAAACCGACGCACGCGCCGCCCAAGCCAAAGGCGACAACAAGACTTGCGTCGAACTGACCACCCAGGCCATCACCGAACTGAAAAACATCGGCTCGGGCAGCGAAGGCGGCAGCAAGTAAGAAAGAACCGCCCACCGATGCCAGCGAGCTGGCGTCGGTCGGCAAAGCAAGACGCGGGTCGACGCGCCGCCTCAATTGGCGTAGACTCCCGCCCAATGACTGCGAAAGCAGTCTCGGGGCCGATTAGGATTCGACGCCGGTGATGAAACTTTAGGTGCATGCCGACTTGGTAACAGAAGTCGTAAATCCACTGTTGCAACTTTCTATAGTTGCCAATGACGAAAACTACGAGGGCTACGCTCTCGCTGCGTAAGCGGCGCGACTAGCTCTTCTGGTAGCTTCGGCTCCAGCAATCATCAGGGGATGCCTGTAAACCCGAAATGATTGTCATATAGAACAGGATCGTCGCCTAGTACGTTGTGGACGAAGCGACTAAAACTTACACAGCTCGCCCAAAGCACCCTGCCCGTCGGGTCGCTGAGGGTTAACTTAATAGACACGGCTAAGCATGTAGTACCGACAGCGGAGTACTGGCGGACGGGGGTTCAAATCCCCCCGGCTCCACCACTTCAACATCTAAAGACGTCCAAGGACGTCTTTTTTTGTGCCTGAAATCCAGTGAATACGGGGATTTCAGGGCTGCGGGGGACTTTCCAGGTTTTTTGAGTTCCAGGCGGTTTGGTATTCCCAATGGTATTCCCGACTACCCGGAGCTAATCTTGGGAATACCAAAAGGTGTCATGGAGTACTTCTCATGTGCGCTCAAACCACCCGCCTCTCCGACCGCCAGCTCAAGGCGGTCAAACCGAAAGACAAGGATTACGTCCTCACCGATGGCGACGGGCTCCAGCTGCGAGTCAGGGTCAATCGCTCGATGCAGTGGAATTTCAACTACCGGCATCCAGTAACCAAGAACCGAATCAACATGGCTCTCGGCTCCTATCCCGAGGTTTCTCTTGCGCAAGCCAGGAAGAAAACCGTTGAGGCCAGAGAGCTGCTTGCACAGGGCATCGACCCCAAAGCTCAGCGTAATGAACTGCAGGAAGCCAAACGAGCGGAAACGGAACATACGTTCGAGAACGTAGCCACCGCGTGGTTCGAATTGAAGAAGGATTCCGTCACCCCGGCGTATGCCGAAGACATCTGGCGCTCACTCACGCTGCATGTATTTCCGAGCATGAAATCAACGCCGTTATCAGAAGTGAATGCCCCCATGGTCATCAAGCTCCTTCGGCCGATTGAGGCCAAGGGCAGCCTCGAGACGGTTAAGCGAGTGAGTCAGCGCCTTAACGAAATCATGACCTACGGGGTCAACTCCGGAATGATCTTTGCCAACCCTCTCAGTGGCATTCGAGCGGTGTTCAAGAAACCTAAGAAAGAGAATATGGCCGCGCTACCACCTGACGAGCTTCCGGAGCTCATGATGGAAATCGCGAACGCCAGCATCAAGCGGACGACCCGCTGCCTGATCGAATGGCAACTTCATACCATGACACGCCCTGCCGAGGCGGCCACCACTCGATGGGCAGACATCGACTTCGACAAACGCATCTGGACCATCCCTCCGGAGCGAATGAAAAAGCGTCGGCCACACACAATACCGCTGACCGAACATGCACTCTCGTTATTGGAGACGCTTAAGCACCATAGCGGCCACAGGGAATATGTGTTCCCGTCAGATAGAAACCCGCGCACCCACGCGAATAGCCAAACAGCCAACATGGCGTTGAAACGAATGGGCTTTCAGGACCGCTTGGTCAGCCATGGAATGCGCTCCATGGCCAGCACAATCCTGAACGAGCATGGATGGGATCCGGAGCTGATCGAAGTCGCGCTGGCGCATGTCGATAAAGACGAAGTTCGAAGCGCCTACAACCGGGCGGATTACATCGAACGCCGGCGTCCAATGATGGCCTGGTGGAGTGAACATATCCAGAAGGCGGCCACCGGCAGCCTGTCGGCATCTGCCATCAATCAAACCAGGGACCGTAAAGTGGTGCCGATACGCTGAACATCACCGGCGACAATCCATGTCATCGGCGTTGTGGAGCATGTGACAGAAATGATGACTGTCGATAAATCTCGCGCTTGGCTGTGCTTCTTCAGCCAAGCCCCTGAGTATGGGAAGGCTCCGCATTCCCATACTCAGGGGCTCACGCTTAAAGCGCCTATCAAACAATTACGACTTGCGCCTTTCTGCGGCGGATCAGTCCAGCTGTTAATTCGTAGTAGTAGACGGTCGCTGGTGCTGAGCATCGCAGGTAGTGTTCCAGGAACCATCTCACGTGCTTTTCTCTCCAGGACCAGGGAGTCGTGCATCCCCAGCGCTCACGAATCACCTCGTGCATCCTTTCTGCCTGCCTGATGTGACGCTGCCGCGTGGCATATGCACCTTTGAGCATCGGGTTCAGAAATAAGGCCATGTCAAACTCGGATGTCATCGCCGACCTCCGATGTAGGCACTGACCACATCGACGCGGTTATGTCCCAGCTCGTGGCTGATTTGCTCTCGTGCACGCTGATCAAGCTCTTGATCCTCCCGATGACCACGACCGCCATTGACGGGTGCAGGGAAACCGGTCAGTTGCTCATAGCGCTCACAGGCGTAAGCCGCCCGCAGCTCATGAAAACCTTTCAACCCATGCTCATGCAGGATATCCCGTGCCGGCCGCACGACTGTCTGTACGAAGTCTTTGTAGCTTTCGTCGGGCGCCAACAAATTCCGACTGCCACTGGGCGACGCATCGCTGGCTCTATCCAGGGCCTCTCGGACTTGATCCGTGACCGTAATCCAGCGCGGCGCCGATGCCCCTGATCGACCACCTTTGGTGCCGTCCTGGATATTGATCTTTCCCAGTCGCTGAGCCTCTCGTTGCAGGCGTGGCAGGTCGGCCAAGATCGCTTCACGCAGACGCATACCAGTCTCCCGGGCCAGATGCACAATTGCGGCCACTCGTTGCTGACCTCGCTCTGAGAGTGCGCGTTCGATCAATTCAATCTGAGCACGATCTTGGCCTTGCGGGGCCTCCCCACGCACGTTTGAGCGCTGCAGACCCAGCGCCTTGCTCGGACTGGGGATTTTGACGTACTGATCACCGCGCAGCGCAGCCATCGTTCGGTTCACGCTGGACAGTCGGTTCTGCGCGGTGGCGATGCCAACGTTGCCCTGGGCAACTTGCTCCCGCATATAGGCGGCGTACCGCATGAGGATCTCGCGGTCGATCTGTCGCGCGTCATTGAGTCCCGGTCCTTCATTGGATCGACCCCATTGCACGAAGGCCTGCCAGCGATCGCTATGGGCTTTGACGGTAGCAAAATGGCCGTCGCCAAACAGATCTTTCAAGGCTTGCGGTCCGGCATAGCTGAGCTGGCGACCGAAGCCAAAATTACGCCCAGCTCGCTTACCGACCCGAGCCATTTTTCTGTTCCTGATCGACTGCAGCGAGATCATGCAAAAGGGCTCGCCAGTTCGCACTCACGATAGCGAACTGGGACCAATCAGTCGGGCGAAAACACAGCGTGTTGTCGACGACGTAGAGATGCGCCCCCTCCTTTTCTAACCACTGGATAATGGCTGTCGTCGAGGTGATAGTTCTACGATCGGTGGCGACAGCGGCGACAGCGTCGACAACCCTTGTCCTACCTGGTTTTGAGCGTGGCGACAAAGTGGCGACACTCGCGGCGACAAACCGCACTTTCGGCTCACTGTGACGTTTGGCTAAGTGGTTGCGCAGTGCTTCATCAAGATTAAACATGGCGCACCTCGAAGGTGTGGCCGTCAGTGATCAGCCACTGATGATCAAGCAACTCGACTAACAGTTTGGTGGCATGGCGACTGCTTTTACGGGCAAAGCGGGGGCCGTTGCGGTTCAGGTCTCGAATACTAAAGCGCTTCCAATCTTTGACCTGCAGCCAACGCAGCAGCCGGTCTGCCTCCTCTTTTACCCGGCACACCGGTTCCTGTTCGGTCAGGCGCTGGATCTCGGTGAGGTAGTAGCCGACTAAGGCCGAGGCCCGTTGGATATGATCGACCTCCACGACGCTGCTCTCCTCCACTACTGCCAGATTGCCGGCGACGCGCAGCAGGTTGTCGGCGGCCTTCGATCCGCTAGGCCGTACGCTTGCCAACTCGCCAAACTCACCCAACTGGGCCTCGATGGCATCATGCAGATCAATCCAGCGACGACGAGCCAATGGACTGAGGCTCAGCGGTGACAGCCGCAAGGCACCGTCAGCGGAAAGCGACCAAGGCTGATGAAACAGGGCCGAAAGACGGTGGTGATATGGCTTTAGGACGGGGTCTTTGGACAAGTCGACAGCCTGGTAACTGCGTTGTCCGGCCAGGCTGGTGGGCCAGGTCATGAGGCAGCGACCGAGAATGCCTTGCCCCTGCAGCAACGGGTCACTGAGTAACTGCATGGCTAGATACGGTTGCAGCATCAGGTGCAGGCTTAAGCGTCGATCGTAAGCTCGCAAGCTTTCACCCAACATGGACCGCGCGCGATCTATCGGACTGCCGTCCCAGAGTGACGACAAGGTCGTAACCGCTTTCAAACGGTTATCCCGACTCATGGTGCTGCTACCGAGAAATTGTCCCCCCTCGTCACAGAACAGGCCCATGCTCGGCAAGTCATGGCAGAGTCCCTTGATCAGGGCCTCGATAGTCGGATCCGTGGTTATCAGCCTAGGTGCAGAGGGCTCCGCTTCAAGCGGTACGCCGTTTGTGGAGTTGGGATCGCGGGGGTTGATACGCTGCGCCTGTCGCTGCGCGACACGGTACCGGGCGAGTTGTTCGCGATAGCGCTGCCACTGCTCACGCTCCCATTGCCGTGCGGGCAGCAATGCAAATCGATCTGCCGCCGTTTTGCGATCGCCGGACGCGGCCACGGTGATCAGGTACAGCGACAGCGGATAATTTCTCCCATCGAGCTCTAAGCCCGCATGACCTTGAGTAGCCAGCGCCGAAGCAGCCAGCACGGATTGTGCAGCCAATGCCTGGGGCACCCCGATGACCTCAGCCATGCGTTCGACTGCAGGCCCAAGAATCCCACCCAGTGCCTGCACCGGATAAGGCTGGGCCACGGGATTCGACTCAATCAGCGGTCGAGGTGGTTGTGGTAGTTCAAGCTCCGGATCTAGCTGCTGCATGGGCCCTCTCCTCGTCATTGCTGGTTGTCCTCACGTAGTCCCGCCACGGCTGTTGAGTGTTATCAGGGATCAAGGCCCCTGCGGCCTGTGAGGTGTTCACTGACGCGGAACGAACGGCTCATTACGACCGAGAGCAAGGGCATGAACCCATGAATCTGGCCTCCTTAAACGCATCCGAAGATGCGGGCGGGTGGAGGCTGTGCCGACTGACGAGTTCGGCAGCTAGAGATCCAGGGTGAGAGAAGGCAACAACATCGACACCTCGGGCATGCCTGACTGTCAGTCAGGTGCAGCCTTTCCATAGGCTGCGGCACCGGTGCCTGTGTCCTTGCGGATGGCGACAAATCGGATTTGTCAGTCCGATTGTCACGAGGAGAGTTGCGGCAATGCCATGTACGACGTGGCTTGCAGCATTGGTACGAGCGCCCGTCTCTTTCCGGGAGAAAGAGACGGGCGCAGGTTGGCGCACGGGAATGGCCAAGTGGATAGGTTGCTGCAGGGCAGCTATGAAAGGGGAAGAGTTGCCGCAGTGGGCACACTGGTAAAAGTAGGCATCCATCACATCGCTGTGACCGTGCGAGCCGCCGGACGCTAATCGCACTTTGGGAGAACCACCACCGTGTGGCGTAGCCTTAAAGGTTCTGGCTACCTGGGCAGGTGCTGTCAACGACAGCGATCCGTGCGCCAACTTTTATACCCACTCGAAAAGGCGGTCAAGCGTCACGGCCAATGCGCTCAGAAAGTGGCGACTGTCGCCACTTTTGTCGCCATTCCCCAGGCCTCGTTCTACGTGGATTGTCGCCGGTGTCGCCACCGTCGCCACACTTACATCCATACCCAACGAAAAGATCCGCACATACACTGAATAACGTTGCGCTCGATGGAAATCGCGGGGAATTACTGACGGGTGAAAGCAGATGTGGTGTTAATCAAATTTTAAACAGGAGGGTATAACGCGGCGACGGCGAGAAAAAGCGAGTGAACCCTCCGATCGGCGCGATCAAAGATCGCTTGATCGGAGGGTTTGGCGGGAAAAGCAAATCTTAAACGTCAACGTTTTCCGTCGTCGTTTTAAGTCGAACTGGCGCATGAATAATCGTCGCATCAACGATGGTGCCTTGGCGTAGAGAAAGACCTTTTTCCTGTAAATAACTTTTGATTACGGCAAGGATCGCAGGGGCCAACTTATGCTTCTCCAGCAGGTGCCGGAAGTTCATGACCGTGGTGTCTTCCGGGATCGGCGCGCTCAGCGTCAGATGCGCGAACTGGCGCATGGGCGTGATTTCATACAGTGCTTCTTCTACAGTGCTTCTTCCATGGCCGGATCGCTCAGGGAGAACCAGTTCTGCAACAGGCGAATACGCAGCATGGTTTCCAGCGGATACGGTTTGCGGCCACCGCCAGCCTTCGGATAGCACGGCTCGATCAACGCCAACAAACCGCTCCAGGGCACGACCTGATGCATCTCGGCGAGGAACCGTTCGTGGCGTGTTTGCTTTCGCTTGCCGGCGTATTCGAGGTCGGAAAAGCTCATCTGGCTCATGGAGCGCTCGGGTCAGATAGTGAGGCCGTATTTCAGCATACTTGGGGACTTGTTCGGAGTTTCCCTAACGGCGAGTGCAGCGGCGCCATGTTAAATGTGGGCACAAAAAAACCTCCGCACCTGGTCAAAGTGGAAGGCGAGTTTTGTCGTGCTATTAGCAGCACGACGAGTTACTCAATACTCAAGGCGTTCGGATTACCGAATCATCGGCGATCATCTGACCTACGACTTCAACGATTTCTTCAGCGATTCGCCGACAGCGTTTTTGATTTTGCGCGTGACTGGCAGCAGACACACCAGACCTGCCCTTCGCGATCGGCCAATCGGAGACGACGGATAATTAGGGGGGCAATATTGATGAAGAGAAGAGTTTAATCATCTTACTCACCCGTTTTCATTACAAGTTCGTCATTCCTATGTATTGTTCAAATAAAAAGGCAACTCGTTCCGCGTCCGACCGCCAGGTTTTTTTTCCGCTAGCACTGGCATAAGCGTGATCTACAGCGCGATCTAAATCGCGATGAGATTTGATTAAATCGGACGGCATCGTCAATGGATCGTACAAATCAGCTAAAGAGGAGTCTTTGTATCTTGCACGAGTTGCAAGAATAGTCTCAGCCGCATTTTCAATTGCTTGTTTTTGCTGAGTAGTGATTTTTACCGGCCAAGGGAAATTATTATAGACGATTCCCACCGAGTATCGATAATCCGACTTCATTCGCCCGCACACGTTACGTGTCCAAGCGTTGTGCATGGTTGAGTTTAACACCCCAAAGTGAAACAGACTTGCATCGGGCATGATCTTTACTAGGTTACTGGCCATTGTTTCGGGTTTTTCGAAGCCGATGGGTATGAACTGGCGGCGCTCCGAAGAAACCTCTGGAATGACCAAGTAGTTACCTTTGGGCATATTCTCTACATGGAAACGAGTGGGCGTATCTGCGAGCTTGCGTGTGGGAGGACTTTTACTGGCCAGCCGTGATTCTCTAACCCTCTTGACTCGTTCGCATGCCATAGGCATCGCTCGCAAATCCTGAGGCGGGCATTCTCCTAGCCAAAGGCACCAACGCTCAAAGCCGTTAATGAACTCGTCTGCACCAATCCACCGCCGAAACCATATTTTCGACTTGGGCTCGTGCTTAATGAAATCCTCCATCTCATCGGTAGTGAACAAGTAATGACCTCCATCAATAGGCTTGTTTCCGATTCCTATTTTCGGTACGTCGCAAAGAGGGTTGGTACGGTTCTGTAATACCACATCAGCGGCATCGACCAGATATGGGTTGATATTGCTGGCAGGAATCGCCTGAGGTTCGCCGCGTATATCATGATAGTCGTAGAGCATACGCTTAGAAGGCTTAGAGTGGCTGAAGCCGATGATGACACAGTGAACAGCAGCAACACCTTTGGCCTCGTTGCGCCATTGGAAGGTACGGTGGGCGAAATGGATAGATATGCCCATGTTCAGCATCACTTGCCAGAGAGCACCAGCCTGCTCACCTTGAGTAATTGAGTTAGTGGATACGAATGCGCACATTGTCTCAGGGGATGCAAAACGAGCGGCCTTGATATACCAAGCAGCCACGAAGTCTAGGAGACCCGCATTCTTGATTCCACCTAATACTAATTGCATTTCTCGACGCTGTTCATCACTCAACATTTTCGCACCAATGAACGGTGGGTTACCCAGTACGAAATTGCATCGTTCAGCTTTAATCACCTCATTCCATTCAAGGTTCAGCGCATTGCCATGCACAATGTTCGCTGACTTTACCAGTGGAATGCGTACCAAGGCGTCGCCAAAAGTCTGTCCTACGAGAACGTTCATTTGGTGATCCATCAGCCACATGGCTACTCGAGCAATTTGAGCGGGCCACTCTTCTATTTCTATGCCGTGAAACTGATCGACATCAACCTTTACATAGTGCGATACCGCGTCCATAGAAAGCTGCTGCTGATCACGTTTATAGAGTCGCTTGATAACCTCGAGCTCCAATAAGCGTATCTCTCTATAAGTGATAACCAGGAAGTTACCGCATCCGCAAGCAGGGTCAAAAAAGTTCAGACGCCCAAGCTTTTCGTGAAATGCTCGAAGCTTTGTTGTTTGAGTTTTTACCTTTTCAAACTCAGCCTTCAGATCATCGAGAAAAAGCGGGGAAATGAGTTTGAGGATGTTTTTTTCGCTGGTGTAGTGTGCCCCTAAATTACGACGCACTTTTGCATCCATGATGCCCTGAAACAGCGAGCCGAAAATAGCAGGACTAATCGTGCCCCAGTCGAGACCACAGCACCACAGCAGCAGGTCTCGCATTTCTCGGTCGAAACTTGCCGTACGAAGGTGCTCTTCAAAAAGCTTGCCGTTAACATAAGGAAACGCGGCTAGTTGCTCATCAAGATTACGAAGTCGCTTGTTCGGGGGAGTATTTAAGACCTCAAACAACTCATTCATGCGTGCAGCAAGATCAGAACCATCTTCGCTGGTGCGAGTTTGAATAAAATCCTCAAACGCATCGCGAGGCATGAAAATGCCTGTGTCGTCAGCGAATAGGCAGAATAGGAGACGGACTAGATATACTTCGAGCTGGTGTCCGTCGTAGCCGACGTCGAACAACTTGTCGTGGAGCTTTCCAAGGCGCTCGGCTGCATCGATGTTCACCGGATCTTGCTCTCGGAACGTCCTCGCCTCGTACCCTGCGATAAATCCAAACGCAGTAATGTGTTGTGGTAATTCTTCCAAACGAAATTCGAATTCGGTATTTGCTTCCAAATCGTACAGCCGAAAACGTGCGAAATCTGAGACAACGATATATCGAGGAAGCTCTTTGTCTGACAGGCCGGGGAAGTAGTCAATGGCTTGATCATGGGCACTAGAGAGGTCTTTTCCCCTTGACTTGTGCTCGGCAAGCATTACGCCTGGCCAGAAGAGGTCTATGTACCCGTTCTTGCCGGTCGCCTTACGTACCAATTTTTCGAACTGAGCGATACGGCGTCGCGGTATTCCGAATACATTGAAAAACGCATCCCAGAAGCTTTTAGCTTCCGCGTCTTCGGACGACTCGGTCTCCCATTCGCGAACAAATGCTGTAGCACGATCTCGGATTTCGTTCCATGACAGCGGCATTGCGGTATTTTCCTCGTTGAGCTCGTGCGAATCGCAGCAAGGCTAATGTGAATAAAAAATTATGACCGGGTAGTATGCTAACGGTCGACGCCCAAGGACGTCGACACTACAAGAGGTTCTGCGAGGTATTATTCGAGTAGGCTACCTAGCTGCGATTGGTGCAACAGTTCCTATTAATAACTGCCCAAGACCAGCAGCTACCTGTTTTGAGAACTCCAGCGAAAAATACCCCGAAACTTTCGGTATTGGATTTGACTCTCCAGTACCGCGCTGCAACTCCGCTTCTGGAACATTCACTAAAGTAGTACGAGTTGAGTCATGGACGCCTGACGGATTATCTAATGTAACTCCAATGTGAATTTCCGCACTACGCATCATAATATGAGTATCATGCGGCGTCTCTAGATCGATATTCACATATGCATCTAGCTTCGACATTTGAGTTCCTGAGTCTACGCCCACGATAGCCTCAACGGTTTTTCCGAATTTACTCCATACGATCTCGGGAAGCGCCATCCGTCCAGATGCAAACTGGCCGGGGGATGCCGTAGACTGCCTCCAAGGAGTTGCAACACAACCTTGGGTCGCCGCAGCGAGCTCTCTACCTAAGGCATTGGCAGATTCAATAGGCATGTAAATATCAATTCGATTTTTGGTCTGAGGATTTTTCTTTACCTTGAAGAGTAAATCTTGACCTTCGATGAAAATTGAATTCCCATTTGTAGTAACTTCGAGCATCGGTGCATGACCTAAATCATGTGCGTGGCAATAAAATATCGGATGGCCACTATCTCGATGGGCTAAAAACTGAATTTTCGTAATATTGACAGCCATGTCTATTCTCAGTGTGGTTGTGAAAACGTATCCATAATGATGTCACATGGGCATCATCCTGCACAGTTTCTCCGCTCAAATTAGGTCTCTGTATAGTAGAGGGGACGTTGGTTTTTGGGCTTTTTCTCCCTATGAATGCACCAAACGTCTCGGACTACGAGCGACCGTTTTTGTCCGGTTTCTGCCATTCACCACCTTCAGCCTCTTATCAAGCATAACCTGTGTCTCGGGAGCGACAGGAAGATCACCCCTGATGCTAGATGAGAAGCAAGGGCGTAAAATCGATTACAAGCGATGGGCCAGAGCATGGATATGCTCGTGGGGTATTCCAATTGGTATTCCAATTAAAATTTAAAAATAAACTTTACGATAATAATCAATAGGATAGGGGACTAATTCAGATTACCCCGGCTCTAAAGAGATACACGGACGTCTTTTTTCGTGCCTGAAATCCAGTGAGTACGCGACCTCCAGCGCTTTTACGGTCTTCCGCGTTTCTTGGATTCCAACCATTAGGGTATTCCAAGCCACCCGCTGCTATTTTTTGGAATGCCGAATTCAGTGCCTGAAGAGAATCTCATCCCGGCTCAAAATCTCCGCCTCTCCGATCGACAGCTCAAAGGAGTCAAACCTCCTCACCAATAGTGACGGTTTGCAGCTCCTCGTACGCAGCAACGGCTCATAGTAGCGGTGGAGTTTCAACTACCGCGAAACGGTGACAAGAAGAGCATCAACATCAGTTTCGGGACCTACCCCCGACTGTCACTGGCGAACACCCGAAAGATGGCAGCCGAAGCACGCGAGCTGCTCGCCCAAGGCACCTGCCTGACCTGCCAGACACCGAAAAAATTCGATTCGGCCTGTCCCTCACATGCTGTACACATTCTCCCCTATCGCGGTTTGGGCACCGGCATCCCGCGCGCCATCGATGCTTGGCCAATGATCAGGCTGGAGGACGACCGGCAGAGTAATCAGTTCAAGGTGGTGATTCAGCGCGCCGTTGAAAAAGGGCCTCTTTCGGGACCAAGTGGGGACTAAGTAGGGACTAAGTCGGGACCAAGTAGGGACTGAGTCTGCTGCCGAAGAAGAACAAGCCGAAACTCGCCTGTCTTTACAGCAAGATCAGGTAACGCTGCTGTGCAAGATGACAGGCGATCACACTGTGCCAGAGCTAATGACCTTCGTCGGGCGCAGCAACCGCAGCAAGTTCCGCGAGCAGGTTTTGACCCCACTACTGACGCTTGGCGTGGTCGAGATGACCATTCCAGACAAGCCCAACAGCAGCAAGCAACGCTATCGCCTGACGGCGGCCGGCAGAGCGCTAAAAGCCGAACAACACTACCCGGGCGCCTGAACCTAGCAATCCTCGAACTGCGCACCAGCATCGCAGGCGACCAGCTAGACAGGCTGTTGCACAGCCTGGGCTACGGTGCGAACCGTCAGGCGCTGCAGCAAATCGGAAAACTGCGCCACATTCCTCATCCAAAATGGCGCAGTTCTAAAAACTGCGCCATAACTGCGCCAACAGCCGCTAAACGCTACCAACTCAGCAGCATCCGAGAAGCGGGAAGCAGACTGACACTGCCCAAGCACCCTGAACCGAAAGATCCCTCCCTTTCCTTCGCAAGAAATTTCCGAGAAAATCCCAACCGCTTGCGCCCATGAAATCCGGTCACTACTCTCCCTCCGTCGCTGCATATCAGCGAACGGGTTTAGTCGCCCGGGATGACTGGCGCACTGCGCCACCTTTTGCGAGGCGCTTTTTTATGGCCTGCATTTTATGGTGGCCGTGCGTAGGGCACCTTCGGGTGCGCCGGGTACCAGTCTCCGGTCGACTAACCTGCGCATGGCCGCCACCCATCGTTTAGTCGCGAGCATGGCGGCCCCCACTTCTGACTGGAGTTACATGATGCTCAAGATGACGTCCGAACTACCCTGCAAACACCCCGCTCGCAACCTTGAAGATCTCCTTGCGCGTGCCTCCGAGCTATTGAGTTGTGCCGCTGCTACAGCCTATGAAAGCGGCGACCGCTTGAGTGGTTCGCATCGGCATCTGGCCTTGTCTGTCGTCCATCTGGTGGAGATGGCCAAGGCCGAGGTTGATCGTTCGCTGGAGGGTCTTTCGATTCGTTGATGTGTGGATTACAAAACCTGCATTGCGCAGGTTTTGTATTTGCGTCGACTCACTGCGCGGTATTCATCGCATAAAACTCATGCAACTTGGCCTGTAATAGCTGCTTATCCGGCAAGCGGGTCTGGTACTCGGCAATCAAGGCTGGCGACAGGCTGCGGTTGAGGGCGTATTCGACCACTTCGTCGTCTTTGCTGGCACACAGCAGCACGCCGATGGCGGGGTTTTCATGGGGTTTGCGTTCGTTACGGTCCAGTGCTTCCAGGTAGAAGTCGAGCTTGCCCAGGTATTCCGGCTCGAAGCGGCCCACCTTTAGCTCGATGGCCACCAGGCAGTTGAGGCCGCGATGGAAAAACAGCAGGTCCAGGGCAAAATCACGCCCGCCGACCTGCAGCGGGTATTCAGAGCCGACGAAGCAAAAATCGCGACCCAGTTCGATCAGGAAATCCTTGAGCCGTACCAATAACCCCTTGTGCAGATCGGACTCGGCATGGCCACCGGGCAGGTCGAGAAACTCGACCATGTAGGCATCGCGAAACACGTCCAGAGCGGCAGGGTGCGATTGCTTCAGCAAGGCCGAGGCTTTTGCTGGCTGGGTGACGTTGCGCTCGAACAGTTCAGCTTTGAACTGGCGCTCCAGTTCACGCTTCGACCACTTTTCCTGAACGGCCATACGCAGATAGAACTCGCGCTCCTCTGGACGTTTACTTTGGCTGAAGATGATCAGGTTATGGGTCCAGGACAATTGTCGCACCAGTGGCGCGACTTTCTCCTCGGTGCGGTAAACCTCGTAGAACTGACGCATGCGGAACAGATTCGATCGGGTAAAACCGCGCAGTCCCGGTTGGGTCTGGGCCAGATGATCAGCCAACTGGCTGACAACGGCATCGCCCCACTCTGCTTTTTCCAGCTTGCGGCTGATGTAGGCACCGACCTGCCAGTAAAGCTCGATCAGTCGGCTATTCACGGCCTGCATGACCTGCTGCCTGGCGTTGTAGATCAGTGCGAGCACTTCATCAAAGCGTTCGTCTGCCAAAGGGCTGGGAGTGGCGGGCTCACTCATGTCGACAATATCTCCATCATCTGCTTGCAGTCATACCGGAATAGCCTGACGTCGCTGCGCAGCATGTTGTTCAGCCTCTGCCCTTCTTACCAGCCAGCCCCATCTGTGTCCCTTGAGCGAAGTTTCCGAGAAAATCTCGGCAGATTGCAGGTATGACTGGCGCGCTGCGCCACCTTTTGCGAGGCGCTTTTTACGGCATGCGTTTTATAGGGTGGCCGTGCGTAGGGCACTTTCGGGTGCGCCGGGTGTCTGTCTTCGATCAATAAGCTGTCACCAAGGAATGGTATGACTCCAACAGCTCGACTTGGCGATATGCACCTCTGTCCTATCCCTGGGCACGGTACATCGCCTATCGTTTCCGCATCACCCGACACCCAGATCAACTTCATGGGTGCAGCCCGAGTGGGTGATGTTTGTGGTTGCGGCGCCGTAATCACTACAGGCTTTCCATCCATCATCGTCGACCACCGCCCATTGGCTTATTTGGGGAGCCCAACCAGCCACGGCGGCACAATAATTTCGGGTAGCTCGGATACTTTCGGCGGTTTCCAGTTTGGTGGTACGGGAATTCAAGCCATCATCGACTTTGCCAAACTAGGTGCCGTGCGCCCGGATGGCTCAGTGGACGACCAACTGATGTCCGAGCTATTGGCTGATCCACAACTACAACAACGTGCTCTGCTATCTGGCGCTCTGGTGCAGCCTGGCAGCTCACCTTCAGCAACCGCCACGGAGCCGGTGACTCCCGAGCTGATCGCCGTTGCTGGCAGCCAACACGATACGGGGTCGGGGAACAAGATGATGTTTATCGGCCAGGCCGTGGGGGAACTTGCCGAGTTCAGGCGCAGCAAGAGCAACCTGACACGAACGCTGATAGTGTTCACGCCGTCATATAGCACCGAGATGCTTAGCGCGGCACGTAACTCTGCCAAGGCCTATGGCGCGGGCTATGTCAGCGTGGCTAATGCCAAGGAACTGATTGACTACTTGAATCGTGGCAAAGACCGGAAGCAGTCCCCCATCGAACACCTGTCACTGTTTAGCCATGGCGTGCCTCAACGGATTGCCTTCGGTTATCAACTCGTCGAAGACCCGCAGATGTCCCTCGATGTACTGAATTACAAAGATATTTCTGTACTGGCATTCTCCAGCGCAGCGCAGATTGACAGCTATGCCTGTAGAACAGGCATGGGCAACCGCTCCGAGTACCGCATAGAAGAGGGCATCCAGTTTTTCCCGCAGACCAACGAGAGTTTGGCGCAGTTGCTGGCTGATCATTTACAGATCAAGGTACGCGCTTTCATACGGCGCTCGGACTACAAGAATACTTGGGGTTCGTTTGAAGAACGCCAGTTAGGCAAGCTGTGCGGCATCAGTACCAGCACGTCGGAGAATCCGTGGTGCAAGCAGTGGAACACACTGAAGGATGAGCGGAGTATGCATCACCGAAAATACAAGTTCACCTACCAGACCATGGGAGCCATCAACCCTGTGATTTCTGGCGATACTCCCATTGGCGTACCAGGAGGCTACTTTGAGTTTTTACCGAAGTAAGGCCTGCTGGATTGCAACAGCCATTTTCTTTCCGCTACTACTGGTCGCGAGCTACTACGGGTTCAAGGTGATGATGAGCGTGTACAAAACGGATTTGGGTAATGGCGTAGTGATTTATGCCGACGATTACGTGAAGACCGGTCGATGGGTGTTCGATTGCGAGTATTCGCGATTGATCAGCCGCGAGCCGCTCCCCGTGCCATTCTCCGAGCTGGAAAATGTCGGGAAACTCTCTATTGGAAATGCACTTCTGAAAGAGGCAGATGAGCAACCAGCCATGGAAGCGTTGAACGCCATAACGAGCACTCGCGACTGGTACAAAAATCTTCGGTATCTCTACTCGGCACTGGATGAGAACAGCGATTTGAACTCCCACGCCTTCTATCTGGTTGCCCAACACGCTGGCCGTTCATGGGCTGTGGAAGTAGAACAGTCAATAAGCTATGACGGAAAGTCTCACTTCACCGTGACGATTGCCCCCTATGATGCGGATATCTACGTGGACTACGCCAAAGCGCTTCAGGCTGCCGCCAAGAGCTGTCCGGCTCCGCAGTGAATAAGATGCGACTGGGTATGAATGCCCCTACGGCAGATGCCATAAGGGTTCAACACCCTCACGTACCTGACTGGACACTATTCTGATGCGCGTTTTCGTAGCCCTGCTCGGCGTACTTTTAATAGTGGGTTGTCAGGCCTCAGATGCCTTACCGGGAAAAAGCTCTCCAAAAGACGCATGGTGGAGTCTGGATTTCATGGCCCCCACTTATATGCCAGGTTTGGTCGAACACAGTTCTGTGGTGGACATCCAGGACAGGACATTTGAGCGCCCCGGAGGCGGAGCAATAGGTACTGGCAACCCGGGCGATGCCACAGAGGTAGCCAAGGGCTGGGATCGAATAGGGGGAAACATAAAACCTGTAGTTGGGGCCGATCTGCCAAAACGAATTTTCGTACGATGGCAGTCAGTCGTAGAACCCCAGACTTACCGGGCCTGGATTGATATTCCGGAAAGTGCGCGTGAAATCATGCAAGCATCAACCCACCAACGCTGTCCACAGAAGCCAGAACAGACTGCTCGTTTCACAGCATCGGTAATTGTGGGCCTTGCCCCAGGCGGTGTTGTTCAGATGTGGGTACGCGACAGTTGCAACAAAGCAATCAACGTCACCCGAACTCAAGCCGAAGTGGAACCCCTGGGTCCGCATCTTGGCAAGTCAGGTGGTCGTTACTATCAGCAGCCTGATGCCTCCAGACGCTACATTGAAAAATATGGCATTCCTTACGGCAGTTGGTGAGTATTCCCTTTGTTGCTCAATCATTTCGACTATTGCGTTTTTCTCTTTCAAATAAAGCGCTGATCAGCGACCGCAGTTACGTCGTATGAACATGGAAATACTCATGACCACCGTCGACCTCTCTCGCATAGCTCTCCCAACCCAGAAAGAAATCGCTGCGGCTGTGGCGTCAAGCCGTCAGTTAGCCGCATTTCTTTCGACAAAATGTGAAACTCAGTGCATTGAGTTGATTGATGACACGCAGCAACGCAAAGTCGTTGAATTACCCACTTTCGCCCTGCGCTTACTCGGCGAAATCCTGAGTGAGCTTGCGTTGGGCAATGCCGTCAAAGTCGTTCCTATTCATGCAGAACTGACAACTCAGGAAGGCGCAGACATGCTCAACGTTTCGCGGCCCCATTTGGTAAAACTCCTTGATCAAGGTGCATTACCGCACACAAAAACAGGTCGACATCGCAGGATCAAATTCGCAGACCTGATGGCTTACAAAGAGCAGCGCGACCAGGCAAGCAGGGATGCCATGGATGAACTCGCAGCACAAGCACAGGAGTTGGGGATGGGGTACGAATGAGGCATTCACCGTTCACTGCTTTCTATGACGCGAATGTTCTCTATCCTGCGCCTTTGCGTACCTCGACAAGTTGCTAACCGTAAAATTGCTGTCTGGTTTTGAATTCCTGATTTGACGGCTCTACCGGGGCAAAAAGCCTTGGTGTTGGCCAAGACCTTGCTCATAGCGGTTATTTCAAGAAGTCTGGACACTCACTGCATCTTCATCGTCAGAAGTAACGCCTTCCCGGATAAATCCGGTCCCACAAACAACCCATCACAAAAACCGCTCCCCCAACTCCCGCCCCAAAAACCGCGTAAACGCCGATATCCGTTGCGGCACGTGCTGGCGATGTTGATAAACCACATACACATCCGCTCTCGGCGCGTGGTATTCGGGCAGTACGGCAATCAGTTCTCCACGGGTCAGATGCTCCTGTGCATCCCAACGGGAGCGGAGGATCAGGCCGTGGCCGTCCAGGGCCAGGCGCATGGCGACTTCGCCGTCGTTGCTGGACAGGGTGCCGGTGACTTTCTGGCTATATTCTCGTCCGTCGCGGGTAAAGCGCCAGATGGCGTAGTCGCTTCCGTATTGTTTGAGCACGATGCAGTTGTGTTGCGCGAGGTCGGCGACGTCTTGGGGTGTGCCTGCACGTTCGAGGTAGGCAGGTGAGGCGCAGAGGATGCGGGGGTTGTCGAGGACGTGGTGGGCGATCAGCCGTGAGTCGGGTGGTTCGCCCACGCGGATGTCGATGTCGATCCCCGCATCCAGCAGGTTGACCGGCAGGCTGGAGAGTTGCAGCGACAGTTCCAGATGCGGGTGTTGGGCGGCGAACTCGGACAGCAGCGGTGCGATATGGCGTCGGCCAAAGCCGAACGAGGCATTGATGCTCAGTTTGCCTCGCAGCACCGGCTGGCGGTTGTCGAGGGCGCTTTCCAGTTCTTCCAGTTGGCGCAGGATTGGCCGGGCACCTTCCAGGTAGATCACGCCCTCCGGCGTCAGGTCCAGCCTGCGGGTGGTGCGGCGGATCAGTTGCACGCCCAGGCGCTGTTCAAGCTGGGTCAGGCGTTTGCTGACAGCGGGCAGTGACAGGCCCAGCTCTCGGGCCACGGCGGTCAGGCTGCCGTGGGTCGCCACGCGATTGAAGAAGCTGAGGTCATCGGTATTGGTGACCAACTCTTTACTTGAATTCAAGAATGGATTTCCCGTAAGCCAAATTGTGCTTGATGGACGAATCAATACACTGGAGCACACCACCTGACAAGCACGAGAACCGATGCCATGACTCAATACAATTACAAGATCGCCGTCATTCCCGGAGACGGTATTGGCAAGGAAGTGATGCCCGAAGGCGTCCGCGTCATGGACGCCGTCGCAGAGAAATTCGGGATCGGTCTGCAATGGGACTGGTTCGATTTTGCCAGCGCCGACTATTACCTTGAGCACGGCAAGATGATGCCGGATGACTGGTTTGAAACCCTCAAGCAATACGACGCGATTTACTTTGGCGCGGTCGGCTGGCCGGATGTCGTACCGGACCACATTTCGCTGTGGGATTCCTTGCTGAAGTTTCGCCGCGACTTCGATCAGTACGTGAACCTGCGCCCATGTCGCCTGATGCCCGGCGTGAAAGCGCCACTGGCCGGTCGCAAGCCGGGGGATATCGATTTCTATGTGGTGCGGGAAAATACCGAGGGCGAATACTCCAGCGTCGGCGGCACCATGTTTGCCGGCACCGAGCGCGAAGTCGTGATTCAGGAAACAGTGATGACTCGCGTCGGCGTCGACCGCATTCTCAAGTATGCGTATGACCTGGCCCAGAGTCGGCCCAAGAAGCACCTGACTTCAGCCACCAAGTCCAACGGCATCGCCATCACCATGCCGTACTGGGATGGGCGTGTCGTGGAAATGGGCAAGCAGTACCCCGAGGTATTGGTCGACAAATATCACATCGACATTCTGACCGCGCATTTTGTGCTGCACCCGGATCGCTTCGATGTCGTTGTCGCGAGCAACCTGTTCGGTGACATCCTTTCCGATCTAGGGCCGGCCTGTACCGGCACCATCGGCATTGCGCCTTCGGCCAATATCAACCCGGACCGGACGTTCCCCAGCCTGTTCGAGCCGGTGCATGGTTCGGCACCGGATATTGCAGGCAAAGGCATCGCCAACCCCATCGGGCAGATCTGGTGCGGCGGCATGATGCTGGAGCATTTCGGTCATGCGGAGGCCGGGGCTGCCGTGCTGTCGGCGATTGAAGCAGTGCTGGCCCAAGGGCCGGAGAATGCACCACTGACACCTGACCTGGGTGGTACGGGGTCAACGGTTACGCTGGGCAAGGCCATCGCGGAACAGGTGCAGCGCGGGGAATAGACGTGCGTGTTACTGGCAGTAAATGTCCTCGATGCGGTTCTGCCCGTTGACCTCGATGTTCAGCCGCAACGGGCTGTAGCTCAGGTCTCTGGGGCCACCGCTTGAGGTGATGCGCGAGCTGGGCGCACGGGCGAGTCGCTCGATCTCTCTTCTGTTTTCCGGAGTGAATTCTTCGCCAAGCAGCGCAGAGGCTCGGGCGGCGTAGCAACCGTATACGGTTATCTTGCCGTGAATGGATTTGGCAGGTGCGGGGTCAGGCTCGACCGGCTGCTCACTGGCGAAAGAGCGCTCAGCGGGCAGGACAAAAAGCAGGCAGAATACTGTCGCGGCGAATGCACGCATGCGAGGTAAAGGATTGATTTTTTCCATAAAAAGAAACTCCGAAGTGGCTGTGAGACATCGCATCCCACAATCAGTTCGTCACAAACCCGCGCTGCATAGCCCCAATAGCAAGAGGCCTGTCTTTCCCTTGAATGGAATTTCCGAGAAAATTTCGACCGCTTGGGCCTGTGCATGAAAACCCTCTACCCGCCTGCTAGCCTCTCTCCTGCCCGTCAACAGGGCCACGACCAACAAGGAGTCAGCCATGCAGTATCCCGCGGTTGCAGTATCTTTTGTCTTGTTCGGACTGCTCAGCAGCACTGCCCATGCATTGGGCACTGAGGAAGTCTCGCAGCAGACATTGCAGGCCTATGGAGCAACACTCGATGCTTCGGCAGGAAGCTCTCAATGGCAGCAACTCTGGAAGCGCACTCGAGACCAGGGCATGTTCAGTTATCAAAGCCCGACGCATTTCACGATACCGAACAATCTGATACCCGATATGGTCAGGAGGACTCTGAGTGGGTCCCAAAGCGTCAAACCGATGAACACTACACAAGCCATGTATCGCTTTGACTTCGGCAGGCCGGTAGGCGTCGAAAGAAATCAGCCAGTGAATGCAATCTGCCTGACCGTCGACTGGCGGACGCTGCCTGCGGATACGGCCATAGACGACGTCTCTCGCATGAGCAGTGTCAGCCTGTTGGTGGCCCACCCCTGCGCCTGATCGAGTATGGCTGCGCGAGCCTCACTCTCGGGCAGCCATGCATGACGCTCCAACGACTCAATCACTCAACTCATGCACCAGAAAATCCAGAAACGCTCGGGTCTTCAAAGGCACACGCCGGGCGGACGGATACACCGCATTGATGGAAATCGGCGGAGCCTGCCAGTCGCACATCACCGGGATCAGTCGTCCTTGCTCCACAGCCTTTTCGACGATGAAGGTCGGCAGCAAAGCGATGCCCATACCCGCCTCTGCCGCTTGCGCCAACAGGTCGCCGTTGTTGGCGTGCAGCGGGCCGGTGACATGGACTTTCTGGGTTTCCTTGCCGTTGCTCAGTTGCAGGCTGACGCCGCTTTGCAGGTAGCCGTAGTTCAGGCACTGATGCGCCGCCAGGTCGCGGGGAACTTGCGGAGTTCCTGCGCGAGCCAGATAAGCGGGTGACGCCACCAACATGCGAGGTGCCGGGGCGAGATGGCGGGCAACCATGGAGGAATCCGCCAGGCTGGCGATACGGATGGTCACATCGAAGCCGCCCTTGACCGGATCAACCTGCTGGTCGCTGAACACCAGTTGCAACTCCACCTTGGGGTGTTGCTCATGGAATTTGGGAATCAATGGCCCCAACCGGCACAGCCCGAATGACATGGGCGCGTTGACCCGCAACACACCCTGCACCTCCCCCAGCCCACTGCGCGCCCGCTGCTCGGCTTCATCCAGCGACGCCAGTACTTCACGACAGGCATCGTAGTACTCGGCCCCCGCTTCAGTCAGATGCAGGCTGCGCGTCGTCCGCAACAGCAGTTGCACGCCCAGGTTTTCTTCCAGGGCCTGGATCTGCTTGCTGACTTTCGAGCGCGGTACATCCAGCACCCGAGCCGCCGCAGCGAAGCCATTGGCGTTCACTGTGGCAACGAATGTACGCATGCAGTCGATGCGATCCATGAATGTCCCTTTTCTGGAAACAATGAGTCTCAATTTTAGGGAATTGTCTCAACAACTGCCAGCCCGTAAATTTACTCCCAAGCCAGCAAGCAAACGCCAAGACAGGCAAAGCGGCTAACCCTTTAACGATTCGTACTGACTCAACTTGAAAGGAAATCATCATGTCCAAACTCGAACTGCTGAACCCGACCAACTCTGCACTGATCCTGATCGACCATCAGCCACAAATGGCTTTCGGCGTGCAATCGATCGACCGCCAGACACTGAAGAACAACACCGTGGGCCTGGCCAAGGCCGCCAGGCTGTTCAACGTGCCGACCATCCTGACGTCGGTGGAAACCGAAAGCTTCAGCGGTTACATCTGGCCAGAGCTGCTGGGTGTGTTCCCCGATCAACAGCCCATCGAGCGCACTTCGATGAACTCCTGGGAAGACAAGAAACTGGTTGAAGCGGTCAAGGCCACTGGCCGCAAGAAGCTGATCATTGCCGCACTGTGGACCGAGGTCTGCCTGACGTTCCCGGCGCTGGAAGCCATGGCCGAAGGCTACGATGTCTACATCGTCACCGACGCCTCGGGCGGTACGACCAAGGAAGCTCACGACATGTCGGTACAGCGCATGGTGCAGGCCGGCGCGATTCCTGTAACCTGGCAACAAGTGCTGCTCGAGTACCAGCGTGACTGGGCGCACAAAGAAACCTACGACGCCGTCATGGCGCTGGTTCTGGAGCACAGTGGTGCTTACGGCATGGGCGTCGACTACGCCTACACCATGGTGCACAAAGCACCGCAGCGGACCGTTTCCTGATAACCGATCGCAACAAGGCCGGCACGTCTTCCTGACGCGCCGGCTTTTGCTGTTTTGACGTGGCAGCTTGTCGTCTGGTGTTAATAAGCCATGAAGCCTTTGAGCAAATATGTCACGATCAGCCCAGCCGCAATGGCACACTGAAAATCAACAGGCTCGATATACCGCTACGCCTTGGAGTACAGCATTTTGAACAGCACATTGACGGCAGCAGAACTGGCCGTAATCAGTGAAATAGAAGCGACATCCAGCCTCTTGAAGCTGGTGACGCGGCTGACCGGTTTGAGATTTGCTGCCATCGCCAAGGTGACCGAAACCAACTGGACCGCCTGTGCGGTCTGCGACGAAATCCAGTTTGGTGTCGAGCCTGGTCACGAGCTTGAGATTGAAACCACCATCTGCAACGAGATCCGCGCCAGTCGCCATATCGTAATGATCGACGAAGTGGCGACGGACCCCGTCTATGCCAACCATCCGGTGCCGAAGCTCTACGGGTTCCAGAGCTACTTTTCCATGCCGATCATTTTTCCCAATGGCGTGTTCTTCGGCACCTTGTGCGGGCTCGATCCGTTGCCGGCCAAGCTTGGCAATCCGGAGACCGTCGATACCTTGAAGGTCTTCTGCACATTGCTGGGCAGCACGCTGTATGCCCATGAGCAGTTGCTGGAAGGTCAGGTGGAGATGAGCTGTTAAGGTGTTCGCGAATGAACGGAGCGCTGCCCAATTAGCTCCTGCCCGGGCATCTGATATGTGGTCCAAAGCCGTTCTCCCGGAGAATGGCGATGCCGCTATCAGGCAATTACTAAGCGCATGGCTGGGCTCGGTCCAGCGCTATATCGACATGCTGACTAACGATAACTGCTGGTGGCATAACGAACGCGCCAATATCAGCACACTGGCCGGCGCGGCATGGTCAATTGGCTGGGTGGCGCTCGAGGAATATCCCACACGCAAACATCGCCCCACGACCTCACATATAGATCAGCCCGAAACAGGTGGGCGTGGACGCTGCGACCTTTACATCAGCAATCACCACGAGGATTTCGCTTTCGAGGCCAAGCATGCCTGGCAAAGACTCGACGGGCCGGATGTCGTGAAAGTCGCAATGGATGCAGCAAGAAAAGATGCGCTGGCACTCAAGAAAGGAGAGGCTGGCCGTCATTTCGCCGCGACCTTTATCGTGCCGTTCCTGCCGAAAGCAGAGGTTCAAGGCATGACGGAGGAAGACTTGCGAGGGCGACTCAAGGAGTGGCTGGACAGTCAGAATACGTTTATCGGCGACACACAACGAAACATTGCCTATGCCTACACCTTTCCAGGAACAGGCACGGAATCATGGAGTAATGACATCAATCACTTCCCTGGCGTGGTGCTGGTACTGGAAGAGGTCCCTGTCGCGTAAAGATAAAGACCAACGCCCGCACCGCTTCTGCGATACGGGCATTCAGGCGGACGACGAGTCCATAGCCGCCTACAGCGAGCAAGAGAAACAATCACGTTTCCTGCCCGGTCCTTCACATTTACTCATCACTGCCTTTATTACTGCTCTGCCCACCCTTCTTGCCCGCTTCAGAAGCCTTTTCAGAATCCCTGGCGAAATGGCCGGGATTGTTGTCTCCAGTGCTAGCCATCTCCCTATCCTCCAGGCTTCATCGACCGCTTTAGTGCGTGTCGTATTTATTGAGAGGAAAGGGAAAATCTGTCGATCCATGAAAGCCGCTTCTCTTCGACGAGTGGTCAGCACTGAACTCCATAGCTACAGGCCAAGGCTATCAAGGCGTGTAGGTTTACCGGAGGTGGAAATATTTTTCTTCGGAAAACCTTGTTACTCGGTGATCAAAACAGTGGCACCAGTGTCTGATAGAGTGACCACTGCGTAGTGGCAATTAGTCACCACCCCGTTGATTCGAGAGTTCTATGAGCACCGGCGCCCCTCTTCCGCTGAACGAAACGCAACGTTTGTTGCGTATTACCGAACTGTGCGTGCTTGAAAACACGGTGGATGATGTCTTCGAGGAGATCGTGGCGATGACCGCCGAGTTCTTCCAGGCTCCCATCGTGCTGATTTCCATCGTCGACGAACATCGACAGTGGTTCCGCGCACGGGTTGGTCTGCAGGCTCAGGAAACGCCGCGTGATGTCTCGTTCTGCGCCTATGCGATTCTCACGGACGCCTCGCTGGAAGTGGTCGACGCCACCCTTGATGAGCGCTTCAAGGACAACGGCCTCGTGACCGGGGAACCGGGCATTCGTTACTACGCCGGCGCACCTCTGATTACCGACGACGGTATTGCGCTGGGCACGCTCTGCGTCATCGACACGGTGCCTCGCGAGGCCATGAGCGAGCGCGATGCGTTGATGCTCAAGCGTCTGGCCGGGCTGGTGATGAAACGTATCGTCGATCTGCGCCGCAGTTGCTTCGTCGATCAGACCACCGGACTCTACAACCGTCTGCGCCTTGAAGAAGACATTCTTCTGACGCTCAAAGCCGGTAAAGAGATGCGCCTGGTGGCCGTCGACATGATCACTCCCGAATTCCTCAACGATATCGTCAAAGCCTTGGGCTACAACTTCGCTCAGGATCTGATCGTGGCGATGAGAAACCGTCTGCAGGCCATGCTGCCGTCAGAATGCCCGCTGTATAAGGTGAGCCCTACGCGCTTCGGCTTTCAGTTGCCGGGCGATATGCCGGATGAGTCGATCTACCGCGCCATTCTCGAAGACCTTCAGTCTCCCGTGATATGCCACGGCATTCCGGTGCAGTTGCAGGTCGGCCTTGGGATTGTGCCTCTGCCGGGTGGTCAGGCAGAGGAGCAGGACTGGGTGCGCCTGGTCATCAGTGCCGCCGACGATGCCCGCGCTCGTCAGGTTGGCTGGGCCTTGTACGAACCGCACATGGACGCGACCCAACAACGCTCGTTCCAGCTTCTCGGCTCACTGACCAGTGCCGTGCATGCCCACGATCAATTGCGTCTGGTTTATCAGCCACGCGTTGATCTGGCCTCAGGTGAATGCACATCGGTCGAGGCGCTGCTGCGCTGGGTTCATCCGACACTGGGCCCCATCGGGCCTGCCGAGTTCATTCCCCTGGCTGAAAAGACCGCGCTCATGCGTCCCCTGAGCCTGTGGGTGTTGCAGACGGCCGTTGAACAGGCTGCCAGCTGGCAGCGCAAAGGTTTCGATATCCGTGTAGCAATCAACGTGACGCCTGACGACCTGACAGGGCCAGTGTTCACTGACCGGGTGATCTGGCTGCTGAAAAAGCATGACATTTCTCCTTCACTCTTCGAGCTGGAATTCACCGAAAGCGCGTTGATGCAGAACCCGACAGAAGTCCGCAGCCAACTGGAACGCTTACGCGAACTGGGCATGCATATCGCCATCGATGACTTCGGCACGGGCTACAGCAACTGGAACTACCTGCGGCAATTACCTGCCACAACCGTGAAGATTGACCAGTCACTGATGCGCAACCTCAACGTTGAAGAAGCGGACCAGCGCCTGGTCAAGGCCTTGATCGGCCTGGCCAAGAAGCTGTGCTATTGCGTGGTGGCCGAAGGTATCGAGACAGAGGCCGCCCGTAAACTGGTCAAGCAATGGGGCTGCGATGAAGGGCAAGGCTATCTGATTGCCAGACCTATGGAAGCAGACGCTCTGCTGAACTGGTTGCAACCCAGCCAGGTCATGCAAATCGCTGTCGACGCGCCGCCTGAAATCCGGATCCTGTAAAAACGGTTATAACCTTAGACCACATATTCATAACCGCTCAGAACATAAATCGTTATGCTGCCCGCCGGTTTTTACCTGACAACAGGTCTTACAGGGTCATATATGGACGTCGGCGGTCTGGGTTTTGTAGTAGCGGGTTTGGTGGTCGGTTTCATTGTCGGGATGACAGGCGTAGGTGGGGGTTCATTGATGACGCCCATTCTGCTCTGGTTCGGCATCAATCCGGCGACCGCCGTGGGCACAGACCTGCTCTATGCCGCGATCACCAAGGCCGGTGGCGTGGTGGTTCACAAAAAGAACGACAACATCGACTGGAAGATCACCGGCTGGCTGACCCTGGGCAGCGTACCGGCGGTGTTGATGACGTTATGGTTTCTGAGCACTCTGGACTCGGCACCCGATGCCCTGAATGCAATCATCAAGCAGGCGCTTGGCATCGTCCTTCTTCTGACGGCCATGGCCGTACTGTTCAAGAAAAAACTCCTGGCCTTTGCCCACAGTCGCGGCGACGGAGTTTCGTTCTTCAGCGGCTCTAAACTGAACGTTCTGACGGTGGTGACCGGGCTGATCCTTGGCACCATGGTGGCCTTGACGTCCATTGGCGCTGGCGCACTGGGCACAGTGGCGCTGTTCATTCTTTATCCCTTGCTGGCCACCCGGCGTCTGGTGGGCACGGAAATCGCGCATGCCGTGCCGCTTACGCTGGTCGCAGGCCTTGGGCATGCCAGTATGGGCAACATGAACTGGGAGTTACTGGCCTGGCTGTTAATGGGCTCATTGCCCGGCATTTACCTGGGCAGCCACATGGCCGGGCGCATATCCGACGACCTGCTGCGGCCCTTCCTGGCAATCATGCTGGGGATGATCGGCTTCAAGCTGGCGTTCTGATCGAGGCCAGAACCCGGTTGACGGCTTCTGGCACCGCAAGCTCGGAGGTATCGATCGTCACAGTGGCACTGTGCGGTGCTTCATAGACGCTATCGATACCGGTCATGTTCGGGATCAGCCCGCGGCGGGCCTTCTTGTACAGCCCCTTGGGGTCACGCTCTTCGCACACCTGGATTGGCGTGCTCACATAAACCTCTGTGAAGTCGTCCTCACCAATCACCTGCCGGGCCATTTCCCGCTCCCGGTGAAAGGGCGAGATAAACGCCGTAATCACGATGAGCCCGGCATCCATCATCAAGCGGGCCACTTCCGCGACCCGGCGAATGTTTTCCACCCGGTCTGCGTCGCTGAACCCAAGGTCCCGGTTCAATCCCTGACGAACGTTGTCGCCATCGAGCACGTAAGTCCGTTTGCCCTCGGC
Source organism: Pseudomonas sp. Irchel 3A18 (assembly GCF_900187465.1). NCBI lineage: Bacteria > Pseudomonadati > Pseudomonadota > Gammaproteobacteria > Pseudomonadales > Pseudomonadaceae > Pseudomonas > Pseudomonas sp. Irchel 3A18. The sequence goes on from NZ_FYDI01000010.1 coordinate 110,082, forward strand.
ATGCAGAACCTGCTCCAGGGCATTGGCCAGGGTCGATTTGCCGGAGCCCGACAGACCGGTCAACCAGATAACCTGCCCGGTATGGCCATTGAGACGTTCTCTGCCCTGGCGGGTGATGCTGAGCGTCTGGCGATGGATATGCGGCTGGCTTTCATTGGCCATTATCAGACCTGTCCTTGTGGTTTGCCCGGTCCCGAACAGTACCGTTTCCGGCACCCTTGCCGCTGGATGTTATCAACAAGTTGATCCCGATCAAGGGAGATGAAACACGCTCATCGGGATATGTAATTTTTTGTAGCTCAATCGGCATTTTCGGCGCAGGATTTCGTGCGTCAACTTTCCGTGCCGGTGACTCGGCATCTGCTCACCTTACAAAATGGAGATGCGTACAATGCTTATCCGAATTGAAGAAGGTAATCACGGGGCAAACTGGGTAGTGAAACTGGACGATTACCCAGTGACCTGCCGGAGCTGGCAAGAAGCCAGGGAGTTCGCCGAGCGAATGAAATCGCGCATTGATGCGCCTCACCCCCTCCCACGCTCTGCCAGACGAGCAACGCCGGAACGCACTGCTGCAACCTGACACCCTCTCACCAGCCCTCCGGTGCTTGACGGATAAACTCCGGGGGGCCTGCTTTCGCTGCATCGAGCCCGCTATTTTCCGTGCATCGCCTACCTAAAAATCCGTTCTCGTTTTGCCAACATTCATTTCACATCCTCTTCACGTTTGGCTCTGTACATTCACATCACTCCTTTGATGAATCCCATTTGGCCCGCCGTGTTGTGGGCCATTTTTTTGCCTGTAAGAAACCGGTCAGTCCCGCCTTCGGCAAACCGCTCTATTCACCCTGACTGGCAAATGCGTTTTCCTGAACCGCAACCGATTTGCCACTCACGCCACCATTCAGCAAAACGCTCTCGTTCAACTGTGCCAGACGATCACTTCCCGAACCGCTGACAATCGTGCTGCTCCATTGCCCCACAACGGTCGCCATCCAGCCGAGCAGAAACAAGGCAACAACCTGCAACGCCCACTTTGCAATTATCGACATGTGTTTTCTCCATAACGGATTCGTGATGGCGAGGATATAAACATCCCTGCATTGCAGAAGAATTGCAGAAAACGGCGTTTTATCCACTCCGGTCACTCATCTCGTCGGCGGAACTCCTGCAGACGACCTCGATTCATAACCCATGAGGCCAGAAAAAACCTGTCCAGGCTGTTTCACTACGAGAGGAGAAATGCCATGCCTACCTCGAACAAAGACCTGTACACCGCCAAACAGAAACGCAAAGCCGCCAGCATCGAAGAAAGCTACGAGCAAAAAGGCGTGCCCAAAGACGAAGCACAAGCACGTGCATGGGCCACGGTGAACAAACAATCCGGTGGCGGCGAGCGTAAGGGAGGCTCGGGAACCCGCACATCCGCCGAGGCCAAGACCGAGGCACGTCAGGACTCGGCCAAGCGTGCCGCCGAAACCAGAAAAGGCATCCCGCGCAACGACCTTCCCCTGGAAGAGCAGACCAAAAACGATCTGATGCAGCGCGCACGAGCGCTTGAAGTTGCCGGTCGCTCGGCCATGAACAAACAGGAGCTGATCCAGGCCCTGAAAAAACGCTCATGAAAGGAGTTGCCTTATGAGCGGGTCAAGAACAGCACCAACAAAGCCGAGGTTGCGCGCAGTGAAAGCATCGAGATAAACGTTGAAAACCAATCCATCTCCGGAACCATCCTGACTCCCGGCGCGAAGATACCCGGCATACTCTTCGTTCACGGCTGGGGTAGCAGTCAACAGCGCGACCTGGCTCGCGCCAAGAACATCACAGGCCTTGGCTGTGTGTGCCTGACCTTCGACCTGCGCGGTCATGAGCGCCCCCGACAATCGCGCCCTGGCTGCCTGCAAGGATTTCTGATCGAGTCAGAACAGGACGACTACGTGCCCCATGCCACGCTGATGAGCTATCGCAGCGCCTTCGAGCTTGCCCATTCTCGAACTTATCGGCTGGTGGATGGCGCCGACCATGCGCTGAGCAGTGACATCAGCCAGAGCATTTACAGCTCCATGCTGACGAACTGGATCAGCGAAATGGTCATCGGCGCACGGCAGCTCAATTACCCTCACCATTCGGCGAAGTATTCCTGAAGCCGACATCAATACTTGCTGGCTTCCTGAGCCGGGTCCGCGGGTTTGGAGACATGCCGTGGCCCGGTCAGTACCCACAACAGCACACCGATCACTGGCACGGCAACGATCACGATGAACCACATCAATTTGTTGCTGGAGGACGTATCGCTCTTACGCACCCGCAGGACAGCCCAGATATCGGCCAGCACAATGAGTGCGACCAATGCCGTAAAGAGCCATAAACCACTTTCAGATATCCAAGGCATTTGAAACCTCCCACCTGTTTGAACAGAGGCCACCGAACAGGCGCCCTTGAAATAGAAGAGGTCCCGACAGGCCAGAAAGTTCAGAGAAGTAGGAAAACTCAATGCGTTCATGGCTCCGACCGTCCCATGGGTCGAAACCATTCAGGCATCAGCCAGTAAAGTCTATGGGGGCTCGCAGGAAGCAGGGAAAGTTGCGGGCAGACACTGAGAGGGATTCGCCATGAACGCGCCATTGATCGTCAAACTTTTCATCCAGCCCAGAGACGCCTGGCGAACCATCCGGCACAAGGAGGACCAGGAACCCCGGCATTACCTGCCCCACTTGATACTGCTGGCGCTGATACCGGTCGTCTGCCTGTATATAGGCACCACTCAGGTCGGCTGGAGCCTGGCTGAAGGTGAAAACGTGAAACTCAGCACCAAGAGCGCACTGCAGCTCTGTGCGTTGCTGTACGTGGCTTTTCTGATCGGGACGCTGATTATGGGAGGCTTCATTCGCTGGATGTCTCGAACCTTTGAAGCCCGACCGCCCCTCAACCAGAGCATCGGCTTTGCCACCTACACCACGACACCCTTTTTCCTGGCGGGTATTGCGGGCCTGTATCCCAGTCGCTGGCTGGCAATTCTGGTGCTGGGGCTTGCTTCGATCTATTCGACGGTGCTGCTGTTCGTGGGCATAGCCCCTTTCATGCGCCTGCCCGAAGGCAAGGCTCCGCTCTACGCCGCAGCGGTCTGGGCGGTAGGGCTGCTGGTGCTGGTCACGATTCTGGTATCGACGATTCTGCTTTGGTACAACGGCCTGACGCCGGAGTATGTGCGCCATTCGCTGGGTGAGGTAGAGGGTTGAGGGGCGTCGCGAATGAATCCGCCCGTGCAGGAGCGAATTCATTCGCGAAGCGTCTATCAGGTAATCGGAGCCGGGTTGAACAGGGTGATGTCGTTGTGCAGACGGTAATGCTCGGTCCAGGTCTTTTTCTTGCCGCTGGCCACATCCAGATAGAAGTGGAACAGCTCCCAACCCAGGTCTTCGATGCTCGCGCGACCGGTTGCAATGCGTCCGGCGTCGATATCGATCAGGTCGGGCCAGCGCTGGGCCAGTTCCGTACGGGTCGAAACCTTGACCACCGGGCTCATGGCCAGGCCATACGGCGTACCACGTCCGGTAGTGAACACATGCAGGTTCATCCCGGCAGCGAGCTGCAAGGTGCCGCACACGAAGTCACTGGCGGGCGTCGCACAGAAAATCAGCCCTTTACTCTTGAACCGCTCGCCCGGGCCAAGCACGCCGTTGATGGCGCTGTTACCGGACTTGACGATCGATCCCAAGGACTTCTCGACAATGTTCGACAACCCGCCCTTCTTGTTGCCCGGCGTGGTGTTGGCGCTGCGATCCGCTTCGCCCTTGGCCAGGTAACGGTCGTACCAGTCCATCTCGCGTACCAGTTCCTGCGCAACGGTTTCATCCTGTGCGCGGGAAGTCAGCAGGTAGATGGCATCGCGCACCTCGGTCACTTCGGAAAACATCACCGTCGCGCCAGCACGCAACAGCAGGTCCGAAGCGTAACCCAGTGCCGGGTTGGCGGTGATGCCGGAAAACGCATCACTGCCGCCGCACTGCATGCCCAGAATCAGTTCAGACGCCGGCACGGTTTCGCGACGACGCTGATCCAGCTTTTTCAGACGCACTTCAGCCAGTTCCATGATCTGTTCGACCATTTCATTGAAGCCATGGCTGGCATCCTGAAGCCGGTACAGCCATGGCTCGCTGAGATCCACGGAGCTGTCGTCTTCATGCATGACCTGCCCGGCCTGCAATTTCTCGCAGCCCAGGCTGATGACCAGCGCTTCGCCGCCCAGGTTCGGGTTGCGAGCCAGGTTGCGAACGGTACGGATCGGAATGTAGGCGTCAGTTGCAGAGATCGCCACGCCACAGCCGTAACTGTGGGTCAGGGCCACCACGTCATCGACGTTGGGATAGCGCGGCAACAGTTCGTCACGGATACGCTTGACCGCAAAATCCAGAACACCGGTCACGCACTGAACAGTGGTGGTGATGCCCAGGATATTACGAGTGCCCACAGTACCGTCGGCGTTGCGGTAGCCCTCGAAGGTGTAACCCTCCAGTGGCTCCCCTTTTTCCGGTACCGCATCGGACATCGGCAGGCTGTCCAGCGCCGGCGCAGAAGGCATGCGCAACAGGTCTTCCCTGACCCAACTGCCACGTGGAATAGGCTGCAGAGCATATCCGATGGTGTGGCCGTAACGAATCACGGCCTCCCCTTCAGCCAGATCCACCGTACTGACCTTGTGGCTCTGCGGTACGTTATCGACAGTCACCAGCCCGTTGTCGAACTCGGTTCCGGCTGGAACGCCCTGGTCATTGACCACTACCACCACGTTATCCAGCGGATGCAGCTGGATGTACCGTGGAGAGTCGGCATGTTGAATCAGGTTCATCACGGTTACCTCAAGATTTGGCTTGTGAAAGGTCGCTGGCCTGGTCGTCCAGCAAAGGCCCCTTGGTTGGCGGCTCTTTCAATTCCACTCGCTTGATTTCACCCACTATGAAGATGTAGCTGATTACCGCCAGCAGCGCGTTCGCGCCGACGAACACCAGTGCCCACTTGAAGGAACCAGTAGAGCTGATGATGTAGCCAATCACGATCGGAGTCGTGATCGAGGCAATATTACCGAAAGTGTTGAACAGGCCACCGCTCAAACCGGCGATCTGTTTTGGCGAGACGTCGGACATCACAGCCCAGCCCAGCGCACCGACACCTTTACCGAAGAACGCCAGCGCCATGAAACCTACGACGACCCATTCAACATCGACATAGTTACAGGTGACGATGGAGGTCGACAGCAGCAGGCCGCAGATGATCGGTGCCTTGCGGGCGAAGGTCAGCGAGTGGCCTTTACGCAGCAGGTAGTCGGAAATGACACCACCAAGCACGCCGCCGATGAAGCCGCAAATGGCCGGCAAGGACGCAATGAAACCTGCCTTGAGGATGGTCATGCCGCGTTCCTGCACCAGATACACCGGGAACCAGGTCAGGAAGAAGTAAGTGATACCGTTGATGCAGTACTGGCTCAGGTAGATCCCGAGCATCATGCGGTTGGTCAGCAACTGGCGAATGTAATCCCAGCGCGGGCCGCCGCCTTTCTTGTCCTTGCTCTTGTCCTGAGTATCCAGGTCGACCATGCCGCCGTTGCTGGCGATGTGTTCGATTTCGGCTTCGTTGATCAGCGGATGGTTACGCGGGCTATAGATGACTTTCATCCACAGCAGCGAGAACACGATGCCGCCGGCGCCCATGACGATGAAGACATGTTCCCAGCCGAAGGTGTAAACGATCCAGCCCATCAGCGGAGCGAACAGTACCGTGGCGAAGTATTGCGCAGAGTTGAAGATCGCCGAAGCAGTGCCGCGTTCGGCAGTCGGAAACCAGGAAGCCACGATGCGGGCGTTACCCGGGAAGGACGGTGCTTCGGCCAGGCCTACCAGGAAGCGCAGCATGAACAGCGCGACGATTGCAGTGGAGACGCCAAACTCACCCACATAGCCTTGCAGCAGGGTGAACAGGGACCAGGTGAAAATGCTCAGGGCATAGACTTTCTTCGACCCGAAACGGTCAAGCAGCCAGCCACCGGGAATCTGACCGGCCACGTAGGCCCAGCCGAATGCAGAGAAGATGTAGCCAAGGGTTACGGCACTGATGCCGAGGTCTTTCTGAATGCTTGAACCGGCAATTGCGATGGTGGCTCGGTCTGCATAGTTGATCGTGGTGACCAGGAACAGCATCAACAGGATCAAATAGCGGACGTGAGTCGGCTTGGACTTTTGCATGTTTTTGAACTCCCACTCATTATTTTTTTACGCGGGTAATACATTTTTTTTGGGTCCAGCTCTGCAGGCCCCTTAAAAGTGTCAGCGGCGACGACAACTTTTACCTGCATGGTCTTGCGGTCTAACGACAAAACCGCTGATCACTCAGCGGCTTTGCCTGTAGCGGTGTTACTGCTTGCCTTGTTTATCCATCAGCGCAGCCAGCATTTCGACTTCTTCGCCAGTCAGGTCAGTCAGCGGTGCGCGAACCGGACCTGCATCGTAACCAGCGATTTTTGCGCCGGCCTTGACGATGCTCACGGCATAGCCGGCTTTACGGTTGCGAATGTCCAGATAAGGCAGGAAGAAGTCGTCGATGTACTTGCCGACCGCTTCGTGATCGTCACGAGCGATAGCGTGGTAGAAGTCCATCGCCAGCTTCGGAACAAAGTTGAATACCGCCGAGGAATAGACCGGCACGCCCAGCGCCTTGTAAGCGGCGGCATAGACTTCAGCGGTCGGCAGACCACCCAGGTACGAGAAGCGGTCACCGAGGCGACGACGGATCGAAACCATCAGTTCGATATCGCCCAGGCCATCCTTGTAGCCGATCAGGTTCGGGTTGCGCTCGGCCAGTTTTTCCAGCAACGGAGCGGTCAGGCGGCAAACGTTGCGGTTGTAGACGACAACGCCGATCTTGACCGACTTGCAGACCGCTTCAACGTGAGCGGCAACGCCGTCCTGGCTGGCTTCAGTCAGGTAGTGCGGCAGCAGCAACAGGCCTTTGGCACCCAGACGCTCGGCTTCTTGAGCGTATTCGATGGCTTGACGAGTCGGGCCACCGACACCGGCCAGGATTGGCACGCTGGTTTCGCACGTGTCGACGGCAGTCTTGATGATTTCCGAGTATTCGCTGGCAGCCAGGGAGAAAAACTCGCCAGTACCACCGGCAGCGAACAGCGCGCTTGCGCCGTACGGAGCCAGCCACTCAAGGCGTTTGATATAGCCAGCGCGGTTGAAATCGCCCTGGGCATTGAAATCGGTAACCGGGAAAGACAGCAGACCGGAAGAGAGGATGGACTTCAGTTCTTGTGGATTCATTATTCGAACACCCTGTGGGACAGAATTATTAGAGGATCACCGGGGGGCAGATCCGATGTCGTAAGTCATCGTACAACTGAAAATAAAATGTCTCAACAGGGATTTGCAGGTTTTTCGGAACTAAAGCGATGAAAGGGCTTTGAGGCCTTTAAAGACGGGGCTTGGGGATTTTGGGAGGGAGGTGGAGCGTTATATGACCACTGGGGCTTTCGCGAATGAATTCGCTCCCACACAGGCTGTGCGGAGTGAATTCATTCGCGAACAGAGAGCGATAACGATCAGGCCCTCTGCGACTCTGCCTCTTCATGCGCATGGCGCAGACGTTCGCGGCTGTTGGTGAGGTGCAGGCGCATGGCGGCGCGGGCGGCCTCGGAGTCCTGGCGGGCGATGGCCTCGTAGATTTCTTCGTGCTCGCGGCTCAGGCGGCTCATATAGTGCTGCTGATCATCATGAGCCAGGCGTGCCGAGTTCAGGCGTGTGCGCGGAATGATGCTGGTGCCCAGATGGGTCATGATGTCGGTGAAGTAACGGTTGCCGGTGGACAGCGCGATCTGCAGGTGGAACTGGAAGTCCGAAGCCACGGCATCGCTGGCATGGGCTGCGCTTTCGTTCAGCGCATCAAGCGCGGCGCGCATGGCGGCCAGTTGCTCATCACTGCGACGCTGCGCTGCAAGGCCCGCAGATTCGACTTCCAGGCTGATACGCAACTCCAGAACCGCCAGGACATCACGCAAGGTGACGATGGTGGCCGGATCGATCCGGAAACCGCTGGGGCTCGGGATATCCAGCACGAAAGTGCCGATACCGTGCCGCGTCTCGACCAGACCGGAGGCCTGCAAGCGGGAAATGGCTTCGCGAACCACTGTCCGACTCACGCCCTGCTCTTCCATGATGGCGGATTCGGTAGGGAGTTTATCGCCGCGCTTGAGCTGCCCGCTGCTGATTCGCTCGGACAGCTCAGTCACCAGTTCCTGCGCAAGGCTGCGGTGCTTTCTGCGTGCGCGAGGCGCAGCGGTTTGCTTTTCCATATCCAACATCGATCTCGGCACTGTTAACAAAGACCAATCATAGCTCAGCGGTTATACGATAACACCCTGAAAACCTGAGAAGGGGGACAGACAGAATTCAGACAAGGTATTGCTGCCTCGTCTGTTCAAGCAGTTTTTCCCCTTCCACCCGCAGATATCGATCATGAAAATGCTTGAGACTGCTGCGGTGCCCGATGCTGAGAATCGTCATGTCGGGCAGCTCATCGATAAGCGCCTGATACAGCGCCGCTTCGTCTTCTTCATCCATGGCAGACGTGGCCTCGTCCAGATACAACCACTTGGGCGCAAACAACAGAGCCCTGGCAAAAGCGACCCGCTGCTGCTCGCCGGGTGATAACAGGCGCTGCCAATGGTTTTCTTCATCCAGTCTCGCGACCAGATGCTCCAGACGGCAGGTGTGCAAAACCTCGACAAATCGCTCGGACGAATACTGTGCCGTGGCCTGTGGATAACTCAAGGCTTCGCGCAACGTACCGATAGGCAGATAAGGCTTTTGTGGCATGAACATATAACGCTCGTCCGGCAAGCGGATGTGCCCCTGCCCTTCATGCCATAAACCGCCCAGAGCGCGCAACAAGGTGCTTTTGCCACTTCCCGAACGGCCACTGAGCATGACCCGCTCGCCCGCCTGGATAGACAGACTCGTATCGCGCAACAGTTCGCGACCACCGGTGAGGCCCAGCCCAAGCGCCTGCAGTTGCAAAGCTTCGCTACCGCGACTGAGGGTAATGGCCGGACGATGCGCTTCATTGTCATCCATGCCCTGGCGGAAGCTGAGCAGGCGATCACAGGTCGCGCGCCATGAAGCCAGCGAGGCATAGGCTTCGATGAACCAGCTGAAGTTTTCCTGCACATTGCCAAAGGCCGAGTTGATCTGCATCAGATCCCCCAGCTCGATCTTTCCGGCGAAATACCGGGGCGCCGCGACGATGAACGGGAAAATAAGCGCAATCTGTGAATAACCTGCGGTAAAGAACGTAAGGCTTTTCTGAACCTTCATGATCGAGCGAAAGTTGCTCCAGATCATGCCGAAACGATTGCTCAGCCGCTGCTTCTCGCTAGGCTCGCCATCGCACAGCGCAATGCTCTCGGCGTTTTCCCGTACCCGCACCAAAGCAAAACGCATGTCGGCTTCAAAGCGTTCCTGCTGATTGTTCAGCACAATCAGACGCCGCCCGATCAGGTGCGTCAACCAACTGCCGACCACGGCATATACCAGCGCCGCCCAGAACATATAGCCGTGAATCGTGACACCCATCACTTCGACGCTGCCGGAAACGCCCCACAGGATGACCGAGAACGACACCAGGCTGACCACGGTACTCATCAGCCCGATCCCCAGCGACAGGGTTCGGCTCGTGAACTCATCGAGATCTTCGGACAGGCGCTGGTCAGGGTTATCGGTGTAACCGGCCTGTTCCAGCTGGTAGTAATTCTTGTGGCTGAGCCACTTGGCAAAATGCTGCTCGGTCAGCCAGCGGCGCCAGCGAATGGTGAGCATCTGTGTCAGGTAAAGACGATACACCGCCACTAGAATCGCCACGGCAGCGATGCCGCAAAAATACAGAATCAGGTGAGAGAAAGACGCCAGGTCTTTCTTTTCCAGAGCGTTGTAGAAATCCCGGTACCAGCTGTTGATCTGCACCGAAATTTCCACACTGAGCAGCGACAGGGCAATCACCGCCGCCAGCAGCAACCAGGCCATGCGCCGGTCTTCGCTACGCCAGTAAGGCGTGATCAGCTTCCAGATTCTGGGGAGGAGCGTACCGCTCGGGGCGTCGTTGACTTCAGGGTTGCGATTCATGATTCAGGCCCGGCTTCTCTATCAGAAAGAAGAACAATGCCCGTTCACAATGAAGCAAAAACGCCCTCTGACCTCATGAATAAAACTTCATCAACGGCGCACAGGACGCTTCTGCAATTTGCGCTGCAAGGTGCGGCGGTGCATGCCCAGCGCACGGGCCGTGGCCGAGATATTGCCTTCATGCTCGGTCAGTACCCGCTGGATGTGCTCCCACTGCAGGCGATCCACCGACATGGGGTTTTCCGGCACCAGAGTGTCCAGGTTCGCATGCTCGGACAGCAGGGCCGCCAGCACGTCGTCGGCATCCGCCGGTTTGCACAGGTAGTTGCAGGCGCCGCGCTTGATCGCCTCGACCGCTGTCGCAATGCTCGAATAACCGGTGAGGATCACCACGCGCATTTCAGGGTCCAGTTCCAGCAGCTTGGGCAGCAGCACCAGGCCGGAGTCGCCGTCCATCTTCAGGTCGAGCGCGGCGTATTCGGGGATATCGTTCTGGGCAATCACCAGCCCTTCTTCGGCCGAACCTGCGGTGCTGACGCGAAAACCACGACGGCTCATGGCCCGCGCCATGACCCGGGTAAAGGTTGCGTCGTCGTCGACCAGCAGCAAATGCGGAAGCTCTTCGCCTTCGACCTGGATGTCATCATCACTCATGCTTCATCTCCTTGAGTGTCACGAGGCAAGCGCAGCTCGGTGAGCGTGCCGCCCTCTTCATGACGGTAGAGTTTTACAGAACCCCCGGCGCGGGTAACGCTGGCTTTGCTCAAAAACAGGCCCAGGCCGAAACCTTTGCCCTTGGTGGTAAAGAATGGCTTGCCGATCTGCTCGGCAATGGCCAGCGGCACACCAGGCCCGTGGTCACGAATATTGATACAGATTTCCGCGCTGTCCCAATCCAGGTTGACCTCCAGCCCGTCGGGACAGGCATCGGCCGCATTGTTCAAGAGGTTGAGCAGCGACTGGGTCAGGTCAGGCGGCGGCGCCAGCATCGGCACCTTGTCCTTGCCCAGCTGGAAAAAACGATAACTGACTTCAGGACGCATCAGGTGCCAGCGGTTCAGCGACTCGTCCATCCACTGAATCACCGTCTGATATTCCACCGCCATGCGCCGGTTGGCCTCAGCGGCACGCACCAGTTGCTGAAGCGTCTGCTTGCACTGCTTGACCTGTTCCTGCAGGACCGAAAGATCGTCCTGCAACTCAGGATTGCTATGATCCTGGCGCATTTCCTTGAGCAACACGCTCATGGTCGCCAGAGGCGTGCCCAGCTCATGGGCTGCGCCTGCGGCCTGGGTTGCAACGGCCAGCAATTGCTCGTCACGCAGGCCCTCTTCGCGGCGTACCGCTCGCAACTGCTCCTGACGACGCAGTTCTTCGGCCATCTTCGCCGCAAAGAACGTAATGACCGACGCCGCCAGGGCAAAGCTGAGCCACATGCCATAGATCTGCATGTTCTCTCTGGAGATCGGGTAGGTTTCCAGCGGATAGGACCGGTACAGCAGCGCGGTATAGAGCGTCAGGGCGATACCGGACAAGATCAGGGAATAGCGCCATGGCAAGGTGACGGCAGCGATGGTCAGCGGCACCAGATAATAAGACACGAACGGGTTGGTCGAACCGCCGGAGAAATACAGCAATGCACTGTGGATGATCAGGTCCAGCGCCAGTTGCAGCGCGTACTCCAGTTCCGTGACAGGCCAGGAAGTGCGCAAACGCACTGCCGTCAGCACACAGAGCGCGACCGAACAGCCCAAGGTAATCGACAACGGCAGCCAGGGCAGCGGCAGCACGTTGAACAGCCAGGCAATGCCGACCGAACCGGCCTGCGCAGCCAGCACCAGGGTGCGAATGAACGTCAGGCGCCACAGGTTCTGGCGCGAGGCTGAAAGCATTTGAACGGGGGCGAGCATGAGCTCTCCTGATGAGCGCTCCAGGCGGATCGAAACGAGTATAACCAAGCGAGAGACAAAACTGGAAAAGTGCGTCAAAGCGCCACATACCGAACTGTCCGGAACCGGAACTCCTGACTACAGTCATATGAAGTTGCATCAGTCCGACAATCGTCGGATGACGCTTTTATAACAAGGAGTTGCTCATGTTCAATCTTCGCCCTGTCGCCCTGGTCATAACGCTGGGAATCACGATCCTGGCCTGTGCCCAGGCCATTGCCGAGGAACCTCGTTACAACCAGATTTCATTGCGCGCCGAGGTCAATCAAGAGGTCCAGCGCGACCTGATGCTTGTCACACTCTACAGCGAAGCCCAGAACAGCGACCCGGCAAAGCTCGCGGCACAGATCACCGAAACCCTGAACAAGGCGCTGGGCCAGGCGCGTCAGGTCAAGGACGTGACGATCCGCCAGGGCAGCCGCAACAGTTACCCCATCTACGACGAGAAAGGTCAGTCGATCACTGGCTGGCGTGAGCGCGCCGAACTGCGCCTGGAAAGTGCCGACTTTGCCGCGCTGTCCAAGCTGACAGGGGAGTTGCTGACCGACCTGAAAATGGGCGGCATGGACTTCTCCATTTCCACGCCAACCCGCAAGGCCAGCGAAGATGCCCTGCTCAAGGATGCCGTGACCGCGTTCAAGGCTCGCGCCCAACTGGTCACCGAGGCTCTGGGTGGCACGGGCTACAAGCTGGTGAACCTGAACCTCAATACCTCGGGTTACCCACAGCCCTACCTGCGCGCGCCGGTCATGATGATGAAAGCCGAACGTGCCGACGCCGCCCCGACGCCTGATGTCGAAGCCGGCACCAGCCAGGTCAGTGTCGCAGCCGATGGTGTGATCGAAGTGCAGATTCCCTGACCCGTCTTCGCGAATGAATTCGCTCCCACTGCAGGAGCGAATTCATTCGTGCCCCCCGACACCCCCTGTCTACTTGCCCTACAACACTCAACGCCTCGCCTGATTCTCCCTCCCCGTACAACTCGTAAACTCACCTGTAACTTCAATAATCTTTCAATAAAGGAATCAAGGATGAATCCTGGCACCAGCACGTACGGCAACTATCAGCAGACTGAAAACACTACCGGTGAGGTCTACGAACCTCTGCCCGTGGCCGCCCGTTTTGAAGCGGGTCAGGGCGAAAAAACCAGGGCCACTCACGGCTCGATAGAAGAAATCCTTGAAACGGCTGGCTTCAAGAAAAATGAAATACGGGCCATTTACTTCGGCAACTGGCTGCGCGATTACTCGCAGTTGCTCGACCCGAAGATCGTCCGCGCCACCACCATGCCCAAGCGTTTCCCGGACCTGCTGTCCCGCGAGGCCCTGACCAGAATCGTGGATGTACTGGCCGTAAAGGAGTTCACCGACCTGATGCAACTCGACCGGTCGAGCTTCACCGTGACGCCGCAAAGGCTCGGTGTTTACCGCCCCGGCGAACACATCGACAACCCCAGGGCCATCAACCCGGAACCGGCCAACCCCAAAGAGCGTGACGCTGACTTCGAGGACTGGGTAAAACCCGACGACCCGGCCTTGCAGGTCGACTTCCAGACCTCAATGAAACGCTATATCCAGCGTTCTGTAGAAACCATGAGCAGCGAGCTGGATAGGGCAACGCAGGCCGGCCCGCAATCCTTCGATGGTCTGCGGGCGCTCGGTTCGGGCCTGCATATCCTCGAAGACTTTTTCTCCCACTCCAACTTCGTCGAGCTGAGCCTGATAAAGCTCGGCCACACGAACGTGCTGCCATGGACCTCCGAAGCCGACTGCCGACATCGGCTGCCTCTGGTGACCGGCATGTTTGGCGGCAGCGATATCATTGCCAGCCTTGCCGCACCACTCGGCAAGATACTGTTTTCGACAGAGAACAAACCGTTTGAAGCCATCAAGGCCGGAGAACGTTACGAACGCGACCAGATCATTCAGATCCTGCTCAGCGAACACCCGAACGAACAACTGTTGCAGAGTTATGAAACATTCCTGACCACCCGCGACCAATGGGCCAACCTGCCTTTCTCGGAACAGGTCGAACGGTTCTATGCCTTTATTGGCGCACCGGGAAGAATCGTCAGCAATGCAATCGGAACAGCCATGCAAGGCCTGGCTACCTGGCTTGGCAACAGCATCGACGACTTCCAGACGATCCTGGGTGACGACCCGAACACCAGCGGCTCTACGGACCCGTCACACTCACAGCTCGCCAAGGACCATGCCGAGCACCCGCTGCATTCTCTGGCTGCTCTCCTGGCGGAAAAAGCGGTACTGCAAGTGGGCCAGACGATATTGGGTCAATGGTCCAACAAAGACGCGGCAGAGCATCCTGCACAAGTGGCTGCGAAATTCTTCGTACACCCGATGGACAGCGACTGGCAGGACGAACTGGTTCGCGACTGGGCAAACAGGAACCCTGGCCGGGTGAAACATGCAACGCTCAAAAGCGATCTGGACCGCACCCAGGAGCAGTTGCGAATCAGCACAGAAAAAGCCCTGCTGACCTTCAACAAGGAAAGCTCCAGTTTCCTGCAAACCTTTTACGAGAGTCATTCGCTGTCAGACCTGTGGAATAAAATCACGGGCAAGTAAGAGCGTTGTCCGACTCCTGACAAATGCGGCACTATCCGCTGTCTATCTGCACGTTGATATTCAGAACGGTTATTGCCGCACTTTGCGAGGGGTTTCATGGGACATACGATCTTAAAACCGCTACTGTTGACCACCGCACTGCTGGCCTGCGCCCCTTTGGCTCAAGCCGCCAGCACTCTGGTGTACTGCTCCGAAGCCAGCCCGGCTGGCTTCGACCCGAGCCAATACACCAGCGGTACCGATTTCGATGCTTCGGCCGAAACGGTTTTCAACCGCCTGACCCAGTTCAAGCGCGGTGGAACAGAAGTGGAGCCAGGGCTGGCGACTCGCTGGGAAGTGTCTGCCGATGGCCTGACCTACACCTTTCATCTGCGTGAAGGTGTGAAGTTCCACACCACCGACTACTTCAAGCCAAGCCGGGCTTTCGATGCCGACGACGTGCTGTTTACCTTCAACCGGCTGCTTGACCCTGATCAGCCGTTTCGCAAGGCATACCCTTCCGAATCGCCCTACTTCACCGACATGGGCCTGAACACCACCATCAAGAACATCGAAAAGGTCGACGCCCACACGGTCAGGTTCAACCTGAACAATGTCGATGCCGCGTTCGTGCAGAACCTGGCCATGAGTTTCGCCTCGATCCAGTCCGCCGAATATGCCGCGCAACTGCTCAAGGAAGGCAAGGCCGCCGACCTGAACCAGAAACCCGTCGGCACCGGCCCTTTCGTGTTCAAGCGCTATCAGAAAGACTCGCAGATCCGTTATGTGGGCAACAAGGAGTACTGGAAGCCTGAAGATGTGAAGGTCGATAACCTGATCTTCTCGATCAACAGCGATGCGGCCGTGCGTCTGCAAAAACTCAAGGCGGGTGAATGCCAGGTCAGCGGCTACCCTCGCCCGCAAGACATCGAAGAATTCAAGAAGGACCCGAAGATCAAGGTCCTGAGCCAGCCGGGCTTCAACCTGGGCTTCCTGGCTTATAACGTCACTCATCCGCCGTTGGACCAGCTCAAGGTTCGTCAGGCGCTGGACATGGCCATCGACAAGCCAGCCATTATCAAGGCCGTCTACCAGAGTGCCGGGCAACTGGCCGAGAACGCGCTGCCGCCAGGCCAGTGGAGCTTCGACCCAACCATCAAGGACGCACCTTACGACCCGACCAAGGCAAAGCAGTTGCTCAAGGAAGCGGGCATCGCACCGGGCACCCAAATCAACCTGTGGGCCATGACGGTGCAGCGCGCCTCCAACCCCAATGCGCGGATGTCAGCGCAGATGATCCAGTCCGACTGGGACAAGATCGGCATCAAGGCCAACATCGTCACCTATGAATGGGGCGAGTACATGAAGCGCTCCCGTGCAGGCGAACACGATGTGATGATCTACGGCTGGACCGGTGACAACGGTGACCCCGACAACTGGCTGGGCGTGCTGTACAGCTGTGCGGCGGTCAAGGGCAGCAACTTCGCCAAATGGTGCGATCCGGCCTACGACAAGCTGGTGCAACAGGCCAAGGTGACCACCGATCGCGATGAGCGGATCAAGCTGTATAAACAGGCGCAGCAAGTGCTCAAGGCACAGGTGCCGATCACGCCGATTGCCAACTCCAGGGTCTTCCAGCCCATGCGCCAGGAAGTTCAGGACTTCAAGATCAGCCCGTTCGGCCTGACGCCTTTCTATGGGGTCAGCCTGAGCAAGTAAGCTCATACAAGGTAACAACCACACACCAACCGGGTGCATTCAACACGCCCGGTTGCGCGTTTATGGTGCGATAAACGGCAAAAATCCTTTGCGCAAACGATCAACTGCGCAGAAATTACACTTACGCGACATTCATGTACGCTCGTTCCACTTTTTACCGCCCCTTTGTCGTCAGCACCTTGCTTCGGGTACGACCCCTGCATAAGTATCGGATGGATCGGCTCACGAGGTCGTTCCCTCCAAATGACAATAACTGAGGCCTCCATGCTCAAACACGCAGTCATTCCGTTCATCGTCGGCGCAAGCCTGCTCGCCAGCGCACCCTTCGCTCAGGCGGCATCCAACCTTGTGTTCTGCTCAGAAGGCAGCCCGGCAGGCTTCGACCCGGCCCAATACACGACCGGTACCGATTTCGACGCCTCGGCAGAAACCATGTTCAACCGGCTGACCCAGTTCGAGCGCGGCGGCACGGCTGTCCAGCCGGGTCTGGCGACCAGTTGGGATGTGTCTCCGGACGTGCTGACTTACACCTTTCACCTGCGCAAAGGCGTCAAGTTCCACACCACGCCGTACTTCAAGCCAAGTCGCGATTTCAATGCCGATGACGTGCTGTTCACGTTCAACCGCATGATCGACAAGGACCAGCCGTTCCGCAAAGCGGCCCCGACCGAATTCCCGTACTTCACCGACATGGGCATGGACAGCAACATCGCCAAGGTCGAGAAAGTCGACGACTACACCGTGAAGTTCGTTCTCAACACCGTCGATGCCGCGTTCATCCAGAACCTGGCCATGTCCTTTGCCTCGATCCAGTCTGCCGAATACGCCGACCAGTTGCTCAAGGAAGGCAAGGCTGCGGACATCAACAGCAAACCTGTCGGTACCGGCCCGTTCGTCTTCAAGAGCTACCAGAAAGACTCGAACATCCGCTTCACCGGTAACAAGGATTACTGGAAGCCCGAAGACGTCAAGATCGACAACCTGATCTTCGCCATCACCACCGATCCCTCGGTACGCATTCAGAAACTCAAGAAGAACGAGTGCCAGATTACCGCCTACCCGCGTCCGGCCGACCTTGAAACGCTCAAGGCGGACAAAAAGCTGAAAATGCCCGATCAGGCAGGCTTCAACCTGGGTTACATCGCCTACAACGTGATGGACAAGATCAAAGGCAGCGACACACCGAACCCGATGGCGCAACTGAAGGTTCGCCAGGCGCTAGACATGGCGGTCAACAAGCAGCAGATCATCGACTCGGTCTACCAGGGTGCAGGCCAACTGGCCGTCAACGCCATGCCGCCAACCCAGTGGTCCTATGACACCACCATCAAAGACACCCCGTACAACCCCGAGAAAGCCAAGGCCCTGCTCAAGGAAGCCGGCATCAAGGAAGGCACCGAAATCACCCTGTGGGCGATGCCGGTACAGCGTCCTTACAACCCCAACGCCAAGCTGATGGCCGAGATGCTTCAGTCCGACTGGAAGAAGATCGGTATCAACGCAAAAATCGTCAGCTACGAATGGGGTGAATACATCAAACGCTCCAAGGGCGGCGAAAACGGCGCCATGCTGATTGGCTGGAGCGGTGACAACGGTGACCCGGACAACTGGCTGGGCACCCTGTTTGGATGCGACGCCATCAACGGCAACAACTTCTCCAAGTGGTGCGACAAGCCTTACGACGCAATCATCAAGCAGGCCAAGGCCACACCTGACCAGGCCAAACGCACCGAGCTGTACAAACAGGCGCAACACCTGCTCAAGGATGCCGTGCCGATGACGCCTATCGCGCACTCCACCGTCTACCAGCCGATGAGTAATACCGTTCAGGACTTCAAGATCAGCCCGTTCGGACTGAACTCCTTCTACGGTGTCAGCGTGAAGTAATAGCAATACGCCTGCGCTGTTATTGCAGCGCAGGCAACTGAACGTCGGCCTGAAAAATAAACTCGCCAAGTTGCGTAATTGCAGCTAAAAGCAATTACCTACTTGGTGAAAGTTTTTTTCCCACAACAACTAGAGCCTGCGAACCTATTTACCGCAAGCGCTGGCCGACATACCGTCGTGGCAGTTTTACTTACTTCAGATATTGTTTTCGGACGCGTCGTTACATATGAGCGCTATCACTCGCCCGTGGAAGGACAGGAATCCTTATGCGTAAAACAATCGCAATAACATCATTAGTTGGCCTTGGACTACTCAATGCGGCGACTGCAACCCAGGCCGCCAGCAGCCTGGTGTTCTGCTCGGAAGCCAGCCCTGCCGGCTTCGATACGGCTCAGTACACTGCCGCAACGGACAACGATGCCGCCGAGCCCATCTACAACCGCCTGACTGAATTCAAGCCCGGCGACACAAGCGTCTTGCCGGCACTGGCCACCCGTTGGGATGTATCGCCCGATGGCCTGGTCTACACCTTCCATCTGCGCGAAGGCGTCAAATTCCACAGCAACAAAGACTTCAAGCCCAGCCGCGACTTCAATGCAGACGACGTGGTTTTCACGTTCAACCGCATGCTCAAGCCCGACCACCCGTTTCGTGTCGCTTATCCCACAGAGTTCCCTTATTTCAACGGCATGGGCCTGAACAAGAAGATCAAGTCCATTGAAAAGAGCGGCCCACTGACCGTCGTATTTACCCTCAATACCGTCGACGCCGCTTTCATCCAGAACATCGCGATGAGCTTCGCCGCGATTCTTTCTGCCGAATACGCCGAGCAACTAATGGCCAAGGGCGACCCACGGGATATCAACCAACAGCCTATCGGTACTGGCCCGTTTGTGTTCCAGCGCTATCAGAAGGATTCGCAGATCCGCTACAAGGCCAACAAGGAATACTGGGACCCGAGCCGCGTCAAAGTCGATCAGCTGATTTTCGCCATCAATACCGACGCCTCGGTACGCATGCAGAAGCTGCGCAAGAACGAATGCCAGGTCACGCTCAACCCAAGGCCCGCCGATCTCGAAGCCTTGAAAGCCGACAAGCAGTTGCAGGTACTGCAACGTCCCGGCTTCAACCTGGGTTACATCTCCTACAACGTGCGTCATGAGCCGCTGGGCAATTTGCAGGTACGCCAGGCGCTGGACATGGCGGTCAACAAGCAGGCCATCATCAACGCCGTTTATCAGGGCTCCGGGCAACTGGCGGTCAACGCCATGCCACCCACCCAGTGGTCCTACGACGACAGCATCAAGGACACGCCTTTCAACCCGGAAAAAGCCAAGGAGCTGTTGCGGGCGGCAGGCGTCAAGGAAGGCACTGAGCTGACGCTGTGGGCCATGCCGGTCCAGCGACCCTACAACCCCAACGCCAAGCTGATGGCCGAAATGCTCCAGTCCGACTGGGCCAAGGTCGGGATCAAGGTCAAGATCGTCAGTTACGAATGGGGCGAATACCTCAAACGCACCAAGAACGGCGAGCACGATATCTCGCTGATCGGCTGGACCGGTGACAACGGTGACCCGGACAACTGGCTCGGTACCCTCTACAGCTGTGCAGCCATTGGCGGCAACAACTACTCGATGTGGTGCGACGAGAAATACGACGCCCTGATCAAGTCGGCCATCTCCACCACCGACCGGGAAAAACGCACGGACCTGTACAAACAGGCGCAGCGTTATCTCAAAGAGCAGGTGCCCATCACGCCGGTTGCCCACTCCACGGTCAACCAGCCATTGCGCACTGAAGTCGAAGGTTTCTACGTAAGCCCCTTCGGACGCAACAGTTTCTCGGGCGTCAGCGTCAAAGACTGATCCTCAATTCCTCCGCTTGCATCACTCACGCTCATACGTCGAGTGATGCAAGCGGGTGGCCGGACACATAAAAAAAGCCGGTTCCAAACCCGGCACCACCAAGCCAGACAGAAAAAACTGGCGCTTTAAAAAAGTGATAACAAAGGAGCGGTACCCCTTGAAAACAACCAGCACGGCATTGCTTGCCCTCTCTCTGACCTCCTTCGGCGCGGTAGCCCAGGCAGAAGAAAGCAGCCATACATTCATCCCGACGCAACTGAGCACCTCCAGCGCACAAGACGAGGCAAAAGGCTTCTTTGAAGACCAGCACCTGACGGGCACCACCCGTAACTGGTACTCCAATGAGCTACTACGTGGGGACGACCGCTTCAGCTACCGGAAGAACGGTGTGACGACCCCGACTCCGCGCCGAATCAACTGGGTGCAAGGCACCATCGTCAACTACAGCTCGGGCTTCACCCAAGGCACTGTCGGCTTCAGTACCGAAGTGGCGGTGTACAACGCCATTGCTCTGGACAGGGATCGCAAGCACATTGCTGGTGGTGGCAACCGCACACAGGCCGAAAACGACGGCGACGCAGTCGGTCAATGGAGCAAACTGGGCCTGGGCAACGTCAAGGCACGCATCTCCAACACCACCCTGACCGCCGGTCGCCAGTCGATCAACACACCGGTCGTTGCCTATCTCGGCAACCGGGCCTTGCCTTCCAGCTTCCAGGGTTTTGCCCTGCAGAGCGACGAGTTGAACAACCTGTCCATTCAGGCTGCCACCTTTGACCGGATTTCACCTCGTAGCGAGCAAAGCCTGACGAAGTTCCGCTCCACCTATACCAACATCAATGCCACCTCAGACCGCATGAGCATGGTGGGTGCCGACTACAAACCTTTTAGCAACGTGACCGCCAGCCTGTACGCCTCGGATCTGGAAGACTTCTGGAAACAGTACTACTTCGGCTTTACCCACGAGATCGGTGACAGCAAGGCGCTGGCTCTGAGCAGCAACCTGAACTACTACAAGACCAAGGACTCGGGCCAGAGCAAGCTCGGCGCTATCGATAACGATACCTACAGCCTGTCGTTCACCGCGACTCACCAGGCCCACAGCTTCGGCATCGCGTACCAGGAAGTCATGGGCAACGAATACTTCGACTATGCCCGGGAAACCAACGCCATCTTCCTGGCCAACTCCCTGCTGTCGGACTTCAACGGCCCGAACGAGAAATCCCTGCAACTCAGCTATGTCATCAACATGACCGACTACGGCGTACCAGGCCTGAAATTCAATGCCTATCAGGCACGTGGCTGGGGCATCGACGGAACCCATTACAGAGGCACAGGCTACTCTGACGTCACCGATCTGCGCGGCGAAAGTCATTACGAATATGGCATCGGCACCAGCTACGCCTTGCAGTCCGGCCCGCTCAAGGCCACAACCATACGCGCCACTTACACCACACACCGCTCCACTGGGGCCCAGATTGATGGCGACATCAATGAATTCCGCCTCGTAACCACGATCCCATTCAAGATCCTGTAAACAGCCATGCCACTGCGGCGTGCGTCGTGCCTGGGCATGACACACGCCGCAGCCACGGCCTTCGCACTACTCAAGGAGGTTTCCATTGAAACTGCTCACACTACGCGCCTCGATTGCCGTCGCGGCATTCGGCCTCGCCGCCAGTGTCTGCGCCAAACCGCTGGTGGTCTGTACCGAAGCCAGCCCGGAAGGCTTCGACATCGTGCAATACACCACCGCCGTGACGGCAGACGCCTCGGCAGAAACCATCCTTGAACGTCTGGTCGCGTTCACGCCTGGCACCACAGATACCGTTCCAGGTCTTGCCGAGAGCTGGGAGATCAGCCCAGACGGTCTGGTCTATACCTTCAAGCTGCGCAAGGGAGTCAAGTTCCAGACCACCGATTACTTCAAGCCCACCCGCGACATGAACGCCGACGATGTGCTCTGGAGCTTCAAGCGACAGATGGACACCAACCATCCCTGGCATGCGCGCTCACTGGTGGGTTACCCCTATTTCGAGAGCATGGGCTTCAAGGACCTGCTCAAGAATGTCGAAAAAGTCGACGACTACACCGTAAGGTTCACCCTCTCGAAACCCGAGTCGCCTTTCCTGCGCAATCTGGCGATGCCTTTCACCTCGATCTACTCGGCCGAATACGCCGATCAGTTGCTCAAGCGTGACAAGACCGCCGAACTCAACAGCAAGCCGGTTGGCACCGGCCCGTTCATCCTGACGCGCTATGCCAAGGATGCCCAGGTCCGCTATAAAGCCAACCCGGACTACTGGAAGCTGAAAGTCCCCAGTGAAGCGCTGATCTTTGCGATCACTCTGGACAACAACACTCGCCTGCAAAAACTCAAGGCAAACGAATGTCAGGTTGCGCTTTATCCAAAACCTGACGATATTGCGAGCATCAAGGCTGACCCGAATCTCAAGATCGACGAGATGGAAGCCATGATGACCAGCTATGTCGCCATCAACACATCCCACAAGTACCTTGGCGATGTGCGTGTGCGGCAAGCGATCAACCTGGCTTTCGACAAGAAGTCCTACATCAGGGCTCTGTTTGGCGAAGGCAAGGCCACCGAGGGCGTCGGCCCATACCCACCGACCATGATCGGCTACGACAACGATAGCCAAAGCCCGCCGTACGATCCGGCCCGGGCCCGTACCTTGCTCAAAGAGGCCGGTGTTCCTGAAGGACAGGTGTTTACCCTGTTCGCTCGCAATGGTGGTGCCGTGACCAACCCCAATCCGTTGGTGGGGGCGCAGATGCTTCAGGGCGATCTGGCCAAGGTAGGCATCAAGCTGGACATTCGCGTCATGGAATGGGGTGAAATGCTTAAACGCGCCAAAAATGGCGAACATGACATGGTTTTTGCGGGCTGGGCAGGCGACAACGGCGACCCGGATAACTTTCTGACGCCGAACCTCGGCTGCGAAGCCGCAAAAAATGGCGAAAACTATGCTCGCTGGTGCAACAAGGAGTTTGAAGACGCGATCACCCAGGCCAGGGAAAAAACCGCCCCTGCCGAACGTGCCGCGCTCTACAAAAAGGCCCAGCAAGTGTTCAACCAGGAGCAACCATGGATAAGCCTGGCCTATCCAAAACTGTTCGTAGCAATGCGCAAGAATGTCGAAGGCTTTCATATCAGCCCGCTGACCAATAACAACTTCACCACTGCACAGGTGAAGTAAGAAAAACAGCCGCCCGCGTCCACAAGATCAAGGGCG
This sequence comes from Pseudomonas sp. Irchel 3A18, assembly GCF_900187465.1. Lineage (NCBI taxonomy): Bacteria > Pseudomonadati > Pseudomonadota > Gammaproteobacteria > Pseudomonadales > Pseudomonadaceae > Pseudomonas > Pseudomonas sp. Irchel 3A18. The sequence continues at coordinate 133,492 of NZ_FYDI01000010.1, forward strand.
GCATGCCTGAAAGGCTGATGAGGTACACCACAAGATGTTTAGTTTTATTGCCCGCCGGGTGGGGTTACTGATCCCTACCTTCTTCGGCATCACCCTGCTGACCTTCGCTCTGATTCGCCTGATTCCGGGCGACCCGGTCGAAGTCATGATGGGCGAGCGCCGGGTCGACCCGGAAATGCACGCCCAGGCCATGGAACGCCTTGGTCTGAACAAACCGCTTTATGCGCAGTACATCGATTATGTCGGCAAGCTCGCCCAGGGCGACCTCGGCGAATCCCTGCGTACCCGCGAAAGCGTCTGGACCGAGTTCACATCGCTGTTTCCCGCGACCCTTGAACTGTCGATCGCAGCCTTGATCTTCGCCGGCATTGTCGGCCTTCTGGCCGGGGTGATTGCCGCACTCAAGCGCGGCTCGCTGTTCGACCACGGGGTCATGGGGATTTCCCTGGCGGGCTACTCGATGCCGATCTTCTGGTGGGGCCTGATCCTCATCATGTTCTTCTCGGTATCCCTGGGCTGGACCCCGGTATCGGGACGCATCGACCTGCTGTATGACATTCAGCCGGTAACCGGTTTCATGCTGATCGACACCCTGCTCAGCGATGAAGAAGGCGCCTTCCTCGATGCCCTGCATCACCTGATTCTTCCGGCCATCGTACTGGGCACCATCCCGCTGGCGGTCATAGCCCGGATGACTCGTTCCTCGATGCTCGAAGTGCTGCGCGAAGATTACGTGCGTACCGCACGGGCCAAAGGCCTGTCGCCCGCCCGCGTGGTGTTCGTCCACGGTCTGCGCAATGCGCTGATACCGGTCCTGACCGTTTTCGGCCTGCAAGTCGGCGCGCTGCTGGCAGGTGCCGTACTGACTGAAACCATCTTTTCCTGGCCCGGCATCGGCAAATGGCTGATCGAAGCCATCGGCGCACGGGATTATCCGGTCGTGCAGAACGGCATCCTGTTGATCGCCTGTCTGGTGATCCTGGTCAACTTCGTGGTGGATATCCTCTACGGCTTTGCCAACCCACGCATCCGTCACCAGCGCTGAGATCCTGACCAATGAGCACACCTACTCCTGAGGTAGCAGTCGATCAAAGCCTGCTCTACCCATCGCCTTACAAAGAATTCTGGCACGCCTTTTCCCGGAACAAAGGTGCCGTTGCCGGCCTGATGTTCATGATCCTGATCGTGTTCTGCGCACTGTTCGCCCCCTGGGTTGCGCCCCACGATCCGAGCGAGCAATACCGAGACTTCCTGCTGACCCCGCCGGTCTGGCTGGAAGGCGGTCAATGGCAGTTCATTCTCGGCACCGACGAACTGGGTCGTGACCTGCTGTCGCGTCTGATCCAGGGCTCACAGCTGTCGCTTCTGATCGGCCTGTCGTCCGTGGTCATGTCACTGATCCCCGGTATCCTGCTGGGCCTGCTGGCCGGTTTCTTCCCGCGCTTCCTCGGCCCTACGGTCATGCGCCTGATGGACATCATGCTGGCTCTGCCGTCGCTGCTGCTGGCTGTTGCCATCGTCGCGATCCTCGGCCCTGGCCTGATCAACACCGTGATCGCCATTGCCATCGTGTCGCTGCCTTCCTATGTGCGTCTGACCCGTGCTGCGGTCATGGGCGAACTGAACCGCGACTATGTGACCGCTGCCCGTCTGGCGGGCGCCACACTGCCACGCTTGATGTTCGTCACCGTGCTGCCCAACTGCATGGCGCCACTGATCGTTCAGGCAACCCTGAGCTTTTCCTCCGCCATCCTCGATGCCGCCGCACTGGGCTTCCTGGGCCTTGGCGTGCAACCGCCGACGCCAGAGTGGGGCACCATGCTCGCTTCGGCCCGCGATTACATCGAACGCGCCTGGTGGGTCGTGAGCCTGCCCGGTCTGACCATTTTGCTCAGCGTGCTGGCAATCAACCTGATGGGCGACGGCCTGCGCGATGCGCTGGACCCGAAACTCAAGAATGCCGCCTGAGGAGATTCGTATGTCACTTCTGCAAATCCAGAATCTCAACGTCCGCTTCGGCGACGCCAAGGCCGTTCCCGTTGTGGATGGCCTGTCCCTGAGTGTCGAGAAAGGCGAAGTCCTGGCCATCGTCGGCGAATCCGGGTCCGGCAAGTCCGTGACCATGATGGCGCTGATGGGGCTGATCGATGCTCCCGGCATCATCACCGCCGACGCATTGAATTTCGACGGTAATGACCTGCTCAAGCTCAATGCCCGTCAACGTCGCCGCATCATCGGCAAGGACCTGGCGATGGTATTCCAGGACCCGATGACCGCTCTGAACCCCAGCTACACCGTGGGCTTTCAGATCGAAGAAGTCCTGCGTCAGCACTTGAAGCTGTCCGGCAAAGCCGCCCGCCAGCGAGCGCTGGAACTGCTCGAAAAGGTGGAAATCCCCGGTGCCGCTTCGCGCCTGGATGCCTACCCGCATCAACTGTCCGGCGGCATGAGCCAGCGTGTGGCAATTGCCATGGCCATCGCCGGTGAACCCAAGCTGTTGATTGCCGACGAACCGACCACTGCACTGGACGTCACCATCCAGGCACAGATCATGGACCTGCTGCTGAGCCTGCAAAAAGATCAGGACATGGCACTGGTGCTGATCACTCACGACCTGGCCGTGGTTGCCGAAACTGCCCAGCGCGTCTGCGTGATGTATGCCGGGCAAGCCGTGGAAGTCGGTCAGGTGCCGGGGCTTTTCGATGTCCCGGCTCATCCTTACAGCGAAGCACTGCTGGCGGCGATCCCGGAACACAGCATGGGTGCAGCGCGTCTGGCGACATTGCCCGGCATGGTGCCAGGCCGTTATGACCGCCCGTTTGGCTGCCTGCTGTCGCCGCGTTGCCCTTATGCCCAGGAAAACTGCCGCATCCAGCGCCCGGCACTGGACCCTAAAGCCCATAGCCTGGCTCGTTGCTTCTATCCGTTGAATCAGGAGGTGGCGTGATGAGCGTCGTACTTACCGCCCGCGACCTTACCCGTCATTACGAAGTCTCTCGCGGCCTGTTCAAGGGCAATGCACTGGTGCGTGCCCTCAACGGCGTATCCTTTGAACTGGAAGCGGGCAAGACACTGGCTGTGGTCGGTGAATCCGGCTGCGGCAAATCCACCCTGGCCCGCGCCCTGACGCTGATCGAAGAGCCATCGTCGGGCTCCCTGAAAATCGCCGGGCAGGAAGTCGCGGGGGCCAGCAAGGCCGAGCGCAAGCAATTGCGCAAAGACGTGCAGATGGTGTTCCAGAGCCCTTATGCCTCCCTCAACCCCCGACAGAAAGTCGGTGACCAGTTGGGCGAGCCGCTGCTGATCAACACGGACCTCAGCCGTGCCGAGCGCCGGGAAAAGGTTCAGGCGATGATGAGTCAGGTGGGCCTGCGTCCGGAGCATTACCATCGCTACCCCCACATGTTCTCCGGTGGTCAGCGTCAGCGTATCGCCCTGGCCCGCGCCATGATGCTGCAACCCAAGGTGCTGGTGGCCGATGAACCGACTTCGGCACTGGATGTGTCGATCCAGGCACAGGTGCTGAACCTGTTCATGGACCTGCAGCAGGAATTCAATACCGCCTACGTGTTCATCTCCCACAACCTGTCGGTGGTGCGTCACGTGGCCGACACGGTATTGGTGATGTATCTGGGACGGCCTGCGGAAATGGGGCCGAAGGAAGAAATCTACAATCGCCCTCTGCACCCTTACACCCAGGCGCTGCTCTCGGCGACCCCGACCATTCACCCGGACCCGCTGAAGCCGAAGATCAAGATCGTCGGCGAGCTCCCCAACCCGCTCGACCCGCCAAGCGGCTGCGCCTTCCACAAGCGCTGCCCCTACGCGACCGAGCGTTGCGCCAAGGAAGTACCCGAGTTACGGGCGGTGGATAACCGTCAGGTAGCCTGTCATTACGCGGAGCAGTTTGTGGCCGCGTAATCCTTCGCGAATGAATTCGCTCCTACGGTAGGTGCGAATTCATTCGCGATTTCAATCAATAGACATCCCTTCTGTAACGCCCCTGCTCGACCAGTTCGGTCACCGCCTGTTCGCCCAGCACATCCTTCAACACCTGATCCACACCCGCCGCCATCCCTTGCAGGCTGCCGCAGATGTAAATGGCCGCGCCCTGATCCAGCCATGAACGCAACTCATCGACGGCTTCGCGCAAGCGATCCTGTACATAGACCTTTTGCGCCTGATCGCGAGAAAACGCCAGATCCAGCCGCTGCAGATCGCCACTGGCCAGCCAGCCTTGCAGCTCACCGGAACAATAGAAATCATGGGCCTCATTGCGCTCGCCAAACAACAGCCAGTTACGCGATTGCCCCTGAGCGATACGAGCCTTGAGCAGACTGCGCAGACCGGCTAGACCGGTACCGTTGCCCAGCAGGATCAGCGGGACCGGCCCGCTTGGCAGGTGAAAACTGCTGTTACGGCGCAGGCGCAGGCTCACGGTCCCCTCCAGTGCCACATGCTCGGTCAGCCAGCCAGAACCCAGCCCCAGGCTGCCATCGGGATGCCGCTCCTGACGCACGATCAGTTGCAGTACGCCATCTGCCGGAATCGAGGCGATGGAGTACTCGCGAGCGGACAACGGCACCAGTGCATTGAGCAACGCCTGAGCATGCAGCCCGACAAGATGCGCCCGGTGCTGCGGCAATTGGCGGGTAGCCAGGGCCTGAGCCAGGGTTTCCTGCAAACCGTCCACACTGACCGGCGTATCCTGAGCAATGCCCAACCCGCTCAGGAAATGCTCGATGCTGCCTGTGTTGTTGCGTGGCAAGACCTCGATCAGATCACCTGCCAGCCAGGTCGCCGGACCTGGCGCTGCCAGATCGACCAGAAAGACTTTTGAACCACTGCTGCCGGGGTTCAGCAGTTCGCGGCGGACCAGCGTCCAGTTCTCGAAAACCGGAGCCTGCCAGGTCGTGGAGGGTTTGCTGCCCGTCAGTTGCCCAAGTTGTTGTTGCCAGTGCTGCAAGGCAGTCGGGTCGGCACTGTCGACTTCAACGGGCTCAAACAACGTACGGCCGCCGCGCTCGGCCAGCCAGTCATGCAAACGGTGAGCGAAACCGCAGAAATGCTGATACTGCCGATCCCCCAAGGCCAGGACGGCGTAGTTCAGGTTTTGCAGCGATAACGGGCTGCCCAGCACTTTACGCTCGAAGCCACGAGCGCTGTCCGGCGCTTCGCCATCGCCAAAGGTACTGACCACAAACAAGGCATTGCTGCTCTGGCTCAGATCCTGTTGGGTCAATTCGCCCAGGCGCTGTACCCGCACCGGCAAACCCGCCGCCTGCAACTGCCCGGCGGTCTGCCAGGCCAGTTGCTCGGCAAAGCCGCTCTGGCTGGCAAAACCGATCAGCCACGATGACGCATCATTATTGGCTACCAGACCGCCACGAGCCTCTTTGATCTCGCGCTTCTTGCGACGCCGATCCAGATACAGCAGCCAGCCGGTGATGAAGAACAGCGGCATCATCAATGACGCAACGGTCATGACGATACGCCCGACAATGCCGAAATAACTGCCCACATGCAGCGCGTAATTACTGCTCAGCAATTGTGCGCTCAGGCTCTTGTCCTCATACCGCACGACAAAATTGATCTTGCCGGTGGCAGGGTCCAGATTGAGGGTGCCGAAGGCACGCGGATGCGGCGAACTTTTGAGCAGGTAGAACACGGTAGCAGGCTGACCGCCGCTCGCAGGCAGTCTCAGGTTATAGGAACTCAGTTCAGGTCCGGCGGCTTCCTGAATGCTGGCCCAGACGGCATCGTAATCCACAACCAGCGGGCCCGGAGGCTGCACAGGCTTCTCGCCTTTGCCCTGCTCGACAGGAGGAGGATCGCCCATCAGTTTGTTCATGCCATTGCTGAACCAGTCATAGGACCAGTTCAGGCCGGTCACGGCGAACAACAGATAAAACAGCAGGCACCAGGTCCCGAATATCGAGTGCAGGTCCCAGTTGAAGCTGCGGCCCTTCTTCGCCCAGTCCAGGGTCAGCCAGACGCGCCAGTCCAGTGCCTTGCGCGGCCAGCGCAGATAGAGCCCGGACAGGCAGAAGAACACCAGAATCAGGGTACAGACTGCCGTGATCTGCTTGCCGACCTCGCCTGCCGCAAGATAGCGATGCAGGTTCAGGACAAAATCGAAGAAGCCTTCGCCCACACCGCTGCCTCGAATTTCCCCGGTGTAAGGATCGAAATTGCGCTTGGGACCGCGTCGCTGGCCCGGTTCGGGCGTGAAATAGACCTGGGCAACGCGATTGCCCACCGTTTGAACACGAAGAATCGCCACCGTCAGCCCCGTGGCGGCCTCAAGCTTGCGGACCAGTTCAGGCGGCGGCAAGGTTGCGGCACGCTCCTGCACAAGTAGCACGTCGGGATTGAGCGCGTCGAGAATCTCATCCTCGAACGAATACAGCGCACCGGTAATGCCCATCAAGGCCAGAACCAGACCCGCCGTGATTCCGAAGAACCAATGAACCTGAAACAGGACTTTCTTCAACACACCCACTACCTCGCCGGCATTTTGCGGCGCGTAGTATGCGCTAAATGTTATTTATTCTCATCGTTAAGGCGTGGGCGCTCCCTGCAAACGGGAGCACTGTGCGGCGGGCTTGCAGGGGGATGAACCTCGATGCAGGTCCCTGTGCGGCATATCAAAGGCCGCAGGATGAAGAAGCATTCTCATGTTTTTTTCAACTTTTCGCCTTACGAACCACCAACTAACCCGCCCGCTGGGCATTTACACTTATTCACATTACATTAACTTTACAACTTACCAACCTCAAACATTTATCCTACAAGACACGACTGTCTTTCGCCTTTGACACTCAAGCTCGAAGCCCCCTAACCTTCATCTCAAGCAATAACTGAAACACATAAAACAGGGATCCAATAACGGCCCCCTTGGAAAATAAGGACATATCCAATGAGCGCACTACTTGAAAGATTAATCACCGACGACACCACGACTGCAGACCCTGTCACCGACGAAGCAGCAAAGGCACCCGAACTGTTTTTTGATGTTTCTTCCGGTAATGACACCGAGGTTCAACGCTCACCCGGCTTGATATTGACCAAGCAACAGATCGTCAATCTCAAACAATATGAACTGGCCGGCCTGGCACTTCCCATAGAACTTGAAGGCGTCATTGCCTACTTGGGCTACAGCAGCGGAGCCGGTGCCGGGCTGGAACCTGAAGACTTTCTGAAAAGCTACAAAATTGTGCATACGCATGCCAGACGCTGGAGTCCGCTACGCAGCCAGTTATTGACGGTAGGGAGCAAGCTGAAACTATTTGCTGGCCAGATGGTGATCTATGGCAAGAGCATGGAAGACATCTACAACGATATAAAAGGTGGAGTCATCGTTGAAAAGTTCGACATAAAAACACTGGAAGACGTCAAGCGGCTGACCCGCGAGCTGGGTGACAAATTTCCGGGAATAGAGCTGAGCGAGAGCGATAAAGAAGCAGCAAAGGATATCGGTTTCTACCTGGGTGAAATACTGCGCAAGGTCAAGGAAAACCAGGCAGATGCGCAAGACATCAAGGAGGAACTGGAAAAATTCGGCCAGGATCTTGCGCTTTACGTCACACCCGAGATTCAGCGCAAGGTCACTGCCATTGATAACAGCTCACTGCCCGCGGATGTCACAAAACTGAACGAGAGTATTGAGCGCAGAGCCAAGGATATCGATGAAAAGAACAAGGAGTATAAGGCCGCCGTTGAAAAATCCTTGGGGGCGGTTGGCAAACTGAATATTGTCGGACTTGCGCTGGGTATCTATTTCGGTGTTGAAGCCGAAGGTGTTCGTAAAGCCAGAAACGAACTGATCACACAACAAGACAAAGAGATCAATGAGCTACAACAAAAAAACAAGATTATCGGGTCATTGAGCAGGGTCAAGTTTGACCTGCAAAACCTTGTCACCGTCGTTATTGATGCGGACATTGCGACCAAGAACCTGATCACCGTCTGGAACAAGTTATTCATTTTCATTGAGGAGTCAGCACAGTCATCCACCGAGATCAATGATGCCTTGTCGCTCAGAGTCTTCATGAATCGCTTCAGAAAAGTCGTACAACCATGGAAGACCATCGAACAAGACTCCGATGCGTTACTTAACGTATTCAAAGAGGCTGACGATGAATTCAAACGAATTTATGGAAAATAAATATGAACACTACCATTACTGCCCTTGAGGCACCGCTGAATATCAAGACGCCAGACCTGCTGATCATGGCCAGCAGCCAGAGCGCACTAAGCAGCAAACTGGTCAATGCCGACGTCCTGTATTCCAAGACATCTTACCTGCCCAATACATATGAACGCTTCAAGCGTATCAATTATGTAATTATCACTGAGCATCAACATCTGGGCGAGGCTTGCATGCGGATGAAGATCGATATCGAGTCCCGAATCGCTCAATTGAGAAAGTACGATCAAGAACTCGGCGAAACCAAGAATCAGGATGATATCAATGATATTCAGGCTGAACGTGCATATACCCTGAAAAACGCCACAGCCATTGCAAGCGCGGAGTCAGCCAGGCTAGCCAGTGCTTTGAACGGGATGAAAGAAGCCGCCAATCGTCAGCAGACCCAAGAGTTTCAGACAAGTCTCGAGCAAGACGTTATCAAGACGAACACCGGGATCGACGATGCAAAAACCAGACTGGCCGCAATCCAGGAAGAGCGCAGGGTATTGACCGAGGCCATTGATGCCATTGAAAGCAAAGGGTTTGCCAGCATTGCCAAGGACACCCTTCTCACGGCAGAAAAAGTCATTGCTCTGGGTGTACAGCCACCACAAATCGCGGTGATCACCCTGGCAATCGAGCAGATGAAAGCAACTCTGGAATCTGGTGCCGAGGGGATCAACTTCATCGCCATGGTCAAGCGTCGTGACGGCATGCGCGAGCGAATCGACAAGCTGTTTGAGCAAGTGACACAGAGAGAAAAGGAAAAGCTGGCGCTGACTCAACGTATCGAGTTGATCGAATGCTTTCACGCAATGGACGATCAGCGCACCCTTTACGTAGAGCAATACCAGAAAATTGCTCAAACGATAGACAGCTTCCTCACCATCAATCAGGCAGCCGCGCTGGATGAAAAAGCGTTTGCCAGGCGCTTCATCAGTTCCGGGCTGCAACTGAGCAGCTACCTGCAACCCATCCGCTGATTAATTCGCACGCCGAACACAAGGGAAATGGCCTGCTCATTTCCCTTGCCCCACTACACGACTCATCAGGAACTCAATAATGGCAGGGAATCTGATTTATCAAAGTGACCTGACAGGGCTCGACAACTACATGCAGGTCTTGCGCGCACTCCCGGAGTCCACGCGCTCATTCAAGGTAGGCCTTGATCTGGTGCCGGTCCGAGAGTACGCCACCTACCGGATACCGGAAATTGCAGAGTTATTGACCAAGGCAAACCAGCACGCCTCCCTCTGGTCGAAAATCCTGCCAGCGATCACTGCATTACACAGAGAACTTGAGGCGTTCCTGGAAAAGCCCATTCAATTCATCGAGAAGATCAGAAACAGCCAGGATGTCACTCAGCAATTCATTGAGCAAAGCAGAAAACGCCTGAGCATGTTCCTGGATGAACTCGATGATCATATTAAAACGCTGCAGTCGCTCACCGAAGGCGTCTATGCCTTTCTTCCTCGCATCATCGACTTCATGAACAGCAACATCTATCGGCACGCCAACGAATACAACCTGATCGTAAAAAACAAAGAGCAGAGTATTGCGCTGCAAAAACTCACCGCTTCAATCCCTTTCAATCAAAGGGGTCCCGCGCTTTCCGCCGAGGCTCGGCTCAACGGAGCACAAAACTATGTACGCCTCGTCCATAGACAATATGCAGAAGCCTACTGCGCGGCAGTCAATATGGATACCTACATGGCACGGATGTGCGACTTACTCGGGATCGCTTTCGCCCACACCCTGCGGATGAGCAAAACCGATGTCCCTTCGCGCCCCTATGTGGAGGCAAATCTGATGCTTGTCACCCTGAAAGAAATCAGGCGTTTCACGCAATGGTTCAACAGCCTGACTGGCAACCCTACCTGAGCGGTTACCGGTCTGGCGCCCCAATAAAAAGCCCGCAATCGCTTGCGGGCTCTTGTGCAGCAGGCTGAACGCTTAGACGTAATACGACTTCAGCGGCGGGAAGCCATTGAATTCAACAGCGCTGTAGCTGGTGGTGTAGGCACCGGTGGACAGCCAGTACAGGCGATCACCGATGGCCAGGTTCAGCGGCAGGCCGTACTTGTAGTTTTCGTACATGATGTCGGCGCTGTCGCAGGTAGGGCCCGCGATAACCACTTCTTCCATCTCGCCTTTCTTCTCGGTCCAGATCGGGAACTTGATGGCTTCGTCCATGGTTTCGATCAGGCCGGAGAACTTGCCCACATCCGTGTACACCCAACGCTCGACGGCGGTACGCGACTTGCGCGCAACCAGCACGACTTCGCTGACCAGGATACCGGCGTTGGCGATCAGGGAACGGCCCGGCTCCAGAATGATTTCCGGCAGGTCATCACCGAAGTCTTCCTTCAGGAAGCGGATGATTTCCTCAGCGTAGGTTTCCAGGCTGTTGGTACGGGTGATGTAGTTGGCCGGGAAGCCGCCACCCATGTTGATCAGCTTGAGCTCGATGCCGTCTTCTTCTTTCAGGCGCTCGAAGATCACCTTCACCTTGGCGATGGCTGCGTCCCAGACGCTGATGTCGCGCTGCTGCGAACCCACGTGGAAGGAAATACCGTAAGGCACCAGACCCAGGTCACGAGCCAGGATCAGCAGGTCCATGGCCATGTCGGTCTGGCAACCGAACTTGCGCGACAGAGGCCAGTCGGCAGTGGTCGAGCCTTCGGTCAGGATACGCACGTAGACTTTCGAGCCCGGTGCGGCCTTGGCGATGTTACGCAGGTCAGCTTCCGAGTCGGTCGCGTACAGACGCACGCCCTTGTCGTAGAAGTAACGAATGTCCTTGGACTTCTTGATGGTGTTGCCATAACTGATGCGATCAGCGCCTACGCCACGGCTCAGCACCTTGTCCAGCTCGTAGATGGACGCGATGTCGAAGCTCGAACCCTTTTCCTTGAGCAGGTCAATGATCTCGACCGCCGGGTTGGCCTTCACCGCGTAGTACACCTGGGCGAACTCAAAACCAGCGCGCAGGTCATCGTAGGCCTGGCTGATCACCTGGGTATCGATGACGACAAACGGGGTTTCTTGCTTGTCAGCGAACGACTTGATTTTCTTGAAAGAAGCATCAGAGAAATAGTCTTCGACTTTGATCGGCATGCTTGGGAACTCCACTTGGCAAACAGATGAATATAAATGGGTGTAAATGAACGCCCTCCGTATCCCCACTTTGGTTCGCCTACTTCCCAAGGCATGTCGCCGAAAGCAAAAAGGCCATGGGGATCATGCCCCTTGGCCTTGCTGTCTCGTCGTCAGTACTTGAGCCGGATGGATCGTTTCCAGCATGGACGTTCGGCGCGAACTTTAGGACCTGAGAGGCTTGAGATCAACAAAAAATGTCGCGTTTGCAGACGTTTCTGCCGGAAGCAGCTACCACGTCGCCTTTCCACCTCTATGTAACCGACCAACATGACAGCCTCATGTTCCTGCACAAATCGATTTATCGACGAGGTGCCCCTGTGAAGAGTGTGTCGATACAGACACCGAAAACGCCTGGACAACGAAATGCCGACACGGATTTCCCCCGCGTCACACGGCACTCCCGACGGCACATAACCCGTCATCCACTGATGCAAAACGACACTAAGTACTGACATTTGTCACAGTACTTTCTGTGCCTGCGGTTCGACACAATCAGGTCTGAACCTGCGCAGGAGACGAACATGGCCACCTACATCAAAGAGCGCTCATTCGTTGCATCGCTGAAATCGATCCAGTCTGGTTACCTGGCCGACTTCGACTTCTCAAGACTGATCAAGGAAACGTATACGATTCCAGCAGGGGTGAGCATTTCGCAAACCGAAACCTACATTGGTAGTGATGAATACGACTATCTGACTGCCACCACCAAACCTCGTGAAGAACTGAACTTCTGGTTTTTGTGCCGACGCTGGGATAACGGCTCCGAAAGCTACGAAATCAAGGTGCGCCACGATATGTTCTTTGAGAACCCGTCGAGGATGGGAAGCCTGATAACCGAGGACAAGCGAGTGCTGTTCGGTCCCTTGGGCGATGTACGCTTCGTCACGCTTCATGTGCGCCCAGGCAAGTCACTTGCCAGCAATCCAGGCTGGAAAGTCCTGATTGCCGGTCGCCCGCTATCGGCCAGCGACATTCAAAAGGCCGAAGTCGGACCGGTTCAGATTCTGGCTCCCAACGGTAACCCGCTCGGGGTCTATGACAAGCAGAGCTTCGGCGATCAATGGTGGGCTTATATTTCATGCGCCAGAGAGAATGAACAACTGCTCCCGATGGCAACCCGCCCTGTTCAGATCATGATGAAAATCAGCCAGTACCAGATGAATGACCCCTTGAGTTGAGCCGTCAGAAGGTATTACCGGCGATACGGGCAGGCAAAAAAACCGCAGGCCGTCACGATTAGCGGGGCGGTGCAAAGACCCCGCGTCGTTGCAACGCAGGGCCTATGGAGTGGCGTTACGCCTGCGCGTCGGCCGCTGCTGCCTCAGCCGGCGAAACGATGCTGGTCTTGCCGCCTCGCGAACGGCCCGAGCTCAGATACTCGGCGATGGATTCCTGGGTCACCTCACCGAGGAATACCCGCTCTGCATCCAGCACCGGCAGCCAGGCGCGGTTGAACTCGTACATGCGCGACAGCAGGATGCGCAAGTGTTCGTCGTAGGCGGCCGTGGCGTTGAACTCACGCAGGAACTGGGCACAAGTGCCTTGCTGGCGATGCAGGTCGCGACGACGTACATAACCCAGAGCCTTGTTCTCGCCGTCGGTGACGACGATATAACGACGGTCGTTTTCGTCCATCGCTTCCAGCGCATCGGCCACCGGCGTTTCCGGGCTCACCGAAGGGGCGTTGTCGGCGGCGTCTTCGGCCTTGACCAGCAGCAGGCGCTTGAGGGTGCTGTCCTGACCGACGAAGTTGCTGACGAACTCGTCCGCCGGGTGCGCCAGCAAAGTGTCTGGATGGTCGATCTGCAACAGCTTGCCCGCCCGGAAGATCGCAATCTTGTCGCCCAGCTTGAGGGCTTCGTCGATGTCGTGGCTGACCATGATCACCGTCTTGTTCAACGCACGCTGCATCTCGAAGAACTCGTTCTGGATCATCTCGCGGTTGATCGGGTCGACAGCGCCAAACGGCTCGTCCATCAGCAGCAACGGCGCTTCGGCCGCCAGAGCACGAATCACGCCGATGCGCTGTTGCTGACCACCGGACAGCTCACGGGGATAGCGATGCAGATACTGCTTGGGTTCAAGCTTGATCATGCTCATCAGTTCGCGGGCACGGTCGTGGCAGCGCTGCTTGTCCCAGCCTAGCAACTTGGGCACGACCACGATGTTTTCTTCGATGGTCATGTTCGGAAACAGGCCGATCTGCTGGATCACGTAACCGATGTTGCGACGCAGGGTCACTTCGTCCAGCCCGGTGGTGTCTTCGCCGTTGATCAGCACCTTGCCGGAGGTCGGCACGATCAGGCGGTTGATCATTTTCAGCGTGGTGCTCTTGCCGCACCCCGAAGGCCCGAGAAAGACACAGATCTCACCTTCATTGACGGTCAGGCTTACCGAGTCCACGGCTTTGACGTCTTTGCCGTTGGAGGTGAAGGTTTTGGTCAGATTCTGAAGTTCGATCATTTGAGCAATCCTTTTGGAGTCAGGGTGCGTTGCAGCCATTGCAGGAGCAGGTCGGCGAAGATGGCCAGGATGCTGACCAGCACGGCGCCGACGATCAGCATCGACATATCGCTGCGGCTGATTGACGCGAGAATGAGTACGCCCAGGCCACCGGCACCGATGGTCGCGGCGATGGTCATGACACCGATATTCATCACCACGGCGGTGCGCACACCGGCGAGGATCACAGGCACGGCAATCGGCAGTTCGACCATGCGCAGGCGCTGGCCGAAGGTCATGCCGATACCTTTGGCGGCTTCGCGGATACCGGCGTCGACACCGGTCAGGGCCAGGTAGGTGTTGCGCATGATCGGCAGCAGTGAATAGAGAAACACAGCTGTAATCGCCGGCAGCGGGCCAAGGCCCTGGCCGAACTTGGAGTAGAACGGCAGTAACAGCCCGAACAGGGCAATGGACGGCACGGTCAGCAATACCGTGGCACTGGCTTGCAGCGGCCCCGCCAGCGCCGGAAAACGGGTCATCAGAATACCCAGGGGAACACCCACCAGAATCGCCAGGCTCACGGCGACTCCGACCAGGGTGATGTGCTGCCAGGTCAGTTGCATGACCTGGGCCCAGTCCAGATGGGAGAAGGCGTCAAAGAAACTCATATCGTCTCCTTCCTTAATTGAGTGGATGCTGACGCAGGAAGTCTGCGGCAACCGTGGACGGGCTTTCATGACCGACATCGACACGGGCGTTAAGCTCGATCATGGTCTGGTTATCCAGAAGGTCGGCCAGCGGCTTGAGCAACGTGGCGATTTCCGGATGGGCATCCAGGTACTCCTGACGGATCACCGGCGCGGCGGTGTAATCCGGGAAGTAGTGCTTGTCGTCTTCCAGCACCTTGAGCTTGAAGGCGTTCAGGCGTCCGTCGGTGGTGTACACCAGCCCGGCGAAGACTTGCCCGTTACGCAAGGCGGTGTAGACCAGCCCGGCGTCCATCTGCCGGGTGTTCTCGCGACCGAGATTCATGTCGTAATGCTTGACCATGCCGAGCAGGCCATCGGAGCGATTGGCAAACTCGGTGTCCAGCGCTACGACATGACCCTCTTTGGCTTCGTCCTTGAGCACCCTGGTCAGGTCGCTCATGGTGTTGACCTGCGGATACTGATCGGCAACGTTCTTCGGCAAAGCCAGGGCGTAGGTGTTGTTGAAACGGGACGGGGAAAGCCAGACCAGGCCTTTCTTTGCATCCACTTCTTTCACCCGGGCGTAGGTCTGCTCGCTGTCGAGCTTTTCATCGATATGGTTGTAGGCCACCAGCGACACACCGGTGTATTCCCACAACAGGTCGAGCTGACCGCTTTCCTGTGCGCTGCGGGCCAGGTTGCTGCCCAGGCCGCCCGTGATCTGCACGTCGTAGTTCTTGGTGCGCAGGTATTGCGCGGTGAGTTCGGCGAGCATGGTCTGCTCGGTAAATACCCGTGCGCCGATGCGCAGCAAGGGTTTTTCTGCTGTCTGGGCAAAACCGCTGAACAGCAGCCCGAGGCCCAGTAACAAAGCTAGTTTTTTCATGGTAATTCCTTTCTCTCAGCGGCTCAGGCCGCGCTCCAGCCAGAGACGACTCACCAGAGTGACCAGACCATCGAGCACCAGGGCCAGCAGCGCCGTACACGCCGCACCCAGCAGCAATTGCGGCTGATTGTTCAAGGCAATGCCGGGGAAGATCAGGCTGCCCAGGCTGTTGGCTCCGATCAGGAACGCCAGCGGCGCGGTCCCCACATTGATCGCCAGCGCCACGCGAACACCGCCGACGATGATCGGCACGGCATTGGGCAACTCGACACGCAGCAACACCTGACGCGGTGTCATGCCGATGCCGGTGGCGGCTTCCTTGAGTGAACCCTGAACGTTTTTCAGGCCTTCGTAGGTGTTGCGCACGATGGGCAACAACGAGGCGAGGAACAAAGCGAAGATGGCCGGACCACTGCCGATCCCGAGAATCCCGAGAGCGATGGCCAGAACAGCGAGAGGAGGAACAGTGTTGCCAATGTTGAAAATCTGCATGAAGCGTTCGGCGCGGCCAACCATGTTCGGTCGGCTGAGCGCAATGCCGGCAGGGATACCGACCACGACAGCCGCCAACATTGAAACCAGAACCAGAACCAGATGGGCCTGCAGGTAAAACAGCAGATCATCCTTGTACTTCATAAACGTATCGATGCCGATCCAGTGGACCAGCAGGGCCAGGAGTACGATGCCAACCGCACCTCCCAATAGCCCCTTGCCATAGCGATTAGCCACGGGCGGACTCCTTATTTCAGTCGGCGAACGCGCTGCCTGTGACGCCCGGTAATGAGCGCCTGCAATAACGTTCGCGAAGAGCAGCAGGTGGATCGCCAGTGAGGGTTTTTCCTCGGCGAAGACACAGGCCATGAGCGCAGCTTCGTCAAGCTAACTTGCTGATTTATCAGCTCTTGAAGCAGGCTATACATAACCGGTTACAAGAGAGTGGACGTCTCCACGGTCTGAAAGGTTCCCACGTGAGACAGCAATTGGCCACTCCGAATCGACTGAACGGCTCGGTTATTGCTTTGAGTTGAGCTATAATCTGCGCCCTTTTTTGACTCTCTTTCAGGCGATTTCCCATGACCCAACAGGCCGCCGAAGTCGCGAAACGCCGCACTTTCGCCATTATTTCCCACCCGGACGCCGGTAAAACCACCATTACGGAAAAACTGCTCCTGATGGGCAAGGCCATTTCCGTCGCCGGTACGGTCAAATCCCGTAAATCCGATCGTCATGCCACATCCGACTGGATGGAAATGGAGAAACAGCGCGGCATCTCCATCACCACCTCGGTCATGCAGTTCCCGTATCGCGAGCACATGATCAACCTGCTCGACACCCCGGGCCACGAAGACTTCTCCGAAGATACCTACCGCACCCTGACGGCAGTGGACTCGGCGCTGATGGTGCTGGACGGCGGTAAAGGCGTAGAGCCACGCACCATCGCCCTGATGGATGTCTGCCGTCTGCGCGACACGCCCATCGTCAGCTTCATCAACAAACTCGACCGAGACATCCGCGACCCTATCGAGTTGCTGGACGAGATCGAAGCCGTCCTGAAGATCAAGGCCGCGCCGATCACTTGGCCGATTGGCTGCTACCGCGACTTCAAGGGTGTCTATCACCTGGCCGACGACTACATCATCGTCTACACCGCCGGTCACGGTCATGAACGCACCGAAACCAAGATCATCCAGAAGCTGGATTCGGACGAAGCCCGCGCTCACCTGGGCGACGAGTACGACCGTTTCGTCGAGCAACTGGAACTGGTGCAAGGCGCCTGCCACGAGTTCAACCAGGAAGAGTTCATCAACGGTCAACTGACCCCGGTGTTCTTCGGTACTGCATTGGGCAACTTCGGTGTCGATCACGTGCTCGATGCCGTGGTGGAGTGGGCGCCCAAGCCTCTGGCACGAGTCGCCAACGAGCGCAGCGTAGAGCCGGTGGAAGAGAAATTCAGCGGTTTCGTGTTCAAGATCCAGGCGAACATGGACCCTAAACACCGCGACCGTATCGCCTTCATGCGCATCTGTTCGGGCCGTTACGACAAGGGCATGAAAATGCGCCATGTACGCCTGGGCAAGGACGTACGGATCGGCGACGCCCTGACCTTCTTCTCCTCCGAGCGCGAGCAGCTTGAAGAGGCGTATGCAGGCGACATCATCGGCCTGCACAACCACGGTACGATCCAGATCGGCGATACCTTCACCGAAGGCGAAAGCCTGGGCTTCACCGGTATCCCGCACTTCGCTCCGGAACTCTTCCGCCGCGTGCGCCTGAAAGATCCGCTCAAGTCCAAGCAACTGCGCCAGGGCCTGCAACAGCTGGCCGAAGAAGGCGCAACGCAGGTGTTCTTCCCGCTGCGCAGCAACGACATCATCCTGGGCGCCGTCGGTGTGCTGCAGTTCGATGTGGTCGCCAGCCGCCTGAAGGAAGAATACAAGGTCGAATGCGCCTACGAGCCGATCACCGTCTGGTCAGCCCGCTGGATCGACTGCGCAGACAAGAAAAAGCTCGAAGAGTTTGAAAACAAGGCTGTGGAAAACCTGGCACTGGACGGCGGCGGTCACCTGACCTACCTGGCCCCGACCCGCGTCAACCTTGCCCTGATGGAAGAGCGCTGGCCGGACGTGAAATTCCGCGCTACCCGCGAGCACCATTGATCTGAAGGAGCGAATTCATTCGCGATGCTGTTCGCGAATAAATTCGCTCCTGCCTCAGTCGCAGTGCGCAGGAGCGACTTCAGTCGCGAATGTACGAGCCCCCAAATTACTTGCAGGCGTACTGCGCCAGCTTTTCCTGCATGAAATCCAGAAAGCACTGAATTCTCAGCGCCAGCTTCGAGTTGCGGTAGTACACCGCATGGATGGGCTGTCGATACCCGCTGTGGGCATCGGCCAGCACAACCTGAAGACGCCCCTCACGAATATCTTCGTGGGTCATGAAGTGCGACAGGCACACGATCCCCTCTCCCGCCAGTGCAAGGTGACGCAATGTGTCGCCACTGGATGCTGACAATGCCGGCTGAATCGGCCAGCGATCTCCACCCGCATGACGCAGCGGCCAGTTATTCAGGGTTTCGCTGTGGGAGAACCCCAGCAACGTATGGTTCGCCAGTTCCTCGACCGAGGTCGGTACACCATGTCGTTTCAAATAATCCGGGCTGGCCAGAATATTGATTGGGGAACAGCCCAGAGAGCGGGCATGCAGAGTCGAGTCGGCCAAGATGCCGATACGAATGGCAATGTCGGTGTTCTGCTCCAGCAGGTCGATGACCAGATCGTTGCTGTTGAGTTCTAGCTGGATGTCCGGATAAAGCTCGCGAAACTCGGCCACGTAAGGCACAACCGAATGCAGCATGAACGGCGAAGCCGCGTTGATCCGCAGGCGGCCTGACGGCCTCTGCCGGGACAAAGACAAGTGCTCTTCCAGGTCCTCCATCTGCTCAAGGATCTGCCGGGCACGCGCCAGAAAAAACTTGCCCTCCTCCGTCAGGTCCATGCGCCGCGTGGTGCGGTTGATCAGCGTGGTTTCCAGCTTGGCCTCAAGCCGCGTCAGGGTTCGGCTGATCCCGGAAGGCGTTTGCCCCATGTGCTCGGCAGCGGCAGAAATCGATCCGCTTTCGATGACCGAAACGAAGACCTGCAATTCATCGGACCTGGCTTTCATTGTTGACTCCAGCTCAAAACAGACTGGATATTAGCGCCGTTCGTTCGCTGCCGTGGGAGCGGATTTATCCGCGAAACAAATCAAACCCCAAACACGTTGGCCAGATGCGCTTCATAGCGCTTGACGTCATTGTCGATATCCGGGCGCTTCATGACGTCCACGGCCAGAAAGGTCGGCAGGCCGGTCATGCCCAGGAACTGGTTGGCCTTGTGAAACGGGAAGTACACCGCGTCCACGCCCCTGGCTTCAAAGAAGTCGGTCGGGTCGTCGAACGCCTGTTGCGGCGCATTCCAGGTGGCGGAGATCATGTATTGCTTGCCGTGCAGCAAGCCACCGCTGCCGTATTTCTGCGAAGCATCGGAGCGGGTACGACCGTCGTTGGCGTACAGGCTGCCATGACCTTCGGTGAAGACTTCATCGATGTACTTTTTCACGGTCCAGGGCGCGCCCATCCACCAGCCCGGCATCTGCCAGACTACAACGTCCGCCCAGAGAAACTTCTGCACTTCTTCGGCCAGGTCGTAGCCACCGTCGATAAAGGTTTCCTTCACGTCGAAACCTGCGCGGTCCATGAAAGCCATACCGGCTTCGTGAAGGGTCGCGTTGTAGCGTCCTTCAGAGTGAGCGAATTGTTTACCGCCATTCAGGAACAGAATCTTTTTCATGCCAGCCTCATGGATAAATGCTTGAAGACCCGGCCGGTCGAAAGCCGGATCGAAAGTCAAAAACGATGGGCAGCAGAATAAAGAAACACGTGCCGATGAGTAATAAGCCATCAGGCAAAATACTTTTGCCTGAAACTCACGAATTACTCATCCATTGTTGATTTGAGATGATCAGCCACCTATCAGCAAATGCAGCCCCAAGGCTCCCATCCCGATAAAGAACACCCGCTTGAACATCAGGGCACTGATTCGCTGCCGAAGCCATTGGCCCAGTTGCATGCCGAGCAAGGCCGGGATCAGCGCCAGCAGTGAAGCCCCCAGCTCACCACCACCCAGCGAACCGTTCCACAACAGGCCAGCCGCCAGCGCCAGTGTCGAAACGGTGAATGACAACCCCAGCGCCTGAACCAGTTCATTACGCTCAAGCCCCAGCGCTTGCAGGTAAGGCACGGCAGGAATCACGAACACGCCGGTGGCCGACGTGATGATCCCGGTGATGAAACCGCATAGCGGCCCGAGCCAGCGCTCGGAACTGGCGGCAACCCTGAGCGTGGGCAGAAACAACCCGCTCAGCGCATAGAGCAACAAGGCTGCGCCCAGTGCCCGGGTCATGGAATGCCCGCCACTCATGCCCAGCCAGAACGAGCCCAGACTCGTGCCGATCACGATCAGGCTCAGTAGCGGCCACAGACGCTTGAGCAACGGTCGAAGATGCCCACCGGTCGCCAGTTGCCAGAGGTTGGTGACCGTCGAAGGAATGATCAGCAGGGCCGCAGCCTGTGCCGGTAGCATGGCCAGCCCCAACAGCCCCATGGCCACGGTCGGCAAACCAAGCCCGATCACGCCCTTGACTGTTCCGGCCAGCAGAAACGTGCCGATCACCAGCGCCGTGAGGCCCCAGCCGGCAGCCAGGTAAAAATCCAGGAGTGTATTCATGGCTCTATCCTGAACCCGCCTCGATCAAGGATCGAGGCGGGGTCTGTAGGTCGCAAACAGTACCGCTGACTCAGTAGCCCAACGACAACCCGGTATTACGGCGTGGGTCATTGGCACCGTAGAAACGGTTGTTGCCCACCGGCTTTCCGTCCAGCGAAGGCGCGCCCACCAGGATAGCTGCAACGTGGTTGAGCGGCTGAGGCCCGGCGAATTTGTGTCCCCAGCTTTCGAGGATCTTGCGGGTATCCGGGCTGACGGCGAATGCTTCAAGGTTGGTCGTCTCCGGCTGCCATTGCTGATGGAAGCGTGGCGCATCGACCGCTTCCTGAATGGTCATGCCGTAGTCGATCACGTTGAGCATGGTCAGCCAGGTCGCGGTGATGATCCGGCTGCCGCCCGGCGTACCGACGACCATCACTACTTTGCCGTCCTTGGTGACGATGGTCGGGCTCATGGAAGACAGCGGCGTCTTGCCCGGCGCGATGGCATTGGCTTCGCCCTGCACCAGCCCGTACATGTTGGGCACGCCTACCTTGGTGGTGAAGTCGTCCATTTCGTCATTGAGAATGACGCCGGTCTTGCTGGCCATGACCCCGGCACCGAACCAGTTGTTGAGGGTGTAGGTCACCGAAACCGCGTTGCCCCATTTATCGACGATGGAGTAATGGGTGGTGTTATTGCCTTCATGGGGCGCGACGCCCGGTTTGATCTTGTTGGAGTCACCGGCTTTTTGCGGCTCGATGGCGTCACGCAGCTTGGTTGCGTAGTTCTTGTCCAGCAGGTGCTCGATAGGGTTCTTGACGAAATCCGGGTCGCCCAGATAGCTGTTGCGATCGACATAGGCGTGACGCATTGCTTCGATCTGATAGTGCGTGCCCTGGGCCGAGCGGAAACCCAGCTCTTTCATCGGGTAACCTTCGAGGATGTTCAGCATCTGGCAGATGACCACGCCGCCCGAACTCGGTGGTGGGGCCGACACCACGTGGTAGCCACGGTAATCGCACTCGATGGGCGCCAGCTCACGGGGCTTGTAATGATCGAGGTCGGCCTGGGTAATGATGCCCTTGCCTGCCTGACTGGAATCCACCAAAGCCTTGGCGACCCAGCCCTTGTAGAAACCATCGTTACCCTTGCTGGAGATTTCCTCCAGGGTCTTTGCCAGATCCTTTTGCACCAGTTTCTGACCGACCTTCATCGGCTCGCCCTTGTCGAGAAAGATCGAACCCGAGTCGGCCATGTCCGCCCGAAACACCTCAGTGGCCGTCGACAGCAGATCGACATCGCCCTGCTGCAGGACAAAGCCGTCTTCGGCTAGCTTGATGGCCGGAGCAATCACTTCCTCACGTTTGCGAGTCCCGTACTTGCTCAGCGCCAGCTCCATGCCCGCCACCGTTCCCGGCACGGCCACGGACAGGTGGCCTTTGGCGCTGAGGTCAGGAATGACATTGCCCTGCTTGTCCAGGTACATGTCGGCCGTGGCCGCCAACGGGGCCTTCTCGCGGAAATCCAGGAACGTCTTGCGCCCGTCAGCCAGTTGAATGGTCATGAAACCACCACCGCCCAGGTTGCCTGCTGCGGGGTAAACCACCGCCAGTGCATATCCCACCGCGACGGCGGCATCGACAGCATTTCCGCCGTTCTTGAGGACGTCGACACCCACGTGGGACGCCAGATGCTGGGCTGTCACCACCATGCCGTTTTCAGCGGCGACCGGTGCCTGGGAGGCAGCGTGAACGGGGGCGTAAGCCAGAATGAGTGCGGTCGCGATCAGCGACTTGGCGAGGGGTTCAAACTTCATGTCGTTCCTTCTTCTTTTAGGTCGGGGGACGTTTGACGAGCGTCATGCAAAACGCCTCAAGGCCATGTGCGGCACTCTTGCGCGGATCAAACGCCGTCCAAAGTAGCGGTTCCTGCCGTCGCTGCCAACAACCGGGCCTGGCGAGACACTCAACGACCATGGGGTTTATGGGATAAGATCGCGCCTTGAAATGAGAATCATCCATACCACCATCGACCCGCTACCTTCCAGGAAACACCATGACATCCGCTGTCGCCGCTCCACGCATTCTAGTCGTCGATGACCACCGCAAGATCCGCGACCCGCTGGCCGTCTATCTGCGTCGCCACGAGTTCGAGGTGCGCACGGCGGAAGATGCTGCGGGCATGTGGCAGTTGCTCCGGCAGCAGGCATTCGATGTGATCGTGCTGGATGTCATGCTGCCCGATGGCGACGGTTTCGAGCTGTGCAGCAGGCTGCATCGTCGCGAGAACATTCCGGTGATCCTGCTCACGGCCCGCGACACCTGTGCCGACCGGGTTCGTGGCCTGGATATCGGCGCAGACGATTACGTCACCAAACCGTTCGAGCCTCGCGAACTGGTGGCGCGGATCCGCAGCCTGTTACGCCGTCGCGGCACTGGCCTGAGCCGGTCGGACAGCACGCTGCCGCCCGCCGACACTTCGGAACGGGCACAGGGTTACGCATTCGCCGGCCTGAGTTTCAGCGCAAGCAACAGCACCCTGACCCGTCCTGATGGCTCGGCGGTGCGGCTCAGTACTGTGGAAAGCCGTCTGCTGCAGGTCCTGCTCGCCAACCCCAATACCGTCCTGAGCCGCCAAAAACTGATCGACCTGACCAGCCGTCCCGGCACAGAAGTGTTCGACCGGGCCATCGACCGACAGATCAGCCGCCTGCGCCGCAAGCTCGATGACAACCCGCTGGAGCCGGACCTGCTGCGCACCATCTGGGGCGACGGTTATATGCTGGCGGCCACTGTTACCCTGCTCGACGCATGAAGCTGTTGCGTCGTTTATGGCCAAGGCGGATGGCCCATCAACTGGGCGTATTGCTGCTGCTTGCGCTGCTGGCTTCCAATGCCATCGCCATGCTCTACCTGCAACGCACCGGCGCCCTGATTCATCCACTGTCACGCACGCTGGCCATTGAACGACTGATCACCGCCTACCATGTCGCACAAGGCTTGTCCGCCGAAGATGCCTCGCGCCTGCTGGCCTCAATGCAGACACCTGACTCGCACTTCTGGGTCGCCAGCAACGCCATTGCCGATACCAACGGCATGCGCCCGGAAGAACAGCGTCTGGTCAGCGATCTCGGAAAACGTCTGACGCTGCCCGCCAATCCACTTATCGGCATGCAGCTGGAGCGCATCAGCGGTGGCCCGGCACGGGAGCATGTCTTTGTGGCAGCCGGTTGGTCACCCCTGCGGCTGCGCACCAGCATCGAGTTGCCTGATGGCAAACAGCTGAACGCCATCCAGCATCCGGCGGGGGGCTACGAATGGGGTCGTATGCTGGCCTACACCTTGCCGGTCACCACCATTCCGGTGTTGCTGATCGTGATCTTTTTCATGCGCCGCGTGGTGCAGCCGGTAAAAACACTGGCGCAGGCAACCGAGCGGGTCAGTCGCGGGGAATGGATATCGCCGCTGCAGCTCTCGGGTCCGCAAGAGGCCCGTGACCTGACCAGGGCTTTCAACGTGATGCAGGAGCGCATCGCCCGCCATGTCGAAGGCCGAACGCGCATGCTGGCCGCTATCAGCCATGACCTGAATACGCCCATTACCGAATTGCGTCTGCAAATGGAATTGCTGGAAGACAGCCCCGAACGCGACGACATGCTCGACAGCCTTGACGAATTGCGCGCCATGGTGCGCGAAACGTTGAATTTTGTACGGGGTGATGCGGTGCAGGAAGCGACGGTCAGCATATCGCTGACCGCCCTGCTCGACGACCTCGCCCGCCGCTACCAGAGCATGGGCCAGCCGATAGGCTGGGAGCGCGGGCAAGAGGTTTATTGCCACTGTCGTCCACTGGCGCTCAAACGAGCACTGACCAACCTGATCGACAATGCCTTGCGCCATGCGGGGGATGCGACTGTGAGCCTGGCCGTCGACGAGTCGGAAATCCGCCTGGAAATCCTCGACCACGGCCCGGGCATCGAACAGGCCTGGCTGACCCAGGTGTTTGAACCCTTCGTGCAATTGAGCCACAGCGGCGCGGATAACACCCAGGGCGGACTGGGCCTTGGCCTGGCCATCGCACGCTCCTGCATCCAGGCCCATGGCGGCGAACTCACCCTGGAAAACCGCCCGCCTGCGGGGTTATGTGCGGTTGTAAGGCTGCCCTCTGTTCGCGAATGAATTCATTCCTACCGGACTTCCATTCGCGAAAAACACAATCAGAACCGCACTGTCGTACTCGCCCACAAGGTACGGCCATAGTTCACGGTGCCATAGGTTTCATCATCCAGACGCCGGTCGGTCACGTTATACAGCGCGCCATTGAGCGAGACATTTTTGGTCAGTTCGTAAGATCCGCCAAAGTCAGCCGTGGTGTAGGCCGGTGAGGCTTCGTCGGTGAGGGTGTTGCCGTATTCCTTGCCGTAGTAATTGGTGGCTGCCCAGAGTTGGGTGCGATCGTTCAGTTGCCATTCGGCGCGCAGATTGGCTTTGCGCTCAGGCGTCAGGGCCAGTGGCGCGCCGGCGTTGGCACCGCTCTTCTGCTCGGAATCGGTGTAAGTGAAGTTGCCCTTGATCGCGACAGCCGATGTCACATCCCAGCGACCATTCAACTCGACGCCCTGGATCACGGCTTTATCGACGTTGACCCGATCCATGACCGTGAAACCGTTCCACACTTCTGTGGTGGTGACAGTCGACAGCTTGTCCTGGAAGTCGTTGTAGAACACGGTCGCGCCAGCGGACAGGTTATTGCGGTTGGACCACAACGCCGAGAGTTCATAGTTGGTGCTGGTTTCCGGCTTGAGGTCCGGGTTGCCGAACATCACGAACCTGTTGCGGCGCAGGTAGGAGTAACCGGGCACCACGGCCCTCACTTCAGGTGCCTTGAAGCCACGGGCGACACCGCCCTTGAAGGTCCAGTCATCCGTCGCACGCCAGACACCATAAACCCGCGGGCTGAAATGCACGCCGTACTGCTCGTGATCGTCCATGCGCAGACCGGTGGTCAGAGAGAACGTATCGGTCATCGACCATTCGTTTTCAGCGAACAGCGCTTTCTGCACAACGGAGAACTCGTAGTTTTTCCGGTCGCCCAGGCCCTGGTTCCAGTCAGTGACGGTGGTGTCGTTCCACTGCATGCCAACCGTGGTGATGTTGTGTTCGGTGGGCATCACCAGCTTGGCGTCGAATACGGTGTTCTCGACTTCCGGCTTGCGGCCCAGCACATCGGTCTGGGTCGAATCGGCCCGACCTTCGCGGCTGGATTTTTCATACGCCAGCGACACATCGGAAGTCGCCCAGCCCCAACGGCCCTGATGGGAAATGGACCAGTGATCTCGGTTGTTTTCCTGCTCGCGGGTCGCCCAGTTGGCGCTCAGGCCATCACCGTTTTTCAGGCGGGTTGCACCGGCTTCCAGCAGGATTTCGTGGTCGGCGTTCGGGGTAATCGCCAACCGCGCCGTGAGGTCACGGTGATCCGCCTTGCTGAAACCATTGGTCTGTTCGATATCGTCGTCCGCCTGACGATCCAGATAACGTCCCCACACCTGCAAGCCCAGCAAGTCTTCCTTGATCGGGCCGCTGAGGTAGAACTGGGTCTGGCGGGCATTGCCCTGATCGCTGTGCTGACGCGCCGAGTAATCGTAGGTGATCGAACCGCCCCACTCCGGCGTCACCTTGCGGGTGATGATGTTGATGACGCCGCCGATGGCATCGGAGCCGTACAACGAAGACATCGGGCCGCGCACCACTTCGATTCGTTCGATGGCTTCGGCTGGCGGAATGAAACTTTGCTCGTAGCCGCTGTTGCCGTTGACCCGTGATTCGCGAGCGCTCTGGCGTTTGCCATCCACCAGAATCAGCGTGTAATCGGCGGGCATGCCACGAATGGAAATGTCGGTTTCGTTGGCACCACCGTTTACGGTGACACCCTCCACATCACGCACCGCATCGGTCAGGTCGCGGAAAGACTTCTTGCGCAGCTCGTCACCGGTAATGACGGTCATCGAGGCAGGAGCATCCTCCAGGTTCTGCTCATAACCGGCCGCCGTCACCACCACGTCTGCAATTGACAGCACGTTGGCCGACGCTTCGGTTTCGGTCTGCTCTTGTGCATACGCCTGACCCGAAGCCAGACACGCCAGCGCCAGTTTGATCATCACAGCTGAAGGCCGCAAACGGAGGGGAGAATGCATGGAACGTCCTTACGATTCAAATAAGTAAAAGAGAATCGTATGCATCTGCATTCATGAAGGTTGGACAAGATGTGACAAGACGGCAAAAACACTCGCTGATTGCCAGAGATTCGCTGCCACGCGAGCGGGATGACTCTTGCTCTGCTGAGTGAAACTTCCGAGAAAGCCGCGCCCTATTGCGTGCCGGAATCGGCCTCTCTAGGCTCTGTGCGCTGCTTCAATTACCTTCGAGTTGCCCATGCCCGACATCAAACCGTTCATCGTCAACGAAGCCCTCAGCCAGCAGGATGGACTCAATATCGCGTCCGACTTGCTGCGTTGCATCATTGCCACCGCCAATGAAGCCAGTGACGGTCATAACCATGACCTGACGATCTCGATCCTGCACCTGGCGCAAATGGCCAAGGCAATGGTCGACCGTTCACTGGATTCGATAGTGGCCTGAGCCTTCACTCCTTGCGTCGATACCCTTCGACGATCGCTGAAAAATCCTTGTTGCCATCACCCCGCAGACTCATCGCCTGATAAAGCTGCTGGGCCAGGGCACCAAGGATCACAGGCTGATGCGCTGACTTGGCGGCTTCGGTTGCCAGGCCCAGATCCTTGAGCATCAGCTCTGCGCCAAAACCGCCGGTGTAGCCTCGCGAAGCAGGCGCGGTTTCCACGATGCCCGGCCATGGATTGTAGAACTCTGAACTCCAGCAACGTCCGGTCGACGTGTTGATGATCCCCGCCAGCACCTGAGGATCGATCCCCAGGGAATTGCCCAGAGCCATGGATTCGGAAATGCCGATCATGGAAATGGCCAGCAGCATGTTGTTGCAGATCTTGGCAATCTGCCCGGTCCCGACATCCCCGCAATGCACGATATTACGGCCCATCTGCTCCAGCACCGGCTTGAGCACGGCAAAGTGTTCAGGCGTTCCTCCCGCCATGAAAGTCAGCGTCCCGGCCTGAGCGCCAGCCGTTCCGCCAGAGACTGGCGCATCACTGACGACCACACCTTGTTTCGCGGCAATGGCCGATATCTCTCGAATGGTCTGTGGATCGATGGTGCTGCAATCCACGGCAGGCACACCGGCATTAATGCCTTCCAGCACGCCGTCCTCATCCAGATAAACGCTGCGCACATGGACTGCGGCAGGCAGCATGGTGATGACCAGTTCACTGCCCTGAGCAGCATGCTTCGGGGTTTCACGAATGCTTGCACCCAGGGCGGCAAGCTCGGCCAGTACGGTCTTGTTCAGGTCACACACCTGCAACTGATGACCGCCCTTGATCAGGTTGCGCGCCATGGGCGCTCCCATGTTGCCCAGGCCGATAAATGCGATTTTCATTGTTGTTCTCCGTGGCAGATTGGCGTGTGTGAGGTCAGCTCGCAATACATAGAATCTCGAGTATAGAAGAGCCTTGCCACGGGTAGCCGTGGAACCGGCCACGTCAATCAAATACGGGTGAAAACGGATTTATCCACAGAAGCGATGGTCGATATCGCTGTCCCGTCCAAGAACTCAACTGCACCAGCGCCTTCCGAGGAAAAAACAATGAATCACGTCGCAATGTGGAAGTCCTGGCTACTGGCTTGCTGCCTGTTGCTCAGCAGTTGCTCCAACATCGAAGTCGGCCAGTACCGTAACGAGAAACCCGAGCTGGATCTGCCTGCTTTTTTCTCTCAGCCAGTAAAGGCCTGGGGCATGTTTCAGAAGCGTTCGGGTGAAGTGGTCAAGCGCTTTACTGTGACCATCGAAGGCCGTAAACAAGGCGAGCAGTTGATTCTCGACGAACACTTTGTCTACAGCGACGGTACGCTGCAACGCCGGGTCTGGACCCTGACACCGGACGGGCCGGGGCGCTGGAAAGGAACCGCTGGCGATGTCATCGGCGAGGCCATTGGCGAAGTGGCAGGCAATGCACTGCGCTGGCGCTACACCCTCAACCTGGAGGTCGATGGCAAGTTCTACCCGGTGCAGTTCGACGACTGGATGTACCTGATGGACGAGGACACGCTAATCAATCGCTCGTTCATGTCAAAGTTCGGGGTCGAACTGGGGCAAGTGACGCTGTTCTTCAGACGCGGTGCCGACAATCACTGAGTCGGCAGGCGTCCTCTGACGGTTTCGCTAAAGCCCCAGCATCAACCCGCTCAGGCGCTTGACCTTGCGGCGCAGCGCCTCCTCGAACACGCCCTGGCGTGGCTCGATCAGGCTGAACCAGTGTTTGGCCCGGGTGATACCGGTATAGATCAGTTCCTTGGTCAGCACCGGGTTAAGGGCTTCGGGCAGGATCAGGGCGGTGTGGGCGAACTCAGAGCCCTGGGATTTGTGCACGGTCATGGCGTACACGGTTTCCACATCATTGAGCCGGCTGGGCAGCACGAAGCGCACACCGTCGCTGCCGTCATTGCGCGGGAAGGCCACGCGCAAGACCTGCTTCCCTGAGCCATCGCGCTCCGGCAGGTTCAAGGCGATGCCGATGTCGCCGTTCATGAGGCCAAGGCCGTAATCGTTGTGGGTCATCAGAACCGGGCGGCCTTCGTACCACAGTTGATCCTTTTCGATCAGGCCTGCGCCGGACAGGGCCTGAGTGATGCGCTGGTTCAAGCCCTCGACGCCCCAAGGCCCCTTGCGCACCGCACACAGCAACTGGAACGCATCGAAGGCCTGCAATACCTCACGTGCCCAGCACGTCCAGCATTCATCGTCCAGCGCTGCTCCCTCAGCTGGCCGCTGCCCGTCCAGCACGCCCAGGTAATGGCGATACCCCTGAGGCCCGCCGTCATGGCCGTCGAGTAACAGACGCTCAAGACGCTGATCCTGCTCGCCCTTGAGGGCCAGACTGAACAGGTCTTTGTGGCTGCGAGCCGCCAGCAACCCACGGGCTTCATGGTCCAGTTGCTGGTTGACCAGCCGCGACAACTGGCCGATACCACTGCCCTGCCCGAAACGCCGCGAGTGACGCAACATCACCACTTGCTGCGCGAGAGGATGCTGTTGGGCATCGCCTTGTTGCAGCGCGCTTCTGCTCAAATCCTCGCCGCTGATCGCTTCCAGCCAGGCCTGAGTCTGCGGGCTGTAGAACCCCTGCTCCGCATCGCGACACAAATCTCCCAGCACGGCGCCCGCTTCCACAGACGCCAGTTGATCCTTGTCGCCCAACAGCACCATACGTGCATCGGGCGGCAATGCATCCAGCAGGTTGGCCATCATTTCCAGGTCGATCATCGAGGCTTCATCGACCACCAACACATCCAGCGGCAATGGATTACTGGCGTGGTGACGGAAGTGCCGCGTTCCCGGACGACTGCCCAGCAGACGATGCACGGTGGTGACTTCACTGGGGATCTTCTGCCGCACGCCGTCACTGACGTCCAGGCTTTGCACTTGCTGACTGATGGACTCGGTCAACCGGGCCGCCGCCTTGCCGGTGGGTGCCGCCAGACGAATGCGCAGCGGCTGACCGCTCTGCACGGCGGGCGCTTGCAGCAAGGCCAACAGGCGCACCACGGTCGTGGTCTTGCCGGTGCCCGGCCCGCCGGTGATGATGCTGAAGCCACGGCGAGTGGCCAGGGCGCAGGCCAGTTTCTGCCAGTCGATCACAGCGTCAGGCGCAGTACTGGCCGCGCCAAACAGAGCGTCAAGACGCTGGGCCAGATCCTGTGGCGCGCTTTCCGGCTGGGCCAGCCGTTGACGCAAGGCCGCTGCGATGCGGCGCTCATACGTCCAGTAACGGCGCAGGTACAGACGTCGGTCAGACAACACCAGCGGCTTTTGCAGAGCAGCCGGGCTCATGTCTTCGGCCAATGCGACCAAAGGACTGTCAGCCAGAGCCTGACACCATGTCACGCCATCCAGCCCTTTGAGCAGTTGTGAGGGCAACATCACCGGTACGCTCTGCATGTCGCCTTCTGGCGGTAATGACAGGGCGAAATCCGGCTCCTTGAGGGTTTCATACAGATCCAGGCATACGTGCCCATGACCCAGTTGATGGCTGCTCAAGGCTGCCGCCAGCAATACCCGGGAATCGGCGTGCGGGTCGAGTTCGCCAAGAAAGGCCACGAAGGCCCGGTCCAGCGCCCGCAACCAGCCACGCTCCACCCAGCGGTCGAGCAACAGCAGCAAATCGTCGACCCGGCTCAGCGGGTTCAGATGGGTCAGGCTCTCGGCATCCAGTTGCGCGGGCAAGAGTTCGGCAAACGTGCGGCTCATGCGAACGCTCCAGGCTGGGCGGTGGACAGGGGTTGCCCCTGGAACAACAGGTCCAGGCTCTCGATCAACTCACGGGGTGGTCGGGTGAAGTACACGCCCTGGGTGGCCGAACGACTGCCACGCAGGAACAGGTACACCGCGCCGCCCATGTGCTGGTCGTAATCGTAATCGGCCAGCCGCGCCTTGAGCTGGCGATGCAGCGCCAGCAGGTAGAGGACGTATTGCAGGTCGTAACGGTTTTCGAGAATGGCCGCTTCCATGGACTGCTCGGTGTAGAACGTCTCGTCGCCGCCCAGCCAGTTGGATTTGTAGTCTGCCACGTAATAGCGCCCTTCATGCTCGAACGTCAGGTCGATGAAGCCTTTGAACATGCCATTGAGCGAAGTGGTCTGGGTCACCAGTCGCGGCGCATTGCCGTGGGTGTAATGACGCACGAGTTCATCCATCTGTGTCACGTTGACCTGGCTGCTGGCGAACCAGAACTCCATTTCAACCCGGTACTGATTGGGTTGATCCAGTTGCCCCAGGGCGACCGGCGTCACGTCATTGCCCAAGTGCAAAGGCATGTTGAGCAGGTGTGTCAGCCAGCCGGTCAGGGTGTTGATCCAGCCTTCCCAGCCTCGTCGGTTGCAGCGACGAGCAATGGCGTCGCTCAGCAGTTCAGGGTCATGAGCGGCGGCGGCAAAACCTTCGTTGCCTGCCCACTCCAGCAGACCATGCAAAAAGGTACCGGGGTTGGGACCACGGGGAAAACGGTGGATGTCGTCACCCGCTGCCAGCACCTCGCGAGGTGCCTGCGGGTCCAGGCGTTCGTCGTCGAACAGCTTCTGCGCTTGCGGACTGTCGGGAGACACATCGCCGCTCGTGGTCACGGTGTCGCCGATACGCAGCGCACTGTAGGAGGCGATCCACCAGTTTTCAGCGGCTCGGCGCTTGGGCATCAATGCCTTGACGAGTCGGGCTTCATTGCGGGGCGGGCTGAAGGTGTCGGCGGTGGGTTCGGGGACTGGCTGCAAGGCAATACTTTCACTGCCCTGGCTCAGGTCCCGCAGCCAGAGTTGCAGGTTGGCCGACTCGCCAAGCGCCACGCCGCCACCCAGCAAGTAACCCAACGCAGAGCGGTGCAGCATGGAGCTGTTGAGGTTGCCGCGTTTGAGGTCTGCGACACCTAGCCAGCAAGCGTGCTCGGAGCGGGTCAGGGCCACATAGAGCAAGCGCAGGTCTTCGGCCAGACGTTCATTGTCGGCCAGTTCGATGAGCTCTTGCGTGGGTTGCAGGCTGATCTGCGCATTGCCTTCGCCATCGTGAAACTGCAAGGGCAAGCGGCTGCCATCCACCGGTTTGGTGGAGCAAATGAACGGCAGAAACACCAGCGGATATTGCAGGCCCTTGGACTTGTGAATGGTCACGACCTTGACCAGTTGCTCATCGCTTTCCAGGCGCAAAATCTGCTCTTCGGCAGCCTGACCGGACAACGCCAGTTGCTCGCCCAGATGCCGGATCAAGGCTTGTTCGCCATCCAGTTCGGCGGCGGCCTGTTGCAGCAATTCGGACAAGTGCAGCAGGTTGGTCAGTACTCGCTCGCCATCGTTACGAGCGATCAGTGTCTGGGGCAAGGCAAAGTCATGCAGCAGACGGCGCAGCATCGGCAGCACACCCTGATGACGCCACAGGCTACGATAGCCGCGGAACTGCATGACGCGCTGCTCCCAGGCCAGTTCGTCCTGATTCAAGCGTTCCAGTTCGGCCAGCGGCAGGTTCAGCGTGATGCAGGCCAGCGCGGCGCGCAGGATGCGTTCGGCATCCGGTTCGGCACAGGCCTTGAGCCAGGCCAGCAGATCATGGGCCTCCTGCGCCGCGAACACCGAATCCTTGTCGGAGAGGTAGACGCTGCGCACGTTACGGGTCGCCAACTCATTACGCACGGCCTGAGCTTCCTTGCCATCACGCACCAGAATCGCGATGTCGGCAGGCAGCAATCCACGTAGCGCTTTATCGGGTGCCGCAAAGCCGGTCTGCCCTTGTTGCCCGCCCTTGAGCAGACGCACGATTTCACTGGCGCAACTGGCCGCCAGTTGCTGGCGATAAACCGTGCCGGACACCGGCTGCTCGCTGGGCAGATGCCAGACCGTCAGGGCCGCGAGTGGCGCGCCATCGACCTGCAGGGTTTCCTTGCGACCCTGGGCAAGTGCCTTGGTAAACGGCACCGGGTTATTGCCGCCCTCGCGAAACAGAAACGCGCCACGCCCTTCGGCGCGTTGCTCGGCCTGATCGAAGATGTGATTCGCAGACTCGACCATGGCATGGCTGGAGCGGTAGTTGGTGTCCAGTGTGTGCCAGCGCCCCGCCGTGGCCGTACGGGCGCGCAGGTAGGTGTAGATGTCCGCGCCACGAAAAGCATAAATCGCCTGCTTGGGGTCGCCGATCAGAAACAGGCCGGTCTGCTCGTCGTTCTCTTCAAGGCGATAAATGCTCTCGAAAATCCGGTACTGCACCGGGTCGGTATCCTGGAACTCATCGATGAGCGCGACAGGGAATTGTTCACGAATCAGCGTCGCCAGACGCTCCCCGCCTGCACCTTGCAGGGCGGCATCGAGCCTGAGCAGCATGTCGTCAAAACCCATTTCGGCACGACGACGCTTCTCTTCTTCAAAGCGTGCGCTCACCCATTGCGCGGCATGTTGCAGCACGGCGGCATCGGGTTTGGGCAGAGCGTCGAGGGCCGCTTTCAGTTCGAGCATGGCCTCCAGAGCCGGGTGCGACGGCGGGTCGCTTTTCCAGGCTTCGGCAATACCATCCGGGGTCAGGCGGGTGAAGCCGGTGCCAAGCTCCAGCACTTCCTGGGTTTCATCGGCGGCCCAGGCCTTGAGCTTTTCAAACCAGGGCGCAAAGTAGCGCTCCTGCATCTTGCGGCCATCGACGATCTTGCGTTTGACGCCGTCCTGACAAATCGCGTGCAGTTCATTGGCCCAATCGGTCCAAGGCGCTTTCAGCGTTTGCAGCGCTTCGCGGCGCTGTTGCAGAGAGGCCAGAATCAGCTCGGCCGGCTCTTGAGTCACCTGACTGCGCTCGCGGCCAAACAGACCCCGGAGACGTGGCAGCAAGGCGGCCGGACCGCCCCATTTTTCCCGCACCCAGTCCAGAGCATCGCCACTCATGGGATAGCAGAAACGCCGCCAGTAATCGCGCAGCACTTCGCCCAGCAGGTCACTGTGATCGGTTTCCAGGCTCTGGGTGAACAGACTTCCGCTGTCGAAAGCGTGCTCGCGCAACATGCGCTGGCACCAACTGTGAATGGTCGAAACAGCGGCCTCGTCCATCCATTGCGCGGCGATATCCAGACGGTTGGCACAGCCCGGCCATTGTTCGGCGCTGAACTGGGCACGCAAGTCGGCGATCAGGTCGTCGGGCGCGGGGATTTCGTCACGAAAGAAACGGGCGGCTTCGGCCAGACGGGTACGAATCCGGTCACGCAGTTCCTTGGTCGCAGCATCGGTAAAGGTCACCACCAGGATCTGCGGTGGCAATAGCTCGCGGCCAAAACCTGATGCTTCATCTCCGTGGCCAAGCACCAGACGCAGGTATAACGCCGAGATGGTGAAGGTCTTGCCGGTACCGGCGCTGGCTTCGATCAACTGGCTGCCGCGAAGTGGAAAGCGCAGTGCCAGAGGAACGGTGTGTTCTTGCAAGGTACTCATGCGCTGGCCTCCGCGCCGGACAGAGACTGCCAGGGTGCTTCGTAAATCGGTTTGTAGAGTGCTTCGCACCAGCCAACGAACTCTTCGCTTTCCATCAACGCATTGAAATCCGGGAACTGCCGGGCCAGTGCAGTACTTTCCCCGAGTTCACCATTACTGGTCACACCATCGCCCTCGTAAGCCTTGCGTGCAGCGGCTTCGGCCTTGTCCAGAGGTTGTCCCAGCCAGGCGAAGGCTGTCTTGACCGCTACCGGCAAAGGCTGCTGCATGCCGAACAGCCAGGTGGTCAGCAGGTCGTTGAGGATTGCGCTGGCCGCGTCTCTGTCCAGCGGGGCCAGCATGAGCATGTCATCGGTGGCCACCAACGCCGTATTGAGCGGCAAACCACAGGCGCTGGCGACCAGATGAGTCACCCAGGGACGAATCAGCCGGTGCCATTTGCGGGTTCGTTTCGAGCCAATGCCATTGGGGATGACCGTTACGGTCAGCAACTGGTTTTGCCCATTACTGTGCAGCCCGCCCAGCCAGCCTTCGAGGCTCACATCGTTATGGGCAAAGCTCATCGGCAAGGCGCTGCTCAAAGGTTCAGGCCACAGGGTCAGCAACTCCTGATAAAGCTCAAGCACACCCGGCAGCGGCTCGATCAGTTCAGCCTGAAGGCGAGTGCCGAATCCGGCCATGGGCAGCAGTCCGCTACTTTGCAGCTTGATTGCCTGAGCCTGCAAGGCCGAGTCGACATCGTCCAGGTTGGCCATGGCGGCGGCCAGCAGGCTTTCACTCAGGCTGTAACGCTCAAGGGCGTTGAGCACAAAAGGTTCTTCGTCGGGCACCGGCGCTTCGGCCGTCTCGAAGTAGATCTTCAAACGCTGACTGAAGAAGTGCTTGACCGGGTTTCTCAGGAAATCCTGCAACTGCGCAATCGTCAGGGGTTCATCCTGCTCGTGAGGCGGCAAGGCAGCAACGCTGATCGGCGCTGGTTTGTCTTCATGCAGCAGCCGCCATTCCTGGGCAAAACTGAAATAACCAGTGCCGGCATGGAAATAACTGGCACTGAAAGGTTGCAGCGGATGATGCAGGGTCAAGGCATCGAGCAGACGTTCGCCGGGGTCTTGCTTGCTGTCAGGCTCATCGTCTGAGGCGAGTTTCCAGCCGCTGGCCAGATGGTCGCGTAACTGGCCGATCAACACCGAAGCCGGGCGGTCGCTGTTGTCACGAATGCTGTGGCCGACCCAACTGATATAGAGCTGGTCCCGTGCCGAGAGCAATGCTTCAAGCAGCAGGTAACGATCGTCTTCACGGCGCGAACGGTCACCGGGACGGTAATCGCTGCCCATCAGGTCGAAGTCCAGTGGTGGCTGAGCGCGAGGGTAATCGCCGTCGTTCATGCCCAGCAGACAGACCACTTTGAAAGGAATCGCACGCATGGGCATCAAGGTACAGAAGTTGACCGAGCCCGCCAGGAAGCGCTGTGACAGACGGCCCTTGTCCAGACCGGCCAGCCAGGCTTCACGCACGACGGTCAGTGGTAATTCATCGAACAGATCGACCGTCTCACAGGTCTTCAGCCAGGTTTCCCGAAGCGTCTCAAGCTGACCCAGCAGGTAATCGTCATGTTCGCTTTCGGCCTGGAAAAACACCTGTACCAGAGCCTGCAAGCGTATTCCCCATTGCTCGGGGGTCGCGGGCAGGGACAGTTCGGCGTGGGCAACCTGCAATGCGTCGATCAAGGCAACCAGTGGGCCGATCAGTGCAGCATCCAGCCCGCCGATTTCGTCATAGGGTTCGATACCTTCATAAGCTTCACCTGCTCCAACGGCATAACCCAGCAACATTCGACGCAGGCCGAAATGCCAGCTGTTCTGTTCCAGCTCGTCGGGCAATCCCAGGCCGGCACGCTGTTGTGCATTCAACCCCCAGCGCACCCCGGCACCTTCGATCCAGCGATGCAGGGTCGGCAAGTCATGCTCCTGAATCTTGAAACGTGCCCGCAAGGCAGGAACGTCAAGCAAGTCGAGGATTTCGCTGACCGGAAAGCGGCTGTCGGGGAGCTTCAACAGATGCTCGACCGCAATCAGCAGTGGCTCGCGGCCACGTTGGCCCTGGTCAGCCAGGGTGAAGGGAATGAAGCGCTGGTCATAAGAATCGATCTGCCCGAACACGGCCCGGATATGCGGGGCATAACTGTCGATATCGGGGACCATGACAATTACATCGCGTGGCCTCAGGCCTGGGTCCCGGCTGAAACGTGCCAGTAGCTGATCGTGCAGCACCTCGACTTCACGCTGGGCACTGTGGGCTACGTGAAAGCGGATCGAGCGATCCTTCAGGGAGTCGACAGCGGGCCAGTGCTCACGGGTTTCGTCGAGAGGCCGGAGTTCGAGGATGTCATCCTGCAATTGGTTGAGCAGGGTTGTCGGCTCGCTCTCGCTGAACAGGTCGATGCGCTCATCCTTGAAAGAGGAGCGGTAGCTGTTGGGCTCGTCATGGCTGTCCAGCAGGTTTATGTAGTCACGGCCTTGCTTGCCCCAGGCGGCGAGCAGTGGATGGGCGTGCTGGTGCAAAGCCTCCGGATCAAGCGCCATTGGCATGCCGTTCTTGCGTGCCTGACGTTTGTATTGATGGCGGAGCAAATCCTTGTCGGCCACGATATCGGCCCAGTGATGGCGACAAGGGTTGTGTACGCAAAGCAGCACTTGGCTGAACTTCGATAACCCGGCCAGAGCTTCCAGTGCCTGTGCAGGCAGGGACGAAATACCGAAAACGATCACCCGTGCAGGCAAGCCGGGCGGTGCCTCGTCAAGGCTGTTGATACGCGCTAGAAAGCGCTGATGAACACCGGCACGGCTCTGGGCCATGCCTTCGGCACCGACATCTTCCAGCAGCGCACGCCACAGTTCAGCCTGCCAGCAATTGGCGGCACTCAGCGGCTTGGCTTCACCTCGGACATTGAGCAGTTGATGGCGACCTTCCGCCCAGTCCTTCAGCCAGTCGGCACGGTACACCTGATATTGGTCAAACAGATCAGCCAGACGCTCGGACAACTGGTAGCGCTTGCGCAGGTCCGTATCGTCAGTGAGGAAGCGCTGCAAGGGCTCGAAATGGGGCTGGTTGATCAGTTGCGGCAGGAGGCGCATCAGGCGCCATGTCAGCGGTGCCTTGTCGAGCAGAGAGATTTCCGGGATTTCGTTGCGGCCCAGTACAGAGCGATACAACTGCCACATGAAGCTACCAGGAAGCTGAACATCTATCGCGGCCGCAATGCCGCAGCCACCTTGATCTTCATCCTGGGCATCTTCGGCCAGAGCCAGCTTGAGCCACTGGGCGATGCCGTTGCTTTGCACCAGGGCAATTTCGTTTTCCAGAGGAGCAAGGGGATAGCGTCGCATCCAGGAGACAACCAGACTGCGCAGTTCATCGGGGCGGTTGCCATGAACCACCATGAAGCCGGCGCTCAGAGAGGTTGTGACGGACATGTATGCTTCCTTGACTCGAACGAGTAAAACCTGAAGCCAAACCATAAGGGCAAGCGACCGGGATTGCCATAAGCAATCCATCACATTTGATGTGGCAAGCCAGCAGACAAAGGGTTGGGACCAGAAAGACAAAACCCCCACCTGCGTATGCAGATGGGGGTTCTGAATTTGAATCTTGACGATGACCTACTCTCACATGGGGAAACCCCACACTACCATCGGCGATGCATCGTTTCACTGCTGAGTTCGGGATGGGATCAGGTGGTTCCAATG